>NZ_SPEY01000103.1 GCF_009360615.1 Comamonas sp.
CCTGATCGGCGCCAAAGATTTGCGCGCTCTGGTTCGGTGCGCGAAATGAGCCGCCTGCCCAGAGTGCCGATCCATTGCGTCGGCGCAGATGAAAGGCCGTGAGGGCGCTGCCGTCATCGAGATTCATGCCGATCCAGTCCCAGCCTTGGGCTTCCGGGTCCATGATGGCAGCGCTGCATTCATGGTCGAGCCAGGCGCGGTTGTGTGCGCTGGCTTGCACAGGCAGCGACTGGCCGGCCACGGTGATGGAGCCGCCGACCCTGAGCTGGGGCTGGCTGTAGTAATAGCTGGCCTGTTCCTCTCGTGGGCCTTTGCGTGACAGACCGTTGCTCCCCTGCAGCAGCAATGGCTGCGTGCTGTCAAATTCAAGATCCAGCGTGAAGTCCTTGGTTGTCAGCAAAGCCTGGTAACGGCTGGCCTGCGCGGCGCTTTGGCCTTGCACGGGGCGACGCTGGAGATACCAGTCGTTGATACGCACATCGGTATCGCTCTCGCTGGCTCCGGCCAGGCCCAGGCCCGCGCGCGCCATGCGCTGGTCGTGGCGCAGCTTGTGGCCCTCGACATCGCACAAGGCCGCATGGGCAAAGATCAGCTGCTTGGCCGCGAGTGTCGATTGCAGGCTTTGGGCGGCTTCGATGCGCGAGCGAAAGAAGGTCAGCTGAAAGCCCCAGGGCCTGCCGCCGGCCTGCAGCCGGCCGGTGATGTACCACCATTCGGTCTGCAGCTCGGGATGGCTGCCGAAGTCGCGCGGAAACTGCAGGGGCTTGAGCGGCAAGGCCGAGGCTGGCAGAGGCCGGCCGAGGCCGGCCCACCCCAGACCGGCTGCAGCCAGCGTCTGCAGGGACTGCCTGCGTGACAGGGCACGAGACGACGGTTGCGGGAGCTGGGAGGTCGCTGGCTGGTAAGGCATGGCCCATTGTCGCCCAGCCGCATGCCCCAATGCCGGAGCAACCGGTGTTCGGTCCTCAGCCGATATCGATCAGGGGAACGATCACCATCCAGCTGACCCCGAAGCGGTCGGTCACCATGCCGAAACGGCGGGCAAAAAATGTGGTGTCCAGCGCCATCTGTACCGTGCCGCCCTGGCCGATGGCGGCAAAGATGCGATCCGCCTCCTTCTCGCTGGGCGCAGTGATGGACAGCGAAAATCCTTTGAAGTCCGGCTTGCCGCCATTCATGCCGTCGGAGGCCATGATCTGCGTCTCGCCGATCTGGACATTGGCATGCATGATCTTCTCGGGGTCCACCTGTCCCGGCCCGCACCCTTGCTGGCCTGATGACTCGGGCGGCGGAGCATCCTTGTAGCGCATCAGCATGGTGATCTCGGCGCCCAGAGCGGCCTGGTAGAAATCCAGAGCCTCTTCGCAGCGGCCATCGAAAAAGAGATAGGGCTGGACTTGCATACGAACTCCTCGCGGCGTTGAAGGTTTCATTGTGCGCTGCGCCATGGAGCATCTCGTGAAAAACGCTGTCGGGGGCGCAGTTATAGCTACCAGTCTTCCTTCACAGCCAGCACCGCATCGGCACTGGCGGCCCGGCGTCCGGCCAGCCACGCGGTGACGACGCCGGCCAGCACCACGGCAGCGCCCAGTGCCAGCAGGCGTAGCATAGGCAGGCGAAGCTCCATGGTCCAGTGAAAGCTCTGCGGATTGACCACATGCACCAGGATCATCGCCACGCCCAGGCCCAGCAGCGTGCCGGCGATGGTGCCCAGCAGGGTCCAGGCCAGACCCTCGGCGGCAACCACGCTCAGCACATTGCGGCGTGTCAGGCCCAGATGGGCGAGCAGGCCGAACTCCTTGCGCCTGGCCAGCACCTGGGCGCTGAAGCTGGCGGCTATGCCGAACAGGCCTATGCCGATGGCCACGGCCTGCAGCCAGTAGGTGACGGCAAAGCTGCGATCGAAAATGCGCAGAGAGCGTTCGCGCAGCGCCTGGCTGCTGACAAATTCCAGCGCCGGGAGCGGCTGCCCTGGCGTGCCGAGGGCCTGTTCTATCGCCGCTTGCAGAGCGGCGTCAGGCAATGCTCCGGGGGACTCGGGCCAGACGGCAATCTCGCTGACCAGCGCCGCATTGCCTGCTTTGCCCACCAGTGCCAGATAGTCCTGCCAGTCCAGGGCGACGGCACCGAACTGACGCACATAGTCGCGCCACACGGATGCTATGTAAAAAGAAGCTGTTGACGCTTTCTGGTCATTGGTTTGAAGGCTGAAAGCCTTGGAAAGCAGCGGCCAGGTGTCGCCGGGCTTCAGACCATAGAGCTGGGCCACGGCTTCGCTGATGTGCACGGCAATGCCCGGGCGCGTTTCGTGGATGGGGCCCTCGACCCAGGGCAGCTGCATGGCCTGCTCGCCCCGCAGCGGGCGAATCAGGAGGCTGATGGCCGGGCGCTCGGGGCTCAGTACCAGCTGGCTGCTGCGCATGGCCTGGGCACGCGCTATGCCGGGCAGCAGCTTCAGGCGCTGCGCCGCATCGGCCGGCAGCAGGGCAGCATCGACACGGCTGGAGCCGCCTGCCGCGCGTACATACAGGGGAGCGGGCAACACGGCATCCAGCCACTCCATCATGCTGCCGCGAAAGCTGGTGACCATCACCGTCAGGGCTACGGCCAGGCTCAGGCTGGCCACCACGCCGCCTACGGCCACGGTGGTGGCGTGGCGCATGCGCCGCGCGCGCTCCAGTGCCAGCATGGCCAGCGGCTGGCGCGAAAAGGCGTTGGGTACCAGTGCCAGCACCGCACCCAGCAACCAGGGCAGGGCTGACATGCCGCCCAGCAACAGCAGGCCCACGGCCATATAGGCCGCCAGCGGGATATCTGCGATCGGCGGCATAAAGGCCAGCACCAGGCTGGCTGCGAGCAGTGTGACAGCGGGCCAAAGGCGCGGAGCGCTCTCGTGCGTGCTGCCCAACCCCTTGAGCGTGGCCGCAGGTGGCAGATCCATGGCGGCGCGTGCTGGCCACCAGGCGCCGGCCAGCGTGGCGGCAAGGCCCAGCAGACCGAAGATCAGCGCTGCCGCAGGACTCCAGTGCAGGGCGGGCTGTACGCCGGCAAAGAATCCGCCGCCCAGATCGCCGCCCAGCACCTGCAGCGCCAGCCAGGCCAGTGCCGTACCCAGCGCAATACCGGCCAGGCTGCCCAGAGTCCCCAGCGCCAGCGCTTCCAGCAGCACCAGTGCCATGCGCTGGCGCGGTGTGGCTCCGAGCACGGCCAGCAGCGCAAACTGCGGCGCGCGCTGAGCCACGCTGAGCGCCAGTACCGAGAACACCAGAAACGCTCCCGTGAACAAGGCCACCAGCGCCAGCACCGTGAGGTTGACGCGGTAGGCGCGCGACATCTCGCCCACGCGCTGCTGATCGTCGCTGGGCTGCTGGATCAGCATCTGGTCTTGCCAGGCAGCCAATGCGTGCAGGGCGACGCTGACCTGGCTGCGGCTGGCGCTGTCGGTCAGCAATAGATCCAGCCGGTCGATGCGGTCAAACAGGCCGAGCTTCTGCTGTAGTGCGGCAATGTCCATGACTGCGACCGGTGCGCCGCTGGCGGCGACCGTGCCCGCAATGCGCAACTGCTGGGCCTGGCCGTTGAGCAGCCATTGCATGGAGGCGTTGACGGCCTGCTCAGGACTCAGGCGCAGGGCCTGCAAGGCGGCGGCATTGAGAAACACGGCGTCGGGTGCAAACAGATCGAGACGGTCACCGCCCTCAAACAAACGCGGCATCAGTGCCGGGGCGACAGGGGCTAGCTTGAGGGCATCGCTGCCGAGCACGCGCAAGCTCACGCCCTGCGCTGCCCCTTGCGTGCCGCGCGTCTGCGGGTCTGCGCTGCTGCCGGGCAGCCACACCGTGGTTTCGACCCAGGGCACGGCGCTGGCGATGCCCGGGGTCTGCGCCACCTGGGGGTAGAGCGCCAGCGGCAGGCCGCCCTGCATGGCGTGCAGCTGCAGATCAGGCTGGCCGTTGACGCTGCGCACCGCCCTGGAGAATTCGTCCAGTGCGGACTGGTTGATCACATGGACGGCAAAGCCCAGCGCCACGCCCAGCATGATGGCAATCAGCGCCGTGGCCATACGCCAGGGGTGCTGGCGCAACTCCTGCCAGGAGAAGCTGGTCAGCAGCAGAAGAAGCGGGGCGCGTGAAGTCACAGGCTTAGCGCGCTTTGCTGCGATGTCGAGAGCTCGGCCTGCATGCCGCCGGCCGTCAGCCGCAGCACGCGGTCGGCGCGTCTGGCCGCTTCTGCGGAATGGGTGACCAGTACCAGCGCCGTGCCGTTTTCGCGGGTTTGCTGCAGCAGCAAATCCATGATCTGCTGAGCGGTGGACGGGTCCAAATTGCCCGTGGGCTCATCGGCCAGCAGCAGAGGCGGTGAATGCACCAGGGCGCGCGCTATGGCAACGCGCTGCAACTGGCCGCCGCTGAGCTGCTGGGGCAGGCGCTGGCCCAGACCTGCAAGTCCCACGGCTTGCAGCACCTGCTGCACGCGCTGCTGACCCTGGTCATCCATGCGGCCCAGCAGCATCAGGGGCAGGGCAATGTTCTGCGCCACATCGAGATGGGGCAGCACATGAAAGGCCTGGAACACAAAGCCCAGGTGCGCGCGCCGCCAGACAGCGCGCCGGGCTTCATCGAGCATGGACAGATCCGTGCCGCTGTGCAGAATCCGGCCCTGTTGCCAGCTGTCCAGCCCGGCCAGACAGTTGAGAAAGGTGGACTTGCCCACGCCGGAGTTGCCGACGATGGCGACAAATTCGCCGGCCGTGATCTCGCAGCTCACCCGCGCGAAGACCGTGGTCTGGGTGTGGCCGTCGCCGTAGCGTTTGGCAAGGTCGCTGACCTGGAGCAGCGGGCGGGCGTGGGATGAGACGGTGGCAGCCATGCAGCGATCTTAACGATGGACGCCGCTGCGGCCTCCCTCAGCCTGCGGCCTGCCGTGCTGCGTCGATGGCCGCCAGGGCCGCATCCAGCAGCTGCCGCTGGGCGCCGGGCGCATCGCAGGCAATCGCATGGCGCTGGGGCATGGAGCGCAACCAGGTGATCTGGCGCTTGGCCAGCTGGCGTGTGGAGGCGATGCCGCGCTCGCGCAGGCCCGCCATGTCCAGGGGTTTGCCGGGATCGGCCTCCAGAGCGTCCAGCACTTCCCAGGCCTGGCGATAGCCCACGCAGCGCATCGAGGGCAGGTCCAGATGCAGATCCCCGCGCGCGCGCAGGCTGCGCACTTCGTCGAGAAAGCCTTGCTCCAGCATCAGATCAAAGCGCAGCGCAATGCGCTGGTGCAGCCAGGCTCGCTCGGCAGGCTCCAGAGAGAAAAGCGTTGCAAGTCCCATCTGTTCGGCAGGGCCCGTCTTTTTCCTGGTCGTGTGGAAGCTTGAAAGCGGTTGACCCGAGACATGCCAGACCTCGAGTGCGCGCTGGATGCGCTGGCTGTCGCCGGGGGCCAGGCGTGCTGCCGTGACGGGGTCCACCTCGGCCAGTCTGGCATGCATGACGGGCCAGCCCAGCTCGGCGGCCTGCGCGTCCAGCATGGCGCGCACTTCGGGGTTGGCCGCAGGCATATCGTCCAGCCCGTCCATCAGCGCCTTGAAGTACAGCATGGTGCCGCCCACCAGCAGAGGTATGGCCTGGCGGGAACGGATTTCGGCAACCAGGGTCTGCGTGTCCCGCACGAACTCGGCTGCGCTGTAGGCCTGCAGCGGATCGATGATGTCGATGAGGTGATGCGGGACAGCGGCCAGCTCTGCAGCGGTGGGCTTGGCCGTTCCGATGTCCATGCCTTTGTAGACCAGGGCCGAATCCACGCTGATGATCTCGGCCTTCTGACCGCGTTGCGCCAGCCGCTCGGCCAATGCCAGCGCTGCCGCCGTCTTGCCCGAGGCAGTGGGGCCGGCAATGGCGATACAGGGCAGGGCGTGGGCAGCAGTCATGGGGCGGAATCCGTACAGGTCAAAGCACAAGAACCAATGACCGTCGGTCATTGGTTCTTGCGGGTTGTGAAGGATAACGCAGCCTGCCGCCTTGCGGCTGCGGCGGGACTTAGTGACCTGCCTAGCCTAGCCCTGGCTCAGCCTTTCCGGCACATAGCGGTCTGCCTGGATATCGGGCGAGAGGCCGTGGCTGTAGCTTTCGGCCGTGACGGGCAGCAATTGCTCGTTCCACTCCTCCCATTGCCTGCGCAGACTGGCAAAGATTTCTGGCTGATGCTCCTTGAGATTGGCGCGCTCGCGGGCGTCCTCCTCCACATTGAACAAGAACTCGTTGTCGTTGATCTTGAGGTATTTCCAGGGCCCCTGGCGCACGGCACGCTGGGCCTGTGATTTGTAGCGCCAGAACAGGCTGCGCTCGGTGTGGGCCGCATGGCCCTCCAGGATGGGCAGGATGTTTTGGCCATCGCTGGGGAAGTCGGGATGCGGCCTGGCACCTGCCGCGGCTAGCAGCGTGGGCAGCCAGTCAAAGCTGGCGGTGACCTGTTCCTGAACCTGGGGCTGGATGCGGGCGCTCCAGCGCAGCAGGGTGGGCACGCGGATGCCGCCTTCCAGCAGCTCGGTCTTCTGGCCCGTGAAGGGCCAGGTCTTGGAAAAGCGTTCGCCGCCGTTGTCGCTGGTGAAGATGACGATGGTGTTGTCGGCCTGACCGGTGTCATCAAGCGCCTGCAGCACCTGGCCCACAGCCTTGTCCAGGGCCTCGACGATTTCGCCATATTTCTTCAGGCTGCCGCCGTCATAGTGGAACAGATCCTTGATGCTGTGCGCGACATGCTCGTCGTCGGGCCCTTCCCAGGGCCAGTGCGGTGCCGTGAAATGCAGAGACAGGAAAAAAGGCTTGTCCTGGCCATTGCGCTCATGGACATAGCGCGTGGCCTCGTCCCCCAGGATATAGGTGTAGTAGCCTGTACGCTCCACGGGCTCGTTGCCTTGCCAGAGGTCGCGGCCGAACTCTGCGCCCACGCCGGGCTTGTGCGTGAAGTAGTCGATGGCACCGCTGTGGTTGCCGAAGAAGTAGTCGTAGCCGCTGCGCTGCGGGCCATAGGCAGGCGGCTTGCCCAGATGCCATTTGCCGATCAGTGCCGTGTCGTAGCCGGCCTGCTTGAGCAGCGATGGCAGCGTGGGATGGTCGGCCGGAAGGCCAAGCTGCGCGCCATGACGTGCCAGCGGTTCTTCAAGCCCGGCCTGCAGCCGGTACTGATAGCGCCCGGTGATCAGCGCAATGCGGGTGGCCGAGCAGACGGCCGAGTTGGCATAGGCCTGATTGAAGCGCACGCCCTGGGTGGCGAGCCGGTCCAGATGCGGGGTCTTGAAATCGGTGGCGCCATAGACGCCCAGGTCGGCCCAGCCCAGGTCGTCGGCCAGGATGAAAACGATATTCGGTGCGGTCATGAGTGCATCGCCCTGCTTATTCGATGACAAAGCCGGAGTTGGCGATCACGGGACGCCACTTGGCGACTTCGGCCACGCGCAACTGCTCCAGTGCCTGCGGCGTGCGCGGGTCGGGCTGCAGGGACAGCTCCGCCCATTTGGGCTGCAGCTTGGGGTCGAGCAGCGCGTGGTTGACGGCGCGGTTGACGGCGGCAATGGCCTCGGGCGAGGTGCCTTTGCGTGCCCACAGGCTGTACCAGCCGCTGCCCGTGGCCTTGGGGTAGCCGGCTTCGGCAAAGGTCGGCACATCGGGCAGTTCGCGGCCGCGCTGGCTGCCGAAAGTGCCCAGAATGCGGACCTTGCCTTCCTTGTGCAGCGGCGCCAGCTCGCTGGTGGTCTGGATGGCCGAGGCCAGCTGGCCGCTGATCAGATCGGTCATCATGGCCGGGCCACCCTTGTAGGGCACATGCACGATATTGACGCCGGCCGCTTCGCCCAGCAGCAGACCGAAGAAATGCGGCAGGCTGCCCACGGCGGGGCTGCCGAAGTTGGCTTTTTCAGGGTTGGCCTTGAGCCAGGCCACATATTCCTGAATATTGCGCGCCGGATGCTTGGCGGGGACGGCCAGCCCGAACTGGAAATGCGCGAGCAGACCCACGGGAGAGAAGTCGCGTGCAGGGTCGTAGCCGGGCTTTTTGTAGACGATCTGCGAGAGCACCGGGGTGATCAGCGGTGCGATCAGATAGGTGCCGCCGTCGCTGGGGGCGTTGAGCAGCGTCTGCGCGGCAATCTGGCCGTTGGCGCCTGGCTTGTTGTCCACCACCACATAGTGGCTCTTGCCCAGCTGTGCGGCGATGCTTTCGGCCAGTACGCGTGCCAGCAGATCGATGCCGCCGCCTGCGCCAAAGCCCACCAGAATGCGGCTGGCCTGAGGAACGGCGGAGCTCTCGGCGGCCTTGGCCAGAGAGTGCAAGGAAAAGCCAGCAGAGCTGGCGGCGAGCAGCGATTGCTGCAGGAAGGAGCGGCGGGAATGCATGGCTGGAGATCACAAAAGTGCGGCGCGTGGGCCAGTCCAGGCATTCTCGAAAAATCTCTATAAAAAGAAAAATAATAAAAATTGGTTTTTAAATAACACAATCATCTTATTTCAAATCATGATTTGCTGATGCCAAAACGCTGTACCAGCGTCCATGCGGTGACGGCCGTGCAGACCGACCAGAACCAGATGCCGAAGGCCAGCGGCATGGTCGAGTCTGCATCCAGATGCAGACCCAGCCAATGCCCCATGGCAAAAGCCATGAGCATCATCACCAGGCCGTTGATGGCCGAGGCCGTACCCGCTGCCTGGGGGAAAGGCGCGATGGCATTGCTTTGTCCGCAGGGCATGTGAATGCCGTGGGCGACCTGGTAGAGACAGAAGGGCAGGGCATAGGCCCAGATGCTGCGCAGATCGGCCAGGGCCGCCAGGCCCATGATGGAGCCGGCCGTCAGCGACAGCACCCCCGCTACGGCCACGGCGCGCTTCACGCTCATGCTGCGCAGCAGACGGCGGCAGGCAAAGGTGCCGGCGATGTAGCACAGCGCATTGCCGCCCATCATCATTCCGTACTGCGTGCGATCCATATGCAGCACGTTGATATAGGTGAAGGAAGAGGCCGCCAGATTGGTGAACAGGCCCGCATAGCTGAAGCAGGTCAGCAGGTTGTAGGCCTGGAACATGGGGTTGCGCACAATGCGAGACCAGGTGCGCAGCAGATTGCCCGCCTGCAGCGCCTGCGGGTTGCGCTGGGGAATCGACTCCGTGAAGCGCAGCACCACGAGCAGCCAGGCCAGGCAGCCCATGAAGGCCTGGGCCAGCATGGTGGAGCGCCAGCCCAGCCAGCCCACGAGCAAGCTGCCGCTGATGGGCGCCAGAAAGGCCAGCACGCCCAGGCCCGTCAGTGCCTTGGACATGACTTGAGCGCCCATATGCGGGGCATAGAGATCGCGGACCACGGCACGCGCGCACATTACACCGGCGCCCAGGGCTGCGCCCTGCAGGCTGCGCCAGGCAATCAAGGCTTCCATGCTCTGGGCGCTGGCGCAGCCCAGCGCGGCGATCACATAGCCGCTGATGCCCAGCAGCAGGACGGGGCGGCGGCCCAGCCGGTCCGACAGCGGGCCCCAGAGAATCTGCGAGCAGCCAAAGGCCAGCAAAAAGCCGGTCAGTGTCAGCTGGGCCTGGGAGACATGGGCGCCAAAGCCTTGCTGCAGCTGAGGCAGGGCGGGCAGATAGAGATCGGTTGCCAGCGGCTGAAGGCCTAGCAGCAGCCCCAGTGTGAGAATCACGAAAACTGCAGATTCAGGAGCACTCTTCGCTTGCTCATCAAGGGATTGAGCGGGATTTGGCTTTGAATTAAGGGCAGGCGGAGCAGACATAGCCAGACAGACTATCAGAGCCTGTCGATTGATCCGTATGCTGACGAGACAGTATGTGGCGATGTCGCTCAGCGTGGATTCAGGCCGAACAGCTCATGCAGTGCCTGGCGATATTGCACCAGTGCCCTGGACTGGGTGTTGTGATGGCTGGCGCCCTCGACCAGGATCAGGCGCTTGGGCTCGCGTGCGGCATCGAACAGCTGCTGGCCCAGCCGGGCCGGAATCAGCGGGTCGGCCGTGCCGTGCACGACCAGCAGCGGCGAGCCGATGTCCGCCACCCTGTCGACCGAATTGAAGCGTTGCGTGATCAGCCAGTTCACGGGCAGCCAGCCCCAGCGCATGGAGTCGAAGACATCGGGAATGCTGGTGAAGGTGGACTCGACCAGCACCCCGCTTTCGTCCTTGACGGAGCTGGCCAGATCGATAGCGACGGCGCCGCCCAGCGAGTGGCCGAAGATATAGCGCGGCCTGCCCGCAGCCTTGCGGCCCAGCCAGTCCCAGGCAGCGCGCGCGTCCTCCGCGGCCGAGGCCTGCGAGGGCAGGGCCGCGCTGCTCTTGCCAAAGCCGCGGTAGTCCACGGCGAGCACGGAAAAGCCCATGGCCTGCAGGCGCCGTATGCGGGGCGAGGAGCCTGTCACGTTCCAGCGCGCCCCATGCAGAAACAGCAGCAGCGGGGCACGTGCATCGCTGGAGGGCATCCAGAGGGCATGCAGCCTGGCGGCGCTGCCGTCGCGGCTGCGAAAGTCTATCCATTGCTCCCGCATGCCGGTCGTGTCGGCTCCAGGCCAGCTGCGGTCGCTGGGCTGGAAAATCCAGACCCGCTGCCGGGCATCGATCTCGCGCATGCCCCAGCTCGCAAGTGCCACCGCCAAGGCCAGACCGAGTGCTGTCGCGATGCGGCGGGGACTCCAGAAGCGTGAGGACGTGGGCATGGGAAGGAGAGCGATGGAAGAGGGCGGCTGTCAAGTGCTGTGCAAGTATGGCTGTCTGACCCGGTCCCAGTCATCTGGAGGGCATGAATTGGCGATATTCTTGCAGGTGCTTCAAATCGCAGATGCATAGCGGGTTGCACAGAGTTTGCGAACGTTTGAAGCTTGTCTGAAGGATTAGTTCACTATGCCGATCTGCCTGGGTCTTGCCGCCAACAAACTCCACCACCAAACCGAGGATGCGGCGCTGTTTGCCCTGCTGCGCGCCTGCGAGGCCGGGATTCGCGAGCTCAAGCTGGGCTTTCATACCGTAGGCCGCACCTATGACGCCATCACGGCGGCGAGCATGCTCCAGGGCTACAAAGGTCTGGTGCGCTACCCCTATGGCCGCGAGGGCGGTCTCATGAGGCTGGTGGCCGAGGTGGTCGGCATGGAGGGGGACGAGCGCACTCTCGATGGCGCCATTTACCTGATGGACCCGGTGGACCCCTCGTCCATCTTCCCCGAAGCCCTGGCCTTGAAGCGCCAGTGCGTGATTCACGGCAAGCCTTTTCTTTCCACCGTCGCCTCCACGCGGGACTGGATCGAGATGGAGCGCATTCACGCCGGTCTGGTGCGTGACCGCCATGCCGACCGTTTTCACGACTATGAGAACCAGACGCTGGCGCTGATCGCCCACGATGCCATGAAGCCCACCATGCTGGACTTTGCTGCGCGCAACTTCGAGCTGCTCAGCCGCTACCGCCGCCGCGTGGGCACGGGCACCACGGGTCAGAAGCTCAACGAGATGGCCTGGAGCAAGGGCTGGCCTGCCGACAAGCCCTGGGTGGATCGTTACAACAGCGGCCCGCTGGGCGGCGATGCGCAGATTGCCGATCTGGTGCTGGAAAAGCGCTGCCACCGCGCCATCTTCTTCGAAGACCCGCATGTGGCACGCCAGCACGAAGCCGATATCCAGCTGCTGGAGCGCGCCGTGACCACGGTCACGCACGATGCCGTCTGCAGCACCTCGCCCCAGGTGGCGCAGCGCTGGTGCGATGCGGCCGTCAAGCGTGCGGGCTGAGGCGAGCCGCTGAGCGCTACTGGCGGCTGCGGTAGCGCTTGAGTTCGGCCTGCAGCCAGCTGGCGCTGGATTCAGCTTCCTTGCCGCTGCAGCGCACCAGATAGGGCTTTTGGCTGATGCTGCTTTGCGTGCCTGCGCGGGCAATGAAGTCCTCGGCCGTCTCCACCCAGCCCTTTTTGAGCAGGTAGTCGTATTTGCTGCGCAGATGCTCGGCGGCCTTGTGGCTGTCATGCCAGCTGCCGTTGCGCTGGAACTCGCAGCCCGAGTTTTCGAGATGGCCGATCAGGTGCTCGATCTCCTGAGTGGCCCCAGGTGCGGGCGATGCGGCAAGGCTCAAGGCGCTGACTGCAGACAGCAGCAAGGCGATCATGGTGTGCTTCATGGAGCATGATCGTACAAAAGTCGGGATGGCGCATAGGCCCTGATACGGGGCGCGGGCCTCCGGCACCGTTTCACATGGCCTCGTACATTGCCGGATGTGTGCCCGCACGGCTGTCTCGCAAGCCTCCGGGGCGATCTGGAGAGATCCTGGCGGGACCCCGCCGTACCCTGCAGCACGTGACGGACATCGGCGTTTGCCGGGGCCGGGGAATCATTCGTGCTGCGGTGCAGAGGGAAACGGGGTGAGCTCCATCCGGTCTCGCCCCTTGCGCTTCGATGCGTAGAGGGCCTCGTCGGCCCGCTTGAGCCAGTGCGACAGCTCCATGTCGGGCTGATCGAACAGGGAGGCGCCGATGCTCAGTGAGACCGGCTCCGGCGTTGCGAACAGCGTGCGCGCCTGCTGCGCGAACGCTTCGCGCAGGTCCCGGCCCAGTGCCTGAGCGGCGGCACCGGAGGCGCCGCTCAGCAGTATCACGAACTCGTCACCGCCCAGCCTCGCGGCCAGCGCGCCGTGAGGCAGCGCGCTGCGGATGAGGTCGGCAAGGGTGACCAGCAGACGGTCTCCGGCATCGTGACCGTGCAGGTCGTTGACCTGCTTGAAGTGGTCTATGTCTATCAGCAGCAGGGCGCCAGGACTGGCCGGCGAGGCCTGCTTGAGCCGCTCCGGAGCGCGCAGATAGAGCGCGCGACGGTTATCCAGGGCCGTCAGCGGATCCCGGGCGGCGATCTGGGCAATGCGTTCCTCGCGGCGATGGCGCTCGGTGCCGATCATGGACATTGCGAGCAGCATGATGGCCATCGCTCCTTCCACCAGCGAGACCAGGATCACGGTGCCGCGAAAGCCGGCCAGGTGGACAAAAGTGTCCAGGACCACGGGCGAGGCGGCCTTGAGCAGGTAGAACAGTCCGTGCGCCAGCAGCACGAAGCGCAGCTGCGCTGCCCCCACGCTCAGCGTACCGTCCTGCGGGCGCAGAAGCAGGCCGGCGCGCAAGGTGATGATGGCGATGAGCAGCGACTGTATGCCCAGCATCGCCCGGGACCACCAGGGGCCTTCGGGCAGAAACAGCACCGCCAGCCAGACGACGACCAGCAGCCACCAGGCGCGCGGCAGCCGGGTATGTGTGAATCCGGCGACGCCGGCCAGGAACAGCCAGTGGGCGGCGATCAGCATGCCGTTGGGAAACCAGATGCCGAACAGCACATGGCCGCGCGAGCGCAGCAGGGCCAGCACGCAGCCCACGGCGATGATGGCAAACCCGGCGCTCCAGAGGATCAGCGAGCGTTCTCGTACACTGGTCCATTCGGAGGCCAGGTACAGCGCCGAGGCGGCAGCCATGGCCGAGGTGAGGACGAGCAGGGTGAAGGGGTCGAGAGCCATGGACGATGAATGTACCGGCGCAGGCGCCCCCGTGCGAGAGACCGCTGGCCGGAATCCATGCGCGGGAGCGTATGGCCGGCACGCCGAAGGACAGGGCATTGCAAGGCAATGGCGCCACACGAGCCGAATTGTCGCAGGGGGATTCTCAGGCATCTCCTGTGGGTCGGGGAAAGCCGGGGGAATCGGGTCGAGCGGGTCTGAGAAGAGGACGCCCGGCACTGCTCCCGAGGCGTTCCGCAGGTCTTCCTCGCTGACGGGGCGCATACGGGCCGCCTGCGCTATGGCTGCGCCAGGCACCGGGGCGCTAGCCAGGAACCCGCGCGGCGTCGGCAGACAGGCTCCGTCCACGGCTGCCGCGCAATATCCGCGTGCGGTGCGCAGTGGCGTACGCTGCCGGGAACCCGGGAGCCGTGATGCAGGCGGCGAGAGTCCCGCGATAGCGTTCTGACACCGTGCATGCCGCCAAGGATAAGGATTCGACCAGGACGGAACATGGATGCCGTGCCGCTGCGCTGCTGATCACCGCCGTGCGGCGCTCAGGGGGCCGGCGTGGCCAGCGGCTTGCCCTTCTCCACCACATACACGCCAATCAGCCTGACCGTGCCATTGCCGGCATTGTGCGCGTCATGAATCACGCCAGCCGGAACGATAAAGCTCTCGCCGGCCTTGAGCGTGCGCGGCGGCTGGCCGTCGATCAGCAGATCGACCTCGCCCTCGCTGATATAGCTGATCTCGTCGCCGGGGTGGGTATGGCGGCCCGCGCGCGAGCCGGGGGCAACCTCCACCTTGGCCACCACGGCTTCGCGGCCCGGTACCGACACATCGGCCTTGCCGACCATGGTCCGGGACAGGCCTCCGGTCTGGGTCACACCTGGCTGGGCCGCACCCGGCTGGGCCGTACCCGCCTGGGCCAGGGCGCTCTGGCTGAACAGCATGAAGGCGCTGCTGCAAAGCAGGCTGGAAAAGCTGGCGCGGCGAATCAAGGACATGAAATGACCCTCCAAGGTTTTTGACGGAGACAAGTGGTGAAACCTGTCACTTGTACCGGGAAGGCGTGCCGCAATGCCATGGGGGCAGCCCTAGTCGAAGGGCCACCGAAAACCAGCCCGGGTGCCATGACACAAAAGCATCCGGGCGGGAAGGCGCCTGGCGTCGCAGGCCGCCGCTTTAGCGCCGCTTTAGTTGTCTGCGCTGATCCTTGCGAACTTCACCAGCTCGGCGTATTTGTCCATGTCTGTGCGCATCACCTGGGCAAGGCTTTCATTGCCCTTGGCAGGCGGGGTTCCCGCGGCTTCCAGCTTCTGGCGGATGGCCGGGTCGGCAAGACCTGCCTGTATTGCCTTTTGCAGCTTGGCCAGCACTTCCGGAGGCAGACCCTTGGGGGCGGCCAGGGCGAACCAGCCGCTCAAGGCATAGCCCTTGAGCGCGGGATGTTCTGCCAGCGGCGGAATCTCCTTGAGCGTGGCGATGCGGGTGGCCGTGGTGGCGCCCAGAATCCTGATCTTTCCGGACTGCGCCAGCGGGGCGGCAGCGGTGGGCGAGAGGATGGCGAAGTCCAGATTCCCGCCGCCCAGATCGCTGGTCATGGCAGGAGATCCCTTGTAGGGGATGTGAACCAGGTAAACGCCCGCAGTCTTCTTGATCAGTTCGCCCGAGAAATGCGGTGTCGAGCCAATGCCGGGGCTGCCGTAGCTGTATTTGCCGGGATGGGCCTTGGCCAGCTTGACGAAGTCATCCACGGTCTTGACGGGGACATGCGCTCCTGCCACCCAGAGGTTGGGGGCCAGGGCCGTCAGGCTCACCGGAGTCAGGTCCGCTGCCGGATCGTACTTTTGCGCCGCATTCACAAATTTGGTGCCCGCCATTTCGTTGCTGGAGCCGGCCAGCAAGGTGTAGCCATCGGGCTTGGCTGAGACCACGCGCTGCGCTCCCACCACGCCCGCGGCACCCGGCACGTTCTCCACCACCACGGTGGCGTTCAACTGCCTGGCCAGTATGTCCCCGACCACGCGGCCGACCATGTCGACCGAGCCGCCCGGAGCATAGCCAATCACGATGCGGATGGGCTTGCTGGGATAGGCATCCTGTGCCTGCGCCGCGACGGTGATCAGGCTGGTCATGGCACAGGCGATGCAAAGGCGGCGGGAAAGAAAGGCGCGATCTGGATTCATGGGGTTCCACAGAAGTGTGGCTGAGGTTAATTCGGTGATTGATGTTGAATTGCTCAACAAAATTAAACGAATTGTCATGAAATCGACGCCAAGAAAGAATCCATGAAAACCAGCAGTTCGCATGATTTCCAGCTCGTGCCCGGTGCCGCAAAGCCTGATCCGGGAGGCTTGCAAATTCAGAATTCGCTGCCGCTGCCCTGGGCGGTGAAGCTCTGGTCAGCAGTCGAACCGTCCTTCAGAACCGCCAGAAAACCAGCCCTTGCAACCGTGCTGGCAGGCGGCACGAGACAGTCCCAGGCAGCCATCGAGCTATCGAAAATCCTGCATATAGTCGGTTGCAAAGCGTTTCAAGCGCATACCATGCAAGCGTCAAGCCAACCGGGCGCAGATCCGGCTCACAAGCGTTTCAGTTGAATCGTCAGGGAGTCTCAGATGCAGGAACAGACCCGCGTTGCCGCCTGGCACGCGTTGCCGACCGATGCCGTACTCACTCAATTGCAATCGACTGCCGCCGGACTGAGCTCCGACCAGGCCCGCGAGCGTTTGCAGCAGCAGGGCCCCAATGCCTTGCCTGCCGCCGCTTCACGCGGCATGCTGGCCCGCTTTCTGTCGCAATTCAACAATCTGCTGATCTATGTCCTGCTGGGCTCGGCCGTCGTTACCGCACTGCTGCAGCATTGGGTCGATACGGGGGTGATCCTCGCAGTGGTGCTGATCAATGCGGTCTTCGGATTCGTGCAGGAAGGCCGCGCCGAAAAGGCGCTGGATGCCGTGAAGGCCATGGTTTCCAGCCGCGCCAATGTGCTGCGCGACGGTTTGCGCATGGCGGTGTCTGCAGAGGAGCTGGTCGCCGGCGACTGCGTGCTGCTCGAAGCCGGCGACCGCGTCCCGGCCGATGTGCGGCTGCTGCGCGCCAGCAGCCTGAAGCTGGACGAAGCCATGCTGACCGGTGAATCGGTCGCGGTCGACAAGTCGGTTGATCCGGTGGCCGCCGATGCTGCTCTCGGTGACCGCTTCTCCATGGCCTATTCCGGCACCCTGGTGGCTGCCGGGCAGGGCCTGGGTGTGGTGGTGGCCACCGGCCCGCGCACCGAGCTGGGCCTGATCAGCACCATGCTGGGTTCGGTGCAGACACTGGCCACCCCGCTGACGCGGCTCATGGACCGTTTCGCGCGCCAGCTCACCATCACCATACTGAGCCTGTCCGCGCTGATGTTCTGCTTCGCACTATGGGGGCGCGGCTACGACACGGCCGACGCCTTCATCGCCGTGGTGGGTATTGCCGTATCTGCCATCCCCGAAGGCCTGCCCGTGGTCATGACGATTGCGCTGGCCATTGGCGTGCAGCGCATGGCCGCACGCTATGCCATCGTGCGCAATCTGCCGGCGGTGGAGACACTGGGCGCGGTCTCCGTCATCTGCTCCGACAAGACCGGTACTCTGACGCGCAATGAAATGAGCGTGCGTGCCGTGGTGCTGCCCGGGGCCAGCTTCGACATAGATGGCGAGGGCTATGCGCCCCAGGGGCGTTTCAGCCTGAAGGGCGAGGAGACCGAGCCTGTGCGGCATCCGCAGCTGCTGCACTTCGCCACAGGCGCGGCGCTTTGCAACGACGCCCATGTCAGACATGCCGAAGGCAAGGTCTGGGCGGTCGAAGGCGACCCCATGGAGGGGGCTCTGGTGACGCTGGCAGCACGGGCCGGTCTGGATGTCGATCAGCTGCGTCAGGACTGGCATCGGCTCGACGAGGTGCCGTTTGATGCCGTCCACCGCTATATGGCCACGCTGCACCGGCCGCTGGCTGCTGCTCCCGTGGTGTTTGTCAAAGGGGCTCCAGAGCAGGTGCTGGCCATGTGCCGAGACCAGCAGAGCGCCGAGGGCGTGCAGGCGCTGGATACTGCCTACTGGCTGGAGCAGATCGATGCTTTGGCTGCCAAAGGCTATCGCGTGCTGGGACTGGCCAGCCGTGTCCCGGCAGACGGCAAGGACAGCGTGGACATGGCCGACATCAAGGACCTCAGCCTTCTTGGCGTGCTGGGCATGATCGATCCGCCGCGCGACTCGGCGAAGACGGCCGTGCGCGAATGCCGTAGCGCCGGCATTGCCGTGAAGATGATTACCGGCGACCACGCTGCCACGGCCGCCGCCATTGCCCGGGAACTCGCGCTGGCAGACACCATCCGCGTCACCTCGGGCCATGAGCTGGACGGGCTCAACGATGCCCAGCTGATCGATGTGGCCCGTGCCTCGACGGTGTTCGCGCGCACCAGCCCCGAACACAAGCTGCGTCTGGTGCAGGCCCTGCAGGCCGATCGCAGCGTGATTGCCATGACCGGTGACGGCGTCAACGACGCACCGGCACTCAAGCGTGCCGATATCGGCGTGGCCATGGGCATCACCGGCACGGCCGCGGCCAAGGAGGCCGCAGGCATGGTGCTGGCCGACGACAACTTCGCCACCATCGTCGCCGCCGTCAAGGAAGGGCGCACCGTCTACGAAAACCTGCGCAAGGTCATTGCCTGGACCCTGCCGACCAACGGCGGTCAGGCCATCGTCATCGTCGTGGCGATTCTTCTGGGCCTGTCCCTGCCCGTCACTCCGGTGCAGATTCTCTGGGTCAATCTGGTCACTGCCGTGGCGCTCGGGCTGACGCTGGCCTTCGAACCACCCGAGCCCACGCTGATGCAGCGCAAGCCGCGCTCGCCCGACGAGCAACTGCTGCAGCCCTACCTGCTGTGGCGCGTCGCCCTGGTCTCGCTGCTGTTTGCCCTGGGCTGCTTCGGCATGTTCGAGTGGTCGCTGCGCCGGGGCGACCCGGTCGAGCTGGCTCGCACCATCGTGGTCAACGCCCTGGTGATCATGGAGATCTTCTATCTGTTCAGCGTGCGCTACACGCAGGGAACCTCGCTGAGCCTGCACGGCGTCCTGGGCACCCCGGCGGTGCTGCTGGGCGTGGCCGGCGTCATCCTGGCGCAACTGCTGTTCACCTACACCCCGCCCATGCAGGCCCTTTTCGACAGCCGCCCTGTCGATCTGGAGGCCGGGGTGCTGGCCATGGGGCTGGGGGTGGTCCTGCTGCTGTTGCTGGAGGTCGAGAAGCTTCTGCTGCGCCGGGTGAAACCGGACCTGCGGGCCTAGAGGTCCGGGCGCGCAGCAGCTGGCGGCTGCCGCAACGCGGACCGGCAGGCGTGAAAAAAGGCCCCGAAGGGCCTTTCTTGCGATTGACGAGCGCTGGCGCTCAGATCACGCCTTGTGCCAGCATGGCATCGGCCACCTTCACAAAGCCGGCGATATTGGCACCGTCGATATAGCTCACGGAGCCGTCGGCGCGCTTGCCGTACTTCACGCAGGCAGCGTGGATGCCTTGCATGATCTGCAACAGGCGTGCATCCACTTCTTCGGCAGGCCATGACAGGCGGGCTGCGTTTTGCGACATCTCCAGGCCGGAAGTGGCAACGCCGCCAGCGTTGGATGCCTTGCCGGGGGCGTACAGCACGCCAGCGGCCTCGAAAGCCTTGGCGGCTTCGATGGTCGAGGGCATGTTCGCGCCTTCGGCCACGCACAGCACGCCGTTGGCGATCAGGGTCTTGGCATCGGCCTCATCCAGTTCGTTCTGCGTGGCGCAAGGCAGGGCCACATCCACCTTGATGGACCAGGGGCGCTTGCCAGCCAGGAATTCCACGCCGGGAACCAGCTTGGCGTAGTCGCTGACGCGGCCGTACTTGTGGTTCTTCACGTCCATGAGAACGGCCAGCTTCTCGGTGGTAAAACCGGCTGCGTCATACACGGTGCCCGAGGAGTCGGACACGCTCACCACCTTGGCACCGAGTTCCATGGCCTTCTCGACGGCGTACTGGGCCACATTGCCCGAACCGGACACGGACACGGTCTTGCCGGCGAAGGACTGGCCGCGGGTGGCCAGCATTTCCTGCGCGAAGTAGACGGTGCCGTAGCCGGTGGCTTCGGGACGGATCAGCGAGCCGCCAAAGGACAGACCCTTGCCCGTGAATACGGATGCAGCCGTGTTCGACAGCTTCTTGTACATGCCGGCCATATAGCCCACTTCGCGGCCACCCACGCCGATGTCGCCTGCCGGCACATCGGTGTCGGGACCCACGTGGCGGAACAGCTCGGACACGAAAGCCTGGCAGAAGCGCATGACTTCTGCAGGGCTCTTGCCCTTGGGGTCGAAGTCGGAGCCGCCCTTGCCGCCGCCCATGGGCAGCGTGGTCAGTGCGTTCTTGAAGGTCTGCTCGAAAGCCAGGAACTTCAGCACGGACTGGTTGACCGAGGGGTGGAAGCGCAGGCCGCCCTTGTAGGGGCCGATGGCCATGCTGTGCTGGATGCGGAAGCCGCGGTTCACCTGCACCTGTCCCTTGTCGTCAGTCCAGCTGACGCGGAACTGGATGATGCGCTCGGGTTCCACCAGACGCTCCAGCAGGGCGTGCTCGGCGTACTTGGGATTCTTCTCGATGAAGGGCCACAGGCTTTCCATCACTTCGGTGACGGCTTGCAGGAATTCGGGCTGACCGGGGTTGCGTTGTGCCACTTCTTCCAGGAATTGGCCTACGGACTCGTACTTCATAGAGAACTTTCTGACAGGGACAGGGGAATGCGCTGAAACTCGCGAAACCAAAATTATGCCAAAAAGTTATGCCGTCATGCATGGATTCGGTGCGTGATGGCGCAATTGTGGTGCGTCAATGCCCGAATTTGGAGCAATTCTGCTGTATTTGTTCTTAGTTTTCAGGCACTTAGATGGTGCATTTGAAGTAAAGGATTTTTCATTCTGGTGTCGTAAAAACATTTTTGCGGCTTGTCACACAAGTGTTTTTCTTCCGTGACGTCCGGCTTCATCCACCCGCAATGTCTTATCTGTGATAGCACCATCGTGGTGCATGTGATTTCAGGCACGAAATCTGCAATCGTGAAAACTGGTTTTCATGAACCCAGGCGCACGACTTAGTAGGCAGACTGCGCAGCCAGCTTCAGGGCCTGGGTAAATCTGGATTTGAAATTTAAATTTCATATTTTTTAATAAGAAAACAAGATTTCAATCGGCTTGCCGGCCCAGCGCCAGGCCAGCCCTCAACCAAGAGGAGGTGGATATGGCAGCTGAGATTCCCGTGACGCCCTTGGCGTCAGGCAAGGCCAGTGCGGCGCAGATGCAGCAGCTCGAAAATGCGCTCAACCAGATTGGCGTGACGCGCTCGCACAAAAGCATCATCTTTCTGGTGGTCTGCGGCGTGCTCTTCGATGTGTTCGAACAGAACGCGGTCGGCCTGGTCGGCCCGCTGCTACGGCAGCAATGGGGGCTGGACGCGACGGACATTGCCTTTCTCAACACCATCACTTTCTTTGCTGCAGCCATGGGGCGCCTGCTTTCGGGCTACCTGGCCGACCGCATGGGACGGCGCTTCATGCTCAATGTGAACCTGGCGCTGTTCACGCTGGGTGCCGTCGGCTGCGCACTGGCACCCGATTACGCTTTTCTCGCCGTGGCGCGTGCCATCGTGGGCTTTGGTCTGGGCGGCGAAATCACCACGGCCGTGACCATGCTGGCCGAGTTCTGCTCCGCCCGCTTTCGCGGCACGGCAGTCGGTCTCATCAACGTCGGTGGCGGCGGTCTGGGCAATATGCTGGCGCCGGCATTTGCCTTGGGCGTGTTCACGCTGTTCCCTGGCGATGATTCCTGGCGCTGGCTGTTCGGCTGTCTGGTCATGCCGGCCATCTTCATCGTGTTCTACCGCCGCTTCGTGCCGGAGACGCCGCGCTTTCTGCTCTCCAAGGGGCGGGTCGCGGAAGCCAATCAGGTGCTGAGCATGCTGGCGGCCGGCAAGCTGGCCAATGCCCAGTACGAGCTGCGCGAGTTCATCAGCCCAGGCAGTGCGCAGGCGCAGACGGCAGCCGCTCAGACCGTGCAGCGCAGCTCCTTCACCGACATCTTCAGGGGCGGCTATGCGCGGCGCACGATTGCCGTGGGTGTGGCTTCGTGGATGACGTTTGGTGCGCAGCTCTCGGTGCTCACGCTGATGCCGACGATTCTGGTCGCACAGGGTTACTCCATCACCAAGAGCTTCAGCTTCACCATCGTCATGCAGATGGGCAGTCTGCTTGGGGCGATCGCGGCATCGACCATGGGCTATTACTTCCCGCGCAAACGGGTGCTGACGGTAGGGGCGATTGCTGCCTGTCTGGCGGGCCTGGCGTTCGGCAACTTCACCGATAGCGTGGCCATGATCCTGGTCTGCGGTGCGCTGTTCCAGTTCTGCGTGCTGACGCTCAACACCTCCATCTGGATCTTTGCGCCCGAGCTGTATCCCACGCGCATTCGTGCGCTGGGCACCTCCTTCCTGCTGGCGCTGGGCACGATCGGCGGAGCCATGTCCCAGGTGCTGGCGGGCAAGATGTTCGATCTGCACGGCGTCTCGGGAATGTTCGGCATGATCGCCGCCATGTATTTCATCTTTGCGATTGCCGTGCAGTTTGCCCCCGAGACCTTTGGCCGTTCCATCGAGGAAGGTGCGGGCGGCGAATCCCATGCCGAGCAGGAGTCTGCCGCTGCAGGCGTGGTCGCTGCTGGCCAGGAGCGCACGGCATGAAGGCTGGCATGCATATTCTGCTGATCAACCCCAATACCTCGCAGCAGACCACGGCGCTGATGCTCAGGCAGGCGCGGGCCTGTCTGCCGCCCGGCGTGTTGCTGCACGGCGCGACGGCCGAGAGGGGCGCGGCCATGATTACCGACGAGGTCGGGCTGAAGATCGCCGAGCGGGAGGTGCTGCGTCTGGGCCTGGCCTTTGCCCGGGGCGATGACAGCCAGGCAGGCCGGGCCATCATCGTGGCCGCCTTCGGCAATCCCGGATTGGAGTTGCTGCGTGCGGCCCTGCCGCTGCGGATTGCTGCCTTTGGCATCGGCGAAGCCGCCATGCTGCAGGCCGCACGGGATGAGCAGGGCCGCCCGCGTCGCTTCGGCATTGCGACGACCACACCGGGTCTGGAGGCTTCGATTGCCGCCTCGGTCGCGGCGCTGGGCCTGACGCCCTGGTTCAGCGGCACGCACATTGCCCGGGGCGAGCCGCTGGCGCTGGCCGCGGACCCGGCCCTGCAGTGCGAGCGCCTGGGCGATGCCGTGGCCCAGTGCGTGCGCGATGGCGCGCAGGCCGTGGTGATCGGCGGCGGTCCGCTGTCCGAGGCCGCGCTGTGGCTGGCACCGCGCTTTCAGGTGCCGGTGCTGTCGCCGGTGGTGGCCGCAGTGCAGGCGGCGCTGGCGGGCCTGGCGCTCGCCGTCACCCATTGATTGCTGTTGGATGCGGTTGGATGCTATTGATTAAAGAGCTTCTACCGTCAGTCAATCATGGATTTCGGATTGAAAAGTATCTGAAATCTATGAATAAAAAGCGCAACAAGCTTCTGATTTCATAGCATCTCGTCCAGCGCATCGTGGCTGGTCTCGATGGCCGCCATGTGTCTGCGCCCCGGTTGCCCGCTTTGCTGCAAGGTGGCCGTGGCAATCAGGTGGCAGAGCATGAAAAGTGCCGTGTGATTGTCCAGCGGCCCAGGCGCGGAGGTCTGCACGCGCAGCAGCCAGTCCGCCTCGGGGGCCGGGCTGGCATGGTCGGTGATGCAGATCAGGCGGGCGCCCAGCAGCCTGGCCTGGCGTGCGAACTCGCTGACCACGCGCACGCTGCGGCGCAGGGCAAAGATCACCACCACGTCGTGGGCGCCGATCTGGGCCGCATATTCACCCAGGGTTTCGCCGGCACCCGGTATCACCTGGCTGGGCATCTCGAGTGCCTGCAGCAGCTGCCAGCGCAGATAGGCCGCAAAGTTGCGGTTCTGGCGATAGCCGACAAAGAACAGCTGTCGGGCGCCGATCAGGGCCGTGGCGATGTCTTCCAGCTGCTGTGCCGAGATCTGTCCGATGGTGACGGCCAGATTCTCCGAGGCCTGACGCAGATGCGTGGCAATCACATCCTCCGTGGGCCTGCCCTGGGCCGATGCGGCCGCCAGGAACAGCGGCGAGCCATTGTCACCCTGTGCGCGCGCATGGCGGCGCGCATCCTCGTAGCCCTCATAGCCCAGCCGCTGTATGAAGCGCGTGACCGTGGCATTCGATACCCCCGTGAGCTTGGCCATCTCGGCGGCCGCATAGCTGGACAGATTGCCCGGGAAGTCCAGCAGGAATTCCGCCAGCCGTCGCTCCGAGGGCGGCAGCTGCGGCAGGGCCGCACGCACGCGGGCGATGAAGGACTGGGCTTCGGCGGTTTCCGGGGCGGAGGGGCTGGGGTTCATGACGACAGTTGGCCGGCGGGCGTGATCTTGCGGCCCGCTGTTGTGATCGATAGCGGCAATGTAGCGGCTATTGCCGCCGTGCCGTCAGCGCCCGCGCAGAAACAGCGCATCGAGCTCCTTCATGCTCAGCTGCCGCCAGGTAGGGCGGCCGTGATTGCACTGGTCGGAGCGCTCGGTCACCTCCATCTGGCGCAGTAGCGCATTCATCTCGTCCAGCGTGAGCTTGCGATTGGCGCGCACCGCGCCGTGGCAGGCCATGGTGGCCAGAATCTCGTTGCGCGCGCGCTGAACCACGGTGCTGGCGTCATGCTGGGCCAGCTCGGCCAGCACGCTGCGCGCCAGCTCCACGGCGTCGCCCTGGGCCAGCGTGGCCGGCACGGCCCGCACGGCCAGCGTCTTGGGCGAGAAGGGCGAGACCTCCATGCCCAGGGTCAGCAGGGTCTCGGCATGGGCCTCGGCCGTGGCGACTTCCTCGGGGGTGGCGGCAAAGGTGGCGGGAATCAGCAGCGGCTGGCTGGGAATCTGTTCGTCGCCATTGACGGCATGCTTGAGCTGCTCGTAGACGATGCGCTCATGGGCGGCATGCATGTCCACGATGACCATGCCCTGGCTGTTCTCTGCCAGGATGTAGATGCCGTGCAACTGGGCTACGGCACGGCCCAGCGGCCAGACCGGGGCCGAGTCAGCTGCGGCGGTTGCGGGCTGCTGTGTTGCAACAGCGGCGGGCACGGCGGCTTCTGCCGTCGGCCTGGCCGTCGCTGATGGTTGCGCAGCGGCGACGATCACTGTGGCGGCTGGCGCTTCCTGCATCTGGGGGGCAGGCGCTTTGCGCTGAAAGTAGCTGGACTGGCCCGAAGGGCGCAGTCTGATGCCTTCGTCCTCGGGTTGAGGCACGGGGCTTGGCATGGCCGTGGTGTTGGTGATCGTCGTCGTGCCGCAGTCCGATTCGGTGGGGGCCGGTGTGGCGCCTTCGGGGGCGGGGGCCGCAGTCGTCACCGTTGGGGCGGCCTCAGCAGTGGTCTCTCGCATGGGCTCCCAGAGCTTGGCCAGATCGCTCACCGGTTTGCCGATGGCGGGCTCGCCAAAGCTCATGCGGGTTTGCGGCCAGGAGGGGGCTGCAGCGGGCTTGCTTGCGGCCTTGGCCGCGGCCGGTGTCGTGACGGTGCTCTCGTCGATCAGGCCGGCCTGGCGGGCCGCATCCTGCGCCGCCGCTTCGACCACGGCTGCGGCACGCGGCGTGGCCAGCGCGCTCTCGATCGCGTGGCGCACCGCCTGGTGGACTTCGCGGCTGTCGCGAAAGCGCACCTCGATCTTGGTGGGGTGTACGTTCACATCCACGCGCGCGGGATCGATCTCGATGTAGAGCGCGTAGACCGGTTGTTTGTTGCCGTGCAGCACGTCCTCGTAGGCTGCTCGGGCCGCATGCGTCAAGACCTTGTCGCGCACAAAGCGGCCGTTGACATAGCAGAACTGCTGGTCGGGACGCGAGCGCGCAGCGTCCGGGATGCCGGCGCGCCCCGTGACGTGGACGGGGCCGGCCCAGTGATCGACGGCGACTGATTGGTCGACAAACTTGTCGTTCAGCACGTCGGCCAGGCGGCGAGCCAACGCATCGTCCGAGGGGCCGCCGGCAGCGCGCCATTGCTCGACCAGCTTGCCTTCATGCCAGATGGCAAAGCCCACATCGGGGCGTGCCAGCGCATGGCGGCGCACGGACTCGATGCAATGCGCGAGTTCGGTGGCATCGGTCTTGAGGAATTTGCGGCGCGCGGGCGTGGAGAAGAAGAGCTCCTTGACCTCCACGGTCGTGCCCTGGTTGCGGGCGGCGGGACGCAGCTCGCCGCTGCGCGCATCCAGCAGATAGGCCGAGTCCTGACCTGCGGGGCGCGAGAAGATGGAGGTTTCCGATACCGAGGCAATGGCGGCCAGCGCCTCGCCGCGAAAGCCCATGGTGGCCACGGTTTCCAGATCGTGCAGATCGCTGATCTTGCTGGTGGCATGGCGGCGCAGGGCCACGGGCAGCTCGTCGCGCGGGATGCCGCAGCCGTCGTCTTCCACCGCGATCAGGCGCACGCCGCCGGCCAGCAGGCGTACGGTGATCTGGCTGGCGCCCGAGTCCAGGGCGTTGTCCACCAGTTCGCGCACCACGGAGGCGGGCCGCTCCACCACCTCGCCAGCGGCGATCTGGCTGATCAGCTCGTCGGGCAGATCGCGAATCGGCCTGCGCATGGGGGCAGCCTGTTCGGGGGCTTCGGCAGGGGAGGGGGAGAGTTCGGGGCTTGATGCGTTCACGGCAATCATTCTAGGCGTGCGCACAAACCGGCCGGCGAGTGAGTTTTTTGGTTGCCTGAAACACCAAGAGCCGCCAATGGCAGCTCTTGTTCACTCTGAAAGACAGGACTTAGCGGTGGTTGCGGTAGCCGCCCTTGGTGAGTTCGTTGCCGATCAGCGCGCCTGCGGCGGCACCGCCGATGGTGCCGACCGGGCCGCCGAACAGCACGTTGCCCACGGCACCGCCTGCCACGGCGCCTGCGCCGATGCCGACTTGCTGACGGCTGGGGCCGTGAGCGCAGCCACCCAGGGCCAGAGCGCCGGTCAGTGCGGCCGCCAGAGTCAGGGCCTTGCCATAGCGCATGGTGAATGTCTTCATGTTCGTATTCCTCTCGTCGTGCTCATTATGGAAAGCGGTCTGGTCTCTGTATCCACTCCTGCATTTGCGGGAGGCTGGAGACGCCGGACTGTGTTGGCCAGGGGGCCGATGTCGTGATTTGCAATGCACGGCTTGCGGCGACACATCGCTACTGTGCCAGCAGATTCGGCAAGCTGACGTATTGTTGACGTTTAGTTTTATCAAAACTTGTAACAAACTGCCGTTGGCGCGCCACTCTTGTTGCAGTCTGCAAGCAGCTGTGAGTTTGCTCTCGAAAACATGGCACTCCCGCGAAGGCAGGAGGGTCTGCAGGCCTTGCGGTGCGCAGTACATTACTGGCCGGCATACGCCGGTATGCCAATCCACTTTCGAGGACCATGTTTTGGAAATCATTCAGTTCCTGATCGACTTCATCCTGCATATCGACAAGCATCTGGAGGCCTTTGTCGTGGCCTACGGGCCCTGGGTGTATGCCCTGTTGTTCGTCATCGTGTTTGTTGAAACCGGTGTGGTCGTCATGCCTTTTCTGCCTGGCGACTCGCTGATGTTCATCGTCGGAGCGCTCTGCGGAGCAGGCTATATGAGCTATCCGCTGGCGGTGGTGGTGCTGCTCGCGGCGGCAATTCTGGGCGACCAGAGCAATTACACGATTGGCCGCTACCTGGGCCCCAAGGTGTTCCAGTGGGAGGATTCGCGCTGGTTCAACCGCAAGGCCTTTGACCAGGCCCACAACTTCTATGAACGCTATGGCGGCGTGACCATCATCCTGGCGCGCTTCATGCCCTTCATCCGCACCTTTGCACCGTTCGTGGCCGGTGTGGCCCACATGAGCCGCGCCAGGTTCAGCCTGTTCAATGTCGTGGGGGCCGTGCTGTGGGTCGTGGGCATCAGCGCCGCCGGCTACTTCTTCGGCAATATGGAGTGGGTGAAGAACAATCTCGAGAAAATCATCTGGGGCCTGATCCTGGTGCCGGGCCTGATCGCCATCTTCGGAGCCTGGCGCGCAGGCAAGGCCGAAAAGGCCAGGGCCGCCTGAGCTGCGCTCTGGACAGCGCTGCGCATCCACCCTCATGGCGACGGCCCATGAAAAAGCCCCGGCACGCCGGGGCTTTTTGTTGGGCATTCCTCTCGGATCGGGGCGCTTACTTGCGCTTGCCGACCTCGTTGCCGATCAGCGCGCCTGCTGCAGCGCCGCCGACTGTGCCCAATGTGGAACCAAACAGTGCATCGCCGACCACGCCGCCGGCGACGGCGCCCACGCCGGTGCCGATCTGGGCATTGGTGGGCGAAGTGGAGCACCCTGACATGGCAAGCGTGAAGGCTGCAGTCACGGTGATGGCAAGAGTTCGCAGTTTCATAGGTCTCTCCTGTAGAGCGGCCAAAGAGGCCTGCTTTCATAAGAACACCGCTTGATCTTGAACCTTTTGCCCCCGCTTTCAGGTAGGAGAGAGGGCCAAGCCCGTGTCATTCAGGCTTGGCGACTGTCATCAAGCCGGCTTGGCCGCTGACAGCCAGGCAAGATGAATTTGTGTAAGCGCCTACTCAGACGGACCGGCTGCGCGCCAGCGGCGGGTTGTGGGCGAAGTACTTGCGGATGCCCGTCATCAGCGCATCGGCCAGTTGCTCGCGATAGGCGGCAGAGGCCAGCTTGGCCTCTTCCTCGGGGTTGCTGATGAAGGCGGTTTCCACCAGCACGCTGGGTATGTCGGGGGCCTTCAGCACGGCAAAGCCGGCCTGCTCCACGCGGGCCTTGTGCAGCTTGGCCATGCTGCCGATCTCGCCCAGCAGCGAGGTTCCCAGCTTGAGGCTGTCCTTGATCTGGGCCGTTGTGCTCATGTCCAGCAACATGCGCTGCACATGCTGATCCTGCAACCCGCCCACGTTCAGCCCGCCCACCAGGTCGGCCTGATTTTCCTTGTTGGCGAGCCAGCGTGCAGCCGTGCTCGATGCCCCGCGTTCGCTGAGCGCGAACACGCTGGCACCGCGCGCCGACGGCGTGGTGAAGGCATCGGCATGGATGCTGATGAACAGATCGGCCTGAACGCGGCGGGCTTTTTCCACACGGGTGGCCAGGGGCACGAAAAAGTCGGCATCGCGCGTCATGAAGGCCCGCATGGGGCTGCCACCGATGCGCGAGTTGTTGATGCGCTCGCGCAGCAGATGGGCCACCTTGAGCACCACGTCCTTCTCGCGCAGACCGCTGGGGCCGGTGGCTCCGGGGTCCTCGCCGCCATGGCCGGGGTCCAGGGCCACGATGATGATGCGGTCCGTGCTCTGCGAGGTGGCGATATTGGGTGCCGGCCTGGGGGCCGGTGCCGGGCGAGGCGCGGGTGCCGGTGGTGGCGGAACGGGCGCCGGCGCCTGTGCAATCGCCGCGGGAGCCGGCGCAGGAGTGCTGGGGCGCTGGTTGCGCTGGGCAATCAGGTCGCCGAGAGGGTCGGCCTGGGGCGCGGACGCAATCGCAGACGGGGGCGGCGTCGTGATGGCCGGACTGTGCGCAGCCGACGCGGCGGCCGTGCTGCCGGCATCGCGCAGGCGCTCGCTGATCAGGGCTTCCAGTGGATCCACTGCCTTGGCGGGGTAGAGGTCCAGCACCAGCCGGTGTTTGTAGGGGGCAATCGGGGCCAGCGTGAAGACCTGGGGCCTGGCTTCCTGCTTGAGATCGATCACCAGACGCACCACGCCGGGAGCAAATTGGCCGACGCGGATGCTGGCGATGTTGGGGTCGTCGGAGCGGACCTTGGCCACCAGCTCCTTGAGCGCCGGATTCAGGTCCAGACCCTCGATATCGACGGCCAGCCTCGGCGGACTGGGGACAAAGACCGGCTTGGCCGTCAGTGGAATATCGGATTCCAGCGTGACGCGCGAGTAGTCGGGGGCGGGCCAGACGCGCACGGCGACGATGCTCGCGCCCTGCGCAATATGCTGGCGTCCCAGCAGCAGAACCACGGCACCTGCCTGCAGCAGATTGCGGCGGGAAAGACCCGGTCGGGAAGGACCCGGTCGGGAAGGACCCGGTCCGGGCAGATCGGAAAAAGCCTTGGAGGAAGTTGTTTTGCTCATGCCGTCAATGCTTCAAGCACGGTGCAGCCTGCGGGGGTGCCAGCCTTGAGCGTCACCTGCCGCTGCACATCGTCAATTGCTTCAATATGGATAGCTATATCCGCAACAGGTGTGACCGCTGCAGCCTTTTCGGGCCATTCTGCCAGCTTGAGTCCCTCACTGGCGAAAATGTCACGAAAACCTGCATCTTCCCATTCGCGCGGATCGTCGAAGCGGTAGAAGTCGAAGTGCCAGATCGACAGATTGCCGGCCACGTGCGGCTCCACCACGGCATAGGTGGGGCTCTTGATGCGGCCCTGCACGCCCAGGGCGCGCAACCAGTGGCGCACCAGCGTGGTCTTGCCTGCACCCAGATCGCCATGCAGGGTCACATAGGCGTTGCGCAGCCCTGGCAGGGCGGCCAGCTGTCGGGCGAAGCGCTCGGTATCTTGTTCGCTCTGCCAGACTATCTGGCGCTGCGCCAGCGCCGCTGTGGGCTCGCTTCCTACAATTCGGGGTGTATGTTGAGCAGCAGTCAATTGGTTCCTTTGATGCAAGCCTGGGCTCGCGAGCTGGGATTTTCCCAAATCGGCGTGGCGGGCGTGGATTTGTCCTCGGCAGAGCCCGGCTTGCTGCAATGGTTGGCACAGGGCTTCCATGGCGAGATGCATTACATGCAGGCCCATGGTTTGAAACGAGCCCGGCCTGCGGAATTAGTTCCCGGCACGGTGAGCGTGATCACCGCGCGCATGGATTATCTGCCGCGCCAGACCGGGGACGGATGGCAGGCCGTGGAATGGGACAGGCTCCAACGTCCCGAAGAAGGCGTTGTCTCCCTCTATGCCAGGGGCCGCGACTATCACAAGGTGCTGCGCAACCGCCTGCAGAAGCTGGCCGAGCGCATCGCGCAGGAAATAGGTCCGTTCGGCCACCGTGCCTTTACCGACTCTGCCCCGGTGCTGGAGGCCGAGCTTGCCAGCCGCAGCGGCCAGGGCTGGCGCGGCAAGCACACGCTGGTGCTGAGCCGCGAGGCCGGGTCGATGTTCTTCCTGGGCGAAATCTATGTGGACCTTGCGCTGGAGCCCACGGTCCCCGTCACGGCGCACTGCGGCAGTTGTACTTCATGCATCGATGCCTGCCCCACGGGGGCCATCGTCGCGCCGCACCGGGTCGATGCGCGGCGCTGCATCTCCTATCTGACCATCGAGCATGCGGGCAGCATTCCCGAAGAAATGCGCCCTCTGATGGCCAACCGCATCTACGGCTGCGATGACTGCCAGCTGGCCTGCCCCTGGAACAAGTTTGCCCAGCCCAGCGCCTTGCCCGACTTTGACGCCCGCGCCGGCCTGGCCGGCACGCAGCTGGTGCATTTCCTGGCCTGGGATGAAGCCACGTTCTTGCGGGTGACCGAAGGCAGCCCCATTCGCCGCATCGGACATGCGCGTTGGCTGCGCAATGTGGCCGTGGCCCTGGGCAACGCCTGGAGAGAAACCGGCCACCCTGAAATCAGGGCCGCGCTGCAAGGCCGGGCAGATCATCCTGATCCCATGGTGGCCGAGCATGTGGCATGGGCGCTGGCGCAGCGTGGCTGAACTCTCGTGAAAAGGCATCAGAGGCGGATCCAGCCATCGCAGGCAGCGACCCTGGTCAAATGCCTATCAGCCAGAGTCCGAAGGGCAGGCTGAGCACGCCCAGCAGGGTGGACAGAGAAATCAGGCTGGCCACAAACGATCCCTCATAGCCCATGCGCACGGCCAACACATAGCAGGACGAGGCGGTGGGCAGGCTGGAGAACGCCATCAGCGCAATCGCCTGCGGCTGGTTCAGGTGGAACAGCTGAACCATGGCAAAGGCGATCAGCGGCTGGATGGCATGACGTATCAGCAGCAGCTCGCTGGCCAGCAGCTTGTTGCTGGCCAATGCACTGAACTTGAGGCCAGCGCCAGCGGCCATCAGGCCCAGTGCGATCGAGGCCGCACCGATACGGGCCACGGGGGCTTCCAGCAAGGTGGGGATCTTCAGTCCGGCGGCATTGAACAGCAGGGCGCCGACAGTGGCGATGATCAGCGGATTGCGCAACAGGTGGCCAACGAAATGCTGGCCGCTACCGCGTGTCATGGGCCAGACGGCGGCCACATTGAACAGGGGCACGGACACGCCGATCAGCACCGAGACATACAGCAGCCCGTCCGGCCCTGCCAGGCGTGAAACCAGCGCCAGCGCAATGAAGGAGTTGAAGCGAAACGCCACTTGCGCCGCGCCTGCGTAGCTGCGGGTATCGATGCGCCGGCCGAAAAACGGCAGATACGGCAGGCAGTACGTCAGTGCGATGCCCAGCAGGCCGGCCAGCACGCCGGCAGCCAGCAACTGGCTCGCCTCACCCCATTGGATGGGATTGCGCGTGATGGAGTGAAACAGCAGTACCGGAAACAACAGGTAGTAGACGAGCTGCTCCACGGGCTGCCAGACGCTGCGGTTGATGGGGGTGAAGCGGCACAGCACGTAGCCCAGCACGATGAGCGCGAAATCGGGGAAAAGCAGTTCGAGATAGTTCACGGCCTGCAAGCATAGGGCCGGTCGCGGTTTTCAGGGGGCAAAGCGTTTGCGGAGTTTCTATGTAGTACTACTTACAGGGGGCTTCCGATTTATTTGCGTTGCTCTTTGGATTTGTCAAGGAAATTGCAGAACTCTAGGGTAAATACCAATAAATCAGGGCTAACAAGAATATGTCGGGTTTTTTGCGCCACGTACTATCGACCGTTGATTTCAGAACTCATAGGGAGACCCCTTCATGAATCGTCGTATGTGCATGGGCCTGACAATGGCCCTGGCAACCGCAGGTTTTTCCACTGCCGTCATGGCCGAGGCCAACTACCCCACCAAGCCCATCAAGCTGCTGGTGCCCTTTGCTGCAGGCGGCACGACCGACATCATTGCGCGTGTGATTGCCGAGCCTCTGAGCAGGGAGCTGGGCCAGTCCGTGGTGGTGGACAACAAGGGCGGTGGCGGCGGCGTCATCGGTGCACAGGAAACCGCGCGTCAGAAGCCCGATGGCTACAACCTGGGCATTTCCACCCTGTCGACCATGGCCACCAACCCGGCCATCAATCCCAAGACCCCCTACAACCCGCTGACCGACTTCACGCCCATCATCAACATTGCGGCCACGCCCAATGTGATCGCCGTGAACCCCAAGTTCCCCGGCGCGGCCAGCTACAAGGCTTTCGAGGCCGAACTCAAGGCCAATCCCGGCAAGTACTCCTATGGCTCGTCCGGCACGGGCGGCATCCAGCACATGTTGATGGAGCTGTACAAATCGCTGACCGGTATCCAGATGACCCACGTGCCCTACCGCGGCGCGGGCCCGGCCCTGAATGACGCGGTTGCCGGCCAGATCCCCATGATTCTGGACAATCTGCCTTCGGCACTGCCTTTCATCAAGGACAACCGCCTCAAGGCCATCGCCGTGGCCGCTCCCCAGCGTCTGGCGGTGCTGCCTGACGTGCCCACCTTCAAGGAAGTGGGCCTGCCCCAGGTCAATCGCATGGCGTCCTACGGCATCCTGGGTCCCAAGGGCATGGACAAGGCCATGGTGGAAAAGATCAACGCCGCCGTGAAGAAGGTGCTGCAGGACCCCGCAGTCAAGAAGCGCATCGAAGACACCGGTTCGCTCGTGGTGGGCAACTCGCCTCAGGAATTCGCCAAGGAACTGAAGGAAGAGTACGAAACCTACAAGCAGGTCGTGGCCAAGCAGAAGCTGACACTGGACTAAGCAGCTGATCCGCTGCTGGTGCAGTAGCGGACGCCGCAAGCCCGAATGGCCGTCGAGGCCATTCGGGCTTTGTTTTTTATATTATTTGCCGCTTCCGGGCAGCAGCAGAATCTTGCCGATGCTGACTCCGGACTCCATATGCCTGTGTGCCTGAGCCGCATCCGCCAGGGCAAAGGAGCTATCGATCACGGGCCGTATCGCTCCACTCTCCAATGCACCAAGCCATCGTTGGGCAAAGCGCTGGACCATCGCCTGCTTGACTTCGGGCGAGCGTGACTTCATCACGGTTCCGAAGATCCGCAGATGGCGGTACAGCACCAGGTCCATGGGCAATGCAGCACCCTGGGAGCCGCCCAGCAGGCCCACCATCACCATGCGCCCGCCGACGGCCAGCGATCGCACATTGGGCTCCAGGTAGGGGGCACCGACGAAATCGATCACGATATCCACCCCTTTGCCGCCCGTGGCCTGGGCCACCACGGCCTGGAAGTCCTCGCTGCGATAGTCGATGAAGACACCGGCTCCGAAGCCCAGGACGGCTTCGCGCTTGTCCCCGCTGGCCGTCGCAAAAACCCGGGCACCGGCCGCATGGGCCAGTTGAACGGCGGCCGATCCGACACCGCCCGCCGCCGCATGGATCAGCACGGATTCGCCGGCCTGCAAGCCAGCCAGATGGAACAGGGCTTCGTGTGCCGTCACGAAGACCTCGGGTATTGCACCGGCATCCACCAGGTCCAAGCTCTCGGGGACATGCATCGCCATGCGGTGGTCAATACGCGAGAGCTCGGCGTAGGCTCCACCGCCCACGATGCCCATGACCCGGTCGCCCACGGAGAAGCCCTGTACCAAGGGACCGGCCGCGATCACGGTTCCGGCGATCTCCAGGCCCATGGTGTCTGCGTCACCAAAGTAAGCTCGGCCGTAGGCGCCCTTGCGGTGGTAGAGGTCGGCACGATTGACGCCGATGGAGGCGTTGCGCACCAGCAGGTCGTGGGGGCGAAGCTCGGGGGCCGGCTGCTCGCGGGCCACCAGCACCTCGGGCCCGCCAAAGTCGTCAAAAACAATGGCCTGCATGGTCGCGGGCTTTGCTGCGGTGATGGAGTCTGTCAAAAAGGTGGGCATATGCGTCGTGCTCGGAATATCCTGGAGCGCTGAAGATTACGACGCAAACCTTTGTTTGCAACGCAGCAATTTCGCTCTACATTGATGCAAATTTGCATCAACTTATGAGCCATGAATTGGGACGATACCCGCATCTTTCTCGCCTTGACCCGCACCCACTCCCTGCGCGCCGCAGCGCGCAGCCTGGGCGTCGATCAGGCGACGGTCGGGCGACGGCTGAATGCGCTGGAGTCCGAGCTGGGGGCCAAGCTGTTTCTGCGCGCCAAGGATGGATACCTGCTCACGGCCGCTGGCGAGACGGCGTTGGCTGCGGCGCGGCGCATGGAGAGTGCGGCCATGGATCTGCGCAGCAAGATTGAGGGGCAGGACGAAAACCCCAGCGGCATCGTCCGTGTGACCGCCACCGATTCGATCGCCATCGACCTGTTGCTACCTGCCGTCGAGCGTTTGCAGCAGCACTGGCCAAACATCCGCGTGGACCTGGAAGTCTCCACCCAGCTGCTCAGCCTCGGTCGCAGGCAGGCGGATATCGCCTTTCGCAACGTCCGGCCCGAGAGTCCTGAACTGGTGGTTCGCCGCGTGGCTTCGTGGCCCGTGGGGTTGTTCGCCAGCGAGGGCTATCTGGCCCGTTTTGGCGAGCCAGTTGTCGACGACGAGTTGCGCGGCCATCACCTGGTGGCCTACGGGCCTTATCTGGAACAGGGGCCATTCCTGAGCATGGCCGGAGTGCTTGCACGTCAGGCCAGGATAGCCATGTCGGTCCGTTCCAGTCTGCTGGTTCGCGAGGCAGTGGCCGCAGGCATAGGCCTGGGTGAAATGCCGGTGTGGATGGGGGAGCGGGAAGGTCTGGTGCGTATCTGGCCGCAACGCCGGCGACCGAACGACTACGAAGTCTGGCAGGTCATGCATCCTGATCTCCAGCGCACGGCCAGGGTTAGAGCTGCGGCACAGTTTCTTGGAGATGCGTTTGACGTTCAAGCGGTCGGCATAGGATGAAGCAGGTGGAACACTCTCCCCTGCCAGCAACTGGTTCATGGCTTCCAAGGGGCATGGACTTTATATTCAGGTCGGCTGGCCTCCAGCCAGCGTGTACGCTAGCCCCATGCCCGAAAGTCCTAAAAAAGTTCGCAAGTCTCAGATCCCCGAAGACTGGCCGCAGCCCTTGCCGCAGAGTCAGGAGGCGCTCGATCAGTTCATCGATGCCCTGCTGCTGGAGGACGGGCTTTCGCGCAACACCCTGTCCGCCTATCGCCGCGACCTGACGGCGGCTGCGCGCTGGCTGGCGCAGTTGCAGCCGCCCAAGGCGCTGGATGCAGCGCTGGAAGCGGATTTGCAGGGCTACTTCACGGCCCGAGTGGAGGGCACCAAGGCCACTTCCTCGAACCGGCGGCTGACGGTCCTGCGTCGCTACTTTCACTGGGCGCTGCGCGAAAAGCGCATCGCTGCCGACCCCACGGTGCGCATGCTGGCGGCCAAGCAGCCGCCGCGCACGCCCAAGACCCTGACCCAGGAGCAGGTCGAGGCCCTGCTTGACGCACCCGATGTGGAGACTGCGCTGGGTCTGCGCGATCGCGCCATGCTGGAGCTGATGTATGCCAGCGGTCTGCGCGTCAGCGAGCTGGTGGGTGTGCGCATGCATGAGCTGGACTTGCGCTCAGGCGTGCTGCGCGTGACGGGCAAGGGGCGCAAGGAGCGGCTGGTGCCGTTCGGTCAGGAGGCGCAGCACTGGCTGGAGCGCTATCTGCAGCAGGCGCGGGCGGCGATTCTGGGAGGGCAGCAGACCGAAGAGGTGTTTGTGACCCAGCGCGGCGCGGGCATGAGCCGCGTGATGTTCTGGGTCATCGTCAAGAAATGTGCGCAGATTGCGGGGATCAACTCACCTCTCTCACCGCATACGCTGCGCCATGCATTTGCCACGCATTTGCTCAACCATGGCGCCGATCTGCGCGTAGTGCAGATGTTGCTGGGACATGCCGATATCTCCACCACCACCATCTATACCCATGTGGCGCGCGAGCGGCTCAAGGCCCTGCACGCCGAGCATCACCCACGCGGCTGAGCAGGTCTAGACAGCCGGGCTGGCCAGTTGCAGGTGGTAGAGCCCCCAGACGGCGGCAGGAAAGCGTTGCTTGACGGGCAACTGGCCGAGCTCCGGAATCTGATGGGCAGCAAAAATGGCCCAGAGCGGGCCCACGCCGCCCATGGCCAACGGCACGCCGTCCAGCTGAGTGGCGATCAGCATGCGCCAGCGCACGGCCTGGGCGAGCGGTATCTGGCTGCGATAGCCGTCTATGCCCTGCAAGGTCAGCTGCAGGCCTTGAGCCATGGCCTGGCCCACATCCACGCCGGCGGCCTGCAGCACCTGCTCCAGCAGCGGGCCTTGCAGGCTGTGCTCGGCTTCGTCGTATTCAAGCGTGGTCCTGAGCGTCTGCTGCTCCAGGCTGTTGAGCGCATCCATGCCGCAGGACCAGGCTGCATCGAACAGATAGCCATGCATGATCAGCATGCGGTCCGCCACGGGCTGAGGCTTGCCACGATTGGCTTGCACGCCGGGGCCGCTGATGGTGAGCACCGCGGGTTGCAGACCATCGAGCACGCAGGGACGCGAGGCCTTGCGCGTGGTTGTGGCCGATGCGGGCAGGGCCATGGCGCCCAGTGCAGCGCCCGCAGCACCGCCTTGCAGCAGCAGGGCGCGACGTGATAGAGGGTTTTGTTCTGCCATGGGTGCTTTCTCTGTGGTGATGGCTGCAGTCTAGCGAGAAGGCCTGCGGACGTCATTGCGGCACGCTGGCGAAGACGCCTGTCTGCTGCATTCTTGGTCTATATGAGTGTTTGAAGTTTTATTTTGATGTTTTCTGTCCAATGAATTGACGAATCGTCGTTCAAATCAACCTGGGAATTCACTTTGGTCAAAAATGCAGGTCTTGATTTTTGGATTTCGAGTGATGACTAACTTTCTGCGTCGCAGCATGCTGACCTGTGCCCTGGCAGCCGTGCTGCCTGCCACCCTGTCCCTGAATGTCCAGGCGGCCGACAAAGCCGACGCGGCTGGCTGGCCCAGCCGTCCCATTCGTCTGGTGGTGTCCTATCCTGCCGGGGGGGTGAGCGATGTGGTGGCCCGTGCCCTGGGTGAAAAGCTGTCGCAGTCGCTGGGCCAGTCGGTGGTGATCGACAACAAGGCCGGTGCGGGTGGCGCGATTGGCCTGGATCAGGTCGCCAAGTCCAATCCCGATGGCTACACGCTGGGCTTTTCGTCCATCAGCCCGCTGACGCTGAGTCCCCATCTGGGCAAGCCGCTGTTCGATCCGCACAAGGATATCGTTCCGGTGGTCAGCGTGATGTACTCGCCCGTGCTGCTGTTGGGAACGACCCGTCTGACTGCCAAGAGCTTTCCCGAGCTGATGACCCAGGCCAAGGCCCATCCCGGCGATGTGCGCTGGGCCACGGCCGGTCTGGCGTCGCTGGGACACATCATGCTCGAGCAGATTGCCGATCAGGGCAAGGTGCAGATCACCCATGTGCCCTACAAGGGCGGCGGCCAGCAGCTCAATGACGGCCTGAGCGCACAGTTCGAGGTGCTGTCCACGAATGCCGGCCCGGCCGTGATGCAGCATATCAAGGCCGGCAAGTTCAAGGCCCTGGCCGTGGGCGCTCCGGCGCGTCTGGATTCGCTGCCTCAGGTGCCCACGCTGGCCGAGCTGGGTTACAAGAACGCCAACACCACATCGGTCTTCGGCATCTTTGCTCCTGCGGGTGTGCCCGCAGCCGTGCTGGCTCGACTGAATGCCGAGGTGAACAAGGCGCTGGCGCTGCCCGAGATTCGTCAGCGTCTGGAGGCCACGGACAATGTGCCGACCGGCGGCAAGGCTGCGGACTTTGCCAGGCAGATCGAGGCCGAGTCCAGGTCCAACGCCCAGATCATCAAGGCTGCAGGCATCCAGACCAACTGATCGGGACACTCTGCAATGACAAAGGGCTTGCGGTCACATTGGCCGCAAGCCCTTTGCCGTTATGCGCAGCAAGCGCATCGACTCAGATCACTTCGCTGGTCAGGTTGTCGGCCCAGCTCAGCGCCTGCAGATGGGCCCAGTTGACCTGATGGTTGGACAGCTGCAGCGCATTGGCAGCGCGGGCAAAAGCCGCTTCGTCGCCGGACTCGCAGGCGCGCGTCAGTTCCAGGAAAGGCGCAAAAACGCCCTGGTTGTGTACCAGAGCATCGACCACGGACTGGGGCAGGGCGACGGATTCCAGGGCCTTGGCCATGGGCTGGCTGAGCATCACATCGAGCAGCGAGAAAACGCCTACGACGAATGCGTGGTCGCACTCTTCGGGGGGCAGCAGCTCGGCGGTCAGCAGTTCCATCAGGCGACCGCGCACCACGGCTGTCTGGCCCACGGCCGGCGGTGTGCCGCCGGCGCGCGAGGTGGTCAGCAGCAGGGCCGCCCAGCGGAACAGCTTTTTGAGTCCCAGAATCATTACCGCGTGCCGGAAGGAGGTGATTTCGCAGGACAGGCCAAAGCCCGAGCTGTTGATGAAGCGCAGCAGGTTGAAGGACAGTGTGGGGTCCTTCTTGAGCAGCTCTTCGATCTCTTCCGTGGTGGCCTGCTGGCGCACCAGGTTGATGAGCTGGATGATGGTGGTCTGCGTGGGGCGGATGGTGCGCGCCTGCACGAGCTGGGGCTGGGCGAACCAGTAGCCCTGGAACAGCTTCACGCCCAGACCCCGCATGTGCTCGAACTGCTCGGCGGTCTCGACCTTCTCCGCCACGATCTGGGCACGCGTGTAGGTCTGCGCAAACTTCACCAGTTTTTCGGCATGCTCGAGTGCAAAGCTCTGCATGTCCAGTTTGACGAAAGACGCCATGGGCAGCCAGGACGCGTAATTGCGGCGCAGCAGGTTCTGGTCAAAGGCCAGGCGAAATCCGCGTTGGCGCAGAGCTGCGAACGTGGGCAGGCAGGCCTCGATGTTTTCCTGCGTGGCATCGGCGGGCAGTGCCGGCACTTCCAGCACCACGCGGTCGGGGTGGATCAGCTCCAGGTGGCCGCCGCTGAGACTGTCATGGGTGCAGTTGATGAAAACCGTCTTCTTGCCCACCAGAGCCTCGGCACCGGCGTAGGACAGGGCGTTGAACAGCAGCGCTGCATCGGATGCCGCCGTATGGGCGTTATGTGCCACCGAGCGGTCAAACAGCTCGTAGCCATACACATCCCGTTTTTCATCGACGATGGCCTGGCGCGCGATGCTGGCCATATTGGCCTCGTCCCTGTCTGTGACGGGGCCGGCAGGCGGTGAAGAGGCGTTGGTGTCAGATGTATCCATGTCGGTTGTCGCTTGGGGGTGAGGGGAGGGCGCTGTCACTCGGACAGGCACTCCGTCCAGCTCAGCGCCTGCAGGTGTGCGCGATTGATGTCCCGGTGCTCCAGCTCCAGGCTGCAGGCGCTGCGGTCGAACTGCTCCTGGTCATGGCTCTCGCAGGCCTTGGTGAGCATCAGCAGCTCGCCCAGAATGCCCTCGTGATGCAGCAGTGCGGCAGAGACCGACTCGGAGACCGGAATCAGTGCCAGTGCCGCAGGCAAGGGCATGCCCAGCATGCGGTCCAGCATGGAGAACATGCCGCAGATAAAGGCAAGGTCGGCGTCGGTGTCGGTCAGCGAGTGCCTGGCCAGCAGCTCCATCAGGCGGCCGCGAATCACGGCGGTCTGGCCCACCGCCGGTGGCGGTCCGCCATCGCGGGCGGCTGTCAGCAGCATGGCGGCCCAGCGAAACAGCTTGTTCAGGCCCAGCAGCATCACCGCCTGCTTGAACGATGTGATCTTGCGATGGGCCCCGAAGCTGGCCGAGTTGATAAGGCGCAGAAGGTTGAAGGCCAGCGCTGCGTCCTTCTTGAGCACTTCCTCGATCGCGTCGGTGCTGGCCTGCTCGCGCACCAGCGTCAGCAACTGGATGATGCTTTGCTGCGTGGGGGTCAGCAGGCGGGTCTGCATCACGGTGGGGCGGGCGAACCAGAAACCCTGGAACAGCTCGATGCCCAGGCGCTGTCCCAGCTCGTGCTGGTGGGCGCTCTCGACCTTCTCGGCAATCAGCTCGGCGCGTGTGTGGCGATTTGCAAACTTGACCAGCACCGTGAGCTGGTCCGGCGCAAGCGTGGAAAGATCGAGCTTGATGTAGTCGGCCAGCGGCAGCCAGGCCGCGTACACCGACTCCAGCACCGTGTGGTTGAAGGCCAGATGAAAGCCCTGGTCCTTGAGTGCCAGCAGCGTGGGCAGCCGGGCCACCACTTCGTGCGCGGCAGCATGGCCCAGTGGGGGGATCTCCAGCACCACCTTGTCGGCCGGCAGCAACTCCAGATGCTCGCCGGTCAGTCCTTCGTGGGTGCAGTTCACGAACATGAGCTTGGTGCCGACCAGATCCTCTTCGCCCGCATGCGTGAGGGCCGCGAAGATCAGCGTCGCGTCTGAGGCCATGGTGTGACCATAAGGCGAGCGCGAGCGGTTGAACAGCTCGTAGCCGATGATTTGCTGCAGCCCGTTGACAATGGGCTGGCGTGCAATCATGCCTTTGGACAGGTTGCGCGGCGAGGCGAATGCCTGGTCCTCTATGGTTTGTTCACTCATTGCTGCATGACATCTGTGTGAGAAATGGTTGGCGGTACCGGTTATTGTAAGAATGAGCCGATCATAGTGTCAGCTGCATCCGTTCAGGCAGTTTGCGCGAACAACTTCGGCAGGCGGCCCCGAACAGGCGGTTGATTCTTGATTCGAGTCAAGAAAAAAGCCTAGATCTGCTGCAGCCAGGCGATTTCGGTCGCGGTGAAGCCTGCGGCGCGGCGTGCCCTCTCATTGAAGGGCGGACGAAGGCGCGGTGCTTCATAGCGCTGCGTCAGCTCCAGGTACAACGATTCGGGATCCAGACCGTTTTTCTCGCACAGCCAGCGATACCAGTGGTTGCCGATGGCGACATGGCCGACTTCCTCGCGCAAGATGATGTCCAGGATGTCGCAGGCAGCCAGCGCGTCGGGCGCATGGGTGTTGCGCAGCTTGTTCTGGATCTGCGGCGTGGCGTCCAGGCCGCGCGCTTCCAGGGTTCTCGGCACCAGGGCCATGCGGGCCACGATATCGCCGGCCGTCTTTTCGCACATGGTCCACAGGCCCTGGTGGGCCGGGTGGTCGCCATAATCCTGTCCATGGTGCTGGCGCAGATGGTTGCGCAGCAGGCGGAAATGCCTGGCTTCCTCGGCTGCCACCTGGAGCCAGTCGTGGTAATACCGCTCGGGCATGCCGTCGAAGCGCCAGATGGCGTCCAGCGCGAGGTTGATGGCATTGAACTCGATGTGCGCAATGGCGTGGATGAGGACGGCCCGACCTTCGAGCGTGGCCGGTGAGCGGCGCGCCACGGCCGTGTGGTGCCTGAGCTCGGGCCTGGCCGGGCGACCGGGCAGATCGGCTTCGGCAAGGCCCAGCACAGGGGCGGTTTCTGCGATTGAATAGAGAGCTTTTTGCGTATACAGATCAATGGCTGCAGCCGCTTTTTGTTCAGGGTCTGCAAAGCACAAGACCTCCAGCGCGCGATGACGTAACTCCATCCCTACAATTCTAGGTTCTATAAAGAGACAAGCCACTGGGAGACAAGCACATGGCAATTTACGAGCTCGACGGCGTTGCGCCGCAGATTGACGAGACTGCCTGGGTGGCCGACAGCGCCGAGGTCATGGGTCGCGTCACCCTGGACAAGGATGCCAGCGTCTGGTTCGGAACCGTCATTCGTGGGGATGCCGAAAACATCCGCATCGGCGCGGGATCCAACATCCAGGATGCCAGCGTTCTGCATGCCGATTTCGGCAAACCGCTGACGGTGGGTTGCAATGTGACGGTTGGCCACCAAGTAATGCTGCATGGCTGCACGATTGGCGATGGCTCGCTCATCGGCATCGGTGCAGTGGTGCTCAACGGCGCCAGGATCGGCAGGAACTGCCTGGTGGGCGCAGGCTCGCTGGTGACCGAGGGCAAGGAGTTCCCCGACGGCTCGATGATTCTCGGCAGTCCTGCCAAGGTCGTGCGCGAGCTCTCGCCGGAGCAGATCGAAGGTCTGCGCCAGAGCGCCAGGAACTATGTTGAAAATGCTCGCCGCTTCAAGCGCGGCTTGCGCAAGCTGGGCTGAGAGCCCGGCTTTTTACCGGAATCGATTAGCGTGTCTGAACTGCATAAATTCATTTTTGACGGCCTGCCCGTGCGTGGTGCCATCGTTCGCCTGACTGAGTCCTGGCAGGAGATCCTGAAGCGCCGCGCCGGCAACCAGGATACCGGTGCCTATCCCGAGGCCGTCAGCACCTTGCTGGGCGAGATGACGGCAGCCGGCGTGCTCATGCAGTCCAACATCAAGTTCAATGGCGCGCTGGTGTTTCAGGTCATGGGGGACGGTCCGGTCAAGCTGGCCGTGGCCGAAGTGCAGTCGGATCTGAGCCTGCGCGCCACGGCATCGCTGGTGGGCGAAGCCCATCTTCCGCTGCGCGGCCAGCTGGCTCCGCTGGCGGAACTGGTCAATGCCCATGGCGGGGGCCGCTGTGCCGTCACGCTGGATCCCAAGGACCGTCAGCCCGGCCAGAATCCCTATCAGGGCGTGGTTCCGCTCAACGATGCCGCCGGCGGCCGCTTCGAGCGTCTGTCGGATGCGCTGCAGTTCTACATGATGCAGTCCGAGCAGCTCGACACCGTGATGGTGCTGGCCGCCAATGACCAGATCGCTGCCGGCCTGATGCTGCAGCGCATGCCCGTGAAGGGCGAGGCGAATCTGGCCGCCGCCACCGAAAGCGGCGAGTCCGAGCACGATGCCCAGGGCCTGAACGAGGAGTACAACCGGATTGCCACGCTGGCCTCCAGTCTGACGCAGCAAGAGCTGCTGACATTGGATGTGGAAACCATTTTGCGGCGCCTGTTCTGGGAGGAGAAGCTGCTGCGCTTCGCTCCGCAGGCCGACGATCAGGCTCCGCGTTTCGCCTGCACCTGCAGCCGCGACCGGGTGGCTGCCATGCTGGTGTCGCTGGGCGAGGAGGAGGTGGACTCCATCGTGGCCGAACGCGGCAAGATCGAAGTGGGTTGCGACTTCTGCGGCCAGCAATACCAGTTCGACGCCATCGATGCGGCGCGTCTGTTCACCGATGTGCAAAAGCAGCCTCCCAGCTCCAGCGCCGTGCAGTAAACCTGTCCGGGGGAGCTTGACCTTGCAGGCCCTTGCAGCGGGGGCTGCATGCGGCCAGGGGGCCGGGCACGGGAGCCCAAGGAGGTATCAGGCTGCCTCGGGCATCCTCAGCGGTCGTTTTTCAGGGATTCGAACAGCGCCAGCTCGCACTCGGGATCACCGCACTGCTCGCACGCCTTGCGGCGAATTCTCTGGCTGGAACTCCACGGGTTCTGTCTTGAGATCCAGTCCCAGTCTGCGGTCGGTGCTGTGAATTTGAGAGATGCGGCCAGTTGCTGCCATTGGGCGGACGGCCTGCCGTAGAGCATCACATAGCTCTGTGCGCGTGCGTGCAGCAGTTCACGCCACCGGCTGATCTGCTGCGCGATGGCGGGTTCCGGGTCGGCATCGCGCCAATCCTGTCCCAGCACATAGACCAGGGCATCGGCCGGCCATTCATCACCGGGCACAGGGGCCATGCATTGCCACGGGCTGGTCATGCCCGCATCCAGGCGGGCCTGCAGCAAGCCATGCGCCATGCTGCGCGCCAGGGCATGGGGAGCGCCCAGCAGCAGCACCGTGGGCGCAGGAACAGCAAAGCCAGCGCGGGGCTGGCTTCGGGACGGAGCGGGCGCCGGATCAGCGCCTGGAAACCTGAATATAGATTTCATTGGGTTTGACCATGCCCAGCTCGTAGCGGGCCTTTTCTTCCACGGTGGACAGGCCGTCCTTGAGGTCGTTGACCTCGGACTGCAGCCTGTCGTTTTCCGACTTTTCGAGGGCGTTGGCCGCGTACTGGTCGTCGATCTGCTGCTGCAGCTCGCGCACATAGGCCATGCTGCCATTGCCCAGCCAGAGCTGGGCGTGAATGGCGGTCAGCAAGACCAGCAAAGTGACGCAGACGACGCGGTTGACCATAGAAAAACCTGGTGGAATCAAGGGCAAGCGCCAGGCCGCAACCGGCCTCGGGTGCTTGCTTCAGCCCTGCACTTTAGCGCAGGTTGTAGAAGGCGGCGCGGCCAGGGTACTCGGCCACGTCGCCCAGGTCTTCCTCGATGCGCAGCAGCTGGTTGTACTTGGCGATACGGTCGGAGCGGCTCATGGAGCCAGTCTTGATTTGACCCGCATTCAGGCCCACGGCGATGTCGGCAATGGTGCTGTCTTCGGTTTCGCCGGAACGGTGCGAGATCACGGCGGTGTAGCCGGCGCGCTTGGCCATCTCGATGGCGGCGAAGGTCTCGGTCAGGGTGCCGATCTGGTTGATCTTGATCAGGATCGAGTTGGCGATGCGCTTTTCGATGCCTTCCTTGAGGATCTTGGTGTTGGTCACGAACAGGTCGTCACCCACCAGCTGGACCTTGGAGCCCAGGCGCTCGGTCAGAATCTTCCAGCCATCCCAGTCGCCTTCGTGCATGCCGTCTTCGATGGAGATGATGGGGTACTTGTCGCACCAGCCGGCCAGCATGTCGGTCCACTGCGTCGAAGTCAGCGTCATATTGCCTTCGCCGGCCAGCACGTACATGCCGTCCTTGTAGAACTCGGATGCTGCGCAGTCCAGGCCCAGGGCGATCTGCTCACCGGGCTTGTAGCCGGCCTTCTCGATGGCTTCGATGATCAGCTGGATCGCGGCTTCGTGGTTTTCCACGGAAGGCGCGAAGCCGCCTTCGTCGCCCACGGCGGTGGACATGCCCTTGTGGTGGATGATGGCCTTCAGCGCGTGGAAGACTTCGGCGCCCCAGCGCACGGCTTCACGGAAGGTGGGGGCGCCCACCGGGATGATCATGAACTCTTGCAGGTCCAGCGAGTTGTTCGCGTGGGCGCCGCCGTTGATCACATTCATCATGGGAACCGGCAGCTGCACGCCGCCCATGCCGCCGAAGTAGCGGTACAGGGGCAGACCGGCCTCTTCGGCAGCGGCGCGGGCCACGGCCATGGAGACAGCCAGCATGGCGTTGGCGCCCAGGCGGCTCTTGTTGTCGGTGCCGTCGAGGTCGATCAGGGTCTTGTCGAGAAAGGCCTGCTCGGAAGCGTCCAGGCCCAGCACGGCTTCGGAGATTTCGGTGTTGATGTGCTCCACAGCCTTGAGCACGCCCTTGCCCAGGTAGCGGCCCTTGTCGCCGTCACGCAGTTCAATGGCTTCGCGCGAACCGGTGGACGCGCCCGAGGGCACGGCGGCACGGCCCATCACGCCGGATTCCAGCAGCACGTCGCATTCAACGGTGGGGTTGCCGCGGCTGTCCAGCACTTCGCGACCTACGATGTCAACAATGGCACTCATTGCATTTCCTTTGGGTTTCTGAAATCGGTACGTGCAGGCTGACTTCATTCATGAAATCACGCCCAAGCGCTTGTGCATAAAGCGCAAGCTGCTATCAAAATTGTGAAGCCGACTCTTCTCCACATGCTGCGCGCGCGCCGTGCACGCGACGAGTATGGAAGAGGCTGCGGCGGCTATTGTGCACAAATTTGGTGGGCCGCTTTTGCCTTGACGTGTTGCAGCCGTCGAATTTCTTGCGCAATACGTTTCTGTGCAGGCATTCGGACACAAAAGCGGATACCCAAAAGGCATGACGCCACGCACCATCGTGTCGGGCATGCCGGGGTGCATCATCGGTTCAGGCGCCGGGGGCCGACTGGGGGCGGGCAGGGCGCACGGGCTTGCCCGCCTGCAGCGAGGCCGTCATGCCGGTGCCGGAGCGCTGTGCAAACATGCTCAGGCCTGGAAGTGGTCTTCCAGGAAGCCGTTGCGCTTGGTCACATCGTCCAGCGCCACCAGGGTCTCCAGCAAGGCCTTCATGTGCTTGAGCGGAACGGCATTGGGCCCGTCCGACAGGGCGTTGCAGGGGTCGGGGTGGGTTTCCATGAACAGGCCCGCCACGCCCACGGCCACGGCCGCACGCGAGAGCACGGGCACCATTTCGCGCATGCCACCGCTGGAGGTGCCGTTGCCGCCGGGCAGCTGCACGCTGTGGGTGGCGTCGAACACGACAGGGGCGCCGGTTTCGCGCATGATGGCCAGCGAGCGCATGTCGCTGACCAGATTGTTGTAGCCGAAGCTGGCGCCGCGTTCGCAGGCCGTGAAGCTGTCTGCGGGCAGGCCCGCTTCCAGGGCCGCAGCGCGGGCCTTGTCGATGACATTCTTCATGTCATGCGGAGCCAGGAACTGCCCCTTCTTGATGTTCACGGGCTTGCCCGACTGGGCCACGGCGCGGATGAAGTCCGTCTGGCGGCACAGGAAGGCGGGGGTCTGCAGCATGTCGACGACAGACGCCACATGAGGCACTTCGGCCTCGGTGTGCACATCGGTGAGGATGGGCACGTTCAATTCCTTTTTCACCTTGGCGAGGATCTCCAGGCCTTTTTCCATGCCGGGGCCGCGAAAGCTGGTGCCCGAGGAGCGGTTGGCCTTGTCGAAGCTGCTCTTGAAGATGAAGTGGATGCCCAGCGAGGCGGTGATTTCCTTGAGTTGCCCGGCCACGTCCATCTGCAGCTGTTCGGATTCGACCACGCACGGGCCGGCGATCAGAAAGAAGCGTTGGTCCAGACCAATATCAAAGCCACAGAGTTTCATGGTGGGTTCCTTTTTTGCATGCCGTGCATGCTTCAAAAACTGAAGCTGCCAGCGCTCTTTATTGAATGATTTCAGCATCATCTGATGCTGAAATCATTGATTTTCAAGCGCTGGCAGCTCCTATTCCAGGATCGATTCCGAAGGAGGGGAATCAGGCCTTCTTGCCCGCCTGGGCCTTGTTGTCCATGGCTGCCTTGATGAAGGCGTTGAACAGCGGATGACCATCCCAGGGGGTGGACTTGAACTCGGGGTGGAACTGCACGCCGATGTACCAGGGGTGGACCTTGGCGGGCAGCTCGACGATTTCGGTCAGCTGTTCGCGCTGGGTCAGGGCCGAGATCACCAGACCGGCATCGCGCAGCTGGTCCAGATACTGGGTGTTGGCTTCATAGCGGTGGCGGTGACGCTCGGTCACCACGTCGCCGTAGATGCTGTGCGCCAGCGTGCCCTTCTGCACGTCCGAGGACTGCGCGCCCAGGCGCATGGTGCCGCCCAGGTCGGAGTTCTCGTCACGCGTCTTGATCGTGCCGTCAGCGTCCTTCCACTCGGTGATCAGTGCGATCACGGGGTTGGGTGTGGCGGGGTCGAATTCCGTGGAGTTGGCGCCTTCGAGGCCGGCCACATGGCGGGCGTACTCGATGGTGGCAACCTGCATGCCCAGGCAGATGCCCAGGTAGGGCACCTTGTTTTCGCGGGCGAAGCGGGCCGTCGAGATCTTGCCTTCCACACCGCGCGAGCCGAAGCCGCCCGGCACCAGGATGCCGTCGTAATCCTTCAGCAACTTGGTGGCATCCGCGTCGTGGATGGTCTCCGAGTCCACATGCGTGATCTTCACGCGCACATGGTTGCGCATGCCTGCGTGCTTGAGCGCTTCATTGACCGACTTGTAGGCATCGGACAGTTCCACGTACTTGCCCACCATGGCAATCTTGACTTCGCCCTGGGGGTGCTCGGTCTCATAGACCAGATCGTCCCAGCGCTTGAGATTGGTGGGAGGCGTGTTCAGGCGCAGCTTGTCGCAGATCAGGCCGTCCAGACCCTGTTCGTGCAGCATGCGCGGCACCTTGTAGATGGTGTCCACGTCCCACATGGAGATCACGCCCCACTCGGGGACATTGGTGAAGAGGGAAATCTTGCTCTTTTCCTCTTCAGGCACCTGGTGCTTGGCGCGGCACAGCAGTGCATCGGGCTGGATGCCGATTTCGCGCAGCTTCTGCACGGTGTGCTGGGTGGGCTTGGTCTTGAGCTCGCCCGCCGTCTCGATGAAGGGCAGGTAGGTCAGGTGCACAAAGGCCGAGTTGTTGGGGCCGAGTTTGAGCGCCAGCTGGCGTGCTGCCTCCAGGAAGGGCAGCGACTCGATGTCGCCCACGGTGCCGCCGACCTCGCAGATGGCCACATCCACTTCGTGGTCGGTGCCCAGGCCCGCGCCGCGCTTGATGAATTCCTGGATTTCGTTGGTGACATGGGGAATGACCTGCACGGTCTTGCCCAGATAGTCGCCACGGCGTTCCTTTTCCAGCACGGACTGATAAATGCGGCCCGTGGTGAAGTTGTTGCTCTGACGCATGCGCGTTTCGATGAAGCGCTCGTAGTGGCCCAGATCCAGATCGGTCTCGGCTCCGTCATCGGTCACGAACACTTCGCCGTGCTGGAAGGGGGACATGGTGCCCGGGTCCACGTTGATGTAGGGATCGAGCTTGATGAGGGTGACTTTGAGACCGCGCGATTCCAAAATCGCAGCAAGGGAGGCTGAGGCGATTCCCTTACCTAGGGAAGACACCACACCGCCGGTGACGAAGACGAACTTGGTCATGTCTTTTTTTGGTGGTGGTAAAACAGGATTATAGGTGCGCCACGAATTTCGGCGTGGCGTACAGGGATGCTTCTGCGGCGGCAAAGCCGCTCAGGTCTGATAAATTGCGCAGCATGAATGACGTGTTCGCAGGCAAACATCTGGTGCTGGGTCTCTCCGGGGGCGTGGCTTGTTACAAATCGGCCATGTTGTGCCGCCTGCTGGTTCAGGCCGGTGCCACGGTGCAGGTGGTCATGACGGAGGCAGCCGAGCAGTTCATGACGGCCGTCACCATGCAGGCGCTTTCTGGGCGCGCAGTCTACACCTCCCAGTGGGATGTGCGCGAACCCAACAACATGCCCCATATCAATCTGAGCCGGGAGGCCGATGCCATTCTCATCGCGCCCTGCAGCGCGGACTTCATCGCGCGCCTGGTGCAGGGACGCTCGGACGAGCTGCTCAGCCTGATGTGCCTGGCCCGTCCCATGGAGAGCGTGCCCCTGCTGCTGGCTCCGGCCATGAACCGCGAGATGTGGGCCCATCCTGCCACCCAGCGCAATCTGGCCCAGGTTCAGGCCGATGGGGCCCTGGTGCTGGGCGTGGGCAACGGCAGCCAGGCTTGCGGCGAGACCGGCGACGGCCGCATGCTGGAGCCCGAGGAGATCATGGAGGAGCTGGCGGCTCATTTCACGGCCAAGAGCCTGCAGGGACACCATGTCCTGGTGACGGCCGGCCCGACCTTCGAGGCCATCGATCCGGTGCGCGGCATCACCAATCTGTCCAGCGGCAAGATGGGCTTCGCGATTGCCCGTGCGGCGCGCGAGGCGGGTGCCCAGGTCACGCTGGTGGCCGGCCCCGTTCATCTGCCCACCCCGCGCGGCGTGACGCGCGTCGACGTGCAGTCGGCACGCCAGATGCAGCAGGCCGTGCAGTCCCTGGTCGCGGGGGCGTCGATTTTCATCGCCACGGCCGCCGTTGCCGACTGGCGGCCGGCCGAGTGTTCCGACCGGAAGATCAAGAAGGACGGCTCGGGCGAAGTTCCGACCCTGGACTTTGTCGAGAATCCCGACATTCTTGCCGGAGTGGCCCAGTCCGAGCAGGCCCGCTCGGGCAGACTGTATTGCGTGGGCTTTGCGGCTGAAAGCCATGACCTGCTCAAGCACGCCAGTGCCAAGCGGCTGCGCAAGAGCGTGCCGCTGCTGGTGGGCAATATCGGCCCCGCCACCTTTGGCAAGGACGACAATGCCTTGCTGCTGATCGACGATCGGGGCTCCAAGGAGCTGCCCCATGCCGGCAAGGACGTGCTGGCGCGTCAGCTGGTCGATGAAATTGCGCAGCGCCTGAGCGCCCAGCGTGCCTGATCCGTGACCCCAGGAGTCCGAACATGAATCTCTCCAGCTATGAAGGCCCTCGCAATGGCGACTATGTGGCCTATGTGGACCAGCTGATGCGCGCCAGTCCCGAGTACCGTCGCACGCTGCGCAGCATCGACGGAGCGATTCAGACTGCGGTCGTCACGCCGGGCTCCCAGGGCGCTTCGCCCATGTCCCAGCTGCGCAACGGCTTGCAGAAGGCGCGCGACATGGCCGAGCAGGCGCAGCAGATGCAGGGTGCGCGCAGCACGGCGGGCGGCAGAGCGGTCCAGCGCCCGGCGGCTGCACGGCGCCAGGATGCCGCAGTGACCAAGCAGGAGGCGCAGCAGCGCTTCAAGACCATGGAGCGTGAGATCGAGGCGCAGAAGGCCGGTACCGGCCGCAAGCCCTGGGTGTCTCCGGGCTCGCTGGCGCTGATTGTGGGCGGGGTGATCCTGTCGCAGTTCATCCAGGGTTTTGGCGTGCTGCTCGCCCTGATGGGCCTGATGTCGGCGGTGGGCGGCGTCCTCAGGCGCCTGCAAGGCCGCTGACAGGCGTCCAGCGCCGGCACCTGCCCGGCAGCGGGCACAATGGCGCCCTTCAGGAAAACCGCCGGCGGTTGCACGCAGCTGCCGCATGGAAGGCAAGGCCCGTCCCTCGGGCCTTGTTTCAGCACAGACAAAACGAGCCAGATCCCTATGAACGTTGATGTAAAGATTCTCGATGCGCGCCTGCGCGACAACCTGCCCGCCTATGCCACTCCCGGCAGCGCCGGCCTGGACCTGCGTGCCTGCATCGATGCGCCCCTGACCCTGGAGCCCGGTCAGTGGCAGCTGATTCCCACCGGCATGGCCATGCACCTCAAGGATCCCCATTACGCGGCGCTGATCCTGCCGCGCTCGGGCATGGGCCACAAGCATGGCATCGTGCTGGGCAATCTGGTGGGGTTGATCGACTCCGATTACCAGGGGCAGCTCATGGTCAGCGCCTGGAACCGCTCGCAAACCGCCTTCACGCTGCAGCCCATGGACCGTCTGGCCCAACTGGTCATCGTGCCCGTGGTGCAGGCCCGCTTCAACCTGGTGGATGACTTTGACCACGCCAGCGAGCGCGGCGAACGTGGCTACGGCTCCACCGGCAAGCAGTAAGCCTGCCAAAAGGCACGGCCCTCGCGCGACATGAGCCGCAAGTCCCGCAACCGCTCTGCTGCCTGGACCCAGGTGCAACTGGGCCGCGACCAGCACATGCGGCGGTGCCTGCAAAAGCGCCACTGGCTGCGTCTGCATGCCGCACTGACCGGCGGCCTCAGTCTGGCTGCCATGTCCCTGATCAGTCTGTGCCTGCTGCATGCCGGCGTGCACAGCATGGGGCTGCGCTACGGGCTGGCGCTGGCCTGCGGCTATCTCCTCTATCTGCTGTTGGTCCGCGTGTGGGCAGGCTGCATGCTGCGCCGTGACTGGAATACGGGCGATGTGCCGTCCGATGGCCCGGGCTTCGGCGGCGGATCGGGCAGTGCCGACGCTGGGGCCCTTGAAAGCGGGCAGGGGGGCTCCTACGGCGGCGGGGGCGCCGGCGGCAGTTGGGAGGCGGGCGCTGCTGTGCCCGAGGTCGCGCCGGTGTCATCGGGCGTGGAGCTGCCCGATGTCGATGTGTCGGGTCTGGACGCGCTGGATGAAGGTGCCGTCGTGATCGTTCCGGTGCTGCTGGTTTTTGCCGCCCTGTTGGTCGCGGTCACGGGCATGGGCTCGCTGGTGTGGCTGGTGTTCGGTGCCGATCTGTTCCTGACTGTGGCCGTCGAGGTGGCGTTCGCGCTGCTGATGACCCGCACCCTGTATGTGGTGGAGCGCGAAGGCTGGCTGCCGGCGGCGCTGCGCATCAGCTGGAAGCCCGTGCTCGGGGCCCTGGTCACGGCCGTGGCGCTGGGGGCTCTGGCCGATTGGCTGTTTCCCGAGGCCGATACGCTGGCGCAGCTGCTGCGCAGCCTGTGATCGACTTCAGTCGTGGTGCCGGGCACCAGGCAGTTGCAGCTCCATGCGCAGCCCGCCCAGAGGGGATGGCAGTGCACGGATGCTGCCCCCGTACGTCTGAACCAGATCGCGCACGATGTCCAGACCCAGACCGGCGCCGGGACGCTGTTCGTCCAGCCGCTCGCCGCGCGCAAAGATGCGCTCGCGCAGCTCGGGGGCGATGCCCGGGCCGTCATCATCGATGCACAGCGTCAGCGGCCGGCCCTCCCCGCTTGCCGGCTCGACCCTCAGCACGACCTGCCTGCGCGCCCATTTGCCGGCGTTGTCCAGCAGATTGCCCAGCATCTCCATCAGATCCTGGGAGTCGCCCTTGAAGTCCCATCGGGAGGCATCTCCGTGCATCTCGAAGCGTATGCCGCGCGCTGCATGCAGCTTGTCCATGGTATGGACCAGGGCGTTCAGCGGGCCTGCCAGCGGAGTTCGCAGGCCATGACCCTGCTGTGCCGCAGCGGCGGCAGCACGGGCGCGCGCCAGGTGATATTCGACCTGCCGGCTGGCAATGGCGACCTGCTCGCGCACCAGGGTCGCCAGCGCGCTGTCCTGCTGCGCCGCCGCGTTGCCCATGATGCTCAGCGGCGTATTGACCGCATGCGCCAGATTGCCGGCCTGGGTGCGGGCCCGCTCCACCATGTCCGCATTCATGCGCAGCACATGGTTGAATTCCTGCACCAGGGGCATGATCTCGGCAGGGTGATCGCCCCTGATTTCCGGGGCGTCCCCCTGGCTCACGGCGGCCAGCTGGCGGCGCAGGGCGGCCAGCGGTGCCAGCGCCAGCTGCAGCTGTACAACCACGGCGGCGATCAGCCCTGCTGCCAGCATGCACAGTGCGGCTACCAGCATCTTGGTGAAGCGCTGCAGCGGCGTGGCCAGCATGGCTGCGTCGGCAGCAATCATCAGCCGCAGCGGTGGCGCATCGGCCTCGGGCAGCTGCACGGTACGCGTCACGATCACCAGGGTGTTGCCGTTGCCGTCCGACATATGGCCGTAGCTGGCCGGTGCGTGCAGCGGCAGGGTGGGCTCCCAGACCTTGTCGGCCTGGAAGAAAGGCCAGTCCAGGGTCTGGTCCCAGAGCGAGCGCGAGCGCTGGATGCCGGCCTGCACCGTCTGTCTGCCGGCAGCATCCAGCTGGTCCACCTGCCAATACATGCCGGACAGGGGCTGCTGCAGCAAGGGGTCACCGGAGAAGGGCGAAACCGTGACCGGGACGGCCTGGTCCGGGTGGTAGTTGACGGCGCCGCTGAGGCGGTCCAGCTTGGCCACCAGCTGGCTGCGCAGCTGCTGGGTCAGGTGCTCGGCAAACAGCGTGCGCAGGCCCCAGCCCGTGAGCAGAAGGGCTGCCAGTACCCAGATCAGGGTGCCGGCCAGCAGCCGCAGGCGCAGCGAGTTCTTCCAGGAGCCTGCATTCTGCGGAGGCGGCTGTGGGGTCATGGGGGAGGTCGGAGTGTGCTCGGACATAGGGTTTACGCATGGTTGGTCGGCGGGACCAGGCGATAGCCCAGACCGCGCACGGTTTCGATCGAGCCAGCGGGCAGCTTTTTCCGCAGGCGTCCGACAAAGACCTCGATGGTGTTGGAGTCGCGGTCGCTGTCCTGCGGATAGATATGCTCGGACAGCTCGGTGCGTGAGACCACGGCCCCCATGCGCTGCATCAGCAGGGCCAGCACCTTGAATTCATGGCTGGTCAGCGCCAGGGCCCGGCCTTCGACGGTGACGCGCGCCTGGCGCGAATCCAGCGTGATGGCACCGCATTGCCAGAGTGCGCTGGCATGCGGGCTCAGGCGCCGCAGCAGCGCGCGCAGGCGGGCCAGCAGTTCTTCCATATGGAAGGGCTTGGCCAGATAGTCATCGGCTCCGGCATCCATGCCTGCGACTTTTTCATGCCAGGCGGCTCTGGCGGTGAGGATGAGCACCGGCATGGAGCGGCCCTGAGCGCGCCAGGCGCGCAGCACGCTCAGCCCGTCGCGCACCGGCAGGCCCAGGTCCAGCACTGCAGCGTCGAAGCTCTCCACCTCGCCCAGGTATTGCGCCGTCTCGCCATCGGCGGCCGTCTCCACGGTGTGGCCGGCCTGCAGCAGGGCCTGATGCAGCTGCTCGCGCAGCGTGGGTTCGTCTTCAATCAGCAGGATTCGCATGCTCTATAGCCTTCCTGGGTGCCGGGGTTCACTTCTTGCGCTTCATGCTGATCAGCTTGCCGCTGCCGGCATCGATCTCCAGCTTGACCACCTTGCCATCGCTTTGCAGCAGCCGGATCTCGTAGACAAAGCGGCCGTCCTCACGGTCGAACTCCACCTTGATGACCTGGCCCGGGTACTGCTGCTCGACCAGATCCAGGACCGTGCGCAGCGGCAGCACCTGGCCCTGGCGCAAGGCCTGGCGGGCGAGTTCATGATCGTTGTCCCCGGCATCCGAGGTCGCGGGCCACAGGCTCAGTACGGCAAGGCTGGCCGTGGCCAGCAGCATGGCCAGCATGGCATGAACGGCGCGACGGCGCGGGCGCGGCAGGGATTGCGGTGCATTCGAGGCGTTGTAAGAGGTCATGGCGAAGGGGCTGGAGTGGAAGTGATGCGGCCTGGCGGCGCTCTGCAGTCGAGGTTATAGGCCGGCATCGATGAATGGAAGCTGAATGGCGGCTTCAGACACGGTTCAGCCTGCCTTGCGAACAATCGGCCCCATCCCGCTGCACAGGGCCTGTGCACTGGCGGGCCGTGTTTTGTCCCTCTCTTTGACCCAGCGACTGCAGGAGTTTCCATGTCCCATCTTCCCCGCCCGGCTTTTCCCGTGTCCCCAGGCCCCCTGTCCGTATCCCGATGCCTGCGGCGTCGCAGCGGCACGGTCTTGCTCGCTGGCGCGGCCCTGCTGTCGGCCTGCACCTGCCTGGCCGCCGCAGGCAACGCTGTGGCGGATCGTGCCTCGGCCTCGGTGGCTGCCGTGCGCGGCATGACTCTCGGGCCCGCTCTGTCTATCCGCGAAGTCTGCGAGCGGCTGGAAAAGGCCGGCTATCGCGAATTCCAGGAGGTGGAGTGGGACGACGGACTCTACAAGGTCAAGGCCACGGCCGGTGACGGACGCCTTGTGAAGCTCTATGTGGACGGCCGCAGCGGCGCAGTGCTGCGCGTACGCACCAGAGACTGATGCTGTTCTTGTTCTGATCGTGGCTGAGCCGGCCTGGATGATGGTTTCTGCAATATGGTCTTGGACAGGGTCACTGCGAAGGACAAGGGCTTGATTTGACCCGTTGTAAACGGTTTCGCGGGGCGTCCGGTATTGTGAGCAAATGTGAAACCTGTCGTCCTGGCGAGCGGGTGCTGCGTTGCATGGGGGAGGCAGACCATGCAAGGTTTGCAGAGCCACTCATAACAGGGACTGCGGCGCATGCGGTGTGCGTGCGCCATTCAGGAGATTTCCATGCAAATCAATCAACGCTGGGGCCGCATGGCCATGGTGAGCGCAATCGTTGCGGTTCTGTCGGCCTGCGCGGCCTATCCTCAAGGCGGCTATCAGAATAGCGGCTACCAGAATAGCGGCTACCAGGGCGGCTACTCCCAGGGGGCGTATTCTGGCTCGGGCTACCCCGGCAGCACCCAGGCTTACCCCGTCGGCAACAACCAGGTCCAGACCTACCCCGCCAGTAACTGCGGCTACAACAACCCCAATTGCTACTCGCAGCAGCCCCAGCAATATGCCCAGCAGGGCCGTGTGATGAACATCGAGACCGTGCGCGTGCAGGATGGCAGCGGCATCGGCGCGGGTGGAGCAATTGCCGGCGGCGTGATCGGCGGCGTGCTGGGCAATCAGGTGGGCAAGGGCTCCGGCCGTACGCTGGCCACGATTGCCGGTGTGGTGGGCGGTGCATTGGCCGGCAACGCCGTGCAGAACAGCGTCGGTGGCGGCAGCGTGCGCGATATCTACCGCGTCACCGTGCAGCTGCAGGACGGCAGCGTGCGTGCTCTGGACTATCAGCAGCCTCCGCAGCTGAGCATCGGCGAATACGTGCGCGTGGAAGGCAACCAGATCTTCCGCCGCTGAACCGTCGGGCGCGCATGACAAAAGGGACTCCGAGGAGTCCCTTTTGATGTCACCCGGTCAGGGGTAGCAAGACGTCAAAACTGGCGTGCTCCCAGGCCGGAGATGGCAAGCGAGGGCCTGGGGGCCGCTTCCCCGCCGCGAAGCTGTCGTCCGCTCGGGGCAAGACGCACACAGCGCCTCAGGGAGGTCAGTGCAGTGTCTCGCTGCCCGGAGCCATGGGCTCGATACGGAAGAAGCCCGTGCCGGCCGTGCCGCGGCCGATCTCTTCTTCGGTGGCCTCGCGCACGGCTGCGATCTTGAGGTGCAGGCGGATGGCAATGCCGGCCAGCGGGTGGTTGCCGTCCAGCACCACATGCTCGGGATAGATTTCCGTGACCGTGTAGAGCAGATCGGCAGGCACGGGGCTGGTGCCCTTGGGCAGGGCGCTGCTCTCGAAGCTCATGCCTTCCTCGATTTCTTCAGGAAACAGCTCGCGCTTTTCCAGGAAGATCAGGCTTTCGTCATAGTCGCCGAATGCTTCCTCGGGCTCCAGGTGCAGATCCAGCTGGTCGCCGACCACATGGCCTTGCAGCGCCTCTTCGATGCGCTTGAACAGGTCATCGCCGCCGACGAGAAATTCCACGGGCTCGTCCAGCACGTCCAGCTCCTCGCCCAGGGTGTCTTTCAGTGTCCAGGTCAGGGCGACCACGCATTGTTGGGTAACTTCCATGGTGTGTGTATGCAGTTGGTGGGCCGCGGGCCAGTCCCGCAGCCGAAATTGAAACGCCGCCACGGCCGTGGCGCAATGGCAGGCATTGTCCCATGCGCTGCCCGCAACTGCAGCACAGGCCTTTTGTTACACCCTGCAAAAAGCACTTGCACGGCCTTCACATTGGCACTCTTGCAGGCCTGCATACTGGCCCCATCTCTGCTGCAAGTAATTTGCGGGCTTAAAGGAAGGCACCATGACCCCTCAGGAACAACAACTGCTGCAAGACCTGTGCGCCAGGCTGACGCTGACCCAGGGCCAGCCCAAGGACGCGCAGGCCGATGCCGAGCTGCGCCGCGGATTGGGCACCGCGCCCGATGCGGTCTACTGGCTGGCCCAGCGCACCTTGATGCTGGAGCAAGCCATTGAGCAGGCCCAGCAGCAGATCGGCGAGCTGCAGCAGCAGCTGAAACAGGCCCAGCAAAGCCAGAGCCAGAGCCAGGGCGCAGGCAGCTTTCTCTCGGGCGGCCTGGGCACGCACTTCGGCCGCGCTCCCGAGCGTTATGCCGAGGACGGCGGCTACGCTGCCAGTACCCAGCCTCCCTATCAGCCCCAGTATCAGCCTCAGTACCAGCCGCAAGCAGCGCCTCAGCCCTCCAGCTGGCGCGACCGTTTCTTTGGCGGCGGCTCTGCGCCCCGTGCTGCAGCGCCGCAGGCCTACGGCCAGCCAGCTGCCGCGACCGGCAGCAGCTTCCTGGGCAATGCCGCAGCGGCCGCAGCCGGTGTGGCGGGCGGCATGTTTCTGTTCAACGGACTGGAGAATCTGATGGGCGGCCATCACGCCGGCTCGGGCAGCCAGGGCGGCGGCAGCGAAAGCAAGTCGCTGGTGCAGGACAGCAGCAGCCAGGGCCTGCATGGCGACAGCGGCAATACCTCGAGCCTGGCCAACGATGCGGGCCTTGGCAGCATAGACAACTCAGCCAGCTTTGACAGCGGCAGTTGGGACGATGGCGGCGGCTTCTTTGACGATGACTTTGCCTGATTACAGGCTTTGAGATTTTTGAGGCTCAAGCCCTTTTCCATCAAACGCTGCAGCTATGGATTAGATAGTGAGAAGGAAAAAAGAAAGACACCTGGCGTTTTCAAATCAGGTGGCTTTTTTAATTTCAGTAGCGATGGGCGCGAGCTTTAACGAGGGCGCGACCTAAGTGTGGGGCGGCAAGCAAGCGCCGCCGCGCAGCAAAGCTGTCGTCCCCCTCCGCGAAGCAGAGGGGGAAGCGGCGGGGCCGCCCAGGCAAAGCCGCTCAGGGGGAGTCTTTAGAACGGATAGTGGCGTTCTGCGGTCTGCATGGTCACCCAGCGGGTTTCGGTAAAGGCATTGATGCCCTGCTGGCCGCCGAAATGGCCATAGCCCGAGGCCTTGACGCCGCCAAACGGCATCTGGGCTTCGTCATGCACCGTGGGGCCGTTGATATGGCAGATGCCGGCCTCGATGCGCGCAGCCACACGCCAGCCGCGGGCCGTGTCCCGGGTGAAGACTGCGGAGGACAGACCGAACTCGTTGTCATTGGCCGTGGCAATGGCTTCTTCCTCGCCGTTCACGCGCACGATGCCCTTGACCGGGCCGAAGGTCTCCTCGTGGAAGATGCGCATCGCGGGCGTCACATGGTCGATCAGCGTGGCAGGCATCAGTGTGCTCTCGGCCTTGCCGCCGCAGACCAGTTTTCCGCCCTTGGCCAGCGCGTCATCGATCATGGCATTGCAGCGCTCCACCGTTGCCAGATCGATCACCGAGCCCAGCACCACGGGGCCCTTGCGCGGGTCACCCAGTGGCAGGCTCCGGGCCTTGGCGGCAAACTTGGCGATGAACTCGTCGGCCACCTTGTTATCCACCACGAAGCGCTCGGTGGACATGCAGATCTGGCCCGAGTTGGCAAACGCGCCAAAGGTGGCGGCGTTCACGGCCGCATCGATATCGGCATCGTCCAGCACCAGGAAGGGGGCCTTGCCGCCGAGCTCCAGCAGCGCGGGCTTGAGATGTCTGGCACAGGTCTGGCCGATGATGCGGCCCACCTTGGTGGAGCCGGTAAAGCTCACGCGGCGCACGGCCGGGTGGGCCACGATGGCTTCAACCACAGCGCCTGCATCGGCAGGGGCATTGGTCACAAAGTTCACCACACCGGCGGGCAGGCCTGCGTCCTGCAGCGCCTCGATGATCAGGCCGTGGGTGGCGGGGCAGAGTTCCGAGCCCTTGAGAATCACGGTGTTGCCGCAGGCCAGGGCCGTGGAGATGCTGCGCACGGCCAGAATCACGGGGGCATTCCAGGGCGCGATGCCCAGTACCACGCCGGCGGGCTGGCGCACGGCCATGGCCACGCTGCCGGGCACGTCCGACGGGATGATCTCGCCATTGATCTGCGTGGTCAGCGAAGCTGCTTCCAGCAGCATGCTGGCGGCCAGATGCACGTTGAAACCGGCCCAGATGCCCGAGGCACCGGTTTCTGCGGCCATGGCCGCGGCAATCGCTTCGCCCTTGGCTTCCAGCGCCTGCGAGGCCTTCATCAGCATGGCGCGGCGGGCGTTCGGCCCCAGTTGCGACCAGGCGGGGAAGGCTGCTGCCGCTGCATCGCAGGCGCGGATCGCATCCTCGGTCGTGGCTGCCGGCGCGCGTGTGGCCACGCTGCCATCCAGCGGGTTCCTGCGTTCAAAAGTCGCGCCATTGCCGGCTGCGCATTCCTGGCCGGCTATCAGCATTTTTTGTTCGATCATTTTTGGGTCTCCTTTTCAGTGTTCAGTGTTCACCGCCTAAATAAGCGCGGCGCACGGCGGGGCTGCTGCTGAGTTCTGCGGCCGAGCCTTCGCCCACGATGCGCCCGGTTTCCAGCAAGTAACCACGGTCGGCAATAGCCAGGCTCTGGCGCGCGTTCTGTTCCACCAGCAGCACGCCCATGCCCAGTGTCTTGATGCGCGCCAAGGCTGCGAACAGCTCTTTGCACATCAGCGGCGACAGGCCCAGAGAAGGCTCGTCCAGCAACAGGATATCGGGCTGGCTCATCAACGCGCGGCCCACGGCCACCATCTGCTGCTCGCCGCCGCTCATGGTGCGCACGGCCTGGGCCAGACGATCACGCAGCTTGGGAAAGAGGGCGAAGACCTGCTCGAGATTCCTGGCTTCATTGGCGCGTGCGCGCCGGGGCTGGGCACCCAGCAGCAGGTTTTCCTTGACGCTGAGATCGCCGAACACGCCGCGCCCCTCGGGCACCAGGGCCAGGCCCGATTGCACGATGGCATGCGGCGGCAGCTGCATCAGCTCCTGACCGGCCAGTTGCGCGCTGGCACCGGCCTGCGGCGTGACCATGCCGCCCAGCGCCTTGAGCAGGCTGGACTTGCCCGCTCCGTTGGCGCCCAGCATGACGACCAGCTCGCCGGGCCGAACCTGCAGGCTGACTTGGTGCAGCGCCTCATGCTTGCCGTAGCTCACCGAGATATTGCGCACTTCAAGCATGGCTGGCCTCCGCTGACCGGTCTTCATCTGCACTCGCTTCTTCCCCCAGATAGGCACGCACCACCTCGGGCTCTTTGAGCACCTGGGCCGTGGGACCGTCGGCTATTTTTGTGCCCGCGTTCATCACCACGCAGCGGCTGCACAGCGCGTGCACGGCGTCCATCACATGTTCGACCATGAGAATCGTCAGCCCCGTGGCCTGCAGCTGCCGGATCAGTGCAATGCCCTGCTGCAGCTCCGTGGGGTTGAGTCCGGCCAGCCATTCGTCGAGCAGCAGGATCTGCGGCTCCAGCGCCAGCGCGCGGGCCAGCTCCAGACGCTTCTGGTTGATATAGGTGAGGTCGCCTGCAGGAGTACTCGCAAATTCGGGCAGACCCACCTGATTGAGCAGTTGCAGGGCACGCGCAGCGGCCGGCTTGCCAAACAGTGGTCGGGGCTTGAAGGCCATGCCGGCAATGACGTTGTCGGTGCAGCTCATGGAGCCCAGCACCTTGACCAGCTGGAAGGTGCGCGCCACGCCCAGGCGGGCGATCTGGTGGCTTTTGAGCGGGTGGATGGGCTTGCCGTTGAATACGATCTCGCCGCCGTAGACGGGCAGGGCGCCCGAGATCAGATTCATGGCCGTGGTCTTGCCCGATCCATTGGGGCCGAGCAGGCCCACGACCTCGCCCGGGTAGACGTCAAAACTCAGTTCGTTGACGGCCACCAGGCCGCCGAAGCGCCTGGTGGCGCCGCGCACGGAAAGCAGGGTGGCGGTCTTCATGGCTGGTCTCCCTTGCTGGCCGCATTTCTGCCCGGCCGTCTGGCCAGCACGCCAGACAGGCCCTGGGGAATGAAGTAGACGATCACGATGAACACCAGGCCCAGCAGAATCGAGAAATGGTTGGGGAAGTTGGCACCCAGGTACTCGAACAGCAGCACCAGCGGGACGGCCCCCAGAATCGGGCCGAACAGCGCGCCGGCGCCGCCGAGCAAAGCCATGATCAGCGTCTGGAACGAGACGGCGGGAGCAAAGGCAATGCTGGGGTCGATATAGGTCCAGCGCGGAGCCATGATGGCGCCCGTGACGGTGATGAACACGGCGCTGACGGCAAACAGCAGCAGCTTGGCCGTGGTGGTGTTGATGCCCACATGGGTAGCCACGGTCTCGTCCTCGCCGATCACGCGCAGGGCCAGACCCAGGCGCGAGCGGTTGATGAGGGCGCGCAGCGCCAGCACCAGGGCCAGCATGGCCAGCAGCTGCCAGTAGATATCGAGCTGGGTGATCTCCACGAATACATAGCGGCCCAGGTCCTTGGTGATGTTGACTTCCCACCAGGTGACGAGCTGCTTGACCAGCTCGGCCAGGCCGAAGCTGAAGATCACGAAGTACACGCCCGACAGCCGCAGCGTGGACAGCCCCACGATCAAGGCCATGACCAGGCCCACGCCGGCCGCAATGCCCAGCACGGCGGCCCAGGGCAGGGACTCGCCGAACACGGCGGTGACATAGGCGCCCATGCCGAAGAAGGCGACGGTGGCCAGCGAGATATAGCGCGTCGGTCCCGAGAACAGCGCCCAGGCCGTGGCCAGCACGCAGTACATCAGGATGCTGATCATGAGCGAGAGGTAGTACTCGTCCGTCAGCCAGCGCGGCAGCAGTGCCAGGCCCAGCAGGGCGGCGGCGCTGACGGCCCAGATCAGGATTTCCTTGCGATGCTGATTCATCGTGCGGCCCTCCCGAACAAACCCGTGGGCTTGAACAGTAGCACCAGCAGGAACACTGCGTAATTGACGGCCAGCGTCAGGCCGGGGTCGACAAAGGAGGCCACCAGCGTTTCGGCAAAGCCCAGAAGCATGCCGGCGACCAGGCAGCCCATGAGATTGCCCACGCCGCCCATGATGACGACGATCAGCGCCTTCATGGCAAACAGGGTGCCCATGCCGGCCGAGAAGGGCAGAAACATGCTGACCAGCACGCCGCAGACCGCCACCAGTGCACCGCCCAGACCGTAGGCCAGTGCCGCCGTGCTGCGCACATTGATGCCGACCAGATGTGCGAACTGCGGTGCCACGGACACGGCGCGCACCACGGCACCGGCGCGGGTGCGCGTCAGCAGCAGGTACAGGCCGCCGCCCAGCACGATGGCAAAGCCCAGTACCAGCAGACGGTTGGCAGCGACCTTGCTGCCCAGGATCTCCACGGGTTCGGACAGATAGCTGTAGCTGTGATAGTCGCCGCCGAACATCACCAGCATGACGCCCTGCACGACGAACAGCATGCCGAAGGTGG
>NZ_SPEY01000082.1 GCF_009360615.1 Comamonas sp.
GCTCACCATTTGCGCCAGGCGAACGTCGTCCTCAATCATCAGAAGTTGGTGCGTGCTCATAGGGGGCAGTGTAGTCATGCTCGCGCCTCGATATTTCATCAAGGCACCATGCTGCAGCACGCAGATGATCTGCGCTTGTCTGGCGGGTAAAGTTCGGTAAACGCTTTATGCGCCGCAAAAACAATAGCTGGCAGCAATTACCCATCAAGCGCCAGAGCCCATTTTTACTCTGGATGCCAGGAAAATCAGCAGCAGCACGGGCAAGCCCATCAGCGCCGTGGTGTGGAAGAACGCCTCGTAACCATAGGTATCGACAAACACCCCCGAGAAGCCTGCCAGCCACTTCGGCGCCAGCAGCATCATCGAGCTGAACAGCGCATATTGCGTGGCCGAGTACTGCACATTGGTCAGGCCCGAGAGGTAGGCGATGAAGGCAGCGGAGGCGATGCCCCCCGCGAGGTTGTCGGCGCTGACCACCCAGACCAGGGCCGAGACATCGTGGCCGCGCGTGGCCAGCCAGGCGAACAGCATATTGGTGCCGGCCGACAGCAAGGCACCCAGCATCAGCACGCGCATCACGCCCCAGCGCACGGCCATGGTGCCGCCCACGAAGCCGCCCAGCAGCGTCATGATGACGCCGAACACCTTGGTCACGGCGGCCACTTCTTCCTTGGTGTAGCCCATGTCCACATAGAACGGGTTGGCCATGATGCCCATGACCACGTCGCTGACGCGATACAGGCCGATCAGCGCCAGCAGCAGCAGCGCCTGCCAGCGATAGCGGCCGATGAAGTCGGCAAACGGCGCAATCAGTGCGCCCTTGATCCATTCGGCGGCATTGCGCGCCGGTGCCATGGGGCGGGTTTCAGGCTCGGGCGAGAGCAGCACCGTGATCATGCCCACCAGCATGCTTGCCGCCATGGCCGTATAGGCCACATGCCAGGCCTGCACCATATAGCCCTGCACATCCCCCTGCACCTGTGCCGCCACCCACAGCACGCCGGCCCCGGCCCAGATCATGGCCAGGCGATAACCGGTCTGGTAGGTGGCCGCCAGGGCCGCCTGGTCGTCGAGCTTGGCGGACTCTATGCGATAGGCATCCAGCGCAATGTCCTGCGTGGCCGAGCCGAAAGCCACCAGCACTGCGCACCACACCAGTGGCTGCAGCGATTGCTTGGGGTCCATGAACGACATGCCGAGCAGGCCCGCCACGATCAGCAGCTGCGAAAACAGCAGCCAGCTGCGACGGCGGCCCAGCATCCGTGTCAGCGCCGGCAGGGGCAGACGATCCACCAGCGGGGACCACACCCATTTGAAGGCATAGGCCAGACCCACCCAGCTCAGGAATCCGATCGTCGTGCGGTCGATATCGGCCTCGCGCAGCCAGAAGCTCAGGGTACCCAGCACAAGCAGCAAGGGCAGGCCGGCCGAAAAGCCCAGAGCCAGCATGCGCAGGCTGGTGGGCTGGGCGTAGACCTTGAAGGCCTGGCCCCAGCTGCGCTTGGGCTTGATGGCGACGTCTGCGGAAGTGGGGCTGCGGCTTGTTTGGGACGACTCGGTCATGGTCTGGTTCTCTGAGGCAGAGGGCATTATCGGTTGCCCGCGCCAGTCGCCGGGCGCTACCATTACCGTGACCGCCGTCTCTTTCTGTAAGCAAGCAAGGTTAGCCATGAGCCGTGACACCGCATCCCCGCGCCCTGTGCTTGATCAGGCACAGGCATCGGTGCGCAGCTACAGCGGCGAGCACCAGGCACATGCCCATGACTACGCCCAGATCCTGTTTGCGCTGCAGGGCCGCATGGAGCTGGAGGTGGCCGGCAGACCCAGCTTTGTAGACAGCGCCTGCGGCATGGTCATCCCCGCAGGTGCCGACCATGGCTATCTGGCCGCACCGCAAACCCAGGTACTGGTGATCGATGCGCCCATGGCCGAGGGGCTGGACAGGCTGCGCCGCTTTGCCGTGCCACCGGCGCTGCGCTTTCCGCAATCGAGCCTGTCGGCCGCCGCGCAAATGGCACTGGTGCTGCAGGCCCCCACCTTGCTGCAGCGGCGTGGACTGGATCTGCTGCGGCTGCAGCAGCAGGTTCAGGCAGCCTTGCACGAAAGCTGGCCCACGGCCAGACTGGCGGACTTGATGCACCTGAGCGTGGCCCAGTTCCATGCCCGTTTTGTAGAGCTGACTGACCGCACCCCGCAGGACTGGCTTCGCGGCCTGCGCCTGGATGCTGCCGTGCTGCAGCTCAAACAGGGGACGGCACTCGAAGCGACCGCCTTGCGCTGCGGCTACGCCTCGGCAAGCGCCCTGGCCTATGCCTTGCGGCGCGAACGCGGCGTGACATCGCGCCAGCTGCGCGAGCGACGCTGAGCAGCCCCTCTCACTTCAAGCGTTTCTCGACAGATGAGCGTCCCATGCCCGCGCATGATGGCTCACCCATGTCAGTCACTTCCGCGATCTCTTCCTCATCGTCCCGCAGCGCTCTGGGTCCCGTCGGCCTGGTGCTGGCTGCCGCCATGCTCTGGGGTACCACAGGCACGGCACAGCATTTCGCGCCTGCACAGCTCTCGCCCTACTGGGTGGGCGGCCTGCGCATGGCCATGGCCGCACTGTTCTTTGTCGCGCTGGCGCTGCTGCTGGACCGGGGCCCTGTGCGCCAGCCCATGCGCTGGGCGCGGGTACTGTTCTGCGGCCTCTGCATGGCCCTCTACAACCTCAGCTTCTTTGCCGGCGTCAAGGCCAGCGGCGTAGCTCTGGGCACGGCACTGGCCATCGGCAGCGGCCCCATCTGGGCAGGCCTGATGCAGGCCGTGGTGCACAAGCGCATGCCCAGCCCGCAATGGTGGCTGGGGACCTGCACCGGCGTGGGCGGAGGGGTCGTCATGGCACTGGCCGCCACCGACAGACAGCATCTGCCATGGGCGGGCATGGCCCTGTGCCTGCTGGCCGGTCTGTCCTACGCCGCCTACGCCCTGGTCAATCAGGCGCTGGTGCTGCAGGCGCGAGTGGCCTCGGTGAATGCCTGGGTGTTTGCCTGCGCAGCCCTGTTGTCGCTACCCTTTTCTGCCTGGCTGGGCGGGCCGCTGCAGATCAGCGCCGAAGGCTGGGCCGTGGCGATCTATCTGGGCATGGTCGCCACGGGCTTTGCCTATCTGCTGTTTTCCGTGGGCCTGCGCGGCATGTCTGCCGCGACCGGTGTGGCCCTGAGCAAGGCCGAGCCAATCACCGCCTTTGCGCTGTCGCTGTGGGTGGTGGGCGAGCGACCGGCCTGGTGGTCCGTGCTGGGTCTGCTCGGCGTGATCGGCGGTCTCTGGCTGGTGGTGCAGGCAGAGCGCAAGACTGCAGAAACCGTCTGACCCGAGGCCTCGTCGGGCTCGCATAGACTTGGTGCTCATGCACGCCCTCATCTCATCCCTGCGCCTGCCCGCCACCCGAAGTTGCCTGCTGCTTGCACTGGCCTGCGCGCCGCTGATGCCTGCACCCGCACAGGCGCAGGTGGAGGTCGGCAAGGCATCGGTCATGCGCCAGCTGGTACCGGCAGAGACCCTGGAAAACTCTGCGACCCAGCAATACCAGGAGTTGCTGCAAAAGGCCAAGGCCCAGGGTGCGCTGGCCGACGCCGGCAACCCCCAGCTGCAACGCCTGCGCGGCATTGCACAGCGCCTCATTCCCTATGCCGCGCAGTGGAACCCGCGCGCCAGCCAGTGGCGCTGGGAAGTCAATCTCATCGGCAGCAAGCAGATCAACGCCTTCTGCATGCCCGGCGGCAAGATCGCCTTCTACACCGGCATCATCGACCAGCTCCGGCTCACGGACGACGAGATCGCCATGATCATGGGCCACGAGATGGCCCATGCCCTGCGCGAGCACTCGCGCGAGCAGCTGGCCAAGAACCAGGCCACCAGCATCGGCATCTCGCTGGGCGCCCAATTGCTGGGCCTGGGCGACCTGGGCAATGCGGCGGCCCGCCTGGGCGGCCAGTTGCTCAGCCTCAAGTTCAGCCGCAACGACGAAAGCGATGCGGACCTGGTCGGGCTGGAGCTGGCAGCCCGCGCCGGCTACCACCCGCAGGCCGCCGTGAGCCTGTGGCGCAAGATGGGCCAGGCCACGGGCGAAGGCGGCATAGGCTTTCTTTCCACACACCCGACGGGCCCCGATCGCATCCGTCAGCTGGAGGGGAATGTGCCGCGGGTCATGGGCCTGTACGAGCAGGCGCGCAGGCGCTGAGCACAGGTGACAGGCCGGCTGAAAACCCGCTTTGCGGCCAACCATGCCGCGCTCTATATTGCCCGGTGACGCGCGCACAGCCACAGGAGTGATCGCATGCAGGCCCTGGACACCCATGACGTCTTCAACCAGTTCGATGAGCTGACCGACATCAACCTGCTGCAGGCCGACATGGCCTTGCAGGAAGTGCTTCTGCGTCAGCAGGCCCAGGGCTTTGTTCCAGCCCTGAGCCGCTTTGCCCAGCAGCTTGGCGAGAAGCACAGCTGGGAGCAGGCCGAACTCGCCAACCGCCATGCGCCCGAGCTGCAGCGCTTTGACGCACGCGGGCGTGTGCTCGATGCCGTGGAATTCCATCCCAGCTGGCATCGCCTCATGCAGCTGTATCGCGAGCAGGGGCTGATCTCCTTGCCCTTCGAGAGTCCGGGCCGCGGTCGCTGGAGCGCCTGGGCCGCCGGCTTTTACCTGCACGGCCAGGTGGAGCAAGGCACGCTGTGCCCGGCCACGATGACCACGGCGGCCATCCCCGTGCTGCAAAAAGAGCCAGCGCTCTGGAGCCAGCTGCAGGCCCGGTTGTACAGCCACGAGTACGACGCGCGCGATCTGCCGCTGGCCCAGAAAAAGTCCATCTGGATCGGCATGGGCATGACGGAAAAACAGGGCGGCTCGGACGTGCGCGCCAACACCACGGTGGCCCGCCCGGTGCACGCGGGCGGTCGCGGCGGCGAGTATCTGCTGCGCGGCCACAAGTGGTTTTTCTCGGCCCCCATGTGCGACGCCCATCTGGTGGTGGCGCGCCTGGCCACGGCAAGCGGCGAACTCGGCGGTCATGCCTGCTTTTTCGTGCCACGCTGGCGCCCCGACGGCAGCAAGAACCCGGTGCGTGTGCAGCGCCTCAAGGACAAGGTCGGCAACCGCAGCAACTCCAGCTCGGAAGTGGAGCTGCAGGACGCCTGGGGCATTCTCATGGGCGAGGAAGGGCGCGGCATTCCCACCATCATCGAAATGGCCAGCTACACGCGGCTGAACTGCGTGCTGGGCAGCGCGGCCATCGTGCGCAGTGCCACCGTGCAGTCGATTGCCTATGCGCGTCAGCGCTCGGCCTTTGGAAAGCATCTTGCAGATCAGCCGCTGATGACCTCCGTACTCGCGGATCTGGCACTCGAAAGCGAAGCCTCCATGCAGCTCGCCATGCATCTGGCGCAGGCCTGTGAGCTGGAGGCCGACGGCGACCTGCTGGCTCGTGCCTGGAAACGCATCATGACTCCAGCCGCCAAGTTCTGGGTCTGCAAGCGCTCGGTGGAGATCACGGGCGAAGCCATGGAGGTCTTTGGCGGCAACGGCTATGTGCAGGACAGCATTGTCTCGCGCCTGTTCCGTGAAGCGCCGGTCAACTCCATCTGGGAAGGCTCGGGCAATGTGATGTGCCTCGACGTGCTGCGCGCCATGGGACGCGAGCCCGAAGCCGCGCGCCTGCTGCTGCAGGATCTGGGCGAGATGGCTGCCGACCGGCCCGTATTGACGGCCATGGTGCAATCGCTGTCCAAGCGACTGTCTGTCGCTCCCGATGCGCTGCAGCCCCAAGCCCGCAGGCTGGTGCAGGACTTGTGCCTGCTGGCCCAGGCCTGCCTGCTGCACAAACACGCGCCCGCTGTCATGGCCGAGGCCTTCATCCACACCCGCCTGGGCGCGCAAAGCGGGAGCATGGTGGTCGGAGCGTTCGACCCTGCCGGGCTGGATATTTCGGCCATCCTCCAGCGCGCACTGCCCGCCTGAATCCCGTCAGGGCGCGACCAGCGCCCTGAGTTGCCTGAAGCTTTGCGCCAGGCTCTTGCCGCTGGTGTCCAGAACATGGTCGGCCTTGGAATAAAAGGCCGACCGGCCGTCCAGAATCCGGCGCAAATCATCCATGGCCTCGGGGTTGGCCGCCATGGGCCGCGTATCCCCCTGCGCCACGACACGGCTCATATGCTCATCGGGCTGGGCCTGCAGCCAGACCGTGGTGCAGTGGCTGAGCAGCTCATTGAAGGTCGCGGGGTCCGAGACAATCCCCCCCGGCGTGGCAATCACCACATCGCTGTAGATCTGCACGGCCTCTTCGAGTGCACGACGCTCATAGCGGCGATAGGCGCCTGCTCCGTAGAGGTCATAGATCTCGCGCACGCTGCAACCGGCCACGCGCTCGATTTCCTGGTTCAGCTCCAGAAACGGCACATTCAGCTGCTCTGCCAGCATGCGGCCCAGGGTGGACTTTCCCGCGCCGCGCAAACCTATCAGGGCAATGCGCGAGGCGCGGTGCGGGTCTCCGCTGGGCGCGGTCCCCAGAATCTCTCCGGCCGCCAGCCGCACGCGCTGCAAATCGGCTTCGCTGCGGCCCTCCAGCAACTCGCGCAGCAGCAGCCATTCCGCGCTGGCCGTCGTCACATCGCCCAGCAGCTCGGCCATGCTGCACTGAAGTGCCTGTGCGATCTGCTGCAGCACCAGGATGGAGACATTGCCCGTGCCGTATTCGAGATTGGCCAGATGGCGCTCGGACACCACCGCCGCAGAAGCCAGCCCGCGGCGCGTGAGACCGCGGCGCGCACGCAGATTGCGCACCCTCTCGCCCAAGGCTTGCAGCAACGGGCTTTTGCCCGTCTCATCCCCTTCCGCAACCGACGCGGATGCCATGTCTAACTGATCCATAAAGCTCCTCAGAGGCCGTGAATGATAAACAGTCGGGGTTAACGCGAATCATGCAATATATTGCTTGACACTGCATTGTCACGTATTTATCTTTTGATTGCACGCACAATATTGCATGTTTTGACGAAGATTTGAGGCTGATCAGAACAGCCCTTCAGGAGACCTCCCATGACTGAGTTACTGGCCAACCATGTGGCTGGACGCTGGCAGACCGGCAGCGGCCGGGGCAGCTTGTTACGCGACCCGGTACTGGGAGCCGAGCTGGTGCGTGTCGATGCCACGGGGCTGGATCTGGGCGCCGCCTTTTCCTTTGCACGCGACACCGGCGGCAAGGCCTTGCGAGCCCTCGGTTACGCCCGGCGCGCCGGCCTGCTGACCGATATTGCCGCCGTGCTGCAAAGCCGGCGCGACGCGTATTACGAGATCTCCACCGCCAACAGCGGCACCGTCAGAAGCGACACCGCCGTCGATGTGGATGGCGGCATCTACACCCTGAACCAATACGCCCGGTGGGGTGCAGCGCTGGGCGATGCCGGACATCTGGGCGACGGCGAAGCCGTGGCGCTGGCCAAGGACGGCGCTTTTCAGTCCCGGCATATCCAGGTCCCGACGCACGGGGTGGCACTGATCATCAACGCCTTCAACTTCCCTGCCTGGGGACTGTGGGAAAAGGCGGCACCCGCCCTGCTCTCGGGAGTGCCCGTCATCGTCAAGCCGGCCACGGCCACCGCATGGCTGACCCAGCGCATGGTCAAGGATGTGATCGATGCCGGCATATTGCCGCCGGGCGCGCTGTCCATCGTCTGCGGCAGTGCCGCCGGACTGCTCGATCAGCTGCAGCCCCTGGATGTGCTCTCCTTCACAGGGTCTGCGGACACTGCAGCGACCATCCGCTCTCACGCGGCCATCAGCCGCCATTCCGTGCGCAGCAATATCGAGGCCGACAGCGTGAACTGTGCAATGCTGCTGCCCGGCCAGGGCCCGGACAGCGAAGCCGCCGCCTTGCTGGCGCGTGAAGTGGTGCGCGAAATGACGGTCAAGTCCGGCCAGAAATGCACGGCCATACGCCGCGTGCTGGTGCCGCAGGCCCTGTATGACAGCCTGGCCCAGGCCATCAGTGCGCAGCTGGAGAAGATCTCCGTGGGCAACCCGCGCAACGACGCCGTGCGCATGGGATCTCTGGTCAGCCGCGAGCAGTACGACGGCGTGCAGCAGGGCCTGGCCCGCTTGCTGGAGCACACTGCGGCCCTGCATGACGGCCGGCGCAACGCGCTGATCGATGCCGACCCGGCGATCGCTGCCTGTGCACAGCCCGTGCTGCTGGGAACACAGGACCCGGATGGCTGCACACCCGTGCATGACATGGAAATCTTTGGCCCCGTGGCCACGCTCATGCCGTACCAAGATCTGGCCCATGGCCTGGCCCTGGCACATCGCGGCCAGGGCTCGCTGGTCTGCTCGATCTACGGCGATGACGACCAGGCACTGGCCGCTGCCGCCGCCGAGCTCGCTGCCAGCCACGGCCGGGTGCATGTGGTAACGCCCGCCGTCGCCCGGCTGCATACGGGCCATGGCAATGTCATGCCGCAGTCCCTGCATGGAGGTCCGGGCCGCGCCGGCGGCGGCGGCGAGCTCGGCGGCCTGCGGGCCCTGGATTTCTATCATCGCAAAAGCGCCATACAAGCCGCACCGCAGGTTCTGCAGACACTGGCAGAAACGAAGGGAGCATGAGCCATGACCGATTTCAGCCAGCCCTTCAACTTTTCCCAGCATCTGTTCGACCTCAACCAGGGGCGCGGTGACAAGACCGCCTACACCGATGACCGGGGCACGCTCAGCTATGCGCAATTGCAGGATCAGGCCCGTCGCATGGCCCACGGCCTGCTCGCTGCCGGCATCCATCGCGAGGAGCGCGTGCTGCTGGTCATGCACGATATGCGCGAGTGGGTGATCGCCTTTCTGGGAGCCATGTACGCCGGCGTGGTGCCGGTGGCGGTGAACACCCTGCTCACTGCTGCCGACTACGCCTATATGCTCGAGCATTGCCGTGCTCAGGCAGTATTGACCAATGGTGCGCTGGTTGCCGTGGTGCAGCAGGCCCTGGAGCAGGCGCAGCATGAGGTCAACCATATCTGGGTCGCCAGACCCGAGGAAGCACCGCAAGGCCTGCCGCCGGCCTTCGAGCCGTTGCAGCCCTGGCTGCAACAGCAGACGCCGCTCGCTCATGCCGCCCGAACCATGGGCGACGACCCCGGCTTCTGGCTGTATTCCTCGGGCTCCACCGGCAAGCCCAAGGGCGCGGTGCACACCCACGCCAACCCCTACTGGACGGCGGAGCTGTATGGCAAACCGGTGCTGGGCCTGACCGAAAGCGATGTCTGCTTTTCCGCCGCCAAGCTCTACTTCGCCTACGGTCTGGGCAATGCCCTGACCTTCCCCCTGAGCGTAGGAGCCAGCGTGGTGCTGATGGCCGAGCGCCCCACGCCGGAAGCCACTTTCAGGCGCTGGACCGAGCACCGGCCCACGGTGTTCTTCGGCGCGCCAACGGGCTTCGCGGGCATGCTGGCGCACCCCGCCCTGCCGGCACGCGAGCAGGTCAGTCTGCGCATGTGCTCCTCGGCGGGCGAAGCCCTGCCAGCCGACATCGCCCAGCGCTTCAAGAACCACTTTGGCGCCGATATCGTGGATGGCATCGGCTCCACCGAAATGCTGCATATCTTTCTCTCCAACCGCCCGGACGACATACGTTACGGCAGCACCGGAAAGCCTGTCCCCGGCTATGCGGTGGAACTGCGCGGCGAGGACGGCCAGCCCGTGGCCGATGGCGAGATCGGCGATCTCTACATCAAAGGCCCGAGCGCGGCCCTGATGTACTGGGCCAACCGCGACAAGACGCGCGACACCTTCCAGGGCGCCTGGCTCAAGAGCGGCGACAAATACGTGCGTGACGCCGAGGGCTACTACACCTATGCAGGCCGCAGCGACGACATGCTCAAGGTCAGCGGCATCTACGTCTCGCCCTTCGAGGTCGAATCCACGCTGCAGCAGCACCCCGCCGTACTGGAAGCCGCCGTGATCGGCGTGACCGACGAGCAGGGGTTGACCAAGACCAAATCCTATGTGGTGTGCAAGCCCGGACGCAGCGCCAGCGAGGCCGAGCTCAAGGCCTTCGTGAAGAACCGGCTGGCTGCCTACAAATACCCGAGATTCATTGAATTTGTGGATGAGCTGCCCAAAACCGCAACCGGCAAGATCCAGCGCTTTCGCTTGCGTGAACTGGACACTAAGCCGCGCTGACGGCCGGTTTCAAGGCCGCAGAAAGCAATCGGGACCGCTACGCCCGACTAGGGCAATCGCTGGTATTGCTTTAAACCTAAAGTTGTTAGAGTGCGCGTGAGCGTCAGTGCGCCCCCAGCACCACAGCCAGTCCTATCCATTGACCTGATAACAAGCCGGCATTCATCCATCAACCAGCAGGAGACAAGCATGAGCAAGCAATGGGCAATATGGAGCGCAATCGCACTGGCTGCCGCCGCAGGCGGCAGCAGCGCCATGGCGCAGGAGAAGATCAAGGTCGGCTTCATGCTGCCATTCAGCGGCACCTATGCCGCCCTGGGCGTGGCGATCGAGAACGGCTTTCGCATGCAGGTCGCCGAACAGGGCGGCAAGCTGGGCGGGCGCGAAATCGAATACTTCAAGGTCGACGATGAATCCGACCCCGCCAAGGCCACGGACAACGTCAACCGTCTCATCAAGCGCGACAAGGTCGACGTGATCATCGGCACCGTGCATTCCGGCGTGGCAATGGCCATGGCCAAGGCCGCCAAGGAAAGCGGCACCGTGCTCATCGTTCCCAATGCGGGAGCCGATGCCGTCACCGGCCCCATGTGCGCGCCCAACATCTTCCGCAGCTCCTTCTCCAACTGGCAGACGGCCTACCCCATGGGGGTGGTGGCGGCCAAGGAGGGCAAGAAAAATGCCATGACCCTGACCTGGAAGTACGCTGCCGGCGAAGAGGCCGTCAACGGCTTCAAGGAAGGCTTCGAGAAAAGCGGCGGCAAGGTCAGCAAGCAGCTGACGCTGCCGTTTCCCAACGTCGAATTCCAGGCGCTGCTGACCGAGATCGCGGCAGCCAAGCCCGATGCGGTGTTCTCCTTCTTCGCAGGCGCAGGTGCCGTGAAATTCGTCAAGGACTATCACGCCTCGGGCCTGTCCAAGACCATTCCGCTCTACGGACCGGGCTTTCTGACCGACGGTACGCTGGACGCGCAGGGTGACGCCGCCCAGGGCATGCTGACCACGCTGCACTATGCCGACGAACTGGGCACGGTGCGCGACCAGACCTTCCGCACCAACTACGCCAAGAGCTACAAGCTGCAGCCCGATGTCTATGCCGTGCAAGGCTATGACGCCGCGCAGATGCTGGCCGTGGGCCTGAAGGCGGCCGGTGGCGACATCAGCAAGAAGGATGCCTTCCGCACCGCCATCGAAAAAGCCACCATTGCCAGCCCGCGCGGCGACTTCACCTTGAGCAAGGCGCACAACCCCGTGCAGGACATCTATCTGCGCAAGGTCGACGGCAAGGAGAACAAGAAGATCAGCGTGGCGGTGAAGGCGCTGGCGGACCCGGCCCGCGGCTGCCGCATGTGACGACGCGAGTCACACCGCCCTGGATAAGTCGCGGCTCTGAGCCTGCCGCTCCCCGCTGCCGGCTCGCGACAGAGCGCCTCGTCTCCCTCGCGAATCCACCATTCGCGGGGCGGAAGGCTCCCCTATCTCGCCCCTCCCGCTTCAACAAGGATTGCCGTGGATCTCGCCACTTTTCTGGTGCAGTGCCTGAACTCGATTCAGTACGGACTGCTGCTGTTTCTGCTGGCCTCGGGCCTGACGCTGATCTTCGGCATCATGGGGGTGATCAACCTCGCCCATGGCAGCTTCTACATGATCGGCGCCTACGTGGCGTTCTCGCTGGCGCCGTATCTGGGCCAGCAATTCATCACCATGCTGCTGGTGGGTGTGCTGCTGGCCGTGGTGCTGGGCTATTTCCTCGAGTGGGCATTCTTCAGCTTTCTCTACGAACGCGATCATCTGCAGCAGGTGCTGATGACCTATGGCCTGATTCTGGTGTTTGAAGGCCTGCGCGCCATCCTCGCGGGCAACGATGTGCATGGCGTGGAAAAGCCGGCCTGGCTGGCCGGCAGCTTCCCGCTCATGGGCATGATGCAGTACCCCTGGTACAACGTGTTTGCCGCCGCAGCCTGCCTGCTGGTGGCAGTGCTGATGTACTACACCGTCAACCGAACGCGCCTGGGCATGATGATTCGTGCCGGAGCCAGCAACCGCGACATGGTGCGGGGTCTGGGCATCAACATCAAGCGCCTGTACCGCATCGTGTTCGCCGTGGGCGTGGCACTGGCAGCCCTGGCCGGCATGATCGCTGCCCCCATGAGTTCGGTCTATCCGAACATGGGCTCCGGCGTGCTCATCATCTGCTTCGTCGTAGTGGTCATCGGCGGCATAGGATCGATCACCGGTGCGCTGGTGGCCTCGCTGCTGGTGGGCTTTGTCGACACCTTCGGCAAGGTGTTCTTCCAGGAGCTCAGCGGCATGAGCATCTATCTGCTGATGGCCGTGATCCTCGTATGGCGGCCGGAAGGACTGATGGGCAAAAGATGATGAAACTCCACCCCGAGTCGCTTTGCGCCCACCCCCTCTGCAGCCACGCCGGAGAGGCAGAACACCCTCGCTGCGGGACGGCTCTTGCCCGGAGCCTCCTGCGGGACTCACGCCAGTTGTGCAAGCAGTGTCAAGGATCACCGATATGAGCAACAACTCCTATACGCCACTGCCGCAGTCCAATCAGGCCTATGCGCAAGCACCGGCCGTCACCAGCCAGAGCCGCCCCATCCGCTCGCAAAGCGTCTGGGTCGGGGTGGTGCTGCCGCTGGCTGCGGCGGTGCTTCTGGCGGCCGCCCAGCCCTTCTGGTCGGGCTATCTGTCCGACCTGGTGGTCAAGATCATGATCCTGTCCATCTTTGCGCTGAGCCTGCATATCCTGGTGGGCGGCGCAGGTCTGGTCAGCCTCGGCCATGCGGCCTACTTCGGTCTCGGTGCCTATGCGGCGGTGAAGGCCGCCGGCCAGGACGGAAGCCACTTTCTCGTCATGCTCGGCGCCGCCGTCGGCGTCTCGGGCCTGTATGCGCTGGTGGTGGGCGCCCTGAGCCTGCGCACCAAGGGCGTGTACTTCATCATGGTCACGCTGGCATTCGCGCAACTGGCTTTCTTCGTCGTGCACGACGTGGGCTACTTTGGCGGCAGCGACGGCATCTACCTGATGCAACGCCCGGCCATCGGCGCACTGAACATGGAAAGCAGCACCACGCAGTACTACGTGGTGCTGGCTGCCCTGGTGCTGGTCTATGCCTTCATCACCATGCTGCGCCACTCGCGCTTCGGCCATGCTCTGGCCGGCATCCGCGTCAACGAGCAGCGCATGCGCGCTGCCGGCTTTGCCACCTATGGCTACAAGCTCGCCGGCTTTGTGATCGCCGGTGCGCTGGCAGGGCTGGCGGGCTTTTTGCTGGCCGCACGCGATGCCGTGGTCAATCCCGAGCTGCTGGCCTGGCACCACTCCGGCGAGGTGCTGCTGATGCTGATTCTGGGCGGCGTGGGTTCGCTGCGCGGTGCGGTGCTGGGCACCGTCACCTTTGTGCTGCTCAAGGAGTTGCTGAGCACCCACGCCATCATGGGCAATGCTGCGGACCACTGGCAGCTGACGCTGGGCCTGGCCATCATCGCGCTGGTCGCGCTGCTGCCCAGGGGGCTGGTCGGCATCAACGACAAATGGCAGCAGAAGGCTGCGGCGCGAAAGGCTCCCTCGGCAAGCGCTGGCCAGCAAGGAGCAGATCATGGCTGATGCGGACAATGTGCCCCGGATGTCGGTGCGCGGCCTGACACGGCGCTTCGGCGGGCTGGTGGCCGTGAACAATGTGGACCTGGATCTGCACCAGGGCGAGGTCCACGCCGTCATCGGCACCAATGGCGCCGGCAAGTCCACGCTGATCAACATGCTCTCGGGCGAAATAGCGGCCAGCAGCGGCAGCATTGCGCTCGAGGGCCGGAACGTCACGCAGATGCCGCAGCCGCTGCGCGCCAAGGCCGGCATCGGCCGCAGCTACCAGCGCACCACCATCTTCCCCGAGTTCACGGTGCTCGAGAACTGCCGGCTCACGGCGCAGGCCCATGCGCTGCCCAGGCCCTGGCGCATCTGGGAGTCGGCCCAGCATTGCACAGCCAGTCTGCAGCGGGCGCAATCCGCGCTGCAGCGCGCCGGTCTTGCCCAGCATGCCGGGCGCATCGCCGGCAGCCTGAGCCATGGTGCCAAGCGCCAGCTCGAAGTCGCCATGTGCCTGGCCACGGCGCCGCGCGTGCTGCTGCTGGACGAGCCGCTGGCGGGCATGGGTGCCGAGGAGACCGAGCGCATGCTGGAGCTGCTGCAGGAGCTCAAATCCGCGCATGCCGTGCTGCTGGTGGAGCACGACATGGATGCCGTTTTCCGCATTGCCGATCGCATCACCGTCATGGTCAACGGCAGCGTGGTGGCCACGGGCACGCCCGATCAGATTCGCAACGACCCGGTGGTGCGCACCGCCTACCTGGGAGAGGAAGAGCATGCTTGAAACAAAGCCCCCCCTGAGCGGCTCTGCCGCTTCCCCCTCTCTCGCTGCGCGGGAGGGGGAAGGCACAGGCACGCGCCCACTTTCCGGGGCTTCGAACCCTGCCATGTTCAGCCTGCAAGAGGTGCACAGCTTTTACGGCGACAGCCATATCCTGCACGGCATCTCGCTGGATCTGCCTCAGGGTCAGGCCGTAGGCCTGCTGGGCCGCAACGGCATGGGCAAGACTACGCTGATCCGTACGCTGATGGGCTATGTGCCGGCGCGTTCGGGCCGGGTGTTTGCCGATGGCAGGGATGTGACGAATTCCGCCCCCGAACACATGGCACGTCTTGGCATTGGCTATGTCCCCGAAGGACGCGGCGTATTCCCCAATCTCTCCGTCAGGGAAAACCTCTTGATGAGCGCCAGAGCCGGCCTGGACGGCAGTCGGGGCTGGACCTACGAGCGTGTGCTGGAAACCTTTCCACGCCTCAAGGAGCGCCTGTCCAACGGCGGCGATCAGCTCTCGGGCGGCGAGCAGCAGATGGTCTCCATCGGCCGCGCGCTGATGACCAATCCGCGCCTCATGATCCTGGATGAAGCCACCGAGGGTCTGGCGCCGCTGGTGGTGGCCGAAATCTGGCGCGTGATTGCACAGATTCGCGAAACCGGCATTTCCACGCTGATCGTGGATCGCGACTACAAGAAGGTGCTGGCCCATACCGACAAGGCCGTGGTGATGGAAAAAGGCCGGCTGGCCTTGCAGGCTGAGTCCGCGGATCTGCAACAGCAGCCGGAGAATCTGTCGGCGTTACTGGGGGTTTGAGCCGAGGAAGACTGTGCGCCTTTCTTCGATGGCAGCGTGATGTGCCTTGGCATGTCGCTCAAACCCGTAGCATCCGAAAGACCACTCCGCCCTACTGCACCCCGCCCAACGAAGCCGCATCCAGCCGCGCATTCTTGGCGGCCTCGGGCGGCAGGATCGCCATCGTCAGGCTGCAGTTGCAGGTCAGCCTGCCCTCTTCGTCGCGCAGCTCCACCGCCCAGACATGCGTGGTGCGCCCCAGGTGCGTGGGCCGCGCCGTGGCGGTGATCCAGCTGCCTTTGCGACCTGCACGCACATGGTTGGCAGTCACGCCCAGGCCCACACAGCGGTAGCCTTCGGGAATGCTGCAGGCCGCTGCCATCGATCCCAGCGTCTCGGCCAGCACCACGCTGACACCGCCGTGCAAGATGCCATAGGGCTGGCAGGTACGTTCATCCACATGGATGCGGGCGCGCACATAGTCGTCACCGTATTCGGTGAACTCTATGCCCAGATGGGAAATTGCAGTGTTTGCGCTGCCTGCGTTCAGCGCTTTCAGATCGAGTTCTCGGGTCCAGATCGCCATACCAGTCCTTGTGGTGCATGAAAAAAGGACGCTCTTTGCAGAGCGACCTTCGATGCTAAGGACTTGGAGCAGCCAACGCCAGCACCAAGCGGACTAGGCAGCAGCTCCACCCACGCCCCGAGTCAGAGGCACCCAGCAAGGGCCTGGGCGGCCCGCCGCCCCGCAGCGAGGGTGTCGTCCCCCTTGGGGGAAACCGCGGGGCCGCCCAGGCGCAGCGGCTCAGGGGGAGCCTATTCAGGCTCGCATATCGCCCTGGTCCAGGAAGCGCTGATGCCAGGACAGCGCCTCGGTCAGGATATGGGGCGTGTGCTGTGCGCCCTGCTGGCGCGAGCGGTCGAAGTAGTCCTGAAGCTGGGCGCGGTAGTCCGGATGGGCGCACCGGTCGATGATGACCTGGGCACGCTGCTTGGGCGACAGGCCGCGCAGATCGGCCAGGCCCTGTTCGGTGACGATGATCTGGGTGTCGTGCTCGGTATGGTCCACATGCGAGCACATGGGCACGATGCAGCTGATCTTGCCCTCCTTGGCCACCGAGGGCGTGACGAAGAAGGACAGATAGCCGTTGCGCGCAAAGTCGCCCGAGCCACCGATGCCGTTCATCATGCCCGTGCCCATGACATGGGTGGAGTTGATGTTGCCGTAGATATCGGCCTCGATCATCGAGTTCATGGCGATGATGCCCAGGCGGCGCACCAGCTCGGGGTGGTTGGAGATTTCCTGCGGGCGCAGGATGATGCGCTCGCAGTAGAAGTCGATGTGGTCCTCGAAGTCCTTGTAGGCCGCCGCAGACAGCGAAATGGAGGTGGCCGAGGCCTTGCTCATCTTGCCCGCGCGCAGCAGATCCAGCATGCCGTCCTGCAGAACTTCGGTAAAGCCCAGCAGATTCTCGAACGGACCGGTCAGCAGCCCGGCCAGCACGGCATTGGCCACATTGCCCACGCCCGACTGAATGGGCAGCATTTCCTTGGGCAGGCGACCCATCTTCATCTCGTGGGCCAGGAAATCGATGATGTAGCCGGCGATTCTTTGGGAGTTTTCGTCCGGCGTGGCAAACACATTGTCGCGGTCCCCCTTGTGGGTCTCGACCACGGCCACCACCTTGGCGGGGTCCACCTTCAGGTAGGCATCGCCGATACGGTCGTCGGCATGCGTCATGTTGATGGGCATGCGGCGCGGCGGGATGGCCGTGCCGTAGTAGATGTCGTGCATGCCCTCCATCCGGGCGGGCGGCTTGGTGTTGACTTCGAGAATCACCTTGTCGGCGATCTCCAGCCAGGTCTTGTTGTTGCCCACGGCCGTCGACGGGATCAGCAGGCCGTCGGCAGTCACGCCCAGCACCTCGATCACGGCGACGTTCATGTGGCCCAGAAAGCCGAACCAGGCATGCTGCGCCACATGGGACAGATGCATGTCGATGAAGTCGATCTCGCCCGCATTCACGGCCTTGCGCGCAATGGGGTCGGTGTTGAAGGGCAGGCGCTGGCCCAGGGCATGGGCTTCGGCCATCACCCCATCGCACTCGGCGGCAGTGGAGGCACCGGTCCAGACATTGATCTTGTAGGGCTTGCCCTGGGCATGCTCGGCCTTGGCGCGGGCCGCAATGGCCTGGGGCAAGGCCTTGGGGTAACCGGCTCCGGTAAAGCCGCTCATGCCGACATTGACGCCGTGGGGAATCAGGGCGGCAGCCTCTTCGGCCGTCATGACGCGCGAGAGGAATTCTGGGTAACGTACGCGATCTGCGATGGACATTGCATGCTCCAAACTCGAAGGCCCCGACCCGGCACGCGAGCCTGACCGGTGCCAACGCGCTGGCATTTGTGCGGCTCATGCTCGGTGCTCGGGCTGGCACCTCCAAAAAAAACCGCCCGGGTAGGGCGGCATATCTCCATGCGAGAAATGTTACCAGCGCGGAACATTAAAACAGGAATTCCCGGCAAAGGCCCCGCGCTGCTGTCAGGGGAATGTTCCCCCGATTACATGTTGGCACTCACTTGGCCTGTACCTTGGTTTCAGATTTGCGCTCGCCCATGGCCAGCAGTGCGTACAGGATGATGGCGCCGAAGGTGGCGCAGCCGATGCCGCCCAGCGCGAATTCGCCGAACCTCAGCGTGAATTCTCCGGTGCCCAGAATCAGGGTGATGGCAGCCACGATCAGATTCTTGGTGTCGGAGAAGTCCACCTTGTTGTCCACCCAAATCTTGGCGCCGGCAATGGCGATCAGGCCGAACACCACGATGGAGACACCGCCCATGACGGGCAGGGGAATGGCCTGGATCAGCGCACCGAACTTGGGCGAGAAGCCCAGCAGCACGGCCAGCAGGGCCGCCACGAAGAACACGGCCGTGGAGTAGATGCGGGTCGCCGCCATCACGCCGATGTTTTCGGCATAGGTGGTCACGCCCGTGCCGCCGGCTGCGCCGGAGACCATGGTGGCCACGCCGTCACCGATGAAAGCCCGGCCCATGTACTGGTCCAGGTTCTTGCCCGTCATGGCCGTCACGGCCTTGATATGGCCCAGGTTCTCGGCCACCAGAATGATGACCACGGGCACGATCAGCAGCATGGCGTTGCTGGTGAACACCGGCGCATGGAAGCGGGGAATGCCGAACCAGGCGGCATTGAGCACGCCGCTCAGATCCACGGGCTTGCCCCAGCCCAGGCCGTTGGTGAAGACGGCGTAGAGCACGCTGGCAATGATCAGGCCGATCAGAATCAGCAGGCGCTGCAGCATGCCGCGCGTGAACACGGCCACCAGCGCCACGGACACAAAGGTCAGCGCCTGCATCCAGGATTCGAAGTTGTTGGACGCCATGTTCTTGATGGGAATCGAGGCCAGGTTCAGGCCGATGATGGCCACCACGGCGCCCGTCACCACGGGTGGCATGAAGCGTTCGATCCAGGCCGTGCCCACCATCTGCACCAGCAGGCCGACCAGCATGTAGACAAAGCCGCAGGCAATGATGCCGCCCAGCGCCACGCCGATATTGGCGTTGGCAGGTCCCTGGCTGGCCACATAGCCGGTGGCGATGTTGACCACGCCGATGAAGGCAAAGGAAGAGCCCAGATAGCTGGGCACCTTGCCGCCGGTGATAAGAAAGAAGATCAGCGTGCCGATACCGCTCATCAACACCGCCAGATTGGGATCGAACCCCATGAGGATGGGGGCCAGCACCGTGGAGCCGAACATGGCGATCACGTGCTGGATACCCATCAAACCGGTCTGCGTCCAGGGCAGTCGCTCATCGGGGCCGATGACGCCACCGCCCTGCAAGACATCGGACGATCGCTCCGTCCATTGAAACATTCCCATCCCATCGCTCCTTGGAGATATCAAAAACGGAGCAGATTATGGCAAGCAGTGCTTGCCCGCTGGGGCCGTGCAAGCACTGGTAAACCAGGGACTGTGGTCTCTCGCACACGCTGGAAAACGGCTGTACAAGGGCAAACTATCAAATACATAGCTTGCAGCGCAATACCGTCAATGAATTAATCAATAAACAGATCTAAAGTTGTTTATCAGCAAGCGCTAGCAGCTATCAAATTCACTGCTTCTGCTGCAGCGCACGCGCAATGCGGTCGCGCTTGACCGTGGGCTTGGGCACCTTGAACGGGAACCACATGCGCACATCCTCCTCCAGCCCGATGCCATGCATGAAGTTGTAGATGGCCTTCTTGAGCGCCGCTCCCAGTGCGTCGTGATCGACGCCCGTAGGGTCGATGAAGGGGCGGTCGTTCTTGGCAAAGTTGCCCTCGGGCAGCGGCGGCAGCTCGATGCCGTATTCCTCGGGGTTGAGGCCCACGGGCGAGTGCACGGTGCAGCTGAAGCGGTGAAAGAAGCCGCTTTGGATGCAACCGTTGAGAAACAGCTGGCGCACATACTCCAGCGCGTCCACCGTGTCCTGCACGGTCTGCGTCGGAAAGCCGTACATCAGATAGGCATGGACCAGAATGCCGGCTTCCGAGAACGCCTTGGTCACGCGTGCCACCTGGTCCACGGTCACGCCTTTTTTCATCAGCGCCAGCAGACGGTCGGACGCCACTTCCAGGCCCCCGGAGATGGCGATGCAGCCGCTGTCGGCCATCAGCTCGGCCAGCTCGGGCGTGAAGGTCTTCTCGAAGCGCACATTGCCCCACCAGGAGATGCCGGCCTTGCGTGCAATCAGCTCCTGCGACAGCGCCTTGAGCGCCTTGGGCGGCGCGGCCTCATCGACAAAGTGAAAGCCGGTCTGGCCGGTCTCGGCGACGATAGCCTCGATGCGGTCGGCCAGCACGGCGGCGCTGGCGCCCTCGTAGCGCCCGATATAGTCCAGGCTCACATCGCAGAAGCTGCACTTCTTCCAGTAGCAGCCATGGGCCACGGTGAGCTTGTTCCAGCGCCCGTCGCTCCACAGACGGTGCATGGGGTTGAGCATGTCCAGCAGCGACAGGTATCGGTCCAGCGGCAGGCCGTCCCAGGTGGGCGTTCCGACCTCGGCAAACGCGATGTCGGACTCCATCATGTTCACGTACTGCACCTTGCCGTCGTCGCCGCGCACAAAGGTGCGGACCAGACGCGATCGGCCGCGCTCGCCGCGCAGATGCTCGAGCAGCGCCAGCAGCGGGCGTTCGCCCGCATCCAGCGTCACGAAGTCGAAGTAGTCGAACACGCGCGGCTCGGCCAGCTCGCGCAGCTCGGTGTTGACAAAGCCGCCACCCAGCACGGTGGCGATCTGCGGGAAGCGCCGCTTGATGGTCTGCGCAATGCGAAATGCCGCATAGGCCGAGCCCGGAAAGGGCACGGACAGCAGCACCACCGTGGGCTGGTGACGCTCCACGGCCTCCAGCGTCAGGCGCTCCAGCACCTCGTCCACCAGATTGGGCTCTGCCGCGAGGGCGCTGGCCAGCGGATCGAAGGTGGGCTGGCTGCCGGCCAGCGACTCGGCATAGCGCACGAACTCGAAGCGCTCGTCCACGGCATCGCGCAGCACATCGGCCAGGTCGTTGAGGTACAGGGTGGCCAGATGCTTGGCCTTGTCGTGCAGGCCCAGGGCACCGAAAGCCCAGCCCAGCGGATCGCCGCCTTCCTCGTCCTCGTACACGTCCAGCGTGGCAAAGCGCGGACCTTCGGGCAGAAAGTGACGTCCCACGATGCGGTGGGCCAGCGTGGAGTCTCGCCCCTGCAAAAACGCAATCGTGGGCGCAATCGTGGCCAGATAGCGCTCCTGCTGCGCGACAAAGGACTGCACGGCAGGCGTGTGCTGCTTGGCAGGCAGGCTTCGGATGCGCTCGGCCACGGCGCGCAGGCCATCGGGCGAGAGCAGCTGCAGCACCAGGGCCAGGGCCAGGTCTTCCTGCATGGCGGTGATGCCGCGCGAGCGCAGAAAGCCGGTCAGGTAGGCCGTGGAGGGGTAGGGAGTGTTGAGCTGCGTCATCGGCGGAATGACGGCCAGCACGCGGGTGGGCAAAGCGGACATGGGGTGCGGGTCGCCGGCATGCGCCGTTGACGGTGTAGACAGGCCCCGATTATCGATGAGGACCCACGCAAACAAGGGGGCAGCAGGGAGCAACCCTGATGCAAGGTCCTGGCCCAGGCCTGATTGGCCCAAGTCGTGCCGGTTTGACCGCGCATCGGTGCTGCACAGGTGACATCTGCGGGGGGCAGCACCAATGACTTGCGCGGCTCGCAGCGCTAGGCTGAGGCCATGTCTTGCGCCCCCCAACACCCCGCCCCCCACATTCCCCAGATCCGGTTGTACCAGCGCTGGCTTCATGAAACGCGCGGCCTGAGCTTTGCCGACTATGACGCGCTGTGGCGCTGGTCGACCAGCGATCTCGACGCCTTCTGGCAAAGCATCTGGGATTACTTCGACCTGCAGTCACCCACGCCGCACAGCGCGGTGCTGGCCGGCAACACCATGCCCGGCGCACAGTGGTTCCCGGGCGCGCAGGTGAACTATGTGCGGCAGGTGCTGCGCCATGTGCAGCCCGCCCATGCTGCAGGAATGCCCGCCGTCATCAGCCGCAACGAGCTGGGCCTGCAGCGCGAGCTGAGCTGGCCCGAGCTGCAGCGCCAGGTGGCGGCCCTGGCCCTGCACCTGCGCGCCCAGGGCGTGGCCAAGGGGGACCGCGTCGCCGCCTACCTGCCCAATATTCCCGAGGCCATGGTCGCCTTTCTGGCCTGCGCCAGCCTGGGTGCCATCTGGAGCATCTGCGCGCCCGACATGGGCACCCATGCCGTGCTCGACCGCTTCAAGCAGATTGCACCCAAGGCACTGATCGCCGTGGACGGCGTGCATTACGCCGGCAAGGACATCGACCGCCGCGAGGTTCTGCAGGCGCTGCGTGACGGCCTGCCCAGCGTGCAGCATGTGGTGCTGGTGCCCAATCTGGATACCTCGATAAAGATAGCTGACACCGCTGACTACACCAGCGTTACAGCGAGAAATGATGCCGATACCGCGGCCTTTGAGCCCGAATGGCTGGCGTTCGACCATCCGCTGTGGATCGTCTACTCCAGCGGCACCACCGGCCTGCCCAAGCCCATCGTCCACGGTCATGGCGGCATGGTGCTGGTGGCCCTGCAGCTCAAGGGTCTGCACAACGACATCGGCTGCAGCTACGAGCCCAATAGCTGGGGCGAGCGCTACCACTGGTACAGCTCCACGGGCTGGGTGATGTGGAATGCCCAGGTCTCGGGCCTGCTGGGCGGCACAACCTGCGTGATCTTTGACGGCAGCCCCGGCGGCAGCAAGGACAAGCCCGACTGGGGCACGCTGTGGCGCTTCGCGGCCGAGACCGGCGTGACCAGCTTTGGCTCGGGCGCGGCCTTCTACGCCAACTGCATGAAGGCCGGTGTCGATCTGTCGGCCTGCGGGGATCTGTCACGCATACGCGGGCTGGGCAGCACGGGCTCGCCGCTGTCTGCCGAGGTACAGCAGTGGGGAACAGACCAATTCGAGAAACTGGGCCGCGCCAATATTTGGTGGAATAACTTATCCGGAGGCACCGACTTTGCGGGCGCCTTTATCGGTGGCAACCGCGATCTGCCGCTGGTGCCCGGCGTCATGCAATGCCGCCAGCTGGGCGCGGCCGTCGAAGCCTGGAACGAAGAGGGCCAGCCCGTGATGGACGAGGTCGGCGAGCTGGTCTGCACCCAGCCCATTCCATCCATGCCGCTGTTCCTGTGGGGCGATGCGGACGGGAAAAGGTATCTATCGAGCTATTTCGACATGTATCCCGCCGGTCATGGCCGCCAACCCGGCGGCGGTGACGGCCCGGCAGAGATGGGGCCAGTCTGGCGTCATGGCGACTGGATCAAGCTGCTCGGCGAGGGCGGCTGCATCATCTACGGCCGCAGCGACGCCACCATCAACCGCCACGGCCTGCGCATGGGCACCAGCGAGATCTACAGCGCCGTCGAGGCCCTGCCCGAGGTGCTGGACAGCATGGTGGTGGACCTGGAATATCTGGGCAAGGACAGCTACATGCCGCTGTTTGTCGCCCTGCGACCCGGCGTGGAGCTGGATGCGGCCCTGCGCGAGCGCATCAACAAGGCCATCCGCTCGGCGCTGTCGCCCCGCTTTGTGCCCGACGATATCTTTGCCGTGGCCGAGATCCCGCGCACGCTCAGCGGCAAGAAGCAGGAGCTGCCCATCAAGAAGCTGCTGCTGGGCCAGCCCCTGGCCAAGGTGGTCAACAAGGACGCCATGGCCAACCCCGGCTGCCTGGACTGGTACGAGGGCTTTGCCAGGGAATACCTGGCCAAGGCAGAGACAGTGGCCTAACGCCCGGTAAACAAAGGCTGGCGCTTCTCGCGCCAGGCCGCGCCGCCTTCCTTCAGATCGGCCGATTCGATGGTGGCCTGCACGGCAGCATCGATGCCGGCCTTGTCATGCACGCCGCGGGCAATGGCGTTGAGGTGCTTCTTCATGCCCAGCAAGGCTAGCGGCGCCATGCCGGACAGCGTGGCCTGCAGCTGCGCCACGCGCTCGCCGATATCTGCGCCGTCCGCCAGATCGGTCAGAAAGCCGCAGTCCTTCATCGCCTGGGCCTGCAGCTTCTCGCAGGTCAGAAACAGGCGCTTGGCCGTATCCAGGCCCAGCCGGGTTACATAGCGCTCCAGGCCCGAGCCGTAGAAATGCAGGCCCAGCCGCGCGGCGGGCATGAACATCTGGCTGTTGGCACCGCCGACGCGGAAATCGCAGGCCAGCGCCATATCGGTGGCGCCGCCAAACACCCCGCCCTGGATCGCGGCAATCGTCACGGCGCGGCAGTTTTCCACGGCATCCACCATTTCGCCGAAGGAGCTGCCCTCGTTCTGGCTGTTGGCAATCTCGGCGATGTCGTAGCCGCTGCAGAAATGCTTGCCCACCGCCTGCAGCGTCAGCACCAGCACGGCCGGGTTGGCATTGACCTCATCGATCTGGCGACGCAGCACGCTCAGGTCTTCGGGCAGCAGTTTGTTGGCAACTTCGGGGCGGCGCAAGGTGATGCGGGCACAGGCGCCCTGGATCGAAAGCTCTGGAGACATGACTGTATTTTCATCCAGACCTGTGCAGATAGGGCCTCTGAGGTGCATCAAGTGTTGCAGTGCAAACACTCGGTGACCTTATCTTTTGCCGGTTGACAGGTACACTTTGTCGTCCTCATAGAGCACCTGATGTGCGCTGATCCCATCCATGTCTGTTGAACCGACCGGCGCCGAGCGCCCCAGCTTTGACCTCAAGAGCGCGCAACTGCCGGTGCTTTCCGTGGTGCTTCGCAGCACCGACATGCAGGCACTGGCCCAGGATCTGGCACGTCGTCTGGCCGACGACCCCGACTTCTTCGACAACGACCCCGTGCTCATCGACCTCAGCCAGGTGTGTGAAGCCGAGCAGGAGATCGACTTCCCGGCCCTGCTCGAGGCCCTGCGCAACCACCGCACCGTGCCGGTTGCCGTGCGCAGCGGCAGCGAGGCCCAGATGGAGGCGGCCAAGGCGCTGGGGCTGAGCGCAGCTCCCGATGCCATGCCGGCGCGTCGCGCCGAGCCGGAAATCCACGAGATCATTCGCGAGGTGGAGGTCGAGGTGCCCGCACCTCTGGCCGATGCCCTCATCGTGGACCGGCCGCTGCGCTCGGGCCAGCGCGTCTATGCCAAGGGCACCGACATTGTGGTTCTGGACATGGTCAGCTATGGTGCCGAGGTGATTGCCGACGGCAACGTCCATGTCTATGCGCCGCTGCGCGGCCGCGCCGTGGCCGGGGCCAGCGGCAATACCAGCGCCAGAATTTTTAGCACTTGCATGGAGGCGCAACTGCTTTCCATTGCAGGTATCTACCGCACAATTGAAACCGATCTCCCCAAAGAAGTCGCCGGCAAAGCTGCCAAGGTGCGTCTTGAAGGAGAAAAAATCATTATCGAGCCGGTATGAGACACACCGGACACCCTATCAACCTGCCCCATTTGTCTTAAAGGAATCGTGCAAACATGGCCAAAATCGTCGTCGTGACCTCCGGCAAAGGCGGTGTCGGCAAGACCACCACCAGCGCCAGCTTCGCATCCGGCCTCGCTCTGCGCGGCCACAAGACCGCAGTGATTGACTTCGATGTGGGTCTGCGCAATCTCGATCTGATCATGGGCTGCGA
>NZ_SPEY01000028.1 GCF_009360615.1 Comamonas sp.
TGTTGGCCCTGGGTATGCTGTCGGCCATCCGCCGAGCATTGGAGTTCATCAGTCGGCGCCGTGGGTTCAATTTTTCGATGCAGGACATTCCTGCAGAAGACAAGGCCACCTACGACATGATTTGCAGGGCCGACACGGTTGGCGTGTTCCAGATCGAGAGCCGTGCGCAGATGACGATGCTGCCACGCTTAAAACCCAGGCGCTTCTACGACCTGGTGATTGAGGTGGCCATCGTGAGGCCTGGCCCGATTCAGGGTGGCATGGTGCACCCGTATTTGCGCCGACGCCAGGGCATCGACCCCGTGAGCTACCCGAGCGAGGCGCTGAAAGAGGCGCTGGGCCGAACGCTCGGTGTGCCGGTGTTCCAGGAACAGGTCATGCAGGTGGCCATGCTCGCGGCCGGTTTCACTGCAGGAGAGGCCGATGGCTTGCGCCGCGCCATGGCAGCCTGGAAGCGCAAAGGCGGGCTGGAGAAGTACTACGACAAAATTGTTCAGGGCATGACCGCACGGGGCTATGAGCGAGAGTTTGCCGAACAGATTTTTGAGCAGATCAAGGGTTTCAGCGAGTATGGGTTCCCTGAAAGCCACGCGGCCAGCTTCGCTCTGCTGGTCTATGCCAGCTGCTGGATCAAGCGCCATGAGCCTGCCGCCTTCCTTGCGGCCATGCTCAACAGTCAGCCGCTGGGGTTTTATTCCGCCAGCCAGCTGGTCCAGGACGCACGCCGGCACGGCGTCGAAGTACGGCCCGTCGACGTGATGCACAGCGAGGTGGACTGCACGATCGAAGACATCGACACCAAACCAGCTGTACGCCTGGGCCTGCGCCTTGTCTCCAGCCTGCGCAGCAGCAGCGCGCAGCGCATTGCGGAGGAGCGTCATCGAGCACCGTTCGACACCGCTGAGCAACTTGCCATGCGTGTGCGTCTACAGCAGCACGAGATGAAGGTTCTAGCCGCTGCGGGTGCCCTGGCCACGCTATCTGGGCACCGTCGCCAACAAGTGTGGGATGCGGCAGCCATGCACGCCGCGCCCGAGCTGCTGGAGGTGGCCACTGTGGGCGAAGCTTTCCTTGAACTGCCGGCAGCGCCGGAAGGAGAGGAGGTGCTATGGGACTTCGCTTCGACAGGCCTGACGCTGCGTAGTCACCCCATGCGCCTTCTGCGACCGCGGCTAAACAAACACAAGCTCAAGACTTCCAGGCAACTGCGCACTGTCGTCAGCGGCGAGCGGGTGCGTACTGCCGGCATTGTGACGCTGCGGCAGCAACCGAGCACGGCCAACGGCACGGTATTCGTCTCGCTGGAAGACGAGGAGGGCAGCACACAGGTCATTGTCTGGCGCGACGTGCGGGATGAGCAGCGTCAGGTGCTACTGGGGTCGCGCCTTCTGGCAGTCGAAGGGCGTTGGCAGCGGCAAGGCCAAGTGTGCAACCTGATCGCTGAGCGCCTGGCTGACCTATCCCACCTCTTGGGCCGTCTTTCCACCGAGAGCCGAGAATTTAAATGAGGATCGGGCATGATTGGCGACCTATGAAATTCAAAGCAAATGCAAGCGAAATCGTGCCATCAGCTGTACTTCGCTACGGAACCTGGTTGGGTTACTTAGAAAATATGGATCTGCCTTTTACACCGGAAAACTACAAAATTACTCAAGTAGCAGATGACCGTTGGAGCGTCACCGATCTAGCTGGCAAGCAGGTCTACCTCGGTATTGGGCCTGTGGAGCTGGTGGCGGCCTAGACGCAATTTTGGTTGAACTGACCACCTGCGCCGGTTGCTGCTGACTAGGCTGCTGGTCGTGACCGACTGAGTTCGGCCAGGAGCCGTCATTGGTGAAAGGCGGCTTCCTGGAAATCTTCGCACACAAAGCAAATTCATCTCCCTCGGAGACTACCGGTACTGCCTTGATGGCAGCCCAAGGTCTAGTGTATTCGTCACCGAACGTATCTGGGCGACGCCACCATCATGGGCCGCCTCATGCACCGCTGCAGCATGCTGGAGTGCGAGGGCAAGAGCTAGCGACTCAAGAATATTGCCGCACGCATCGTCAGTAGCACTGAAACGTAATCATCCGGCTGTCAATTGAAGTGACCATCGAGTGCCGGACAGACCCATTACCCACCAACAGCTTCACGAAGACCTGAGCAGCGCTGGCATCCTTAAGCTGTCCGACGAGGGTAACATCAGCGAGGGGCAGTTTTCACTCAGCAAAGCACTGATGTAGCCATCATGGATGCCTTTTAAGCTCACCTGAAGATGAGTTCGCAAACGCTTGTCCCACCGAGAAGGGCTGCGCGACATTCTTTTGGGACCTGCAGAGTTGTAGGGGGGCTGCGGTCCCGAGGAGCGACGGAATGAGTAAGCAGCAAGCACGTTGTTTCGTGCATTGAGAGGGAGGAAAGAGATGCGATGGATTACGGCTCTAAATCTGCAGCAGTGGGCGGACACGCTTGCAGCTCGAAATGTTTTCCCAGGAATGGTCGCCGACTTGATTCGTTCTTCCGCAAGAGACATCTCGAACATCAGGTTCCCCAACGGTGACAAAGGGCAGGTGCGCGGATTTGACGGCTTACTGGAGGCTGCTGGTGTTCCTCCCTACGTGCCAGATGGCCAATCAATTTGGGAGTTCGGCGTCAATGCCGGTGCCGCAGCCAAGGCCGAGTCCGACTTCGAGAAGAGGACCAAGGAAGTCGACAGGGAAAAGCGCATGCAGACGTCCTTCGTCTTTGTGTCTCCGCGGACTTGGGACAACCCGAAGAAAAAGCTGGCTGACTGGGTAGACGACAAGAAGAAGCTAGGTGAGTGGAAAGACGTTCTTTACCTCGACGGCGCTATGGTCGAGGACTGGTTTTGCAGTGCTCCCGCGGTGGCAGCTAGGTACGCCAAGTATGAGTTGAAATGTTTTCCATCGGCTGGCGTTAGAAGCACAGACGAGTTCTGGGATGAATACTCCACTAGGTTTGGTCCGCAACTTGTGGAAGCAGTGCTCTTAGCTGGGCGATTGCAGCAGGCCGAGGAACTCGTTCGAAAGCTCAGCGAGGGCGTCAGCAAATTGCCTTACGCGGCCGATTCACCTGACGAGGTGATTGCTTTCGCGGTTGCTGCGATTCGTAGTGCCCCGACTGATATCCGCTTCTTCCTTGAGGCAAGGACTCTTGTTGTAGACACCGAGGAGGCTGCCCGTCAAATTGCGGATTCGTCAGGGTTGTCATTTCTCCCTCGCTCGCAGGCACGTCAGTTGGCCGGTCTCCTTGCCCAAAAGGGTCCGACAGTGGTCAGCGCGGGAGCAGATGACAAGAAGCATGGCCATGAGGTGCTACGCCGTCCATCGAGCACTGACCTCGGGCACGCACTCGAAGGCATGGGGTTCAATTCCAAGGATGCCTATGCGATGGCCCGAAGTTGTGGACGCAGCTTGGCTGTGCTTGCGCGTCGAATTCCGAGTGGTACTGCGCCTAAACCGGAATGGGTAGACAAGGGCGAGATGCTCTTGCCAGCCTTGCTTGCTGGTGCTTGGAGTGTGAGGAACCAATCTGACCAAGAGGTTATCCGTTGCCTTGCTTCGGAGAGGAACTATGCAGTTTGTGAAGCACCACTTCGGCATCTCGCGAAAATGCAAGACCCACCTATTGACTACGTCACGGACGTTTGGGCGCTTCGTGCCTCTGTTGATGCTTTCGTGAATCTGGGTCACCTCATTGGGGAAGAGCATCTTGAAAGGTTCTCGGAAGCTGCAAATGCTGTGTTTGGGAAGGCTATTGAACCGCCAAAGGCGGATGAGGTCTACAGGCCCGCAGAGCAGAGAGGCGCTGACACACATAGCGGTTGGTTGCGCGACGGGATGATGAATACCCTGCTGCATATGGCAGTCCTTCATGAGCAAGCCGAGTTTGTAGTTCCGGGCAGCACTCCTCAGGACTATGTCAATCGCATTGTTCGAGGCCTTCCTGGCCTTTCACGAGACCACCGACTACTGGTAAGTCTGCAAGACCAGATGGCACTACTGGCGGAGGCCGCTCCCATCCCTTTCCTTGAAGCCCTCGAGCGTCTGCTCGAGGGCGACGCCATGGCTATCCGGCCAATCTTTGACGAACACAAGGGGCTAATTGGGTCCCACGCGTACTACTACGGTGTTCTTTGGGGCCTTGAGGTTATTGCTTGGGACCCGCAGCTCCTCCTGCGTGCATCAGTCTGCCTCGCCAAGCTGGCCAAGATTGACCCCGGTGGTGCCGTTTCAAATAGACCCATCAATAGCCTAAGAGAAATCTTCCTGCCTTGGGCTCCGAACACAGGTGCCAAGCTCGCACAGCGCAAGGGGGTCTTGGCTCACATCTTGAATGCAGTGCCGGAGGTTGCCTGGGACCTATTGGTCAAACTTCTTCCTCAGTCACATGACCATTCAGACTCTACGCAGGCTCCAGTCTTTCGTGAGTTCGATGAGGCGGAGGTTCTCACATACGCTGTCGTCTGGGATGCTCAAAACTTTGTTGTCGAACAAGCAATCGTGCGTGCGGGAACCGAACCAAGTAGATGGATGACGCTCATAGATGCGATGAGTCAGTTTCCAAAGGATGGGTTCGAAAAAATGGTTGCGGGATTGGAGCTGGTGCTGGGGAGTTCTGCCGGTGAGGCACGATTCACTGTTTGGGATGCACTTCGGAAGGAAGTTAACAAGCATCGAGCGTACGCTGGAACTGACTGGGCAGTTTCGGAGGAGGCATTGGCCCGCCTTGACCCCCTGCTCGCCCGATTTGCCCCTCAAAGTGCGGTCGAGAAGTCCACCTGGCTGTTTGATGACTGGATGCCGGCTGTGCCTGGCAAGGTTGACTCTGACGACCCCACTGAGGCGATTGATGCGGCCCGGCACGAAGCGGTCTCGGACGTGATGAGTGAGTCAGGCATACAAGGGCTGATTGAGCTGGCACAGCAGTCAAAGCTACCGCAGCTTGTTGCTCAGGTCGCGAGGAGACTTGAGTTTGGTTTCGATGAGCTTGGGCAGTTCTTCATACAGGTCCTGCGATCAGCTCCGAACATCGATGTCGTTGCCGGTTCTGTAATGGCAGAGGGCGCTACTCGATTCACGGGGCAATGGACTCACTTCGCACGTGAGACTTTTTTCCACGAGCGGGTGGCGCCTGAGCGGGTGGCCCGAATCCTCACAGCGCTGGACGAATCGATTCAAACTTGGAACTATGTGCAGGAATATGGTCGAGAGGTGAATGATGCTTATTGGCGTTTGAAGCACTCGTACTTTGTAAGTGTAGGTACTGATGATTTGCTCTTTGGAGTTCAGCGCTATCTTGAGTATGGGCGTCCTCTTGCCGCACTGGATGCTGCAACACGCAGATTGAGTGAGTTACCAACGACGCTGCTTGTGCAGCTACTTGACGGAGCAGTGCCAGAGCTCAATGCGTCAGCACGGGGCGGTGGGAACCTCAATATTTACAACATTGAGCATGCCTTTGATGAACTCCGCAAGCGGGGCGACATCGCCCCTGACGACATAGCTGCACTTGAGTTCAGGTACCTGCCGGTCTTTAATTTGCGTCGGCAGCCGCTCGTCCTCCACACTCTTTTGGTGCAGCGGCCTCATATGTTCATGGACGCGATTTGCGCAGTGTTCAAACCGGCGAATCGGGAGCCAGAGCCGGTGCCAGAGGGGGCCGACAAGCTCGCAGTGGCCGCGTACGGACTTTTGAAGGGCTTGCAGGTGCTTCCTGGGCAAAACGGCGCAGAGGTCGATTACGCTGAACTTTTGGCTTGGTGCCAAGCGGTTCGACAGATTGCGGTTGAAGTCGACCGCGCAAAGATTACGGACCAACGGATTGGCGCCCTGCTCGCACATGCGCCTTCCAGCCAAGTCGACGGAGCTTGGCCTCACGAGGCCGTTCGGGCCGTCATTGAACATCTCGCGTCTGAGGAAGTGGAGCGGGGGCTTGCCATTGAGCGATTCAACATGCGGGGAGCATACAGTAAGTCTATTGGTGAGGGGGGGCAGCAGGAGCGGGTGCTTGCAAAACAGTGCCAAGACTGGGCCACAGCGATGCCAGCATCGCCGCGAACCTCGGCCATGCTGATGGGTATGGCCGAACGCTGGCTGCGAGACGCCGAGCGGGAGGACCAGTCGGCTGCGAAGGAATCGCTCCGCTGGTGAGGGCTGCACTCGGGCGATCAAGCTGCCTGCGGCTGTCCGGAGAAGTCTACGCAGCGCCCGTTGATGAGGCGCTCATATACGCGCGTTGGATTGCAAAGCGTTTGCTCGCGGAGTTGCATCGTTCAGCTAGCTCTGCGTTAAGCACCCGCTTTCAGGCAGCAATTCAGGTCAGACGGGAGTCCGCTCCGGGTCGTTCTGCGACAGTCGCATACCGGCCAAGAGCAGTCACTCGATCATTAGTCTTTGACCCTCATGTAAGGCTGTGGACTTGAAATTGTTAGGTTTGCCTAAAAAGCTATCGTTCACTTTGTTACCATCATTGCTGTGACAAATTTTTGTTATCCGAGCGACAACAGCGTTTGGTTTGTCGTCTAAATCTAGTTAGGCATCAACATCATGCGCATGGGAAGAGTCTTGCTTTTGGTCAGCTTGACGCACTTTGTGGCGATGGCCGGGTACGCCTCCGAAGGTGAGGCCGAGTGCAAGAGTGCCAGACCCAACAAGATCACAATTCCGCGGTCAAAACCCACTGAGCCACCGGTAGGCGAGATCACTGTTTATTGCGGATCGCAAACCACAACACAAATAGTTCCATTTGGATCGACAGACAAGAACCCAAAGGACGATCTCGAAACACCGATCTCTTGGGCAAAATTGCTGGACGCATTCTTCAAACTGCTTACCAGTTTTGCCTGGCCTTTGGCTGCGATTTGGATTTCCTACATCTTTCGCGCCGAGCTTCGCTCTCTTTTAGGGCGCATGTCCACTTTCAAATATAAAGAAATGGAAGCAAAGTTCGAGCGAGACATTGCTACTGCTAAAGCTCAATCGAGTCGCCTTGAACCAAACAAAACCAAGATTTGGAATGATGCGACGCTCAGCGGGGTACTAACAACTTACGAATTGTTCCAGCGTATAGCTGCAACCTCTCCAAGAGCAGCAATCATCGAGTATTGGATAGACCTTGAAGCTGCCATATCGGCTGCAGCGAAGAAAGCAAAGATCGAGGAACGTTCATTAACCAAGAGAGTCGCTGCGCTTATTGAGGCTGGACATATTGAGGCAGATGCCATGCCGTTGTTCTTGAAGCTTAGGGATATTCGAAACCAAGCAACTCACCTTTCGGAATTCAGTATTTCTGTCGAAGATGCTCTGGCCTATTTGGACAGCGTCTTACGGCTTGGAAACGAGTTTAGGCACTATGCGGTTGATGCCTAACCCTACAGTCGAGCGAGCCTGCGCAAAAAGCCGCGCAGGCCGCTCACTTCCACTTTTCGACGCGGCTTAATTCAGGTGCCAACTGACCATATGAGCGATTTATACAAACAACGTTTTTCTGAAGTGCATGCACAAATGGAGTCACTCCTCGCAACTCAGAAGAATGTTCACAACGAATTTCTCGGCCGCAACCAGCTCGAGATAGAGAGCACTGCCTTGCTTGAATGGAAGATTAAGGCAAAGAATTTGCTTAATAAGGCTTGCGGAGTGGAGTCGGAGCACTATCAGGCCTTTGACAAAAACGAAAGTTCGGGCGTCTACGGAAGTAATCTTGGCACTCTTCAGCGGCTAAAATCCATCTTTATGGCCGCACGTGAAGACTACGAAGGAGGCTATCTCAGGTCTACGAGGTCATTGATTCAAGCGGAAGTCTTTGATTCCGAATTGGAACAAGCACAAGCTTTACTCGATGCTGGCTACAAATCACCTTCTGCAGTCGTAGCTGGTGTTGTCTTAGAGACATCACTACGCGAGCTGTGCGATCGACATAGCATCCCGCACGGCAAGCTTGACAAAATGAATGCCGACCTTGCAAAAGAAGGTGTGTTCAACAAGCTTCAACAGAAGCGCATCACGGCCATCGCCGACGTTCGAAATTCAGCAGCACACGGCAAACCCGATGAGTTTAGCGAGGCCGACGTGAGTGACATGATTCGCGACATAACTCGCTTTGTTGCTGAGCACCTGTGAAATGCGATTTTCGAAATGCAGGGGCAACGGCACGTCGACGCATCACAGCCACCTGACTGGTCGTTCAACAGGGATGTCAATTCTTCGACTTGGATGAACTAACCATTAGGTGGAGCGGTCGCCGTCGCCGCTCCTGTGCCCGCGCCGCTCGCCGTAATTTGAATGTCTGATTTGGTTCGTTCTGAGACGGTCGCCCACCGGCCTATGCTGCCGCTGGTGAGCTCAAAGCGGAATGGAGCTCAACGATCGCCCGCACTAGCAGCCTAAAGGCAAGCTTTACGCTGCGGCGGGAATACGTTACCATATGACGCACTTGCGCTGTAATAGCCAAGATTTTGACTCGCCAAGTATGTGATCTGCTTGGCGCACATCCAGAAGGATGTGGAGGCCACTCAATTTGGGTCGTGTGCGATGCACGATCGCACAGGGAGCCACGAAGATCTATTTCACTTCGATGGAGTCCCTATGCTCAAACTCTTTACCGCACTCATCGGCCTGCTTTGGCAAGTCCTGCTGATCCTTGCCAGTCTAGTGCTTGGATCGCTCTGGAACGCTGCTTGGGCCTTCTTCACATCATCCAATACCTCTGATGAGGAAGACACTCCCATGATTTCCTCTGCCTACGATGCTTATACTGCATTTGACAAAGGGCAGATAAGCATGGCGGATCTTCAATATTGGTGCCAACAAGAAGAAGACCTTTAACTAGCTGTCAACGTTTTAACCGAACGCTTGAACCCTTACCAGCTGAATCGGAGAGGCTGCCTGCCTTGTTAATGCTAGAGGTTTCAAAGCCAAGCCGATAGCCTATCCACGCCATCATGGAACTCCAGATGAGTGGAAGTGCAATGAACATCATTGCCAATAATGTGTTAAGAATCATACGCTTGTATAGTTGCGGCTGACCTGAGCTCACGCTTTGCGTAATCTCTTGCATCAATGCAGATCCGGTCAAACCTGGGTACATGGCATCGATTAAGTGGGCGTCAAGCCATCGGGCCACATACCACATGACGGCCCAAAACTTGACCGTGAATATTGCTAATCCACCGACCACCATCACTTTTAAATCGTAGCAACTAATCACTACGATCAACGGCAGGAACATATACAACGCCATCAGTACAAGTGCTTGGAGCATGGGAAGCATATTCAACAATGGGGCCATGCCGAGTGAGGATTCAAATGCCTGTTTACCAACTCCGATGGTGCTAATCCCCCCTGTGACAGTACGCCACGCGTTCGTGCCCTTGCCATAGTCATCGCCCAGCATCTTGTCAGGACTAACAAATGTCGGGTTGGCCTTCTCAAAGGCTAGCTTTGCCATGGCATCCTTGGCCTCATCTGTCGAACTAAACGTGATAGTGTTTTGGGCGACTTGCAAGAGACTCCGCCATGTCGAGGTGTTGCTGGTGAGGCGCTCTCGCACTCCTCCTGTAGCACCGTCAGCTTCCCACCATTGCTTGCAGGTTGGGCGCCCCCAGTCCGGGTTCATAAAGCCCTGATCCGAAGCGCCACCCTGCATGTATTCGCTGTCGCGATTGAAGTCGATGCTCCAGCCAGGCACCGGGTTATATGAGCGCATCACGTCATAGAAACCGGGCTCTGTTCGGAAAAACTGGCTGCCTACCCAGTCCACGTCCGTGGGGCCATAGCTGCTTCCCTCAGCAAGAATGCCTCGGCCGTTGACAGAGATTTGGTTCTTGTCCATCGAGAAATACTGGCTACGTGCCGGCACAAAGCACTCGCTGTAGAAGCGCTGCACATCGTGCAACAGAGCCGGATCTTCAATGGTGGCCATCCTGGCAAGATCTGCCACGACGCGCAGATCACGTTCTGCGCTGCCAACTCCTGATCGAAACGCACCATTGATGCCCGAAGACAGCCCCATTACGCTGTACCACCACAGGGGGACATAGGACAGGTTTCCTGAGCGCCCAAATGAGCCATTCACAGCATCAGCCATGGCGCGGTCGTAGCCTGAGTTTGTACCGCCTTGTGTCGACACCACCTGGGGCTCAGACCCGTCCGCTGCACGTTCCGGTTTGTAGCTCAGATTGATGTTGTGAAGCGAAGTGAACGGCGTGGTCGCAAAGCACAGGGCCATGACCAACAGCGCAGTAATCAGCTTAGTCTGCACCGACTCAATGAGAGCCAGAACACCATTAAAGCCAGCTCCTTCTTCTTTGGCACTGTGCCAGGCGCTAAACACAATGAGCGCGAAGGGGAGCGCGGCCAGCCCTGTGCCCGTGAGGATCTCGCCGAGAAGGTTGGCGAATGCCCATCCGTACAGGGTGGTAAAAAGTTCAAGGTAGCTATCGAGCTGCATATTGGTCAGGAGATAAGGCCCAGGATGAACCGGGCAATGTTGCCCGCGCCTATCGGGACGAGTGCGAGATAGATGGCCATTGCACCTGCAGCACGCCAGCGTAGTCCCAGCACGGCGCGCAGCTCGTGCTTGGCCACGTAGCCGTGTTTGAACCCCAACGCCACGATGGTGCGCCAGCTGGCAATCACCCAACAGCACAGGCCGACCTGTATGAGTGCGCCGAGTTGAGCTCCTCTCCGAAACCAGGCGGCGACTGAGACGACATGAGCCGGCTGCAGCTTGAGAAGCCAGGTCAGCAACGTGCCGCCAATCAACAGGATCAAGGCGCTGTAAAGAAGCCAAGGTAGCCAACGACGCAGCCGTCCCTTAGGTTTTGGAAGAGGCTCCAACACCTCCGTAGCTTGTTCGCTAGATGGGCTCATCTTGTGCTCACCCGTCCGTCGATCAGCGGCGAAGGATCTGCGCGCGTGCCGCCCTGAACATCCATCGAAGCGGCTCCAGCCTGTTGCTGATTGCCCATGATCGACAAGGCTGTCTCGCCGGTCATTTCTTTGCGTATGCGGAACTCGAACATCATGTCGTTGATGTACTGAGTCAGGCGGTCAATCTTCGTCTGCACCTCGGATCTAACGGGAGCAGCGCCCGTGGCCTCCGGCAGGCTCATACCCGAGATCAGCGCGTTTCTGGCAATCAAAGCCTTGTCGATGGTCTTGTAGACCGCAACCTCTTGAGCAAGTCGATTGATGGCCACCGACCGCATGTCTGTCGGCAGCTTCCGCACCGCGTCCATCAGCTGCGGGCTCACCGCCATGCCGGGCGCGCTGACCTTGGCCAAGTCGGCATGGCTGCTCGAAGTGCTAGATCCCAGATTTCGCATAGTCGGCAGCACTTCGTCGAGCTCGCGTTCAAACTTCGGTGCAAGGCCAGTCGCCGTCGAGGTGATGGTGGGGCTCGGGCAATCGGAGCCTTGGGTGCACATATAGATTTTCTGATCGCCAAGGACTTCGGCACTCCAGCGAGCCAGGTCGTCCGGGGTCTTGAAGGCCTGGACCAGGCGCGTCGATGCCAGCGAGGAGCTGCCATAGTTCGCCGTCGACAGGGAGTTGGCTGCCTTGTTGATCGTGACGTTGTAGCCGGCGACGGCCAGGTCGCGGATTGGCTGGATAGGCGGGGTCCCAGCACCACCGGCTCGGCTGCCAAATACCCATGGCAATCCGGCACGCTGGCCCGCCTCGTTTTTGTTGATATCGAGCTTGGCATTAACCACGCTGCCGCCCGTATTGGCCTTGACTTTCCAGGCATCGCCCTTGGCCAGGGCTATGTACTCCTCATACGGGTCCTGGCCGTTCTTAATCATCGCCTCCATGTCCTCACAGGTCTTCAGCGATGCAGAGACCAGCAGATCCGCCTTCTGGCTAAAGTTTTGGAAGAGCTGATAAAGGCCTGGCTGCGCGCGCTGGAGGAAATACAGCGGCAGGGCCGAGATGCCGGCTTGCACGGCCCCTGTAATCGTTGCACCCAGGTTCTGGATGCTATTCATGAGATCCGACCAGGAGAGCCCGATGTCAAACTTCCCACAGGAATAGTTCGCGCGGACGCCGGCACCCAACTGCATCGATAAGGCGCTGCGATGGGCGGCAGCGCTGATCGGCGAGCCCCCGCCCATACGATAGTAGAGGCCCGACGAGGTAATCGTCTGGGCGGCCGCAGGTGTCACGACCGAGGGAGCCAGCACGCAGGCCAAGGTCACGGCAGAGCAGATCCGCTTGAAGCGCAGAGAAGAGGAGTGTGCGTTTGTCATAGTGAAATTGGAGTGGGAGGTCAGGGCACGGAATAGAGGTACACGCCACGACGCCGGCAGCAGGTGTACTTTTGCCAAAGGTTCCAGGCGTAGCCGTCATCGGAGCTGGTGGCTCCGTCCCCGAAGGAGGTCAGTGACAGTGAGTCGTTTTGGCCAAATTGCTGGCACCCCGACCAAGCCTGCGGATACAACATCTGCCATTTGCGCTTCTCGCCATAGTTGAAGTAGCGATAGCCCCCAGAGGGCTGGACGCGCGAGTAGATGTGAGGCTGAGCTTCCTTGTAGATGATCGAGGCGACACGCTCAGCCAGCACTGCAGAAGCTTTCACGGGGTGCGACTGGATGATTTCTCCGGTACGTGGGTACAGGTTCCCCCAGGTCTGCGTATAGCCCGAGCCGATCTCGCCCAGTCCGGGTACCCAGGCCTGCGGATAGATCATTTCCACTGGCACGATGCCGCGCCAGAAAGGCGCATCGAGCTCGCTTTGGAAATGCAGGTTGAAATAGCTGGCTCCGCCAGGGCAGAAGAGTGCGCCCCCGGTGCTGCCAGAGAGAATTTCGGAGAGCTGCTGCAGGCCGGCGATGCCTGCCTGGATCTGCTGCACAGTCTCGGCGATCTCCATCACCTGCTTCACACCCTCAATGGTCTTGAGAATCGTTCCAAGGCTGGCCAGCAATGATTCCGAGCTCAACAGACCTTTGGCATCAGACGCCACAGTTTCTGCAATGCTGGCAGGCACTTGGGTCCACTGGCGCCCAATGTTGGGTAGCTCCTTCGAGGGGAACTTGGCCAACTCGCTAACCGTGGGAAATGCGATGGACTTTGGCATCGTGAACATGCCGCCAGATGCGAGCATGCTCGCAAACATGCCGGCCGGATTGCCGATGGCATCGGCCCCCTTGAAGTTCGCCATAGCCGAATTGCTGTCCAGCCCGCCGGCGGACGAGTCCAGCAGTCGTCCCGTTAAGGCAGATCCAGCAGTGGTCAGCGTGGTGGCCACGACCGTGCCGATGTCGGTCCAAGGGTGGCGCAGCGGCTCGTTGTATGTGCTGACCACCACGTCTGGCACATAGTGGGAGATCTTGATCGATGTCCGAATCCAGCATCCGGTCCAGCCGCAGCTCAAGAAAAAGCACACGCCCTCGACGGAGTACGACACGCAAGACAAGGCAGCCTTTGCCGTATTCGCGATGATCGCGGGGGTGGTGGTACCGGCTATCGTGGTGGCCGGTGTCAGCACGGTGCACATCGACGTGGTGCAGATGGCCGCGACGAGGCGGCGCAGATTGCGATTGAGGGAGGGGAGCTTTTTCATCGGGAAGGCCTCTGCTGAGCCGCGGCGAACAGTTCGATGGCGCGGTCCACATCCGCAACTCCATAAATGACTTTGGCGCGATTGATGACGATGGCCGGGAGCCGGTCCAATCGGTACTGGACGGCCAGCGTCATGCCGGAAGCCGCATTGGTGATCTGGTCCTTGTAACGGCGGCGGATCTCGGCCTCGTGCTGACGCATATAGGCCATGGCGTCGGCTTCGTTCTTGGGCAGCCCTGCATTGAGCTGCTGCTCAAGCTGAGCCATGGCGTCCACGCGATAGACCTTGAGCACATAGCCAGGCTGGCGAAACGGCGGCCGTACCACCGTGGCCGAATTGGCGAAGACCTCCACGGTTGTCACCGAAGGGCCGATAGAGCCTTGGGCCAGCGCGCCATGAGCGCAAAGAAGCAGCACCAGGGCAGTGAGGGAGGACCGCATCATGCGCGCGCCTCCTGCAGGCGTGCCGCCACGCGGTAGGCCGCTTGAACCTCGGTGCAACCATGCTCGTCCATGAGACGGCGGCGCTCGGCCTTCTCGTGGCCCTCGGTCATTGCCAGCGCGATTGGCAACGCCGGTGGCACGTTTCGGAACAGCCACTGATTGTTCGCGCTGATGAGCACACCTTCGGTGTACTTCGCCGGCTCCTTGACGGCAGACTCCATCATGTGGCGTTGCTCAGGTGTGAGCGATCGAAAGCGCGCGATCTCCTCGATCTCGTTTTTGTCCATGGTCAGCAACATCCAGAACTCGCACATGGACAGCACGCGGGACATGCTGCCAGGGAAGTCCTTCAAGTTTTGCGTGGCCAGCCAGAACCAGGCATTGAGCTTTCGCCACATCTTGGTGCCCTTGGCCACCTTCGGGCCAAGCAGCTCGTTGGTGGTAATCAAGTGCCCTTCATCGGTCAGCATGATGAGGGGGCGATCCTCATGCTGAGCGGCCTCTGCGCGCGACTGCACCGAGTCCAGCAGGCTCGTGTAGGCCAGAGCAAGCGCATCCTCATAGCCGTCTTTGGTCAGTGTGCCCATTTCCACGAGGGTCACATCGGCATCGGGCCAGTCCTGACCCAGGCGGTTGAAGAGCTTGCCGCGCAGGCCCGTCGTGAAGCTCATCATCGAATGGCCCATCTCTTCGGCGCGCGCGCGGCGGTGTTCCGACAGAGATACGTCCTTGACCATGGCCGTCAGCTCCAGGGCAACGTCTTGTGTCAGAGGATGGGGCTTGCCTTCCTTGGATACGCGCACTGCGGCTCGAATAATGGCTCTGGTGACCAGATAGCGGTCGGCGCGCGTCATTCGTTTGAGCTCGGCGTCTTCGCCACCCGTAATCATCATGATGGCCGAGATGAGCATCTCGCCCAGGTAGTCGCGCTTCTCTTCGTCCGAGTCATCGTCGGCGTCAGCCGGCTCCATCACTTCATTGACCGACTCCATCAGTCGTTCGGCACCGACGAGCTCAGCCTCCTCTTCGGTGGGAATACCCGCTCCAGCGCCGAAGTAGTCCTCCGCAGCCTTGAAGGACTCCATGATCTCCACGTCCTGCAGCAGCTCGCTGGCGTATACGAATGGAGGCAGTGATACATCAGTGTCACCGCTCAGGTTGACGCGATACACGCTCAAGCCTTTGGTGGCCATGTCCTTGACCATCAGATCGAAGGACTTGCCTGCATCCGCGATCACCAGGCGTGGGCGGTGGATGGCCATGACCAACATGGACAGGTAACTCAACGTCGCCGACTTGCCCGCTCCTGTGGGGCCGAACACCACCATATGGGCGTTCTTCTTGCGGTCGATCTTGTTGAGCGGGTCGATCCACAATGGCTCGCCGCCCCGATTCCAGAACCAAAAGCCGGGATTGGCCGTGCCGCGTGAGCGCCCATAGACCGGCAAAATGGCTGCGATCAGGCTCGCAAACGTCAGGCGCGACCGCCGCATGCTGCGAAGGTCGAACGTGGGATCGAATGCGAATGGCAATGCACGCAGGAAGGCGTCATGCGGCACCAGGTCCTCTCGGGATTCGATAAAACGCATCCCGGTCGGCGTCAGCTGGGCATTGACCTCGGAAACAGCCGCATCCAGATCCGCATGGGTCTTACCGCTCAGGTACAGCCCCATGAACATCGGATACAGCTTGTCCCCGGTGGCCATGTGCTGGAGCACTTGCTCCGACTCTCTATGGGTCTCCTGCGCCACGGCGTTTTGAGCACGGGAGGCCTTTTTGATGTCCTCGACGTGGCGCTCGACCTGGTATTGGGCAGCAATCGTCACCGTCACGGACAGCATCGAGCCAGGCGGCAGCCGGTCAAACCGCGCATAGGCTTCGTTCCCGATCCGGCTTTCTGCGGAGAAGTGCCCTATGCTAGGGTGAGCACGAAGGTTCTGCAGCGTGAGGAACTTCACCGGCTGGCCATCGAATTCGAAGCAGCCTTGTTCCTGGTTGCACGAGGGCTCAGACAGGTTTAGCGACTCGGAAAAGTCCCAGTCATAGATGCCCTCTGGAGCCACATCACCCGGATAGGGCGCGCCGCGGAACAGCTCGGCGCCCGTGCTGGCCCAGGGCACATTACGGTTGAAGAATGGAAGCATCCACTCGTAGAAGTCCTTGCCGTTGGCACGCCGCGCCGTCACGCCGGCTTCGTTCAGCGTGGCCAGCAAGGTGGTGGCCACAGCCTCCATCTGCTGCTCGGCCATGCGGCGCTCATTGACCAAGTCATCAAACTGGCGATAGATGCAGCAGCGAACCCGCCGCTGCTGGCCACGCCAGGTCTGGCCCGTCACCAAGGTGTCGGTAAACAGCCCCTGCTCTCGGGAAACCTGCGACAGGTGACTGCGAAACTCCTTCAGCACGGACTGCGTGTATTCCGAGTCGATGATGGCCTGCGCGCGCTTGGCGTCCTTGTGCTGGGACAGGATGTAGTCGTGAAGGTATTGGTTAAGCCCGTCGATGTTTCGGTCATCGCTCAGGAAGAACTGCACCACCCAAGGCGAAGAGTCGACCTCGGGAATCGCCTGAATGGCCTCTTGAATCTTGCGGCAGTGCTCCTGCAGGTACTCCAGCGGCTGCGCCTCCGTAGCGACAGCGCCCAGCTCGAACAGCGCGCCCAAGGTCTTGCCGTCGCGCATCACAAAGTTGCGGTCTTTGGGTGAAAACTTGATCCAAGGCAGCAGCTCGGTGAAGGAGGGCGGACGGGCGGCCATCTGCTTGCGGTCGGCGGCCGTCATGAGCCGGCGCTTGTGCTTGCTTTTGGTACCACCAGACAGGCCCAGCATTTCCAGCAATCCGCTCATTGGCCGGCCTCCCGAGCAGTGCGGCCGCGTGAGAATGCGGCGCGGCCTTGTTGCAGCTCTTCGGCCACCTCACCGGGCATGGCGTACTCCGTTGACTCATACATTGGGAAAACCGTGACATAGCCAGGCACGGGGTAGCGGCCCTTGGCCAGGTGGGGATAGACCACCATGACCAGATCCGGGTTGGGTACGCGTGCAAAGCGCTGTTGCATAGGCTCCAGGGCCGACCAGTAACGCTGCGTCATTTCGTCGCCGCGCGCGATCGGGCGCGCACTCGACGCACGCTCCAGGCGGTCCCGCGCCGTCTCACGAGAGGAAGCCGCCGACTGCGGGGGCTGAAACTTGCCCCGATACACATCCACCAAGGTCGGACTACCAGCCGTAGCCTCCTTGAGCGGAGACTCGCGCGACCCAATAGCCGTGCAACCAGCCAGTAGCGCGGGAAGCACGATGGCAAGAAGAAGGGTGTTATTCGAGGCCATAGCGGGCTCCAGACAGGACATTGGGGGACTGCGTGCGATGCACGATCTTTCTTGGGTTGGCGGGCTTGTCGATTTCGATCTGGCGGTCCAGATGCACGACCAACTGCTGGCCAGCTGGCGTAACAACCGCATCAAACGAGCTCTTAAGACGCTCGGTCAGCCAGCGCACCAGCTCATCGGTGGCTCCTGAGCCCATACGGCCCAGTGCGAAGCTGCCGGCGTTACCAGTGATCGAGGAGGTGGTGCCATTGCTGCTGGCCATGGTGGTGGTCTGGGCTTGCGCCAAGGCCTCGGCGGCCACACCCAAGCCCTTGGCACCGATGATGTCGGTCAAGTAGGCCGGCGCATTGGTCACGAACTTGCCTTGAATGCAGGGGTTGCCGTACAGATCGCTGATAAATCCCAGGTCTGTGGACCCATTGGTAGCTATGGATGTGACGCCAGTACCTGCCTGGGTCTGCGGCGCACGACGCGCCGACACCGTATGGATCGCACCATCGTTGAACACGAAGGTCATGCTGCGGATCTTTCCCTCGGTGCACGACAGCGCCATATCGCCTACGGCCACGCCGGTAACGATCATCCCGGCAAGGTCTTCGGGCGACTCCCATCCGTTGGCGGCCAAGTTGTCGCGCCCGACCATGGCTTTGAATTGCATGGGGTCCGTCACACGGCCATTGACCGGCACACGGCCGATCAAACTGGTCATCGCGGTGACGCCCGCCAGCGTGGAGTTCTCCGGCAGCGTGAAATAAGCCACGGGTTGCGGCTTCGTGGCCGCCTGAGTGGCCTGAGCAGCTTGTGCGGCCTGGGCCGCGCTGACCGCACTGGGCATGGATTGCGTGCCGTCCGGAGCTACTCGCACATAGCGCGTAACCATCTTCCCTTGATGCTGAGTTGTCTCGGTGGTGTAGCCCATGGGCGGAACCACCTTGTAGGCGGTACTGCCACCGGACAAGCCTAGATCCTGGGAGCCACCAACGGGACGATGACCTCCGCCTGCGCCATTCGAGCCAAGCCCAGTAACAGAGTCGATGGCGTCGCCAATGGGCTTAAAGACATCGACTGGGGCTGGATCTGTGTCATTGCTGGTACCACCGACAGCACCAGCAGAAGAGGTGCCTGTAGGTGCACCTTTCTCCAAGCGCTCCAGGCGCTTGCTGAAATCCTGGTTAGCACGAAGCACGTCCTGAATATCTGCTCGCAGATCCTTGTTGGCCGCGACCACTGTGGCCAGCGTCTCGCTGGGCGTGTCCTCATCTGCGCCTGCCGTTTTGGGCAGGGGGGCCGCTGCCATGGGCGCAGCGGTCGGTGCATTGTTCTGGCGCATGACGATGACCGAGCCGACGATGACGAAGGCCACGATGACAAGAACAGGGGTGAGTTTGTTGCTTTTCACTGCCATGGGTGCCTCACAGACAAGACTCGAAAGTGCGATCGCACACCAGGTAGACCGCCGTGGTGTCGGTGTCTGTACCGGCAGCACCGATCCGGCCATGCTGGGCCGTGGCCGAGAGCCAGCGCCCGCGCAAGCTCTCCAAGGGCAGCTCCAGGGCAAAGCGCGAGCGGTTGGTGACGCGCACCGCAGTCACATACAGGTTTCCCGACTTCCACTGGCCTACGGGCGCAGCGTCCACGGCAGCGCCACGGAACAGTGTCGGCACGGGTTCGGTTCCTACGCCAACCTGGCTCACACCTGGCGTACCACCAGCCAAGCGTCGAGGTGCGTAGAGCTGCCGGGCAGCATGTCGAGTGAGCTGCACCATGTCCGCAGCAACGCTCTCTTGCTGTTGAGACTGGCCACCAGACAAAGCAGCTCCACCAGTGGGGTTCGGCACAGTCGCGGGCTCGATCACAGAAACCTGCAGCTCGCCTTTAGCGGACTGCGTGGACACGACCTTGCCCTTGGAGTCTTTGGCGTCTGGAGCGGCTACCGCAATCAGATCCATCGGAATCTGCTGGCCGCTATCCACCAGCTCGGCAATGATTCGGATCGCCGTGAATGGCACGAGCGCAGTGACATAGATCGTGCCTGCGATCGTCTCGATACGCGCCACGCTATCCATGTCACTGGGCATGCGTAGCAACGCATCGGCGGGCAGGGTGACAAGTCGCTCTTGGCCGACCGTCAGGTTCACCCGGACTGGCTCACGCGCAAACACAGCACGCTCGGCGGGGCCGGAAGTCAAAGGAGCTGGGCCAACGCGGCGTAGAGACGCTTCGGCAGCTGCGCGCCTGGCGGAACCTACCGCTGTATTCGCCAGCGGTGCGGGCACGCTAACGCCTGCCACCATGCGCCCGCCTGTTGGGGCGCGTCCTACATTGGCTCCAGCAGCTGGTGTTGCAGCTGCTGCACCCGTTTGGCCCAGGTCAATAGGCTCATTGAACTCGGGCGTCTCGGTACTGCCAGCAAGCGATTCGACCTGCTGAGCAGCAACGCTGCCATGCAGAAGCTGCAGGGCGACCAGGAGGCAGATCGAAAGAGAACGACGTTGGATCATGTGGATCAATCGACAGAGGTGTCACGAGGCAGGCTCGAAGGGGCAATAGTTCCGGGCAGACGCGGTGCTTTCAGGTCCGCTTGAACCGGCGCGCCAGGCTTGAGCTCCGCAGGATTGAGGCGCGCGGGCTGGCTACTGCCGAAGCAATCCAAGCCTAGACGCCATGGGTTGCGCTCACGGTCCACATCGAAGCGCACCACGCGCAGCGGGTACCGAATGAATACGTCCTTGACCGGCTGCCCTGCGAAGGTCTCCTGAACCTGCATGTCCAGCAGCACCGTCCAGGCATCCGAGCCTTCACGGATCACGCGGTTTTCGCTGTACGGGAATCCGGGGATCTCGCTGATCTGGCGAGTACGGCGGCGCAACTCGCCTTTGGCATGACGCTGCTGCATATCGGTTTGCAGTTGCGCCTGGCAGCGAGGCGTCAAATAGAACTGCATCGCATAGATCTGCTTGCCATAGTCTTGAGAGCCATCGCTTTGCCAGCGATTAATCTGCTGCCAGATGTAGTACGCAAAACCGTAGGCATTTGTAGACGGCACTGGAGACTGCCCATCAATAACCCGTATCGTGTCACCCGCCTTAATATCTGGCGCGACGTGCAAGTCGATATTCTTTGGAACGCGCGAAGCGAACCACATGCCAGCCACTGCCAGCCCTACAATGCCAAATATGATTTTCGTAAGCTTCGCGTTATGGCTGCGCTCGGACGCAAGTGCGTCCAGATAATCACCACTGCTCATTATTTTGTTTCCGATAATTTGGCTTCGGCCTTGATCGAGTTCATGCGATAGCTGCAACCCAATTGCATTCGGCCGTCATGGACCAGAAATTTTGGTTTTGCTAACTTGTGCGACACGAGAATGAAATGCATCCAATGAAGGTAATAGCCTTCAGGGCGGTTTCGCTTGACCTCTTGCAGATACAGTGAAGAATACCAAAGCACCATGAACGGAACGACAACGCACAAAATGGGCGCTGCTATCCAGAATCCAGTGCTAAAAGCCACCACAGCGCCAATAAACAGGCTGACGGCGAAAGACACGCCCCCAATATATCCAGCCTCGCTAGCCGCCATTCCATTGATAATTGGCGGCTCGGAATTGACGCGATCTGTCAGCGGCGCGTGGACAGGCGCCTTTCCTTGGGGGCGAGGGTCGTGCGCAGCCATGTTAGGCCAAAGATTGGGCTGCGTAGTTGACCATCAAAATCACCAAGCTGATGATGATCACACTGACAATTACAAACTCCTTGAGGTCACCCAGCTGGATTTTGCCCGCTGTGTAATCGCGGTAGCGTTGCAAAGATGCGGTAACAACGAACAGAAAGGCAATTGCAGCTAACACCAAGCCCAGAATAGTCATTCCGAGTTTGAAATATGCGCCCATCTGCCCAAGAATGTCACCTTCTTGTGTGGTTCCGCCGCCGATACTTCCACCTGCTGGAGGTTGAATCGTCGGCAGAGCGCTAAATGCGGGGCAGGTTGCAAGCAACACAACCGGAGCCAATGCAATGGATGCAATACCGGATTTGATTTTCTTAAAGTTCTTCTTCATTATTTCCCCTTTTGATTGATAGATTTGATTTACAAGATCACTGATCCAAGCACGCCTGTTACTAGCAAAACGGTAATGGCGATACCGACGCATGCGCGCATGGCTTCGGGTGCATTTAGTTCTCCGTCGCCATAGGCCTTTAATACCAGCGTTCCGAGCCATGCACCAACAGAAAACACCATCGCAAACACCACGACAAAAAGCAGGTACTTCAAGTTCTGAGCATTGAAGCCAGCCCCTTGCATAAATCCCGCTGCCATTTCCGAATTCATGGTCGAGCCCAGGCTGGCTTATTGCCGATAGTCGCCACGTAAAGGAGCGACTGGGCGAGGTTGTCGAGGTGCATCCACATGGTTTGTCACGCCCGCGCGCAGCAGCTCCAGGTCACGCTGCAGCCAGTCATAACGGAACTTCACACGCTGGCCAGTCGGCGCTGCCTTTTCTGCGTCTGCGACCATGAGCTGAACCTGCTCTATCTCACCCGCGATGCGTGCCAGGCGCTCGCGCTCCAACTCGTCGTCGGCCACATCAGCCCAGGCCGATGCGGTAGTGGCAAGCACCCCAATGACCAGAACTGCAAATAGCGAATGCCGAGAGCGTTTCATCAATATCTCCTTCAAAATCAATGTCATGCGTATTTCTTGAATGCGCCTACCGTTGTCGATAGGGTGAATGCCACAAGCACGGTAAATACCAGCACCATGTAGGCCGGATTGAAGCCGCCGAATGGCCAGGACAAATACAAGCCAAAGCCGCCTGTAAGCGCCCAGCCCACATAGCGCTTGGAGTGGTGGTAGACGAACGAGGACTCGCGGCCGCCTTGCCAGCGCCGTCGGTCCCGGCGCACCAGGCCGTCGATCACTCCCATCAGGCAGGCAAGGGCAAATGCAGGTAGGGCGAAAACTGCAGTGCAGAGGCGCAGCAGAACGTCCTGCAGGACAAACATGCTGATGACCACCCATTCGCTGAGCATGTGGATGAACGACGCACCAGCCTTGGCCAACCCTTTGAGTTGAGGCTGCACGCTTTGACCCAGAAAGCTAGGCAGTGCGGCATCTGCACCAGCCTGCTGGGCGGCCAAGTTGCGCTGATACCAGCGCAGCGCGCCAAGACGCTCGTAGGGCATACGAACCCACTTCACGATGCGCAGCGAAAAGTCCACGGTGTCCGGCACCAGCAGACTGCGTGGAGCGGCTGCGATATAGCGCAGGTCCTGCTGCACCATCTCCTGGGCATGGCGGAAGCCCTGGCCACGCCAGAAGAAATAGCCACCGCCGATTTCAATCACCAGACCGATGAGCCACGAGGACACTGTCACGCTGAATAGTCCATAACCAACCAACACGGCCACACCCACTGGGCCGTGTGTGCTTGGCTTTCTGGCGGGCGAGTTCGGAGCCGTCATGAGTGCGGTCCCATCACGTTGCCGGCTACGGCGGACGAAGTTGCGCCTGCCATGGCGTAGCCAGGCATATCGTCATCAAAGGCAGAGGCGAGATCCGTGTCGATCAACCCACCTGCACCAGCGCCCAAGGGCTGTGTACTGAGCCAGTCGGTTTCTGCGGCCCACGTCTCACTCGTGCGATAGCGGCGCTTCATGTCCTCAGCAACCGCCTTGAGCGAAGCTGGGATGAACGGGTCGTCCTTGGTATCAGCCAGAGGAATACGAATCTTGTGGCAGCGATTGCCTTCCAGCAGCGCAAACGCTTGACCCTGTGGCAATGAGAGAACATCAGAAGGCTCGATCAGCGGTGCCTTCGACTTGTTCGCTATGTCGTTGTTCTGGCTAGTGAAATCGACGCCATTGCCCTGGGCAGCCGTATCCGACACGCCCGATACCGGCGTAAGCACCGTCACATTGACCTGTGGCACCTGGTCAGTCAGGAGGCTCGCGGTCGCCTTGCTGCGCACCCGCAGCATGCAAAGGTGGTTGAAGTTGTCGAGGATCTGGCCAGCCTTGGCCTTGTCACCCACCTTTGCCTCGATGTCGAACATCGACTGGGTGTACGCCGTGATCCGAAAGCCAGAGCCACCCAGCTTGTTCACCATGGGAACGAACTCGGGGCCGGCAATCTCGTTGACCTCATCGAAATGGCAGCACACAGTCGGCAGCTGCAGCTTGCCGTCGCCGTGTGGGTCGAGGCCTGTCTTGTAGAGCTTGCCGCCGGTCGAAACGAGATCGGACAGCATCGAGTTGCCCACGGCAGACGAAACCACGGAGTCAGACAAGGCATCCAGTCCGGCGTACACAATGCCGCCTTGGCGGAACACTGTCATCCAGTCGAAGATTGGGCGCTTGTCGTTCGGGTCGAAGTAGTCAGGGCTGATGAGCTTGCCCACGGCACCCGATGTGAGCTTTTCGAGGAATGGCCCCAGACTGGCAATGATCTTTTCGTAGAACGAACGCTCGTAGCTGAATGCGGCTGCTAGGCCGACCAGTACCTTGTCGTCCAGTCGTGCTTCCTTGATGAGCAGATACATCGCCACCTGATCGGGCGAACGATCCTGCAGGCTCCTAGGTACTGGAGCCTTCTTTGCCGCAATGGCTCGCTCCAACTCCACCAGACGGTCCTGATAGCTGCCGAAGCGCTGCGGATGGTCGATCGCCAGCTTACGGAACGTCATGCCCGCGTAGTCCATGAAAAGCGGGTCGATGCCCGTCACATCCTTGAGTAGCGTCTCGTAGGTCGGAATACGACCGAGTGCCACTTGGGCCTGGGCCACGATGTTGGTGAATCGCCAGCTAAATTCCTTGAAAGCTGCCGAGTTCCCAGAGGAGGGCAGAGCATTGGTGGCACGGCCAGCGACTTCGGTAATGCGCGCGAAGTTTCCGATGCCGTTGTAGCGCGCTGAGATATCCGGGTAACCCAGATGGAACATATAAAACTGATCCTGGCGCCCAGCTCGCCGCGCCTCAGCGTGCATGCGCAGCATCAGTTCAGCATCACCCTTTGGATCGATGACGATCACCACGTGGCCGGCATGAATGTCCTGAGAGCACAGAAGCTCCAAGAGGCGCGTCTTGCCCACGCGAGTCGTGCCCATCACCAGCAAGTGGCCGGAGCGCGAGCCTTGGCGCAACACCACTGGCTTTTCGTCCTGCACTCCCACGCCATGAAGCACAGGGTTGCCGCCCAGGTCCACGCCCGTGGCGAAGGGGTTGGCGGTACCGCCCACATCGAGCGCTCGCTCCAGTACCCTGGCCAGGAGGCTGTCGGTCTTGGCCTCGGCCCACTTGCGCATCCTCTCGCCTGTGGCGGCGAGCTTGAGCTCGGTTGGCGAGGCCTTCACGAAGCGCTGAACATTTGTCTCGCGCGCGTCCAGCAAGCGCTGGGTGTGCAACTGCGTCCACTCAAAGCCCTCGCCAAGGTAGAGATGCTCCTTGAGATTGACCGGTAGCTTGTGGGGGGCCAAGCGCGTCATCTTGGTGAACTTCAGCCCACGTTGATAGCTATAGACCTGAAAGGCCTGGCGCGCACGCACGCAACCGAAGCCGGCAGCGATTGCGCCCGAGACTGCGCCCAGCGAGTGGGGCATCATCAGCGCCCATGGTGCGCCTGCGGCCACTCCAGCAATACCAAAACCTGTGACAGCGCTCAAAGCTTCGACTGGCGGCCTCAGCACGCCTTCCATGGTCCCGTCGCTCACTGCATGTCCTCCATCTGGAACATGCCGTGATGGCTTGGAACATTTTGGGACTGCGCCGCCACAAAAGGCGTTCCAAGCAGGCCCAGCTCAGCGCGCAACAGCCGAGCATTGGCGCATGCTTTCACCGCGCCTTCCAATCCGATATGTAGCAGGCCGAGTTCCCTCATGGAGCCACTCCAAACGTGCGCTGAGGCAGGATCTGGTAGGCGTGGCCATTGCTGTGCACCAGCAGGGGAAAAACTGGCGTACCCTTAGCGACCAACGTGTCTGCGAGGAATGCCCCTGTATCAGGAGCCAATTGCAAGGGGCTGGCCACTTGCTGCAGCAGCTTGAATGCGGCTGGCGTTGCTGCCTGCACCACAATGCCGACAGCATTGAGCTGTATCAGCTTCTTGTGATTGAAGGCTACCCAGCGCAAAGACGCGTCGTCCGCGCCGATCACGAACATGGGCTGAGTCAGCCATTGGCCATTGAAGACCTGAATGCCATCTTGCTTGAGCACACCGCCGCGCAATTGGCTGCGAAACGGGAAACGCAGGCCATCGAGCACATTCGCCTCATCTGTGCCGCCCACGATCTGGGCCACATAGGGCGCCAGCGGCACAGACTTGCCGCTGTCGTGGATCATCTCCAGCTCCACGCCGGCCAGGGCCGGCGCGCTGCAAGCGAATCCAAGGGCGAAGATGGCGAACAGGCGGCGCATATCAGCGTTTTCCGCGGTTGGCAGGAGCTGGCGAAGCGCGCTCGATGATCTGCGTGCGCGGCACGTTCAGCATGTCGGCTGCACCTACAGACGACTGCACGCGCGGCAGGCCGTCATAGTTCACCATCGGCTCGTTGGGATACAGGCGGGCCATAGCCGCCTGCATTTCACGGTCCCACAAGATGCTTCGCTCCACATCTTGGTGGAAGATCCGCGCCATGCGCTCGGCATACTGACGGCGCTCTGCATCGTTGCGAGCATGAATGCCCAGGACCTCAAGCGGCGAGAGCTCCTTGACCGAAAAATTGGCACGAGGTCCCAGCGACAGCACCTTGGCGCGCTGCATCTCGTCGGCGGTCAGACCCCACATCTGTTGCACAGCACGCGCTGTCTCGTCCAGTTGCGAGCGACCTTGTTGAGTCGTGCTGGGCAGCGAGCTGGCTTCCGCAGTACGACCCGTGCGCAGCTGCGCCATTGCGCCGGCACTCAGCTGCAAAGCGATCACGGAGGCAATCAAGGCGGTTTTCATCATGCATCAGCCTCCGTTGGTCACCGAAAGAGTCAGGCCTTGGCTGCCGGGGGCCACGAATGTGGCAGTCCGAGACACAGGGTCCGCCGACTTGAGCGACAGGCCATTGACCACATCACCTGGGCGCAGTACACGCACGCGGCGATCTCCGGGCACGCCCGACGCGACCACGACCGAAGGCTCGCCGTTCCACATATCGACGGACACGAGCTGGGCGCCCGCAGGAGCTGCAGCAGGTTTCGCGGCAACGACCTTCGCTGCTTGGCGAGGAGCCGCCGGCTTCGCCTTCACCATTACGCGCTTGGGCGCTGGGCGCGGCGACGGCTGCTCGACGGGGGCGGCCTGTGCGGCTGCCGGAGCCACTGCAGGCGCTACCGCAGGAGCGGGAGCCGGTGCCGCAGAGGTCTTGCCAGCAAGCGCGTTGGCCTGCTGCATCGCGGCCAGCTGCTGGGACATCAGCAACATCATGTCTTCCATGCGCTTCATGCGATCAAGCACCTGGGGGTCGATGCCGACTGGTGTTGCAGTCGCTACTGCCGTGGGGGCCACCGCCATAGTCGGCGCTGGTGCGGCAGTAATAGGGGCACTACCAGCCGGTGCTGCTGCAGCGGCCTCATTTCGCTGGAGGGCCACGTTGGCCACGGCTTGCGGCACAGCGCCCGCGTCCCCCAGGCTGGCAACGCCTGCATCAGATGCAGACTGACGCATCACCGCCTCTGGATCGAATTCTGGCTGCATGCCCACGGAGATTGGGTCAGCATCGCCAGCTGGTACTCCGCCGATAGGTGCCTCAGCCGCATCAGCCAAGGGCGCAAGGGGCAGCGGGGAGGTGTCAGCCAGGCGCGGATCAAACTCGGAAGCATCGAAAGCAGGCTGCTGCGTCACCAGGCCGGCCTCGGGAAGCGATGAGCCAAGCAGATCCAGTGCTGGTAGACGTTTCGGCCCGTACTGAAGGTACCCCACTGCCAATATTCCCACGACACCCGCAATGCCGACTGTGCGTAGCACCCATGGGTTCGTCGGCTTGCGTCGAGAGGGGATATCGCTGGACTCAACACTCACAGGCACCTCGGCCTTGCGTGGCCTTGCTGCAGCCGGTGCGCGACCAAACGCGCGGGCGAGGAATCCTGGCCGTTTTTCGGCCACAACAGGCGCAGCAGCAGCAGCCGCCGCAGTTGCAGTGGCAGCACTGAGAGGAGCGGCAGTCTCAAGCTCTCTCAACCAAGAATGGTCGACAGCTGAATCATCGACACCAGTGACCTCGGGGGCCACAGAAACCGCAGGCGGTAAATCTGCCACATCGGGAGGCGGCGGCGGTGGCACGCTTGGCTCAATCACTTGTACGTTCGCATCGACAGTGCTTTGTTCCGACATGCTCACTCCTTGGCGGACGCCTTCGGCTGAGGCGAAGTGCTAGGGCTGACGATGGGCTCCAGGCGCCGAGGCTTGGGTGCATTGGCCAGGGTGAACCAAACGCGGCGAGTGATGTGGTCGGTGTGCCAGCGCCATGCTGTGCCCACCAGCACATTCAGAACGTCTTGAACAGAAAACGGGCCCAACGTGCGCTGAGCCTCGGGCAGCGGCAGACCGAGGAAGCGGCGCGCATCGGAAGTCAGTGATTGGGAATCCACCAGGGCATAACCCGTACGAAGCAGCGTGTACTCGATGGCTTCGCCAACGGTCGTCACCTGTTCGCGGGGGAATGTGAGCTGGGCTACCAGTGCCAGTGGCTCATTCAGATGCGGCTGTGGCAGGGCTTCGGCAGTGGTGTAGCGGCCCAACTGCAGGCGCTTGTTGCCATCAACAAGCTGAGGGGTGGCCTGGGCTGAGGCCATGGCCAGCAAAGCCATGCTGGCAAAGAATCTGGGCATGCGGGTCATGGACCGTAGGAACTCCGTAAAAAGAACCCGGACCACAACCAAGAGGAGGTGTGCGAAGAAGATCAGTGGCCCGGGGGTGTCGACGCAATGCGTCAGTCGCCGGGCCGAATGTTCTTAGAGCTGCCGCTTTGTCACCAGCGGAAACCGTGCGTTACATACCTAACGGTTTACGCTTGACAGAGGCGCAAATAAGTGCTTGGCGACTATGTGCCGAAATAGAAGTCGCCGAGCCGTATGTTCTTAGAACGACAGCTTCACCACCTGCGGAAACCGTATGTTTCGTTCCGAAGGCAATACGCTTGACAACAAGGTAATTAAATGGCGATAAGGCCAAAGGCCCGAAGGAAAGCGAGCGCCAGGGGCCGCTCGCATACGGGGCAAACGGTCATACTGGGTACAGGGCCTACCCAAAGGGCGCGCATGCTCCTAAAAATTTAGGAGCATGCGCAAAGGATTTACTGGTACAGGGAAAGGGCCTATACGGGCAACAGGCAAAAGCCCCTGGCCTCGGGGAGGCCGGGAGCTTTTGAAAGGGAAGACGCGAACCATAAATTGAGCTCGTGAAATAGCGAATAAACCATGCTCTATTGGGAGGCCCGCTCCATTAATCTTCAAGGACGATTAGAAATCAGTCAGAATCATACTAATCCTTAAGAGGATTTTTTGGGATCTTTGCTCAAGACTTGTTCAATTTGCTCTTTAATGACTTTCGGCCGCCCCTTCTGCACAAATGTACAGCCAAGACGCCTAACCTCACCGTAAAGCAGATCGCTTATGTAAACGGAATAGACAATAACACGCGATCCGGATTCCCCTGCAGTTCGTATGTGCCGCGCCACAATAAGGCCAGGGTACTCGGCGTCGAGTGACGTTCGATTTTTTGGGTCTGATTTCAGCTCATCAGAAGCAGGCATATTCAAATCTACAATGTAGGCTCTATAGGTAGCCGCCTGACTTTTTTGAATACCACTATCTGCTGTTTCCGCAAATTCAACTTTCAGCCCTTTGGCCTTCAAGTAGTCACCGAGCCATTCTAAATACATTGGTTCATCATCGATAACCAATATAGTGTCAGAAAGATAGGGGACTGGTTTCATGTCGTACTCCAAGTATGTGCGGGAAAACGAATCTGAAAAGTAGTTTCTCGCATCCGTAAATTATGAGAGACTGATATGCTGCCATCAATGAAATCCTCCATTATTCGGCGGCAGATATATAAGCCCAAGCCTGTTCCAAGTGCCTTGCTCCCCTTTGCTTCTCGACCACGAACGCCCAACTGAAAGAATTTCCTAGCTTCGTCTGCTGTGAAGCCTATTCCGACATTACGAACTTCAACAAGAAGAGTCCCATTCTTTCTTTGAACGCGAGGCTCGATGGTTACTTTTGTGTCAGAGTCTCCATACTTTGTGGCATTATCAAAAAGATTCATAAAAACCTGGCGAAGGGCTTCTGGCCTACCTTTTATTCTATATTGAGTTTCTCGATCAAGCAATTCAATGTCAATTCGCCTTGAGGAAGCTGCATCTTGATAAAACATTGCAGCCTCGATTATTGTTTGAGGCAGCACGCTTATTGCATCAGCACGGGGCGCTGATAGTCTTTTAGTTTCAGATGAAACCTCTGAGAAGAATGCTAAATTTCGGACCAACGAAATGCAACCTTCCAACTGTGCACGAACCGTATTTACTTTTCTTTTCGATTCCTCAAAGGAGTAGATTCCACTCGCAACGTTATCCAATGTTCCGGCAATGCCATTTAATGGATTGACAACTTGGTGTACGAAGTTTCCGAGGAACAGAAGATCAATTGTTTGAGGGGATGGCTCCACTGGAAAAGCGTCATTCATTTTTTTGCTCCCTTTAATTTTATAGAACTAGAATTCAGCACAATTTCTACGCTACCCACAAGACAAATTTTTCGTAGCAACGCGATTGTATTTAAATCCATGTGAAATGTAGAATTAGCTAGAGTTAACGTTGCTTCGTTGTTGTTTATTTTTACCGAAATTCTATCTACTCTGCTAGATAGTCTTACAAGGCAAAATATTGCGCGTAAAGCTGATCGATCAATATTTAAAATTGCTGGCCCCTCCCAATCAATCCAGTCATAGCTATCATCTGCTTCGATGAATGGAGACATTTCTAGAAGGTTATGCCTTAATGAATATATTTTCATTTTCTCTGACATAAGCCCAGCAAGAGAAGCAGCAAGTTCCAGCTCCTTTGAAGGACCCTCGGACGTTAGTAGCGTCGCTCGTGTATATGCAGCCGCGGCTGACTTACTTGCCTCCACGACTATGTCTACAAAGCCGGGAAGTTCTAAGATTGTCTTAGGTGCAAAGCCGAATTTAGCAGCAATCTCTGGATATTCACCTAACATAACTGACAGATAGTGTGCCTCCCATGCGCGAATCAGTGGCCGCTTACCCTGCTCATTCCACTTCGTTACCTCATTTCTACAAGCGGGAGACAACGACGGAGTGCACACGATCAGAAGGTAGTCGGCTGAGTTACTAACTGCATAGCTCAGCTTCTCGAATACCGTTGGCCAATTTACGGAGGTAGAGTAATGTTTGCAATCCACGTACCAGACCTGCGCCGTCTGCTCACCGCTCATGTCGATATGTGACCATGTTCCTTCTATGTCCCTCCCTCCATCTGCTCCTGGCGTACGCCAGGTCGCATTTGCGAGTCCACGTGCGGTTAGCAGGTCATATGTCAAATTCTCAAACTCGGTCGGCGTCAACGCTCCAAAATTAGGTCCCATCCACTATCTCCTTCTCTTCTATAAATATTACGCGGTAGCAGCAACTTAGTTGCAAGTTCGCGATAAATCTTTTGCGACCTTAATCAAGGTTGGGGACTCAGGCGCCACCCCCTCACCGTGCACAACACGTCAAATCGAAGGATCTGCTTGCTTATTAGTTGTATTCATTTGTTACTTGCATAGCATACTAGATTGAAAATTTCAAGCGAAAAGCCTCTGGTTATCACCACAGGGTTTCGCGCTGACAGGTGAGGGCGCACTAGGTACGGTTGCGCCCCATGGACGACCTCGCCCGCGCACCGCACCTACATAGTCAGCACATCCAGCAGAGAGCCAACAGTGATCCACCCTTTCTAGGCCGAGATCCGCTTGATCGTGGCTGCTCGATATTCGCTATCGCAGACAGCCTGCAACTGCTGGGCATTGCCAGCAAAACGAACCCGCTCATGCGTTGGTTAGGACGCTTCGAGGGGCTGGAACAGTATCTGGAGGAAGAGCTTGACCCAATCTTCTGCGTGCGCTCGATCCTGCTGCAGCTGGTTGCTGACCATCCCAAGATGCCGCATGTGCCCAAACCACAGCAAGAGAAGAACTGGCACGGCTTCGTCATGCGAGTCGTGGCGCAGCCGTTCGTGCACACATGCGGAGATTGGGGCCGCGACGGCATCGCCTCACGCATCAAATGGAACCCGCTGCAGCAGAGTTTCATGGACTTTCTCGCGCTGGGGCAGCCTGGGGAGGAGCTGTCTATCTGGACACCCACCGATGGCAAGTCAGCCCGTGCCCAGCACTTCGCTCGAATCCTGCTCCAAGAGGAGTGCGCGTGAAGAGCATTGCTTCAAAGTTGCTTGCCATGGTGCCATGGAGCAGGGCCAAGCCCGTGCAGTCTGCGCCTGCAGGCCCGCTGCCTCTGCCCGACGCGCCAGTATCAACGCGGCCTCAAGACCAGCCACTCAAGCCAGACCAGATCCACATCGCGGGCAGTGAGCCCGGATGGTTACGCGTGCTCAATGCCCAGCAGTTGCTGGCCACGGTCCGCGCAGAGCGAGCCATCACCCAGATATGGAGTCAGTCGCACCAGTCGCAGGCTATTTGGGAGAGGGACCTGCTACCGGCGATTCGGCGGTACGCCGAGTTCGTGCAGCTCATGCCGGCCTCCGAAGCGCACCACCACGCCCACGCGGGCGGCCTGCTGTCGCACACCATCGAAATGCTGCTTGCAGCTATGACCTGGCGCAATGCACATCTGCTGCCAGGCGGAAGCCAGATCGAGATCGTTGACGCCCAGCGCGATCAGTGGACCTATGTGGTGTTCTTCTGCGCTCTGCTGCATGACATAGCCAAGCCCATGACCGACTTGCGCATCGCATGGCGTCCAATCGGCGAGAACGATCCTATCCGTTGGGCCCCTGCAGGCGGAAGCCTGTCTCAGATCGCAGGCCAACGCACTGCCGAGTACCTGGTGGACTTTGCGCCCAAGGGGCAGCGCGATTACAGCGCCCATGCCAAGCTGGCCCAGCTGCTGCTACCCCGTATTGCACCAGAAAGTGCACTGCGATTCTTGGCGCATACGCCTACAGCCTTGGATGCCCTTGAGCAATACCTCACCGGCCAGGACAAGGACAGTCTCGTTGCCAAGCTCGTAAAGCGGGCCGACCAGCTTTCCACGCAACGCGCCTTGCAAAAAGGCTCCAAGGCCCGCTTCGCCACGGCCAAGGCCGTGCCTCTCATCGAGCTGCTGATGCAGTCTATGAAGACCATGCTCCAAGCTGGCACACAGCTTCCCCTGAACCGCAACGGTGCCGCAGGTTGGGTGTTCGAGGGGGCGATCTGGTTCGTGGCCAAGCGCCTCGCTGACACCGTGCGAGAGCACATCCAAGCAAACGAGCCCGATGAAAGCGTGCCTGGCAACGCAAAGAATGATCGGCTGTTCGACACCTGGCAGGACTATGGCGCGATCGAGCTGAACCCTGCCAGCGGGCAGGCAGTCTGGCATGTGACAGTCCACGGCTACGCCGAGGATGGGTCAGAGCAGGGCGCCTACATGCATGACTTTGCCATGCTCAAGTTCCCCCTGGCCAAGCTGTTCAACCACGAGAGCAAGTACCCAGCCGCCATGCGTGGGCGGCTGGAGATCCGCGACCGTCGCAAGGATGGAGCAGGGCAAGACGAACATCAAGCTGCTGCAACTCTCAGTGCATCGGAATCTGCGGCAGCAATCGATGCCAATCCACCAGCAGCTGCGGCATCCTCAGCCCAACCATCTCAGGTTGCGGCAAAGCCTGCGAAGCAACGACCCCAGGATGCGGCAGAAGCTAAAAAGCATGCTGCCATCATGCGGGAGCCCACTTTCACCAAGCCGCCGAATGCTGCGGCAAAGCCCAGGCCTGCGGCAACCACTGCGGCAGCAGCCAAGACCACTGCACCAGAAACCCCATCCCAAACTGCGGCAGTCTTGGCAGTTGGGGCGCCTACGGCGCCAGTGCAACAGACCCAAGCTGATACAGCCTACGAGGAGTTTGAAGCTGGGGCAGCATCGAGATCCGGCGTGCCCACACCTTTGAAGCTGGACTACGACAGGCTCGACCACGGCGAAGCCGCCTACCTGCTGGAAGACAGCGAGGGCAGCTACTTCCTTGATCCTTCCGAATCTGCCACAGCATCGGACAAGCCTGGCAAGAAAGGCAAGCCGCCCAAGAGCCCACAACCGGCAGAGAAGGGCGCTGCGCCCTTGGAGCAACCATTCAAAGCTGCCGCAGCGGTGGCAGCACCACCAGCTGCGCCGCAACAGCCCGCCACCTTGCACCAGCCGCCCCAAGCTGCCGCAACTACGGCCGCAAGGCCGCCTTCTGTTAAACCTGCAGCAACTCCACCACCGCCGCCTAGCACACAGAGCAAGCCGGCCCATGAGCTTCGCCATGACCAGATGCCACGCTCTCAAAGCGTGAGTGCCGAGTTCAAGCGCATGGCCGCTGAGCTGGACGAGCTCGATGAGCTGCCCGTACTCAAGGGACGCACCATCACTGCGAGTCCGCCGGCGGCGGCCGCAGCAACACCAGGTCCGGTACTGCTGCTGCAGCCACTGCCTGAGATCGACTCTAACCCCGACAAGCCGCCACCCGAGCCTAGCCCCCTGGCCTTGGCTTTCATGCAGTGGGTCCAAATGGGCCTGGTCAGCCGCGAGCTCAAGTTCAATGAGACCGGCGCGGCAATTCACTTCGTGGAAGAGGGCATGGCCCTGGTTTCGCCCAAGATTTTCAAGGAGTACGCGCGCCATGGCGACCGTGAGGACGGCCACGAGGACCTCACCGTCGACGAGCTGAGCACCAAGACCCAGCGGGAGGTCATCAAATGTGGCTGGCACCTGCCAGCCGCAAACCGCACAAACATCGTCCGCTATGAGATCCACAGCCGCGGCACGGTAGTGGCCCATCTGTCCTGCGTTGTCCTCACCAGCCCAGGCCGGTGGGTCCAACCCATCCCCCCCAGCAATCCCGCATTGAAGATGGTTTGACATGAAATCCACCTGCTCAACTGATTACGAGATTGGCGACAACACCGCGCCAGACAAGCGCCTAGAGCTATGGAAATCGCGTAGCTTCTGGTTTCGGCTGCGGCACCGATGGAACGTGCTCAGTGCTTTTGCCGAGGGCAGTTTGACCTGGCACCACGCGAAACTCGGCCTCAAATACCCGGATCAGGTCATGTGGCTGCAGCGCTGGCCGCCAGGCAATGGATTGATGCCGGTCTGCCCAGCCGTCATAGCCGAGCTCGAGCACATCGACCGCCGCATGATGGACGCCGACCAGCCAGCTAAGCGGCTAGTGACCTATCCACCTCACAGCATCGGACGCGGCCGAACCCAGTGCAGGGTCTGCGGTGGAGCCATCGGGGCCTTGCCTTCACACTGCCCAGGTCGACCTATGACCGAAATCGAAAGGCACGCAGTCCTGGCTGGGCTACTCGATCACGTCGACGGGCGCTGGGTTGGCCAAGTCATCAAAGAAGCATCAAAACCGTTTGCCGAAACCTGCATACTGGAGCCCAAATTCGATGCCGAAACCTGCAAACTTGATTTGCCGTTTCCTGCACTCTATATACAAGGGTCTTCTTTACAAAGAACTACTACTACGTCTCCAAGTGTCGTAGCACTCGGCGAGGCACCAGCTCGCGTGGCAGAAGTCTTCTCAGAAAAGGACTGGGCAGCGAAGTGCGCAGCCTTGTCGGACGCTGCATACCAAGGCTGTGGCCTCGTGTACGAGATGTTCGAAAAACGAGTCGGAGCGAGCATTGACATAGCGCTTCAACAGGTGCCCGAAGCCCAGCGAGCTCGCGCAATCGAGATTGCCATCGAGCACGGATACACAACGCCTGTGGAGCGCGCAGTGGCTGCACGAATGCAGAGAGATGACGGTTTCTGCAGCCATGGCCTAGATCCAGACTGCTGCCCAATGGGCTGTGGCGATATTGACTCCGGGGACGACGAGCAGGACGAGTTCGACCTAAGTCCGTGCAAGAAGTGCGGCGACCCATTGGCCGCTCATGGTTGGCCTGATGCTTGCGAGTTTGTAGCAATCGACTCAATGCCTGAGCCGCCAAAACATGACAGGTGAAACAAAAATGTTTGACAGTTGGGAGCGAAGTCCTTAGAGTGCGAACCGTGCGTCAACGAGGTGAGTTGTTCTTCTCGCTGAATTTGGGTAAGAGGTTGTAGTAGCGATGCTGGCCGTGAGGTCCGCCAAAAGCCTTAGAAATCAGAGCCTTAGCGCTCTCTTTTTTAAAGCTTATCTACTAGATACGATGTATATTATGTTAAATAGCTTGGCCGTCCGGCTCAGGGCCAAGCTGCTGAAACGTAGATCGCTCCATTTTGTATAACGATAGCCCGAACGTCATGTGATGTTCCGTGCACCATCTCAAGCCAATCTCCCCCATCTCCACACGCTGCTAAACGACATCCATGGCGATATCGACCAGATAGCCCGCCATCTCGGAATCAGCCCCTCAACACTTAGAAAGTACCGCGCCCAAGGGCAAGCGCCACGCTCCGTAATGCTTGCCCTTTTTTGGGAATCTACCTGGGGACGCATGACAGCAGACGCTGTAGCCTTCAATCACGCAGCAGCACATGCAGCACTGGCAGAAAGCCTGAAACGCCAAAACAAGCGCCTCATAGCGCAAATCGAACAGCTAGAGGCAGAGCTAGCTCAAAACGACGGCCACGCTGCAAACGCTCCAATCTTCATGGTCGGCTGATCTATTTCAGATAACGATAGAGCGCTGCAGAGATGAGAACGACCGCTATGGTCGTAAAAAACTTTTCAACGAATGTCAGCTCGCGCGGCGGTCGAGGGGGCCTAGCCTCCTCTGCCCTAATCTCATTCAAGTCTTTGCCTGCATTCGTCTTTTTGTTGTAGCGATCACGCCAATAATCCCGATCCATCTGTCCCATAACCCGCTCCTTCGGGCAAATCATAGGACAGAGCGCCTACGGCGGTTGCTCTCAGGACACGGAGCGAAGGCCCGATCTTTGCCAGAAACGCGCCACGCGAGCCAGATCCACGTAACTGCGGAAGGTGCCGCGTGCAGCCAGGTCGGTGTAACTGGCAATGCCTGATCGACGGTTGACATCAGGGGCGCGGCCCCCGATACCCCCTACAGCGCCCCAGATTGAGCCATGCGCGCCATTCTGGCGGCTTTGGGGATGGCCGACATGTCCGCATGCTTCTGTTCCTTCGGAGCCTCGTAGTGCATCGAATCGTCGGCCTTTGGCGGTGGGTCTTCTTTCTTCGCCTGCACCGGCGCAGGCTGGGGTTTTGGCGGGATTCTGTAGGGGTTGAACTTGGCACCCTCAATCCATTCGCCGCAGGCCTCGCTGGACATCTCCAGGCGCTCGCCCTCGTTGAAGCAGATGCAACCATGCTTTGCGTTGCAGATAGCGCCATCGACCATCGGCATGCGCACAACTACGCGCTGCTTGTCATAGGCCGGTGCGGTCCAGGGCCGGTCATAGACCCTCGGAATGAAATCCACTCTCTCATCTGGCGCCTGATCCAGCGGCGCTACCGTCTGAGCAGGTTGCGCAGCAGTTCCCGCAGCAGCTGGCGCACCAGATACCGCGTGAGGCTTTTCATCTGGTACGACAGCTTTGCCACTGAGACGCCCTCCTATGCGTTCGAACACCTGGGGCGTGAGCACGGCCATGGCCACAAGGCCGACCAGGATGAACCACACAAGGCCCGGAATGCGGCGCGGCTGCTTGGTGTGCAGCTCGCTGGACTTGTAGAGCTTGAAGACCTTTTTGCTGTACTTCCAGGGGGCCTTGCTGATGGCTTTGCTGTACAGCAATCCGCGGCTGATGTGGTCCCACTCATAGACCGTCGCGAGCGGCATATTTGCCACACGCCTGACGTGCAAATGCCGACCGCCCAGAGCATGGATATGCCGGTCAACGTTGAGCACGTTCTGCGTGATCAGGATGAAGTCGACGCCCATATGCCGGTGGGTGTCGAGAGCCTGCACATCCTCTGGAATCTTGGAGCCATTGGGCCGTGGAGGCCAAACTTTTTGCACCTCATCGAAGACGATGAGCGAGCCGGGCTTTGCCCACTTGTGCCAGTCCCGCAGGCCTTGGTTATCGCCGCCGTCGATCAGCTCATGTTCGATCTGCAGGCCGTTGATGTTGGTGTAGACCTTGCGTTCGTGCTCTACCTGATTGCCGTGCTCATCGCGCCCTCTGATGGTCTTGCCAATCTGGGGCAGCAGCAGCTTTTCAATGGTGTACAGGGTCTTGCCTGCACCCGGAGTGCCAGTGATTACCGTGATCATCCCGGGTTCACTCCGAGAATCTTTGTGGCGCTCTGGATTTGCCACAGCGTGAGCCTGAATGCGATGGCACCCAAGATCATGCCCAAGCAGATACCGCCACCACTGAACAGGAACAGATTGAGCATGTCTACGGGCAGCGTATTCACATGCGTGACGATCTCATTTTTGATAGCGTTGATGGATTCGGTAACGCCCACGATGGACACCAGGGAGAAGCCCAGCGCCGTGAGAATCCGGGCTATCAATGGCTGCACGAGCGACATGATAAAGGTTGCGATCTTCATGGCTTCAAGGCCCCCGCAAGAATGCCCGCAACGATGAGCGCAGTGATCGCGAACGCTATGGGCCTGACGTAATCGCGAATGAACATGCAGTCTTGCGTCCAGTCGATGACTTTCATCTGCTGCGTGCCGATCTTCGCATACTGATCTGCCGGGCAGGAGCCGCCGCCAAACGGGTTTTCCGGGGCATAGCGCACCGTTTTTTCAGCCTTCGGTATCTCGGAATCCTCCACCTCTGTATCGACCTTTTGGCACGCCAGAATGTCCGGGTTTTTCTCGCACAAATCGCGCTCGTCTTTGTCCTCTTTTGGCTTGTCTGTCGAGCCGTCCCCCTCAGTTCCCGGCGGCGTTATCGGCTGAGGGTTAGTAGAACCCTGAGGGGTGGCCGTTGGCCTGTCGCTGGGCTGCACATTGACCTGAAAAGGGTTCTTCGCATCGTTGGCCCCTTCGATCTTTACGCCTGGTTGTGTGTAGGGCTGATTCGCGCCCGTCTGAGGCTTTGTCGCGTCGTAATTGGGGTTCTTTACGGGGGCACCTGTCGGCACAAAGAGCGGCTCGATATAGGGCACATCGACCGGCAGATCGAAGGGCAGCTCCGGCACGATATTTGGAGACATGGGGTTCAGCACAAGCCGGTCAACGAACCGTTCCTGAGTGACCGGCTGCATAGGTTGCGTCTGCACGCAGCCTGCAGAGGTGACATACCAGCCCTTAGGACATGAGGCCCCTGCGCTCTGGGAAACAATCGGATATTCAACCGGGTCTCCAGGGTTGGTACTACGCCAGCACCTCAAGGGTTGACCTGCACGAATGACACCATTGCGCGACGAACATGCTCCCTCAAACGTCGGATACCAGGGGCCGGCGTAAGACGTTGCATATTGCATGCCATCAGACACCGGCAAGTCTTGATGCTCTAGCCAGCCCTTAGAAACGTCATAGAAGAATTTTCCGGCCCCCAGCCACGCCGCAACCGTGACCGCCGTGCGCACGCCAGGGTGCAGATAAATCGCTGCTGCAGCGATACGTGCAGCGTTGGCAGCGAGAGGAATTTTTGTGGCGATGTTGACGGCTCTACCGCCGACATTCAGCGAAGCATTTGCCGCGATGCGCCCAAGCTCAACAGAAGCTGTTACGCCAGCTTTGGCCGCGTTGTAGGTGTTGATTGCACCGGCCGTAAAGCCCGCTGGAGCGGAGGCCTGCGCGTAGAAAGCATGGCTTAGCGGAACGTAACCAAGAGCAAGAGCGCCAAGCCCAGCGCAAATAAGATTTCGATAGAACTTGGCATTAGTCATTGTGTGAGTCGGTGGAGAAAAGTCGTATGAGCGCCTTCATGCAGTAGATGGCAATGCAGGCCACGAAGAACAGCATTGCCAGCTCAGAGAGGTCTGCCAACGTCTCAGGGTCAGGAGGCGCGGGCTTGACCTGCACAACGATGGTTTGTGTCTCAGCCATACCCGCCCGCCCGCTTAGAACCAGCCCAGCTTGGTGCCGAGCTTCTTCAGACCCCAGATAGCCACACCAGCGGCCAGAATCAGAGCCATGGCGGCCAGCGCGTCGGTCTTGTAGGTGGAGATTTCGGTGCTCACGCCTTCGGGCAGAGCGGCCATTGCGGAGCCGGAAGTGGCGACCACGAAAGCAGGGATTGCGGCCAAGCGCAGAGCAGTTTTCTTCAGCATGTTTTTTCCTTCAGTTGGTTGATGAATTGGCACTGAAACAGCACCCAAAAACGCCGCACGCGACGCTTGCAGATACGCCTCTACACCGACGCTCACTTCGCACTCGCTTGCCGGGAGCTAAAGCTCCCGCCAGCAACTCAGTGAGCTAACTGCGACTCAGGGAGCCACTCAAACGGCCCTCCTACGTTTTCGAGCCTTCTGGGCGTTGTCCTAACGCGCACAAATCGCGTAAAACCGCCGCCCGTTGGCACGAACTCAGACCGTAGGAGTTCGCCTGTCTCAGCATTGAGATAGCCGCCTCCCGGCGCAGGTCTGAACTTGTCCCTGATCGAAGCATTGCCCTGCACATACGCAGGCCACAGAACCCAGCGACGGCAACCCCGGCCAACTTCATCAAGCCCACCAACACCACTGATGCGAGCGCCATGCGGAAACTTCCCTTCTGATGTGCCTTTGCTGGCGTACTTCATGAGGTACGCAACGGGATGTGTTGCACGTACCCGGTTTGACATGCCGTGCGCCCACATAGGCGCTTGAAATGCACCCTTCTTTTTCCAGGCGCTATCGGGCTTCGGAGGGGTCAGGCCGTTGTCCAGCCACACGCACACGTGGTAATGAATGACGCCGCGCTTTTGCAGCTCAGCGACCCAGACATAGCGAACCTTTTTGCAGCCGGTGCGGCTGTAGTGCCACTTACGCAGGCCATCGAGATAGCGGCTGATGTGCTCTGCTCTCCAATCGCGGTTTGTGCCGCGATAGGTCAACGTGAGCATCCAGACGCGTTGGTTTTTCTTGCCCAGGTTATGCAGGGCTTTGGCCGCGATACCCACGCTCTTTTGCATGCGGGTAATGCGGGCCTTTTGGTGGTCAATCTCTATGCTTTCGGAAGCCAAGAAATCAACAGCCGAAAGACCTGAATTTCCACTCTTGCAAGTTGTTGATAGTGAGACAAGCCCGCGCGCTTCGCGCGCTGCCTGCGCCTCGCCCAGCAACGCGGCCATGCGTGCATGCTGGACGCGCGCATTGGCCTCAGAACGGGCCACATAGCGCGCACGTGCGGCCTTCATGCGTGGGGACACGCCCTTGTATTCGACGTGCGCCCAGCGCTCGAATTTCGACTGATCAAATTTAAATTGATCCTTGTCTGGAGGAAGTGCAGCAGCACGTCGAATGAGATCAAGACGATCAATCATCAGCGCACCCCCACTTCGATCAGGTACACCGCATGACGACGCAAAGCGCAGTGCGCTTGGTAGCACTGCTGGTCGTAGTCGGGCGGGAGGTTTTTGCGAGCTGACGGGAAGTCCAGCTCATGGGCGCGAGCGCGCAGGAAGTCGAGGTATTGCGCACCGTTGCTGGGGGCAAATTTGAGCCGGTCAGGCACTGGAGCAATGCGGCCAACGGTCATGCGTCTACCCAACCGTCAAACGTGTTGCGACCCACGCATTCACGAATGGAAACTTTGGACAGCTTTTCAGCGCCAGGACGCACGAAATCACGCTTGCAGCGAAGCGCATCAGCACGCTTGAACCAGCGGAATTTATGCACCTCGCCAGCACGCTTGCCGGTCAAAAATTCGACCGTAACGAGCCAGGATTTCCGGAGATCGGAGGCCATCAGAAGCCCTCCCCGCCGATGGCATGGTCACCGGCCCAGAACGTGGCCTCGCTGTACGACACAAGGTCGGTATCGACGTGCAAAGTGACCGTCACGCGGTCTGCCTTGACGCCGGGCGGCTGGTGTTCATTCCATGCAAAAAGGAGCGCCAGAAGCGCCCCTTGAGCCATGGCCTCGCGTGCTGCGGTTTCCATGACGCGCCCCTTTACTGCTGCACGGGGGCAGGCTTGGCTTTCAGGGGCACCAGCTTGGGGCTGAGTGCCAGATCGCCAGTGCGGGACACGTAGATCGATGCTGGAGCGAATGTGTATTCGCCCACGGGATAAAACAGAGCTGCGCCCTGCTCGTTCTTTTCGAGGATGACCTCGGTTTTTTCGGGGTACGGATTGGGGTTGCCGTTGCGGTCAACCGTGTGAACCCAGACGGTCTGAAAGTTCAGGCTGTAAGGCTTTCCGGAGGCTTTCGCATTGCCGCTTTGGTTGCGGACGTCGGTCGACTTCACCGAGACTTGAATCATGTTCGCTCCTAAATCGTCACGACTTGTGACGCAGCGAACGTTACACCATGTAGCGCTGTTAGTGCGTATGATCGTCACAGAACGTAGCACCGCTACAACATGTGACGAGGCCCTATATGCAAACTACTCTTGAACTGCTAGAGCAAGCGCTAAAACAACGCAATGCGTCCGATTGGGCCGCTCATTTACGCCTAACGCCAAGCGCCCTACGCACGGCTAGAACACGTGGGCATTTGAGTCCCGCAATTGCTGGCGCACTGGCCGAGGAAATGGGCTTGGACGCTCAAAAATGGATCGTTATCGCCGCCCTTGAAAGCGAGCGCGAAAGCGCGTGCAAATCGCGCATGGTTCGCAAGTTTCTAACGGGTGCAGCTATTGCAGGAACGCTGATGGGTGCTAGTGGTGCCGCTACTGCTGCCGTAGCAAACATGACCCAAGCCGCCGACGGTTTGTATATTATGTTTAATCACAAATGCTAGACTACTTGCAGCACTAAGGCCTTTCACTGTAGGCATCCCAAGGTTAAGCATGCCTGCAACGATCCGGAAATATCGACGCCAGGGTCAAGACGACCCTCGCGCCGTTCATTTGGCCTTGTTCTGGGAGTCGCGCTGGGGCATTGCGACTATCGATGCAGTCGCTTTCAACCATGCCGCAGGCAACTACGCCAGAGCTGAATCTCTCCAACGCAGAAATAGCAAGCTTGTCAAGAAAATCTTGACTCTGGAAAAGGAGCTTACAAGGCAGAAAAATGCTCCTGCAAACGCTCCAATCTTCCAAATTGGCTAGCAACCGATTCTGAATTGTCGATCACGCGCTTTACGCCGCTCCTCGCGAATCCAGTCCATGGTGTAACCGCCTCCACCGATCCGCCCCAGGTTATCCAGCCAATTCACGCGTTCATCTAGTGCCCGGCACTCAGAGGCATTGGCTTTACCACCAGTAGGACGAGTTGCCACCGGAACAACTTGCTCAGCAGAATTTGCGTGCGCGCGGTTTCGCTGGTGCCTCGCTATGGCGACCTGGTCATCCCAAGAAATATTGGCTGGAACACGCGCAATCCGCTCAATAAAGCGACTATTAACCGAGCAGGCGGTGCTCTCCCAGGTCAGGTTTCCGTGAAAATCTTTGCAGAGGTAGATTTCCTTTGTCGTCGATGCCTCAACCGACAAGCTGCTTTGCTGCGCTATCTGCTTGCCGCCCTCACACGGAGTATTGCTGTAGGTATTTCCGCACCGATAAATCTGACCTGCGGATTCTGAGCGCGGCTGCTCAGGTGGCAAGACTCTTGGTGCAATGACTGTTGCTTCTGGCAACGGCCGAAAAGATGGTTGTTGAGGTACTGCAACTGGAGGCACAACGAAGAAACCCAAGATCACCGCCTGATACTTGTACGCGAGCACCCCAATCAAGAGCACCACAATCGTAAGAATGAACTTCCTGAAAAAGCTCATTTCATTGCGCCCACCCGTAAATGGGTTTTCGCGCTGCCAGCCTCCAGGATCGTAATGTCCCATAACTCTCCCCCCTCCTCTTCTTTGGGTCAAATCATAGGACATAGCGCCTACGGCGGTTTGTCTATCACGACACGGAGCGAAAAGGCCCAATGCTTGCCAAGAGCGCGCCACGCGAACCAGTGCCGCGCCTTACCAGTGGTGCCACGACCGCATGATTCACTTGCGCCGGGTATTGCCTTATCAGCGGGCGAACATCAGGCGCACTGCCCCCGATACCCCCATAAGGGGTTCGCCTTTGCCGACTACGACTGAGCAGGCGCTCGTGTTGGGTCTAACCCGGCGCTCAAGCCGACCCGCCCACGCCGGTCGACTTAGACATTTCATAAGATTTCACAAGCAATGCTCTCTCCCGGCGAACAACCTCGAACGCGTCCCCTGAGCCTCCGAAGAGTCTTCCTCCTACTTTGCTTGTGTGCTGGCATTGCGGGTTTGCTGTTCTTGCAGGCAGGGAACTTGAGGCAGTACAAGCAGTACTTCACGCAAACTCGCAAACCTGCATCGCTCGATATCTCGGCACTATCCGAGGAGTGGACAGAACCGTCTCAAGGCGCACTTCAGCGGCTATCCCGTCAGTTGCTATCCCTATCAAGGCCCCCTCGCAGTACAACATGTCTGTGCTGTGGAGGTCAGTTCAACGAATGGCGTTCCCACTCTCTACATGTCGTTCTTCTTTGCGGGTGGTCTTCTTGACCAAGTTTCGATCAACGTCCCGTGGTGGTCTCATCAAGCAGCCTACAAGCACCTCGTCACATCGCTCGGATCACCGCCCGCTTCCCAGTTTCTTCCCCGTAATGGGGTCCGGTTGCACGGCTGGCAGCTTGGCAACGGCTCGGCCGTCTTTCTCAATCGCGACCGCCCCATGAACCCGCTGCAGTGGAATGCAATCTACTGGCGTAGCGCGACTGGATGCAAACATGAAGGGCGAGTAAGGTCTAACAATTTATTCAAGCTGACGTCGCTTCACGGCACGGCTTAACCCAAGCGTTAGTAGCTTGACTGTCCGCTCAGAGGCGTTATGAGACGGCCGCCTACCTACCGTAGCAGACTCCAAAAGCACTCGGCTAGAGCCCGATTGTTTCAGTTCTCCATCAGGACAGAGCGCACCTGGGCCACCTCCTGGGGCATTGGCGCGTTGCGGTAGCGGGTGTTGCGGCCATCGCTGCGGGAGCCAGTCGCTGCATCAACCACAAGGGGGCGGTCCTGGCCGCTGGTGTTCAGGTATGGTTCGTCACAGGTGACGGGCCGAACGACACTATCAAACTACACTGTGAGCATGGAATTAACCAGAGGGTTGGCGCTGCTTCGGCCTCACTGAACATACGGCACCGAAGCTGCTGGCAAAATGTCGAACATGCGATTCCTCCACACGATGTTGCGCGTTGGCAATCTCCAGCGCTCTATTGATTTCTACACCAATGTCATCGGCATGCAACTGCTGCGCACGTCTGAGAACCCGGAGTACAAATACTCGTTGGCATTTTTGGGTTTCGAAGGTGGCAATCCGGATCAGGCCGAAATCGAATTGACGTACAACTGGGGCACAGAGAGCTACGACATGGGTACGGCTTACGGCCATATTGCTCTGGGCGTGCCCGATGCCTATGCAGCCTGCGAGAAGATCAAGGCTGCTGGCGGCAATGTGACCCGTGAAGCAGGCCCTGTCAAAGGTGGCAGCACGGTGATAGCTTTTGTGACGGATCCTGATGGCTACAAGATCGAGTTGATCCAACGCAAGGACGATCTGGGTACCGGCACCGGTCTGCGTTGATTTTTCTTCTCCGGATCCCGAAAACGAGCGGCACCTGGTTGCCGCTTTTTTCATGCCTGAGCGAGCTACCTATCGTCCAAACAGGGGTTTTCAGTCATTGGCCGCTATTCAAGACTCCGTGCTCAAACACAAATCCGGAGACAGGCAATGAGCGATGCGATTCTGGCCCAACTTCAGCAGCGTTTGCGGCATCTTGAAGATATCCAGTCGATAACAACGTTGAAGGCTCGATACCTGCGGGCCTGCGATCAAAAGCAGCCGAACGCCATGCGTGAGTGCTTTGTGAAGCATGGCGCAGTCATCGAAGCCGACGGCTTTCCGCCTTTTTCGAATCGCGAAGAATGGGTTGCAACCTTCACCAGACTGGCGGCTGCCAACCCTTCCATCCAGGATATGCACCACGGCCACAACCCCCAGATCAGCATTACGGGAGCCGATAGTGCGAAGGGCTTGTGGGATCTGGATTTCTGCCAGATCAATGTCAAGGAGCGCACGATCGTGAATCTTTCAGGTCAGTACAGCGATGAATACGCACGCATCAACGGACGCTGGCAAATCCGTTCGATGCGCTTTGCGCGCAGATCGTTTGTCATGCGCCAGGTCGATGCCGACGGCATCGAAAGAGTCCTCGCTCTGGGTCAGCCTCCAGCAGCCGGGTTCATTGAAAACAGCTGATTGAGACAGAGTTTCGAACAGCAAAAAAGCCCGATACAGCGGGTGCCGTATCGGGCTCTGGGTCAGTGTGTTAGGCTGAATCAGTCGACCAGAATCACTTCCACGCGGCGAGCTTCGGCGTTGGAGCCATCGGCCTGAGTTTGCTCTGGCTTCTTCAGCTCGACCTTGTCTTCCGCCACGCCCAATGCCATCAGGGCGGCCTGGACGGCCTGGGCACGTTGCTTGGCCAGCTCGGCATTGATTTCAGCACTGCCGGTTGCATCATGGAAACCGGAGATCACGGCCCGCTTGCCTTCGGCCACGCCCTTGACCACGTCGCTCAGCGCTTCGTTGGCGCCAGCGGCCACCTCAGCCTTGCCTGAGACAAAGTAGAACTTGACCACACCGTTCTCCACGATCACGCGGGCTTCTTCTTCGACCACCACGACAGGCACATTGGTCGCGGAGGCTGTGGGCACTGCCGCTTCCACCTTGGGCGCATGGGAAATACCGCGCTTGTAGACGACGGTGCCGACGACGGTGGAGACCACCAGAGCAATCAGTGCAAACAGAAAACCCAGGGCAAAGCGTTGTTGGCTATCGTCGTCAGAGCTGTTGAAGGACATGAATGAAATCTCCGTATTTGCGGGTGATTATGAAAGTACGAAACCTGTATTCGTGACGCTCTGCGGCCTGATTCCAAGCTTCCGACTGGCAAAGCGACAAAACCACGCATTCTAGAGGCTTGCAGTGAAACGCCCTAACGGCGGCTGTGGCCGCAATCGCAAAAAAGATTCAAATCTCGGACATTTCACTGCGGGAAACCGTTGCTTTTACGCCTTCGCGCATGTGCAGGTGCACCGACGGCGCGCCAGCGCGTTATATATCAAAGTCAATTCAGTCCTGAATCCGGTTTGAGGAGTTTCCATGTCCGCCCTGCCCTTGCTGAACCATTCCATGCGTGATGCTGACCAGATGCTGGAGCGGGCTCTGGCGCAGTGGGGAGGCGACGAGGATTTGTGGATTTTTGGCTACGGCTCCCTGATCTGGCGTCCCGAATTCGACTTCAGCGAACGTCGCTCGGCCCATGTGCATGGTTGGCATCGCGCTCTCAAAATGTGGAGCACTATCAATCGTGGCACGCCCCAGGTGCCAGGCCTGGTGTTCGGCATGCTCTCTGGCGGCAGTTGCCAGGGCATGGCCTTCCGCATTCCGCGCAACCAAGGCGATACCGTCATGCGCAAGCTCTGGTTGCGTGAGATGCCCAATGCCGTCTATGACCCGCGCTGGCTGCCTTGCCGCACGCCGCATGGTGCCGTGAAGGCCCTCGCATTCACGCTCTCGCGCCAAAGCCCGCATCACACCGGCGAGCTGGCGCCGGACGAATACCGGCGCATCTTCTCGGAGGCCCAGGGCATATATGGCACGACGCTGGACTACGCACAGGCCACTTTCGAGGAGCTGCAACGACTGGGCATCGACGACAAGGCACTCAAGCGCCTGCTGGCCTACGCAGATTTCCAACAAAGCGGTTGCACGTCTTTTACTGCTATTTGAAACATAGCTACTAGCGCTTTGCTGTATTGGGCTAAAGGGGAAAAACACTTGAAATGCTGACAATCCGGGGCACAATGCCCTTTTGAATTCGGAAAGATTGCCATGTCCCCCAACCGTGTTGCCTCCCTCTTTTCGCACCCTGCCTGGGCAGGTCTGACGATTGTTGCAAGCCTGGCCATGACAGCCTGCTCAACGAGCAGCAACACGGCAGCGCCCTCTTCTTCTGAAGCAGCTCCAGCGGCAAGTCCCGGGAAAGGCGTGCAGTCGATTGCACGCCTGGAAGCCACCAAGGGCAGCCAGGTAACGGGCACGGTGCAGTTCTTCCCGCAGCCTGACGGCAGCGTGCGAGTGAAAGGTCGTGTGGAAGGGCTGGCGCCGAATACCGAGCACGGCTTTCACGTCCATGAAAAAGGCGACTGCTCCAGCGGAGACGGCTTGAGCGCCGGCGGCCACTTCAACCCGGGACAGCAGGCACATGGCAAGTTCAACGACAGCAAGGCCCATCACATCGGCGATTTGCCCAGCCTGGATGCCGATACCCAAGGTGTGGCAGTTGTCGATTTTGTGAGCAAGGAACTCAAGCTGGACAGAGGCAGCAACGGCGTTCTGGGTCGATCGCTGATCGTGCACAACGATCCGGATGACTACACGACCCAGCCGACTGGCAATTCCGGCGCGCGCCTGGCTTGTGCCGTGATCGAGCGCGGCGCCTAAGCCTGCCATCGCCTGGTAAATGAGCAACGGGCGTGCATTTCAAGGACAAGGTCAGGCAGCCGGAGCCGGGCCTTGGCTGATTGACGAGCTCGGTAAATTCAAAGGCTACCGAGTCAGGCCCTCACTCAGAGTCTTTTAGACAATCAAGAATTACGCTGCTGCCAGATCCTGCGCGCCTCTTCCAAGGCCTGTACGGTGTCCACATCGAGCACGCAGCCTACGTCGTCGCATTCCCAGCGATGTAGACGCTGACGCTGCTGCGCTTCGCGGACGATGGAGGCCGCGCCCAGATCTCCACTCAACCGGGAGAGGTGCTGCGCGGCGGCACGACTGAAAGCCACAGGATGGCCCTTTTGGCCCTGATAAAAAGGTTGGATCACACGCAGTTCACGACTCTCCAGCTGTGCCAGCTGCAAAGCCAGTTGTTGCAGCGTGCTGGCTTGAATCAAGGGCAAATCTGCAGGCAGTATCAGCCAGCCATTGGCGCTGGCTGTGGCCTTGACAGCCGCTGCAATACTGTCGCCCATGCCGGGATGCGGCCCGCATTCCAGATGCCAGGGCAGACCGGAGGCCTGCACTGCAGCCAGAGTGTTTTGCAGAACGGTTTGCAGGCCCAGCAGGGCTTGAAGCTTGTGGCTGGAGCCACCCGATGCGAGAAATCGATCGCCCCTGCCCGCAGCGAGAACCAGCACACAAGGCTGACCTGCATCGATTGAGGGAGCGTGCAAAACTTCTTGATTCATATTGCCGCCGAGCATAACGCCCGCTTTGACAGCGGGGCACAATATACGCATGAGCAGCCTATCTTCATCCATTGCCGATCTGCGCAAAAGCTATGAGCGCGCAGAGTTGAGCGAATCCGCTTCCGACCCGAATCCCCTGCGCCAGTTCGATCAATGGCTGCAGGAAGCGGTCAACGCCCAGGTGCCCGAGCCCAACGCCATGACCCTGGCAACGGTGGGTGGTGACCAGCGCCCCAGCACTCGCATCGTATTGGTCAAGGGCTACGACGAACGTGGCATTGTCTGGTACACCAACTATGACAGCCGCAAGGGCCGGCAACTGGCAGGCAATCCATTCGCAGCCCTGCAATTTCACTGGGTGGAGCTCGAGCGCGTGGTGCGCATCGAAGGCCATGTCGAAAAGGTCAGCGCCGAGGAAAGCGATGCTTACTTTGCCAGCCGCCCGCTGGACTCCAGGATTGGTGCCTGGGCCAGTCCGCAAAGTCAGGTCATCAGCGGCCGCAGCGTGCTTGTAGCCAATGCTGCCAAATACAGCGCGCAGTTTTTGCTCAATCCTCCACGGCCTCCTCATTGGGGCGGCTTCCGTCTGGTGCCCGAGCGCTGGGAATTTTGGCAGGGGCGCAAGAGCCGGTTGCATGACCGCCTGAGCTACCGGCAGGAAGGTCAGCAGTGGATTCGCGAACGGCTGGCGCCCTGAGGTTTGACGGGTCGGTCATCAAAATGAGTGGGCGCGTGAACAGAATGCCCCCTCTTCCTGGTTACACAGGACCTGTCATTAAGCGAATGAATGTTTTTTGATCGTGATGAATTAATCATGTAAGTTACATTAGAATGACTCTATGCAAGAAGAAAGCATTCAGCGTCGGCTGTCTCCTGATCCATCCACACTGCCAACCGGAAGCCAGCTGTTTCGCGACTGGCTCGAACATGAGGGCAGCAAGAGCTGGGATGCGCTGGACACTTCTCCAGACGGCAACTATGAAAAGGTCTGGCATGCCTGGTTGATGCATCTGTCCGGACACGCTGCTATCGGCGATAAAAAGCGCCCTGCCCGCAGACCACGGTCTTCAAAGTCCTGGCATCAGGCAAGCGAGCTGGATGTGCAGAGCTTCCTGCAGATACGCGACGGACAACGCGCGCATCACCACCCCGGGCGCAAGATCAGTCCGGTCACCCGCCGCCGCTACTGGCGGCTGCTGGAGCGCATCTACGACCATGCCATCGAGCACGGCTGGGTCAACACCAACCCGGCCACCGGACTTGAGCCGACAGAGCGCCCCCCTTCGGAGGATGGCAAGGGACATTGTCTGCCCCCCCTGCTCTGGCAATCACTGCCAAGACACTTTCCCAGCGCAGACAGCTATCAGGATGCACGTGATCGTGCCATCGTCCTGCTGCTGTACGAGATGGCGCTGGCCCCCGAGGAAGTACGCTGCCTGCTATGGAAGAACCTGCTTTCAAGTGCCGATCAGGTCTGGGTTGGCAGCTCGGAAAGCATTGCAGACGGAGAATCGCCCCTGCCCCGCTACTTGCAGATAGAAGGCGGCAGAAATGCTCAGCAACGGCTGCTTGAGCTGCCCGACTCCGTGGCCCAGGCCCTGCAAAACTGGAGACGATTCAGCGCCGCACAGCGCGGGCCATCAGTGATTGAAGGCAACCATATCGTTTTCTACTCGCGCCGTGGCGGCGAGTTGTCGGTACGCATGCTGTTCCATGTGGCATCACAGATCATTCAACGCGCACATCGGGCCCAGCCCGAGGACAGCCAGAAGTTTCCGCTGCAACGCGTGGGGCCGCAGGTCTTGCGCAACACAGCCATCGTGCAATGGCTGCGCTCAGGCGTCCCCGAAACGGAAGTGATTGCAAGGATCGGTGTGGACAGCTCCCGATCCTTGCGCCATCTGCAGCACTATCTGTAACCCCGGCACCCGGCCAGGGTGCAAACCCGGCCGGATGCCGCTTGGGTCACCAAGAGCCGGTTCAGAAGTCCATTCGCAGACCGACCACCAAATTGCGCCCCGTCAACGGGGCCGCGCTCTTGATGAACGAGGTTGCGGCATAGGCCAGGCGGTTGGTGAGGTTCTGTCCCTTGACATAGAACTGCCACTGGTTGCCACCACTCTTCCAGCTATAGCGGGCCCCCAGGTTCAGCATGCCGTATCCCGGCGTCCGGGTTTCATACTGGGCCGTGCGGTTCTGGCGCAGCACCTGGATCCATTCCGCCATGGTGTCCCAGCCTGCCAGACGCGCATTCACACGCAAGCCAGCACGCAAGGCCGGAATGCGCGGCAGCGCGGAACCGTCTTCCAGGCGTGCACGTACGCCATCGCCAAACACACTCAGGCTCAGCTCGCGGCTCAGGCGCTGGCTGAGTTGGGCCTCCCAGCCCGTAAAGCGCGCATTGCCCTGGGTGTACTGGAGCAGCTGCAACCCTTCGTGGGCATCCAGCGTGGCACCGTAGATATAGCCCTTGATACGATAGTGATAGGCATTGAGCTTCCAGGTCGTATCACCTGTCGTCTTGGCCAACCCCAGATCCAGCGCCTGCGAGCGCTCGCGCGACAGATCGGGATTACCGATCTCGTAGGTTGCCGTGGCCATGTGCAGGCCGTTGGCAAACAGCTCTTCGGCCGTGGGCATGCGACTGCCGCTGGTGAAAGACGCCGATGCACTGTAGCCCGGCTGGAATTTCCAGACCGTGCCCAGCGACGCCGAAGTGGCGCTGTGGCTGCGATGCTCGTTGCTCAACTCGGCCTCCACCCGCTGACGGTCGTGCCGCAAGGCGCCCTGAAAACTCCAATCCTGCCAGCGGTATTCCTCCAGCAGGTAAAGGCTATGGCGCTGGGTGTCCGTAGGCTGCACATAGGCCTCCTCACCCGTAGCGCTGAAGCGGCGCTTGAGAGTTTGCAGACCCAGCGTGCCACGCCAGCCGGCGATGGGCTCATGCTCCATCTCCAGGCGCAGGTCATGGGCCTTGTTTCTGAACTGGGTGGCCACACTGCCGTCCTCGATCTCATCGTGACGGTAGTTCGTCAGACCGCCGCGCAGGCGCAGGGCCGCAATACCGGCGGTCGGCTTGCGCCATTCACCACGCAGATCCCAGCGCTCGCTGGTCAGATCGACCACGGGCACGCTGCTGCTTTCCGCATGGTCATGGTCATGCCCGTCATGGGAGCCACAATGCAGATGATCGCCGTGAGCATGGCAGCCTTCGAAGCTGTGCTGATGGCCGGGCAAGCCGTACCGTGCCTGCTGCCGCGTATAGGCCAGGCCCAGGTAGCCTTGATCGCCCACCCAGGACAGCCCCACGCTGCCCGTGTTTCCGCGGCTGAAGCTTCCTGGAACCTTGCTCTGGCCCCAGCCGCTGCCCACGCGATAGTCTCCTGCGTTGCGGGCCACACCCTCGGCGTGCAGCACCAGCTGGCCGTTGTCGTTCTTCAGCGGCGTGGCCGTCGTCAGGGAAAAGGCCCCGGCCGACATGCCTGCCGCCGTGCCCGCCTGCAACTCGGCCGAGCCCTCCAGGCCTTTTTCGGGCGCCTGGGTCGGAATCTTTCCATCCAGCACATTCACCACGCCTCCCATGGCACCGGGGCTGTACAGCAGCGCCGAAGGGCCACGCAGGACTTCGATCTGCCTGGCCAGCAAGGGCTCGGTGGTCACTGCATGGTCGGGGCTGACAGTCGATGCATCGAGCAACTCCGAGCCATCGCTGAGCACGGAGACCCGCGCCCCATCCATGCCGCGAATCACCGGTCGGCTGGCTCCCGCGCCGAAATGGCTGGCGTTGATGCCGGGCTCGGCAGCCAGGGTCTCGCCCAGGGTTGCCGCGCGGCGCAGGCGCAGTTCCTCTTCGCCGAGCACCTGGACAGGCGTGGCCATATCGCCGGCGGCCATTCCGGTCGCCGACACCGTCACCTCGGCCAGGCTGGACTCCTGCTTGGCCGCACCGGACTGGGCAAACGCCAGCGATGAGCAGGCCAGCAGGCCCAGCCCTGTGCCCAGTGCAAGCCCACGCCCTGCGGGCTGCAGCGCCTCGATGGCGCGGGCCAGGGCCGACTTGGGGGAGCGGTGCAGGGAATGGGCGGAAGAATTCGAAAAACGTTGAGACATCTCAGTTCCACAAGCAACCGTGCGCACGCAGACCATCCAAGAAAGTGCGCACGGAATTTCAATAAAAAGCAGCCAGAATCGCTTATTGATAAAGCGCTTACAGCTATCAGTTATGAAGTTTCTGGTCTCGGCGGCAAACCATGTCGCAACATGGTTCCATGCCTAGGCCAGGGAGCTGAGAGAAAGAGGGGGCGCACGCGCAGCCGGCGGCGCTGCGATGAAGACGGCTCTGGGCGCTGGAGCAAAGGGCCGGGGAATGAAACTGTCAGGCGCAGGTGCGCTGAAGGCCAGCACTGCCACAGGACCGGCATAGCCATGATTGGCCTGGTCCAGCAACTGGCACTCTGCCGGTCCGTGCCCTGAAAACAGTGCATGCACCCAGGCCAGGTCAGTGGCGCAGCTGTTGCGTTCGGCCAGGCAATACAGCGTTGCCTGGGCATGGCTGTGCACCGCATGGGTCTTGCCACCGGGTGCGCTGCCCAGATGCACGGCGCGGTGCATCTGCCCGAGCGTCGGCCCCAGAACCATGGCCAGGGCCAGAAGCCCCATCAGCCAGCGCATCACCCAGACGTTGCGCGCAGGCAAGCGACCGTCAGCAATGGCTGGGCGGCTGGGTGGGCGCAGATGGGGGTGAAATGACACGTTAAGGTACGGAAGCGATTTCGGACGACGAGGCAGCGTGAAAGCGGCCAAGGGCAGCAGAGTGTATCTGCAGTCCGGGCCATCCGGTGACAATCGGGCTCAATCCTTGAGCCAGCGCGAGAACGCTTTCTGGAATTTCTGCACCTTGGGGCCAACCACGAAGGCGCAGTAACCCTGGCCCGGGTGTTGCAGAAAATAGTCCTGGTGGTAGTCTTCGGCGGGCCAGTAGTTGGTCAAGGGCTCAATCTGGGTGACGATAGGTGCCTCGAATGCTTTTTCATTCTGCAACTCCTGTACCAGAGCCTGTGCCTCGGCCATCTGCCCGGCATCCGTGGTGAAGACCGCGCTGCGGTACTGCGTGCCCACGTCGTTGCCCTGGCGGTTCAGAGTGGTCGGATCATGGGTGCCGAAGAAGATCAGCAGCACATCGCGCAGGCTGATCACCTCGGGGTCGAAGTCGAGCTTCACCACCTCGGCATGGCCGGTCTGGCCGGTGCAGATGTCGTCGTAGCTGGGATGATCCAGGTGGCCATTGGCATAGCCACTCTCCACATCGACTATTCCCCGCACACGGTCGAAGACGGCTTCCGTGCACCAGAAGCAACCGCCTCCCAGATAAATGGTTTCCACCGCCATGGCCCGCTCCTTGTTTTCACGACACTTCAAGGGTAGCGCAAATCGACTACCCGTTTTCACCGATGACAGCAATTGCCGCACCGCTATGCTGCACGGCGCCCACTACACTGTTTGCTGCTTTGCAATATCCGCCGCGTCCGGCGCACCTACCATGTGGCGCATAGAACAGAAAAACCTGCCTCAGAGGGATACACACCATGAAGCGTTCCGGCCGCTGGGCCTTGAGTCTGGCTCTCATCGGCTTGCTGGTCGTCATAGGCTGGCGCGCAGTCGTCAATCTGCAGCATAAAAAACAGGCCACAAACCATGCTGCAGCTCCGCAGGAGCTCCCCATACAACTGGCTGCCCAGGAGATTCTGACGGTCCAGCCCCTTCAGCTTGCTTTGAGTGTTCCGCTCAACGGTGTGGTTCAGGCGGTGAACTCGGCCGTGGTCAAGGCCTATGTCGCGGGCGAGCTGCGCGGCCTGACAGTGCGCGAAGGCGACAGTGTCCGCAAGGGCGAGCAGTTGGCGCGCGTCGACGCCACGGAGGTTGAGGCACGCTGGCGCCAGGCCCAGCAGCAGGCCGACGCTTCCAGAGCCCAGCTGGCAATTGCACAGCGCAACCAGGACAACAATGCGGCCCTGGTTCAAAAAGGCTTTATCTCCACCACAGCGCTGCTGACCTCCCAAGCCAACCTGGATTCGGCCCGCGCCAATCTGGCCGCCGCGCAGGCCGCCGCCGATGCGGCCCGCAAGTCCGTCACCGACGCCGTCATCACCAGCCCCATGAACGGACAGATCGCCCAGCGCTTTGTCCAGAACGGCGAGCGTGTCGGTGTGGAAGCGCGCATCGTCGAAGTCGTCGATCCGGCCAAGCTGGAAATCATGGCCCAGCTGGCCCCCGCCGATTCGGTACAGGTCCAGGTCGGCCAGATGGCCGAGTTGCAAGTGCCCGGGGCTCCGCAGGACATGAAGGCCATCAACGCCAAGGTGGTGCGCATCAATCCCAGCGCCCAGACCGGCTCGCGCACGGTGGCGGCCTATCTGGCGGTACAAGAGGACGAGGCCAGCAGAAATAATAGCAGTCAGCGCCCTCCCCAGTTGCGCCCCGGCCTGTTTCTGCAGGGAAGCATACTGACCGGCAACGCCAGCCAACTGGCCGTGCCTCTGGCCGCCGTACGCACCGACAAGCCCCTGCCCTATGTACAGGTGCTGCAGGCCGGCAAGCCGGCCGTGACTGCAGTCGCACCGGAGCCGCCCCAGGAGATGGCCGGTCGCACCGAGCTTCGCGTGGTCCACAAGACCGTGGAACTGGGACGCCAGTCCGCCCATGACGGCGCAACCTGGGTGCAGATCCTCAAAGGTTTGGATGCTGGCGACCGGATACTGGCCGGCAGCACCGGCGGTCTGCGTGAAGGCACGCTGGTCGAAGCGTCGAGCCCGGCTGCGGTTGCTGCCCCCCCCGCCAAGGGGGCGGATGCAGATCGTCCCGGGAGCCCCTAAATGTGGTTCACGCGCATCAGCCTGAAAAACCCGGTGCTGGCCACCATGCTCATGCTGGCCTTTGTGGTGCTGGGCGTTTTTTCCTACCAGCGGCTCAAGGTCGACCAGTTCCCGAACATCGAATTCCCCGTGGTGGTGGTCACGGTCGAATATCCGGGAGCCTCGCCCGAGATCGTGGAGAGCGAGGTCACCAAAAAGATCGAGGAAGCCGTCAACTCGGTCGCGGGCATCAATGCCCTGACCTCGCGCAGCTACGAAGGCACCAGCGTCGTCATCATCGAGTTCCAGCTGCATATAGACGGCCGCCGTGCGGCCGACGACGTGCGCGAGAAGGTTGCCTCGGTGCGCCCCACGCTGCGTGACGAGGTCAAGGAACCGCGCGTCATCCGCTTCGACCCTGCCAGCACGGCAGTCTGGTCACTGGCCGTGCTACCGGACCCCCGTGCCCTGCACGGCGAGACCCCCCCCGAAGGCCAGAGCGTGACGCCGCCCGATGCGATTGCACTGACCAGCTGGGCCGACCAGGTGCTGAAAAAGCGGCTGGAGAACGTGCGCGGCGTGGGCGCCGTGAACCTGGTGGGAGCCACCAGGCGCGAGATCAATGTCTATCTGGACCCCCAGGCACTGGAGTCATTCTCCATCACCCCCGAGCAGGTTGCCCAGGCGGTTCGCTCCGAGAACCAGGATCTGCCTGTAGGCGCGATCCGCTCCAAGGCGCAGGAACGCGTGGTGCAGATCGATGCCCGCATACAGCGCCCCGAGGAATTTGCCCGCATCATCGTGGCCTACCGCAACGGCGCTCCGATCCGCGTCGGCCAGCTGGCCCGTGTACAGGACGATGCGCAGGAGCTGCAGACCCTGGCGCTGTACAACGGCCGCCGCACTCTCCTGATGTCCGTGCAAAAGGCCCAGGACGAAAACACTATCGAGGTGGTCGATGGACTGAACGCGGCGATCAAGGCCATCGCCCCCGAGCTTCCCCCGGGCGTGCGCCTGCAGGCGATTGCAGACAACTCTCGGGCCATCCGCGTGGGCGTGGACAATGTGCGCCAGACGCTGATCGAGGGTGCCCTGCTCACGGTGCTCATCGTGTTTCTGTTCCTGAACTCCTGGCGCTCCACGGTGATTACGGGACTGACGCTGCCCATCGCCCTGATAGGCACCTTTCTCTTCATGTACTGGTTCGGCTTTTCCATCAATATGGTCACGCTGATGGCGCTTTCGCTGTGCGTGGGCCTGCTGATCGACGATGCCATCGTGGTGCGAGAGAACATCGTGCGCCATGTGCAGATGGGCAAGAATGCCTATCAGGCCGCCATGGAAGGTACGCAGGAGATCGGGCTGGCCGTGCTCGCCACAACGCTTTCCATCGTCGCCGTGTTCCTGCCCATCGGCTTCATGGGCGGCATCATCGGCCAGTTCTTCCATGAGTTCGGCATCACCATCGTGGCGGCCGTGCTGATCTCCATGTTCGTCAGCTTCACGCTGGACCCCATGCTCTCCAGCGTCTGGCATGACCCGGCAATCCACGCCCATGGCGAACATGGCAGCAAAAGCCTCTACGACCGCACGCTGGGGCGCGTGACGGCCTGGGTGGAGCGCATGAGCGATCGGCTCTCTGACTTCTACCAGGGCATACTGCGCTGGTCGCTGGCCCACAAGCTGCTCACCCTGGCGCTGGCATTCATGATTTTCATAGCAAGCATCGCTCTTGTACCCTTGCTTGGTACCGAGTTTGTGCCCAAGGCGGATTTCTCGGAAACCTCGATCAGCTTCAATACCCCCGAAGGCTCATCGATCGAAGCCACCGAAGCCAAGGCCACACAGGTGACGGACATACTGCGCGCCCTTCCCGAGGTGCGCTACACGCTGACCACCATCAATACCGGCAATGCCAATGGCAAGAACTACGCCAATATCTATGTGCGACTGGTTGACCGGCACCATCGCAGCCGCAGTGTGGACGAGATTTCGGCCTATCTGCGTCCCAGGCTGCAGGCCATTGCAGGTATCAAGCTGACCCATGTGGGCCTGCGCGAGGCTGTCGGTGGCCAAAAGCAGGTCGAGTTCTCCCTCATGGGCCCGGATCTGGACGAACTGGCCCGTCTGAGCCAGATCGTGCAGGAGCGTGTCGACGACATTCCGGGCCTGGTCGATCTGGACTCCAGCCTCAAGCCCAACAAGCCCATGGTCAATATCGAGGTCCATCGCGAAGCAGCGGCCGACCTGGGCCTGTCGACAGGCACGATGGCCGGCGCACTGCGCACCTGGGTGGCCGGCCAGACCGTGGGCAACTGGCGCGCCAGCGACGACCAGACCTATGACGTGAACGTGCGGCTCAAGCCCGAGGCGCGCACCACGCCACAGGACCTGGAGCGCCTGCCGTTTGCCCTGGCGGCCGCCGACGGCGGCATGCGCATCGTACGACTCAACCAGGTTGCCAGCGTGGTGGACAGCACCGGCCCCAGCCAGATCAACCGCCGCAACCTCAACCGCGAAGTCGCCATCAACGCCAATGTCTATCTGCGCAGCACCGGTGAAGTCACGGCCGATATCAAGCAAGCACTGGCCACCATTCCCATGCCTCCGGGCTACGGCTACCAGTTCAGCGGCGCGGCCAAGAACATGGCCGAATCGTTTGGCTACGCCATCTCTGCGCTGATGCTGGCCATTATCTTCATCTACATGATTCTGGCCAGCCAGTTCAAGAGTTTCCTCCAGCCACTGGCACTCATGACCTCGCTGCCGCTGACGCTCATCGGCGTGGTGATGGCCCTCATGATGTTTGGCTCGGCCCTGTCCATGTTCTCCATCATCGGCGTGGTCATGCTCATGGGCCTGGTGACCAAGAATGCCATTTTGCTGGTGGACTTTGCCATTCGCGCGCGCCAGCCTCGCACGGACCATGCCAGCGGCGCGACCGAGCCGGGCCTGCCCCGCAATGAAGCGCTGCTGCTGGCAGCCAGGGTGCGGCTGCGGCCGATTCTCATGACCACGCTGGCCATGATCTTCGGCATGGTGCCGCTGGCGTTTGCCGTCACCGAGGGCTCCGAACAACGCGCCCCCATGGGGCAGGCCGTGATCGGCGGTGTCATCACTTCCTCGCTGCTGACCCTGGTCGTGGTGCCCGTGGTGTACTGCTACCTGGACGATTTTGCCAACTGGATGCGCCGTAAATGGTCAGGCGCACCTCCAAAAAGCGACGGGCCGCCGCACGAAGCCTCCGAGGCTCGTAGAATCGATGGTTTGTCCTGATAAGTCTTTCCCCGGAGATACCATGGCCCTGCCAATGAATGCCCAAGTGGACCCGCGCGATGTGCACGCGCAGGCTCGTTTCAACATGATCGAACAGCAAATCCGCCCATGGAACGTGCTGGACGAATCCGTGCTGGAGCTGATGGGCAAGATCCACCGTGAAGACTATGTGTCGCCCGAATACGCGAACATGGCCTATATGGACATCGAAGTCCCCCTCAAGGGCACTGCCGAAGAAGCTGCCGCCAAGGGCTGGCACATGCTGGCACCCAAGATCGAAGCACGCATGTTGCAAGACGCCAAGATCAAGCCCACCGACCGCGTGCTCGAGATCGGTACCGGCTCCGGCTACATGGCAGCCCTGCTGGCCGCCCAGGCCAAGGAAGTGGTGACGCTGGAGATCGACCCCGAGCTGGCGGAAATGGCCCGCGAAAACCTGCTCAGCGCCGGCGTCAAGAATGTCGAAGTCAAGCTGGCCAACGGTGCCACCGCCTCCCTGGCTCAGGGTGCGTTCGACGTGATCGTGCTCAGCGGCTCGGTTGCCCACGTCCCCGATGCCCTTTACGCCCAGCTCAACGAAGGCGGCCGCATTGCAGCCATCGTCGGTCACACGCCCGTGATGCGCTTCACGCTGGTGACCAAAAACGGCAGCAGCTTCGACGTCCAGCAACCCTGGGATACCGTTGCCACGCGCCTCGTGGGTTTTGAAGAGCCTTCGCGCTTCTCGTTCTAAACGCGTGTTGCGTTCGCCCTGCTTCCTGCACCCTGACCCATCGGTGCATCCGGCAGGGCCTGTCTTTCAGTGTCAGGGCCGGCCCATCGATCCGACGGCTGGCCACCAGGAGTTTTTATGTTGACCCAGGTCTTGCCTGCCCAGTTCCAGCAGTGGCTGGCCTCTCATGCCGCGAACGGCATCAAGCCCGTGGTACTGGATGTGCGCGAACCCTGGGAGATTGCCCAGGCCAGCATCCCGCCCGGCGACGGCTTCGAGCTGCGCTGCATTCCCATGCACGATATCCCCGGTCGCCTGCACGAGCTGGACCCGGACCACCCTGTTGCCTGCCTGTGCCACCATGGTGCGCGCAGCATGAGCGTGGCGGCTTTTCTGGCCAATAACGGCTTTGAAGACGTCAGCAACATCACCGGCGGCATTGACGCCTGGTCGCTCAGCGCCGACCCCAGCGTGCCCCGTTATTGAGACCGACCGGCATCCCTGCCTATGCCTGTCACGTTACCCGTTGTGATCGAGACCGCTCAAACCTGACAACCATGACCAAGCTGCCCAGGCCCCTGCAAGTCCCCTCCGCCCACGCGCTGCGTGCCATTTCCCTGGGAGTTTTGCTGGTTTGGGCCAGCGCTCAGACACAGGCCCAGACTTTGTCCGAGCTGGTGAACCAGGCCCGCAGCCATGACGCCACCTGGCAGGCCCAGCAAGCCGACGCACGAGCTGCGGCCAGCCGCGCCGATCAGGCACTGTCCGGGCTGCTGCCCAGCGTGGGCCTGTCGGCAGGTGCCAACCGCAGCCATGTGGACATCCATACCTCGGTGCCCCTGCCCGGCATGGCCAGCAGCTTCAACAACACGCAGCAGAACGTGCAGCTCAGCGCCCAGCAGCCCCTGTACCGCCCTGCCAACAAGATTGCCTACGAGCAGGGACAGCGCGGCGTGGATGTGGCGCAGGCCCAGCTGGATGCGGCAGCCCAGAACCTGATCGTGCGTGTGGCCCAGGCCTATTTCGATGTGCTGGCTGCCCAGGACAGCGTGCGGGTCGCCCAGTCGCAAAAGCAGGCCATCAGCGACCAGCTCGAAATGGCCAAGCGCAATTTCGAAGTCGGCACGGCCACCATCACCGATTCACGCGAAGCACAGTCCCGCTACGATCTGGTCACGGCCCAAGAAATCGTCGCCCAGAATGATCTGCAGGTCAGGCGCGTGGCCCTGGATCAGCTTGTGGGCCGCGTCGGCATTCAGCCCACGCCGCTGGCCGCGCCGCTGACCCTGCCCAGGGTGGAGCCCGACAATATGCAGGACTGGGTGGACAAGGCTCTGGCGGCACAGCCCCAGTTGCGCCAGGCCCAGCTGGCCCTGGACATCGCCAGGCTGGACACGCAGAAGGCCGAGGCCGGCCACAAGCCCACCGTGGACCTGCAGGCCGGTTACGTGGTCAACCGTTATCCCAACGGCTCCATGACTCCATCCATTCCCTTGAGCTATCGCACCAACGCTGCCCAGATCGGCGTAGTCATGAACATGCCGCTGTTTGCGGGCTTTGCGGTGCAGAACCGCATCAGGGAAACCGTGGCGCTGGAAGAGAAAGCCCGCGCCCAGCTCGACGATGCCCGCCGCAGCGTGGAGCAGGCCACACGCACCGCGTTCCTGGGCGTGCAGTCCGGCCAAGCCCAGGTCAAGGCACTGGAAGCAGCGCTCGCTTCCAGCCAGAGTGCGCTGGAAGCCAACAAGATGGGTTACGAGGTGGGTGTGCGCATCAATATCGACGTGCTCAACGCCCAGAGTCAGGTCTACCAGACCGAGCGCGACCTGGCCAATGCGCGCTACCAGGTGCTGCTTGGGCAGCTCAAGCTGCGCCAGGCCGCTGGCGTGCTCACCGACGACGATCTGCACATGATCGACGCACTGACACGCACGCCCACGATCGCCCCTGCGGCTGCAGCCATACCCGCCACCACAAACCGCATGGTGGCTGGAAAGCCTGCTGCCAAAATTGTCAAACGTTAAGGCAGCTCGGCAAGCAGGCTGCAAGGTGTCAGGCAGAATTTCGGACGCAAGCACTCAACGATAGAGCCTTGTACGCTCCTTGCTAAGGGGCATTCATCAGCGCCTGAATGGCCTTGGCCGTGGCCACCGCCGCGCCGCGATTGGCCTGCACCAGCTGACGACTGCATTGCACGGCGGCCCGAAGGCGATCCGGCCTTGCCACCCAACCCAGAGCCTGGCTCAAGCCTGTGGACATGTCCTCCACGGCCAGAGCCGCGCCGGCCTGCAGGGCCTGATCGGAGGCCTGGCTGAAATTGAAGGTGTGCGGTCCCAGTATCACGGGACAATCACAGGCCAGCGCTTCGATCAGATTCTGTCCGCCGAAGGGAGCAAAGCTCCCCCCCATCAGGGCAGCCGATGCCAGGCCGTAATACAAGGGCATTTCGCCCAACGAATCGCCCAGCCAGATCGCGCCGGACTGCTCTGGAGGCATGGCCCCCCAACGGCTTCGCCGCGATACCGCAAAGCCCGCCTGGCCGAGCATGCTCTCCACCTCGTCAAAGCGCTGAGGATGACGCGGAACGAGCAGCCACTGCACGGCCGCTGCAGCATCGCCCAAGGCCTTGAGCGCATCGATGAACATCGCTTCCTCACCTTCGCGGCTGCTGGCAAACAGCAGCACCGGGCGCGACAGCGCAGCGCGCCATTGCCCAGCCTGGGCGATCTGGGCAGCATCAGGCCGGACATCGAATTTGAGATTGCCCAGTACCGCATCCACGCGGGCGCCCACATTGCGCAGTCGTCGGGCATCGGCCTCGGTCTGCGCCCAGACGGCCGCCAGCGCGCCATACGCAGGGCGAGACAGCAAGCCGACTCTCAAGGCTCCGGCTTCGGACTTTGCATTGAGACGGGCATTGGCCAGGGCCAGAGGAACACCGGCGTTGGCACAGACCGCAATCAGGTTGGGCCAGACCTCGGTTTCCATCAGCACCCCCACGGCAGGCCGGAACTGCGAGACAAAGCGCCTGGTGGCCCCCAGGGAGTCCCAGGGCAGCCAGACCTGCAAATCGCCTTCGTGCAGCAGCTTGCCTCCCTCCTCCCGCCCCGTCGCGGTGCTGTGCGTCAGCAGCAGACGCATCGCAGGCATGCGCTCGCGCAAGGCCTTGAGCAGAATGGCGGCGGCTCGGGTCTCGCCCAGCGACACCGAATGAATCCACACCCAACGTCCGCGCCCCTCGCACCCCAGGTCTGCGGGCTGGTAATGGCCGAAGCGTTCAGGCACGGCCACGCCGTAGCCCGGCTCAGCCAGCGCTCTGCGGCGCAGCTTGCGCCGCACCAGCGGCTGCACTGCCCAGGCCACGGCACTGAACAGCGCACGGGCAATGCTCATGGGAGCCGGTTTGACCATGCTTGCGCGCTGCCGTCATCAGTGCGCGGAAGCGCCCAACTGGGCATCGGGCTTGACCCGCTTGAGCAAGGCCAGCATCTGCGCTTCAATGCGATGCAGGGCTTGCTGTGTATGGCCTTCGAAGCGCAGAACCAGCACCGGCGTGGTGTTGCTGGCGCGGATCAGTCCGAAGCCATCGGCCCAGTCCACGCGCAGGCCGTCGATCGTGCTGACCCGGGCAGGTTCAGCAAACTCCGTGGCAGCGAGTGCCTGCAGCTCGGCGGCCAGACGATGGGGCTCGCCTTCGGCGCAGGCCACATTGAGTTCAGGCGTGGAGAAGCTGGTCGGCAAGGCGTTGAGCACCGCGCTGGGATCGCTTTCGCGGCTGACGATTTCCAGTAGACGGCAGCCCGCATAGGTGCCGTCGTCAAAGCCGTACCAGCGTTCCTTGAAGAAGATGTGCCCGCTCATCTCGCCGCCCAGCGGCGCACCCAACTCCTTCATGCGTGCCTTGACCAGCGAATGCCCTGTCTTGTACATCACGGCCTGGCCGCCAGCCGCTTCGATCTCGGGGGCCAGACGCTGGGTGCACTTGACGTCGAACACGATGGAGCCGCCGGGCACGCGCGAAAGCACATCCTTGGCGAACAGCATCATCTGACGGTCGGGGAAGATGTTCTGGCCGTCCTTGGTCACGATGCCCAGGCGGTCACCGTCACCGTCAAAGGCCAGACCCAGCTCGGCATCGCTGGTCTGCAGGGCATGGATCACATCGCGCAGGTTCTCGGGCTTGCTGGGATCAGGATGATGATTGGGGAAGTTGCCGTCGACTTCGGAGAACAACTCGATCACCTCGCAGCCCATCTGACGGAAGATGGCGGGAGCCGATGCACCGGCCACCCCGTTGCCGCAGTCCACCACAATCTTCATGGGCCGCGCCAGCTTCACATCGCCTACGATGCGGGCGGTGTAATCGGCCAGTACGTCGGCCCTGCTGATCTGCCCGGCACCGGTAATGGTCCAGTCCTCGGTTTCCATGCGCACGCGCAGCGCCTGGATTTCCTCGCCATAGATAGCGCGGCCTGCCAGCACCATCTTGAAGCCGTTGTAATCCTTGGGGTTGTGGCTGCCTGTCACCTGAATGCCGCTGGTGCACAGGGTGGCGGCGGCAAAATACAGCATGGGCGTGGTGGCCAGACCGATGTCGATCACGTTCACGCCCACCTCGGTCAGGCCCTGCATCAATGCTGCAGACAGTGCGGGTCCCGACAGACGGCCATCACGGCCCACCGCCACGCTTTTCTCGCCGGCGGCCAGCGCCGCCATGCCGAATGCGCGGCCGATGCCGCGTGCGACTTCCTCGGTCAGTGTCGACGGCACGATGCCGCGAATGTCATAGGCCTTGAAGATGGAGGATGCAACTTGCACGACAGCTCTTTCTCGAAGTTTTTCAATTCCATGACGCCGGGCAGCGGACTGCGCGGCGCGATCGGGCGATTTTAGGCTGCAAACAGCAAGGCCTGCGCCTTGATGGACGCAGGCCCTGAGCTCCCGACTCCCCCCATACCGGCGTGCCTCCGGCCAGCGCTTGCTTCGGGAGTGACGCTGCGCAACAACGTTGCCGAAGTTACAGCCGCTGTTGCACCTGGGCCAGTGCCGCCGGATCTTCCATAGTGCTCAGGTCCCCCGGGTCACGACCTTCGGCCACGGCCTGCAGGGCCCGACGCAGCAGCTTGCCGCTGCGTGTCTTGGGCAGCGCCGTGACGAAGATCACGCGCGCCGGACGCGCAACCGCGCCCAGACGCGAGTCGACCAGCTTCATCACATCGGCTTCCAGAGCCTTGCTGGAGGCCTCATCGGCCACCAGAGCCGCATCGCGGACCACGGCGAAGGCCAGCGCCGCCTGCCCTTTGAGAGGGTCGGCAACGCCAACCACGGCCACTTCGGCAATCTGGGCATGGGCAGAGATGCTCTCCTCGATCTCGCGCGTGCCCAGGCGATGCCCCGCCACATTGATCACATCGTCGGTACGACCAAGAATGAAGTAATAGCCATCCTCGTCACGAATGCCCCAGTCGAAGGTGCTGTAGATCAGACGACCCGGAATGCTCTTCCAGTAGGTGTTGACAAAACGGCTGTCATCACGCCACACCGTCTGCATGCAGCCCGGGGGCAGCGGACCTTCAATCGCCAGCACGCCCTTCTGGTTTGCCTGGGTCAGCTCCTCGCCGCTGGCGTCATCGATCAGCTTGACGTTGTAGCCATAGACTGCCCGACCCGGACTGCCGAAGCGCGTCGCCTGCTTTTCCACACCGTTGCACAACGTCATGATGGGCCAGCCGGTCTCGGTCTGCCAGTAATTGTCGATGATGGGCTTGTCGATGGCCTGGCTGATCCAGCTCGCCGTGGGCTCGTCAAGTGGCTCGCCGGCCAGCCACAGCGCCTTGAGGCTGGAGAGGTCGTAGCGCTTGAGATAGTCCGCATCGTGCTTTTTGAGCACGCGAATCGCCGTTGGCGCCGAGAACATGTGCGTGACCTTGTATTTCTCGACGATGCTCCACCAGATGCCTGCATCGGGGTTGACCGGCAGCCCCTCGTACATCACCGTGGCCATGCCCGCAATCAGCGGCGCATAGATGATGTAGCTGTGACCCACGACCCAGCCGATATCGCTGGTACAGAAAAAAGTCTGTCCGGCATGGGCATCGAAGATATGCGGCAGGCTGGCCGCCAGGGCCACGGTGTAGCCGCCCGTATCACGCTGCACGCCCTTGGGCTTGCCCGTGGTGCCGCTAGTGTAGAGGGTATAGCTTGGATGGGTTGACTCCACCCAGACGCAATCGACCTGTGCGTTCATGTGCAGAGCACGCAAGGCCGACCAGTCATGGTCGCGGCCCGCCTTCATGGGCATTTCAGCCAGTCCGCGGTTGACCATCAGCACGGCGGCGGGCTGGTGGCTGGACTGTCTGAGCGCTTCGTCCAGCAAAGGCTTGTAAGCCACGACACGGCCGCCGCGCGAGCCCGCATCGGCGCTGATGATGACCTTGGGTTCGGCATCGTCGATGCGCGACGCCAGCGCGCCCGAGGCAAAGCCGCCAAACACCACGGAGTGAATGGCACCCAGGCGCACGCAGGCCAGCATGGCAAAACAGGCCTCTGCAACCATGGGCATATAAATCTGCACGCGGTCGCCTTTTTGTACGCCCAGCGACTGCAGCACGGCTGCCATGCGGTTGACTTCCGCATGCAGCTCGCGGTAGCTGTAGACCTTTTCGGTCTGGGTTTCGGTGGAAATGGCGATCAGCGCATTCTGATCGCCGCGCGCCGCCAGATGACGGTCGATGGCGTTATGGCAGAGATTGGTGGTGCCGCCCACAAACCATTTGGCAAATGGCGGCTGGCTGTAGTCACAGATCTGCTGCGGCCTCTGCTTCCAATCGACCAGCTCGGCCTGTTCTGCCCAGAAGCCGTCGCGATCACCAATGGAGCGCTGGTAAAAATCTTCGAAACGCACGGTCATGAATATGTCTCCTTGACTCTCCGTCTTTTGCAGAGAGTTTTCTGAATTCATAATTATTCATAACGCGCTTGCCGAAAACTGACAGCGATTGACTTCGGCATGTGCTGCACGAGATGCAGAATCACGCATATTCAGTTTCGGGTCCCTGCCCGAGGCAGACCGCACGGTTGTCACAATCACCGCGTCACGGCAGCAAGACGAGTGCCCTCGGATTCCCGCGCAAGCCGCCCGCATCGCCGTCGGTGGCGGCCCGCATGAACCGGGCACGACCTGCCTGTACGCCGGCCAAGGAAAAAGCGCCCCCAGGGCGCTTTTTCCTTGAATCGCCGCAGCGATTACTTGACCAGGGCCAGCATCTCCTTGAAGGCAGGGTCCTCACAGGTGCGCAGCCACTCGAACATCACCATCTCGGTGGTCACCAGCTCGGCCCCGGCCCCCGCCAGACGGTCAAACGCCGCATCCCGGTTACGCTCGGTGCGGGAGCCGCAGGCATCGGTCACCACCCATACATCGAACTCGTCCTCCAGCAACTCCAGCGCCGTCTGCAGCAAGCAGACGTGGGTTTCGCAGCCCGCGATCACCACCATATTGCGCTCGGGCGCCTGCTGCTGGGGCTTTTGCAGATGCTTGGGCAGGCTGCGCGCATTGCCGCCCTGCGGCTTGGCGGGAGGTCGCAGCCACTCGCCCAGCCCTTCAGGCACGGCGCTGAAATACATTTTCTCCAGCGTCTTCTGGCACAGCGCCTTCAGCTGCGCATTGTTGGCACCCAGACGAGAAGGGTTCTGCTCCGTCCCCCAGACAGGCACCTCCAGCAGCTGCGCCATCTTGGCCAGCTTGACGGCATTGGCCAGCGCTTGCGCGCCTTCATGGATGACGGGCATCAGCTTGTCCTGGTAATCCACCAGAACCAATTGCGACTCGGAAGCTTCTAACAGCATGGAATATCTTTCTTAAAACGGCGTCCAGCCTGCGACTCAAAAACGCGGCGCTCACGGAGACAGGCACGCGATGCACCGGGAAAAGTACGTCGCATCGGCGGCAGTCGATGGCGCTATTGTCGCTGCAAGCGCATGCCGGGACAGAAAGTCCGCCAATGCAAGGCCGTTTGCACGTCAATACCATGAATGGGTGCATCCAAGGGCTGCATGCACCGCAATGGGGCAATCACGGACCTCGATGCGCTGCAGATTTGAGAGCATCTCACGCAATAAGCTTATGCCTGCAGCTCACTTGCTGTGCTGCATCAAAAACCGAGAGAAAAATTTGGAAATAGAGTCCCCATCCTACAAATGAACGTGTTACCCTCTCGCCCCATGTCCCGATGGCTTATTGCACTTCTATTTGTCGGCGTTACCTCCGCGCACGCAGCACCCGGCGAGCAGCGTGATGACGACATGTCCCAGTTGCTGGTCAACCGCAGCCTCATCACTCAGTTGCGCGAAGCTCGCCACTCCGTGGCCGAGAGAACGACCGACTTCGTTCGTGAAGCGCGTCAGAACGTGGCCGAAAAAACCTCGGATCTGGTGGTGACGGCCATGGGCTTCCTGGGCGTCCCCTATCGCCTGGGTGGCACCAATGCGGAAACCGGCTTCGATTGCAGCGGTTTTGTGCGTGCCATCTACTCCCAGACCATGGGCAAGGTTTTGCCTCGCGTCTCTGCCGAACAGGCCAGTGCCACTCAGCAGATTGACCGCAGCGACCTCAAGCCTGGTGATCTGGTGTTCTTCAACACCATGCGCCGAGCATTCAGCCATGTCGGCATCTACGTGGGTGACGGCAAGTTCATCCACGCACCGCGCACCGGTGCCAGCGTGCGTGTGGAAAGCATGCAGACGTCCTATTGGGCGCGTCGCTTCGACGGTGCCCGCCGTGTCGAAGGTGCCGATGCCTCCGCAGCCACGGCAGCCGCCTACAGTGCCCTGGGCCCTCTGCAGCCCTGACTCGCCCTCAGCGTCCGCCATAAACGCCTGCTTCATGCAGGCGTTTTTGTGTCATGCCTTGGCAACACCCCTGTCTGCACTCACGAAAGGAACCCGCTCGCGCCGACATTCAGAATCGTCCGACAGAGGGGCGCTTTGGGCCCGCGTAGAGTCAATTTCGTCAAAGCACCCACAGGGAACGGAATATGTCCATCATCGGAACCATCATCGTCGGTCTCGTCGTCGGTCTGATTGCACGGGCCATCAAGCCCGGCAATGACAGCATGGGCTGGATCATGACCATTCTTCTTGGTATCGTGGGTTCGTTTGTTGCCACCTACGTTGGCTCGGCCATGGGCTGGTACCAGCCCGGGCAAACCGCAGGCTGGATTGCCTCGGTGGTCGGGGCCGTGGTTCTTTTGTTTATCTACGGCATGGTGCGCGACAAGGCCAACTGAATCCAAGTTCCGAACCCAAGGGCCCCCGGGCCCTTTTCCATTTCCCGCATACTCTTGCCGCATATGTGGAAAACAGACCCGAATTTGAGAAATCTCAGCGCGACCAGAGCAGAGCGCAAGGACATTGCACAGGCCGCTGCACGAGCCCGCAAGCTTCTCAAAAAGCGTGCGCTCATCAGTGCGGCAGCCAGCACCATTCCCATACCGGGCCTGGACTGGGCTACCGACGCCGCCCTCCTCGCACGGCTCTATCCACGCATCAACCAGGAATTCGGACTGACACCCGAGCAGCTCGACCAGCTCACTCCAGACAAGCGCGAGCAGGTCCAGAAAGCCGTCGCCATGGTCGGCTCCGTGCTGATCGGCAAATTCATCACCCGCGACATGGTGCTGCGCGTTGGCAAAGCCATGGGCTTGCGCATGAGCACCAGGCAGGCCGCCAAATATGTGCCGTTGCTGGGCCAGCTCGCAGCCGCATCGATAGGCTACGCCACGCTGCGCTATCTGGGAGAGCGCCATATCCAGGACTGCATGCGCGTGGCCCGGGAGGCCGAGCTGGACATTCCTGGCCGCTGGCTGGACACTCGCGACCTGCTGCAGCGCAATAGCGATCTGGTGCGCAGTTGGCAGCCGCAGGATCGCGGCCCCTGGCAGCGCCCCCCCTTCGACTGAGGCAGCCACTTTCTCAACGACCATCCAGCGATGAACGACAGCAGCCCCCAAACCCGGCGTTACTGGCTCATGAAGAACGAGCCCGACGAATACTCCATCGACCACGCACTGGCAGCGCCCGAAAAGACCATTGCCTGGAACGGCGTGCGCAATTACCAGGCCCGCAACTTCATGCGTGACGACATGCAGGTCGGTGACGGCGTTCTCTACTGGCACTCCAGTTGCGCCGAACCCGGCATCTACGGCCTGGCGCGCATTGTCGGCAATCTGCGCGTAGACCCCTCACAGTTTGATCCCGAAGACCCTTACTACGACCCCAAGTCCCCGGTCGACACCCCCCGCTGGCTGACGCTGGATGTGCAGGCACTGAAGAAAACCCGGCCCCTGCTGATGGACGAACTGCGCAGACAAGCCCCATTGGCTCAGATGCGTGTGCTGCAGAAAGGCAATCGCCTGTCCATCACCCCGGTGACCACGGCCGAATGGCACTGCATTCAGGCTTTGCTGCAGGAGGAGTGAGGGGATCTTCACGGATGGCAGTGCATGCATCCGCTGCCCTGTCAAGAATGCGATGCTTGCGTGATCCGCCTGAGGAGACACAAACGTCGATAATGCGGGCAAACCCTGCCTCCCGCCCGGCATCGCGCCACCAGCGAACGGTGCCCTGCCTCGGGGTGCATCCGGCCCCTTGATATCACGGTGGCGACCGGCCCAGGACTCATCTCCCTCCGCTTGGCCACCCCCAGGTCGGCACACATCCTGTGCCCGCTGCCTGGATCATGTAGAAGATGACTGCACTGACTGATCGACCGGCCTCGACGGCCTTGCCCCTCACCCCCGCCCGCCTGCAAAAGACACTGCTCCTATGGCATGTGGTCGTCATTGGCCTGGCCTATATCCAGCCCATGACGCTGCTGGACACCTTCGGCATGGTCTCGCGCGATTCGCTGCAGCATGTGCCCGCCTCCTACCTCGTTGCATTGCTCGCAGTGCTCCTGACCTCGCTGAGCTACGGCCACATGATCCGCCGCTACCCCTCTTCGGGTTCGGCCTATACCTATGCGCAAAAGGCCCTCCACCCCCATGTGGGTTTCATGGTGGGATGGGCGTCGTTGCTGGACTATCTCCTCTCGCCGATGGTGAATATCCTTCTGGCCAGGATCTATCTGAGTTCGATGTTCCCCGAGGTCAACCACTGGGTCTGGATCATCGGCCTGACCGCGCTGATGGTCTGCGTGAATCTGCGCGGCATCCGGTTTGTCGCTCATCTCAATGGCTTGATCGTCTGCCTGCAGTTGCTCGTGATTGCCATCTTCACGGCCCTGGTCTGGCGCGACCTGCATGCCGGCCAGAACGCCCTGGGAGCGATTGCCGAGCACGGCGGCCAGGGCCTGTGGACGTTGACGCCGTTCTGGAGCGCGCAGGCCGAAGTCGGAGCACTGATCACGGGAGCCACCATACTGTGCTTTTCATTCACTGGCTTTGACGCGCTGAGCTCGCTGGCCGAAGAAACCCGCGACACGCGCAATACGTTGCCCAAGGCCATATTTCTGACGGCACTGATCTCCGGACTGATCTTTATCGCAGCCACCTATTTCCTGCAGCTGTATTTCCCCGGTGACCCGAAACAATATTTCGCGGCCGTGGACGAAACCCAGCCCGAAATTCTCGCTCTGGTGGGCGGAGCGCTGTTCAAGTCGGTGGTGCTGTCCATTGCCATTGTCACCGTCATGGCCTCGGGCATCGCGGCCCACGCGGGCGTATCGCGCCTGATGTATGTGATGGGTCGCGACGGCGTGATTCACAAGCGCTTCTTCGGCCATATCAGCCCAAGGTCCTTCACGCCTTCCCACAACATCGTGCTGGTGGGCGCGATAGCGTTGTGCGCAGGCTGGCTGAGCCTGGAATATGTGGTCGCACTGATCAGCTTCGGTGCCCTGACAGCATTCAGCTTTGTCCACCTCTCGGTGATGGCCGAATATGTGTGGCGTCAGGGCCGTTGGCACAGCCTTGGGGACAGGCTGCGCTACGTGGTCACACCGGCGCTGGGATTCGTCAGCGTGGGGGTCATGTGGCTGGAGGTGGAGCCCGTGTCCCTGAAATCGGGCCTCATCTGGGCAAGCCTCGGCCTTTGCTACCTGGCCTTCGTCACCAGCGGGTTTCGCAAGGCCCCGCCACCATACGGGGACTCGGCGGACTCAGACGCAACACCGCTGCATTTCGGATGACGTGGCGTATTTCCCACAGGGCAATCTCGCTGTGCCCCCTAACATCCTGGAATGACCGTCTGATCGACCGCTACGCCAAGGAGTTCGAGATTGCGCTGGAGCCCCCCCTTCATTCTGGCCTGGCGTCGTGCCAGGACCACTTTTCCATCGCGGGCCAGGCTGGCCCTGCGGGATGCACTGGCCGCCGCACTGGCCAGCATGCTGGCCTGGGTCATCGCCCAGCAGCTTTGGGGCCACCCCAAGCCCGCCTTCGCTGTGGTCACCGCGGTGATCTGCCTCGCCCCGGGACTGCCCAGCCATCTGAAACAGGCGCGCAGTCTGCTCATCGGCTGTACCCTGGGCATCGTGATTGGCGATCTGCTGTGGCAGTTGCCCGAGCAGCACCTGTTGCTGCGCATGAGCCTGGGCGCGTTCCTCTCGATTTTGCTGGGTGCCATCATCGGCCCTGCGCCCGTGGTGCCGATTCAGGCCGGGGTCTCGGTGATTCTGGTGCTGGTGCTCGGCCCCAGCATGGCGGGCGGAGCTCGCCTGCTGGACGTTACGGTAGGTGCCGCCGTCGGCCTGATCTTCAGCCAGGTGCTGCTCACCTCCAATCCCATCAAGGATATGGGACGGGCCGCGTCGATCTTTCTCAAGCAGCTGGCCAATGGACTGGATCTGACTCTCAAGGCCTGCCAGCAGCAGAAAGCCGATGCGGCTGAAACCGCCCTTGGGCAGTTGTCGCTGGCCCACGAATCGCTGGCCGCCCTGCGTGCCGCCGTGGGTCAGGCGCATTCCTCGCGCCGCTGGTCGCTGCGCGGACGGCTCAACGCCGAGCGGCTGGCCTTTGTCACCCGCCGCTATGACCGCCATGCGGTGCGCGTCTACGCCACGGCCTTGCTGCTGGCCGAGAGTCTGAACCGCGCGACTGTACACACCGGGATCGCGCCCCCCACCGCGGTGGCGGACTACTGCCGCTGGCTGACGCGTGCCTGCATGGATCTGGCCAACCAGCCCACCGTGGTGGCCCTCAAGGCCGACGATCCCCTGGCGACCCTGGATGACGGCCCTTCTCCACCGACGCCAGAGCCAGTCCTGCAGCCCGAATGGCTGCTGGTGCAAGACAATGCCGTGCAGCTGGAGCGCGCTTTGCGCGCCCTGATCGGCTCACGCGACGCATAAATCCACGCAAACTCACCCAAGCGCTTACCTGGAAAGCGCCAACCGCGCCATCACCAAGCCAGCTTCACGCCCCGCGCTTGTACACCGAGCGCCCTTCCTTGATGGTTTCCATCACCTGGAGGCTTGCAAGCCGATGCGGCGGCACTGTCAGCGGGTTGTCCGACAGCACCGCCAGGTCAGCCAGCTTGCCGACCTCGATGGAGCCCTTGCGATCATCCTCGAAATGCTGGTAGGCCGACCAGATGGTCTGCGCCTTGAGCGCAATCCATGGCGAGACACGATGCTCCGGCCCCAGCACACGCCCCGAACGAGTGGTGCGATTCACGGTGGCATCGAGCACGCGCATCGACGATGGCAGGGCCACCGGCGCATCGTGATGAGAGGTGAACACCATGCCCTCGCCCAGTACCCAGCCTGTCGGGGAGATGTTCTGCGCGCGCGGATCGCCGAGCACCGAATCCTGGTGCCAGTCGCCCCAGTAAAAGGTGTGCATGGGAAACAGCGATGGAAAAATACCCAGTTCCTTGAGCTGGCTTACCTGGTCGCGCCGCAAGGTCTGACCATGGATCAGCACCGGACGCACGGCACGCGCCTGCTCCACGGGGCCGCTGGCGCGCACAGCGGCGATGAACTGGTCGATCGCCGCGTCGCCGTTGCCATGCACCAGAATCTGCCAGCCATTGTGAATGGCCCGGGCCACCTGCTCGTTGGCCCTGGCATCGCTGAGCACCCCATAGCCACGATAGCCGGGCTGCTGGCCATCGGGCGGCACCCGATAGGGCTCGGTCAGCCAGGCCGTCTTGCCCTGAGGCGAGCCGTCGAGCGTGAGCTTGACCCCACCGATGCGGAAGCGATTGACATAGCTGCGGCTGAACTTGAGCTGGTTGGCCAGCGCGCCGTCACCCAGTTGCAGGATGTCCGGGTAGGAGACGACGTCGATGAGCAGCCGGCGAGATTCGGCCGCCGCCATGGCCGTGGCAATGGCACCCGCGTCGGAACGACCGTCCTGCACGGTGGTAAATCCAAACTCCAGGTAGAGCTGCTGGGCTTTTTCCAGCCAGTCCATGGACTGCTCCAGCGTGAGTTTGGGCATGATCCGGCCCAGGGTATGAAAAAAGGCATTCTCCTCCAGCACCCCGTTGGGCACTCGACTGCCTGCACGGCGGCGGATCACGCCGCCCTCGGGATCGGGCGTGCCGGGGCCGATGCCGGCACGGTCCAGGGCCGTGGAATTGAGTGCGCCAAAATGTCCGGACTGATGGATCACGGCTATCGGCAGATCCCGGGAGACGGAATCGAGGTCGTCGCGCGTGGGGTGACGGCGCTCACGCAATTGGGAATCGTCATAGCCGAAGCCGAGCACGATACCCAGCTGCCTGACTTCGGGCGAGGTCTTGATGTACTCGCGCAGCGTCTGCTGCAAGTCGGCGATGGAGGCATTGCCACCATCGGGCGGAGGCAGCAGATTGGCCGAAATGGCCTGCAGCCCCACGCCGCCGATGTGGCTGTGCGGGTCCACAAAGCCCGGAATCAGGGTGCGCCCCTGCAAGTCCACCATGCGGGTTGCAGGACCGCGCAAGGACCCCAGCTCCTGCAGCGAGCCGACGGCGGCAATCACCCCGGCGCTGACGGCCACCGCCTCCACCTGGGGCTGGGCGTCATTCATGGTGAGGATGGGCCCGCCATAGAAAATCATCTCGGCGGGCTTGAGCGCAGTCTTCGGACGAGGCGAAGCACAGCCCGCAAGCCAGGGCGTTGAAGACCATGCCGTCAGCGAAGCTGCGGTGGCGAGAAACTGGCGCTTTTGCATCATGAACCTCCACAAGGCTGCAGCGTCGCTGCGGTCAGGCCCCGAATGATGCGACAGCCACCATGACGGCCGTTGAGCCAGCGCAAGACACATGCGTCAAATCGGGCACCACCTCTTTTGTATCATGCTCCACATGCTATCAAATGAATGGCATCGTGGCAGTCCCGTCAGGCCTGGCGATCCTGCCAGCAGCGGGCCACCCCCTGGGACAGCAGCCAGCCCAGCACGCACAGGCAGCCCGTCACCATCCACGTGAATTGCCACCCCCCCATCCGCATGGCCACGGCCGCCACCAGAGGCGGACCGGCAAACTGCCCCACACAAGACCATTGCTGCATGAAACCCACGGTGGTGGACACTGTGGCCGGACTGGGTGCCAGATGCATCGCCGTGGTGAACAGCGTCGCCGGGATCAGGCCACCCGTTGCCGAGAACAGAGCCACGGCCACGAAGCGCAGCCACAGCGGGGCCCAAGGCTCGCCACCGATCTGCACATAGGCCATCAGCGCCATTGCCGCCATCAGCCCATAGCCGGTCTTGAGGCAGCGAGCCGGAGTCCAGCCCCGCTGCAACAGCTTGCCTGCCGCCACATTGCCCAGCATGTTGCAGGCTGCAACCACGGCCGTCAGCAGGCCTGCGAGCCTGGCACCGAGGCCGGCTTCCGCATACAGGGTGGGCAAGAACCCGATGACCCCCATCCACTGGCCCGAATACGCCATGAAACCCAGCGATACCAGCCAGGGGCCCGGGCTGCGCAAGGTGCGCGACAGGCGCGGACGCCAGCCCTCGTCGGCCTTCGCTGCCACGGCAGCAGTTGCAGCCTCATCCGCTGGCACCATGCGCCAAACCGCACAGGCGGCCAATGCGGAGGTGCATCCCAGCGCAATCCACCAGACCTGCCAGCTACTGGCCTGCAGCACCCAGGGCCCCAACAGCAAGCCCAACGCACTGCCGATGGGCATATAGGAACCCCACCAGCCCATGCGTGTGCCCAGCTCAGACGGTCGGACCGCACGTCGGATCAGCCCCGGCGCAGGCATGGCGACCAGCAAGAATCCCAGACCTTCCAGCGCACGCAGCGCCAGCAGCCAGGCATAGCCCGTGGCCGCAGCCCCCAACACGCTGGACAGCGCCATCAATATCAACCCTGTCAGGAGGCTGCGACGCAGACCCCATCTGTCGGCCCCCAGCCCCACCACCAGACCCAGCAGCATCCCCGCCACCTGAACGGTGGAGAGCAGAAATCCGGCCTGCACCAGGGACATGTCCAGTTGTTGCTGCAGCAAGGGCACGGCGGGCGGCAGCTTGCCCACATGCAGGGAGGCGCTGACGCCGGCTGCGACGATGATCCATGAAGGGTTCAGCCCCCGGCTAGTCACTGGCTCCACTGCGTGGTCTCTCTGTCTTGGTGAGGTGATATGTGAACTATCTAGCATATGGCAAAACGCGAGAACGATTCACCAGCGCGACCCACTGCGGCAGCAGCCCCTGCGGCTTTCACCCTCAGTAGCGGCCCCATCATGCAGGCCCGCTCTCCTGTCCGGCACCTCCGTTCAGGGGAGCCGCATGCACTCTTCGCCCGATTGCAGCGACCGCGCCGTCTTGCCGCTCACTGCGCCGGGCCTGTTTGTTCATGCCGGTCATGCGAATGCCGCGCACGCGTGGGAATCGTCGCGCTCCGCGCTGGAGTGGCAACGGCCAGACACAGGACCGCCCGGGCAACGTGGTCGCCGGGTCTGCCTCTGGACCGGGAAACGGTCCGCGCTCCGGTCGGAGTATGGGTACAGTCAGCGCGATTCCCAGACCCCATCGCCATCACACGGCCACGAACCGCCCAGAGGCCCTCCTCGCTCAGAGGACGTCCAGAGGCAGCTTGAAGCGCGGCGGGGGCGAGGCAGCATCGATCAGCGCCAGCTCCTCGGCGCCGAGCCGCAGCTGCAGTGCGCGGGCATTGTCTCGGACATGGTCTGCAGACCCGCTCTCGGGAATCGCCAGCACCCTGCCGCTGCGCAGGACCCAGGCCAGGGCCACCACACTGGCACTGACGCCATGGCGATCACCGATTTCACCCAGCAGGGTTTGCGCGACCAGCTCTCCATGTCCCAGCGGGCAATAGGCCATCACGGTCACGCCGTGTTTCAGACACCAGGGCAGCAAGTCATATTCGATACCACGGCTGCAGGCGTTGTAGAGCACCTGGTTGACCGCGCAATTGCGTCCTCCCGGAACTTGCCACAGCTCCTGCATATCGTCGATGTCGAAGTTGGACACACCCCAATGGCGGATCCTGCCTTGCGCCTTCAACGCTTCGAACGCGGCGACCGTCTCCGCCAGCGGCGTGTTGCCACGCCAGTGCAGCAGGTAAAGGTCGATACAGTCCACTCCCAGCCTGTCGGCGCTGCCTTCGAACGCGCTCATCACCCCTTTGCGGCTGGCGTGCATGGGCAGTACCTTGCTCACCAGAAAAGGTCGGGACCGACGGGGCGACCACTCACGCAGCACATCCCCAATCAGCTCTTCGGAAAGGCCGTCGCCATACATCTCCGCAGTGTCAATCACGGTCAGGCCGAGCTGCAGTCCGGTGAGCAAGGCCGCTTTCTCCTCCTCCAGGCTGCGCCGCCCCTGGCCGAGATGCCAGCTGCCCATGCCAAGACTGTTGTGTCCCTGTAACAAAGATGCGGGGCGGTGCATGCGAGCGATCTCCAAGGAAATTCTTCAAAAAACTGCCGACTGCACCATATTACCGATGCAAGGCGCTATCAATCCTGCTTGTTTTGTCATCTCAGTTTGAGCCGCGTTATGCTTCACCTGAGAATCAACGACCGATGATCCGAACGCGTCTGTGGCATCACGTTCGTTGTTTCCAGTCGCTTTCCTCAATATATTCATAACTCGGGAGTTCATTGCATGCTCAAGTCCATCGCGGCCACCGTTATCGGCCTGTCACTGTCTCTTGGCGTATGGGCCAAGACAGAGACCCCCCAGGAGTTGCCCCCTGAAATCAAGGCCTTGCACTGGCAGGAAAGTGGCAAGGGAGAAATCGCAGACAAGGCCAGCATCAGGATTCCGTCGGGCTATGCCTTTCTCGGTCAGGCCGACACCTCCAAGCTGTTGCAGGCCTTTGGCAACCCACCCAGCAGCGATCACTTTCTGATCGCCCCCAAATCGCTGGACTGGTTTGCCGTGTTTTCCTATGACGACACCGGCTACGTGAAGGACGACGAAAAGATCGATGCCGACGGGTTGCTCAAATCCATGCAGGCAGGCGACAAGGCCGGCAACGAGCAGCGCAAGAAGCTGGGCCTGGAAGCTCTGTACACCGACGGCTGGCAGGTTCCCCCACATTACGACACCGCCACCAAGCGGCTGGAATGGGGTCTTCGCCTGCGTGGCGAATCGGGCGAAAAGAACGTCAACTACACGTCGCGCATTCTGGGCCGCAGCGGCGTGATGACGGCCACCCTGGTCTCCGACACCGCCACACTGGCCCAGAACACCGATGAGTTCAAGAAAGTGCTCGCGGGATTCGACTACCACAGCGGACAGACCTATGCCGAGTTCAAGAACGGCGACAAGGTCGCTGCCATCGGCCTGGGCGCGCTGGTGCTCGGCGGCGCTGCCGCAGTGGCCACCAAGAAAGGCCTGTGGGGCGCGATTGCCGGCTTCCTGGCCGCAGGCTGGAAATTCGTCGCTGCGGCAGCCGTCGCCCTCTTCGCAGGCATCGGCAAATTGTTCGGCCGCAAGAAGGCCGCTGAATAGGCCCATCGCCGACCCACGACCTCCGTGTCCAACCCGCCCCGCGAATCGCTAAGATCGCGGGGTTTGTCCTGTCCGGAAAGCCGTCTTGTATTTCACGATCTCCACGCAGTTGCAGGTGGTTCTCGCCATCGTCCTGTTCTATCTCTACGACGCGGCCCTGCTGCTCAAGCCTGAAGAAGGCTTGCTGAGCCCGCTTCGCTCGGGATGGCGGGCTCAGCTGGCCAGCCAGGGTTTCGAGCTGCGTCGGAACCGTCTGCTGTGGCTGCCGATTTTTGCGCTTCACCAGCCCGCCTACCGGCTGCACTGGAGCACCACGCAGATTCGGCTGCCCGGCGAAGCGGCATTGTCCACGGCACTGGAGAGACATTCCCGCAGCTTCAAGGCCTTCGCGCTGCCCTTGTATCTGCTGGCTGCGCTGCTGTTTCTCGGACTTCCCGCCGCGCTGCTGGTGCTGCATTCCGAGCGGCTGCAACTGATTGCGCTCGCGCTGATCTATTGGAGCACGGCCTGGCTGAGCTGGCTGACCCTGCGCCATGGCAGGCAAGGGCACAGCAGCGAGGCTTTCGCGCGCTCGACGGCACTTCAAATTCTGCTGTGCCCTCCATTTGCGCTCAATGTGGTGCGCAAGCTCGCGCTGTCTCATGAGACGCAAGCCGACTTGCTGCAGGCGGCCCAGGCCCTGATGGGGGCCTCCCAGTGGAAGGCGCTGGCAGCACAGGTTCAGCAGCAGATGCAGCGAGAAATGGATGAGATTGCAGAACTGCCCGAATATGCACCAACGCTTGCGCAGATGCAGCAGTCACTGAGCGAACTGGCGCAAAACAGCGCCCGAAGCTGAACCAGCCTTCCAGCTGCCCCCACAATAGCAGCTTCCATCACAGCGACCTTCGCGAGCACACCATGGCCTTTGCCGACAACCTCAAGCAACTTCCCTCCATCGACCATATCTCCGAACTGCAACTGATCGACCCCGACGGCAATCTCTCCGCCACGGTTCCCAATGCACCCGGCAAGGCAGGCTCGGTCAAGGTCTACCACGCGCTGTTTGCCAAATACGGCAGCATCAATGTTGCGGCTGCCGAAGAAGGCCTGCAGCTGTTTGCCGAACACACCGAAGATGCCAAGGCTCGCCCGGGTGCCCATCCGAATATCGATCGACTGCTGGAGGTGATTGCCAGCGGCAAGGGCTATGACGTGACAGTGATTGAAGCCTGATTGCGCCCCAGGCCCTTTCCCTGATGGAAGGGCTTGATCCACCTGCCGGGCCCTGGGTCGTCTTCGGCCAGAGTTCTTCGAGACCCATGCGCTGGACGCGATTGCACCCTGCGCGCTTGCCTCGATAAAGCGCTGCATTGGCCTGCAGCAGCGCAATATCAAATGCGTTAGAGACGATGAAGGGACTGGAAACGCCAATCGTCGCCGTGCAAGTAATCGTGCCATGCAGGCTGACGCCCGGTATGGCGATCTCACGGATCGCAACGCGTATTCTCTCGGCCTGCTTCAGGGCTTCATCCCCCTGCAGTCCCGGACAGAGAATCACGGACTCCTCCCCTCCCAGACGACGTATCACCCTTGCGCGTGCATTGCACGATCACATGGGACACGTGGCACAGGACGATGTCGCCAAGCTGTTGCACGTCGCTGTCGTTGATGCGTTTGCAGCGGTCAATGTCCACGATCAACAGGTGGACGGGCGCGGCTTTTGCAGCCGCGAAATGCGCCTCCAGGCCGATCAGCAGACCTCGCCGATTGAGCAGCTTGGCGAGCGGATCCTGGGCGGCCATGCTGCCGAGTTCGTCGGCAAGATGTCTCAGCACCGAGCAGCTGCAGTACGCAGGCGCAGCCGAGCAGCAGGTTGCCCTGGGCCAAATCTCCATGCCCATCTTCCTGCCGGTCAGTCCGCGACGGATCAGAAGAAACAGCACGTAAAGCAAAGCAGATGCACGCAAAGCATGCTCAGGGTAACGCTGGCAACCGTGGAATTGCTCATATAGGGCGCAGACAGATGCGAAATGGCTCAGGCCATTGCTGCACGCTGCGGCACCTGAGAGTCGGCAAAGCAGAACCGGCAACTGCCTTGTGCGCCCCATCGATCCGCACTCGTAAACATCTCCATCTGTAGACGACTGTATCGGGCCGATGATGTCAAAACGGCTCAGAAGCGGCTCAGAGGCGACCGGAAAATCTGAGCGAAGCCTGTCTCACCACCTCGGGCAATTGCTGCCCCCTGGCGTAGCTCTCGCGCAGCCAGCTCGCATCGTTGCCGCGCTGCAGTACCAGTGCCAGCTCCTTCAGCGCGCTCTTGCCGGATGCCGGCGCATGACTGGTGATGCGATTCAGAGTCTGCTCTATGTGCTCACGCAGCGAGAGTTGCTCGCTGCTGGCCGGGTCCACGTACGTGCCGTCCAGACCGAAGCGGCAAGCCTGAAAGCGGTTATAGGTATAGACCAGATAGTCGTCCTCGCAGGGTTCGAAAGGCTGTTCGCTGAGGAACCAGGCACCCAGCGCCTGCACATAGGCCGCCAGTTGTGCCGCACGATCGATGGACAAAGGCGTGTCGAAGACCCGAACCTCCACGGTGCCGAACTCGGGCTTGGGACGGATATCCCAGTAAAAATCCTTCATGCTGTGGATGACGCCCGTCGCCGCCATCTTGGCAAAGTAGCGCTCGAAATCCTCCCAATGCAGGGCAAATGGCGCACGGCCCGACAGCGGAAAGGCAAACACCGAGTTCAGACGCGCGGAGTCGAATGCCGTGTCCTGGCCCTGCACGAATGGGCTGGATGCCGAAAGCGCGATGAAGTGCGGGATATAGCGCGAAAGCCGGTGCAGCATCATCAGCGCATCGTCGGCACTGGGACAGCCCACATGCACATGCTGGCCGAAGATCGTGAACTGCTTGGTCAGATAGCCGTACAGCGCCGTCAGCTCCCTGAAGCGCGGCTTGTCGTAAATGCGCTGCTGGTGCCACTGCTGAAACGGATGCGTGCCGCCGCCGGCCAGAGCGATATTGAGCCGGTCGGCCGCCTTGACCAAGGCATCGCGCGTAACGGCCAGTTGCTCATAGGCGTCCTGCGCATCCTGACAGATGCCCGTCGAGATCTCTATCATGCTGGACGTCACCTCGGGCACGATGGATCCCGGCACCCTGGCGTTCTTGAGCAGGGCCAGCATATCGGGCGCATACGGCGTCATGTCGTAGTGATGGGTGTTGAGCAGCTGCAACTCCAGCTCCACACCCAGGGTCAAGGCCTGGGAGGGCGCGAATTCCCCCGGGCCGATGGCATCAGCACCTGCTGGCTGGGCTTGTTCGGTTTCATGCGTCATGGCGCTTTCCTCCTCTTTGCAAGGCCGCACGACCCACGCCGCGATGGGCGTCACCGCTGCGCCAAAGGGCGGTTGCGGCCAGCAGCACACCCAGTACCTCGCACAGGACAATCATGGGCAGTGCAATGGCAGCCACCTGCTGGGCCACGCTGGCGTTGAAAGCCGTCCACTGCATTGCAATACCGGACACCATCAGCAGCGCGAGCCCCGACAGTGCCAGCTGTCCGCAGGCTACGGGCCATTGCCTGCGCCAGCCGAGCCCGGTCCCCAGGCCCAACAGCAAGATGGAGCCAAACTTGCCCAGCATTCTCGCCAGGACAGCGGCGGCCACCACAGAAACCATCGCCACAGACAGATTCACCTGAGAGGCCATGCTGGCCACCAGCACGAACATCAGCAGATTGAGCATGGCATTGGCCGCCTGAAAGGCCTGCGGCCAGATCAGCGGCATGGGACTCAGGTTGCGCAGCATCAGCCCCGCGACCATGAAGCCGAGTGCGGCAGAGCCGCCCCATTGCTCGGCCAGGAGACAAACCGCAGCCATGGCCGCCAGCAGGTACAAGGCCGTGGTGTCGCTGCGCGATGACTGCCAGCGCAGGACCGGCCAGAAGGCCAGAGTGGCCAGCGAGGCCCAGGCCAGGGTCAGCAGCAAGCTGAGCAGCAAACGCCCCAGCCCCGCAGACGAAAACTGCAGTCCGCCGCCCGCCGCTGCAGCGACGGGCACGAACACCACTGTCAGCACCAGAGCCCCGAGCAGCGCCAGCAGACTGCTGAGGGTCGCCAGCAGCAAGCTGCGGTCGGTCACAGCTCCGCTGGCCCGCAGATCATCGGCAATGCGCAGCAGCACTGCCGGCGATGCAGCGACGGAGATCACGCCGACGGCCAGCGCCACGGCCCAGCCCCAGCCCAACGCCAGCAAGGTCGCCGCCACCACGGCCAGCGTGACCAGCGACTCGCCCAGACTCTGCAGCAGCAGCAAAGGCTGGCGCAACAGCCAGGGCAAGGAAACCTGGGAGGCCGCCAGCAGCAGGCTTGCGCCGACAGCCACCTCCAGCAACACCGCCGTACTCCCCTGCAACGGCCAGGGCAGATCACCAAAGCCTACCCCTCCAGCCACCAGGCCAACCAGGGTATAGCCCAGCATGCGCGGGTAGCCGGTGAAACGGCGAACCAGATGGCCAAGCAAGGCGGCGGCTGCCACCAGCACGCACCAGCTCAGCAGCGGCGGAAAAGCGGCGGTCCAGATGCCCGCCTCGAAATTGCCGAACGGCATAAAGCGCCCTCCTGTATCAAGACCCGGACAGTGCGACAAAGTCACAGCACCAGGATTGGTGCAGGCAGCGTTGCGAGAAATGCGGACAGCGCCGCGTGTAAGCCCGGACATGCGCCGGATGCAACACCTGCTGTTTGGCCGGCCCGTCCTGCATCCGGAGGATCACGGCGGCCGCCACGCACGATCCCGAGACAGCCCGAAGCCACATGGGCGCTGTCCAGGAACGCTACAAACATCATAGAGGCGTCGGCACGAATCGCGTTACAGGGTGTCAGCCTTCCGACATTTCTGTGACCGAATGCATTGCTTGTGGAGGTTTTGCAAACCGTCAGGGCATGAAAAATGCCGGAGTCCACTCGGGGTGGGTCCGGCATCGGTCCATGCGGCAAAGCGCCTCGGTCAGACGGGCAGCCTGCCATCCTTCAGCAACGCCCCCACCAGTTCCACCCAGTAACGCATGCCCAGCGGCAGACTGGCGTCGTTGAAGTCGTACTTGGGGTTGTGCAGGGAAGCACTGTCCTCGCCATTGCCGAGCCAGATATAGACGCCCGGGCATTCCTGTGCCATGAAGGCAAAATCTTCCGAAGCCATGCTGGGCACCATGTCCCTGCGGACCTTGCCTTCGCCCAGCACGCGGGTCAGCACCTCGGCGCAGACTTCGGCATGCCGGGGGTTGTTGACGGTCGCAGGGTAGCTGACGCGGTAGTCGAGCTGGGCCTCCAGGCCGTGCAACGCACAGGTCGCGGCAATCGCATCGCGAAAGCGCTGTTCGATGCGCGCGCGCTGAGGCATGTCGAAGCAGCGCACGGTGCCACGCAGCTTGATGACTTCAGGCATCACGTTATAGGTGTCGCCGGCGTTGAAGCTGGTCACGCTCAGCACGGCCGGCTTGTGCACCTCCTGCTCGCGCGCAACCAGCGCGGGCAGCTGCGTCACGAGCTGGCAAGCCGCCAGCAGCGCATCCTTGCCCAGATGCGGCATGGCGGCATGGCATCCCTTGCCGGTCAGCGTCAGATCGAAGATGTCAAAGGCCGCCATCACGGCTGTGGAATGCACGGCAGCCGTCCCCACGGGCAGGCCGGGCCAGTTGTGCATGCTGTAGACCGCGTCCATGGGGAAACGCTGGAACAGCCCCTCCTCGATCATGGCGCGCGCGCCACCCTCGTTTTCCTCGGCGGGCTGGAAGATGAAATGCACGGTCCCGGCGAAATCGGGCGCCGAGGCCAGGGCCTGGGCCGCGCCCAGCAACATGCTGGTATGCCCGTCATGACCACAGGCATGCATGCGGCCTGCGTAGGTCGATGCATGCTCGCACCGGTTGAGCTCGGTCACATGCAGCGCATCCATATCGGCGCGCAAACCGATCGAGGGACCGGGTCCGAGACTGCCCCTGAGCACTGCAACCACTCCGGTGCCAGCCAGGCCGGTGTGCACTTCGAGGCCGAAGCCCTTCAGCAGCTCGGCCACGCGCGCACTGGTACGGTGCTCCTGAAATGCCGTTTCGGGATGCCGATGAAAGTCGTGACGCCAGGCCTGCAGTTCCTGCTGGCCGGGCCACTTGATGGTGTTCATCATGGTCTGGCTCCGGTTCTACAGCGTGTGCACAAAGGTCTGGGCGATCAGCGTCGCGGCCAGGAATACCCCGGCATTGGCCAGCAGCGAAACCACCACGATGCGCCAGCCCAGCCGGCGGAAGGCCGGAATGTCCTTGGCCAGCGACAAGCCCGCGAACGTCAGCATGGGCGTGATCATGGCGAGGAAGTTGACCTTGCCGGTCAAAGCCGCCACTTCGGCGGCATACGGCGTCAGCGGGAACGTCATGGCCATGGCGATGAACGAAATCCAGCACACGGCGGGCAGCACGCGACGCGTGCCGACATAGATGAGATCGCCGACCAGCACGGCGGCAATGATCAGCAGCACGCCCGGCAGCGCGTCCATCACGGGAACGCCATGGCCGATGCGGTTGCCGATCAGCACCATGGCACCGACCAGAACCCAGCAAGCCAAGCGCATGCCCAGGCCCAGCGTCGGCACCTGTGCCTGTTCCTCATCCTTGGCGGCTGACAGATCTACGGCCTGCTCCACCACGGCCTGCCTGCGCTGGCGACCCAGAATCGGCTCCAGCCATCGATAGGCATGCAAGGCCAGGGGCAGCGAGATGAACAGGGTCAGATAGGTTCCCACCGTTGTCGCGATCAGATTGGCGGCAGCGGCAAAGGTGGCAATCTGGTCGCTCATCTCGGGATGCTGGGCGGCAATCGCGCCAACGGCAGCAGCCGTCATGCTGCCCGAGCCCACACCGGCCCCCATGCCCAGTGCCAGCGGGTGAAAGATATTGAGGCTTGAGACAAAACCGGCCAGCAGCGAGATGAAGATGGCGCCGATCAGCGTACCGGTGATGTACTCGGCCAGCACGCCACGGCCTTCGGGAGAATCCATGCCGAAGCGCTCGCCGATGATGGCCAGGCCCGGTTCGCGGCCGATCGAGAAGGTTGCGCCAATCGCCTCGCGCTTGATGCCCAGCAACAGGGCCACCGGCATGCCCAAGGCCACGCAACCGACCAGATTGCCCAGCTCCTGCAGCACCAGACCCCAGCCGACCTCGGCCAGCTTGGGCAGCGAGCCTCCCACCAGCAGTCCCAGCTTGGCAATGAACAGGAACAAGGCGCAGGACAGCACGGCTGCGGCCAGATTCTGGCTGTGCAAGCCCAGCTGCAGCGGCCCCGGCAGGCGCTTGCGCGACAGGCCCAGTACCAGGCCGATGAGCAGCGCCCAGATCATGGGCAGCAGCACCACCTTGCCGATGCCCAGCGAAATGGGCAGCGGCCCCAGCCACTCGGACAATGCTGCAATCACCAGCGCCAGCGCAAATACCTGCACCACGCTGCCCACATTCAACGCGGCCTTGGCCGGCTGCACCTCTGTACGCATCCACATTCCTCGCGCACGACGGCCGCTGCCGACGCGCTGAAATAGCTTTGAACCCTGAAAATGGGCAGGGCCAGCCCAGGCTGGCGCTCACCCATGCGGGCGCTGAATATAACAATGCATATATTGCATACGCATTCTTTTTCTGTTCTAAAAAAGTGAACATACGTATGAATACAGATGCAATTTGGCGACGACAATCGCCGCATGCCCGCCTTTCAAGACTCCCGCGCCCGCTATCTGTTTGAAGCCGTTTACTGCGGCTCAGTCCGTGCCGCAGCCGAAAAACTGGGCATCGTGCCCTCGGCCGTCAGCCGCCAGATCAGCCTGCTCGAAGAGGAACTGGGCGTGGCCCTGCTGGAGCGCCACCGTAGCGGCGTGGTGCCCACCGAAGCCGGCCAGATTCTGCTGGACTATCACCGCGAACACACGGCCCACCGCCACGACATGCTGGCCAAGGTCGATGCGCTGCGCGGGCTTCACAGCGGCAGCGTCAGCGTGGTCAGCGGTGAAGGCTTTGCGCAGGAGCTGATCGACGGGCCGATACGCAATTTTCGCCAGCAGTATCCGGGCGTCAGCATCTCGCTGGAGATCTACGGCACGACCGAGATCATGCGCCGCATCCGCGAGGACGCGGCCGAGATCGGCCTGGTCTACTACCCGCCCGCCGACAGCCACGTCACCGCCCGCGGTACAGCGCGCCAGCCCATGCACGCCATCGTGCACGCGCAGCACCCGCTGGCCGGCGCTGTACAGACCTCGCTGCAGGAACTCAACCAATGGCCTATCGCCATGCTGCAGGGCGTGTACGGCATCCGCCAGCTCGTGGAATATGCCGAACACAAGGACAGGATCCACCTCAGCCCGGCGCTGACCAGCAACCTCATCAGCGTGCTGCTGGCCTTTGTCACCAGCGGCCAGGGCGTGACCTTGCTGCCGCCCTGCTCCGTCACGGCCGAGCTGGCAAGCGGACGTCTGCGCGCCATTCCCATCCACAATCCGGCTTTTCAGGACGCCGAGATGCAGCTCATCACGCGCACCGGCCGCCACCTGTCCCCTGCCGCCAATCGCTTTCTGCTGTATTGCATGCAGGGCATGCAGGCGTTTCAAAAGCAATGACTGCCCCATTCGGCGGCGGAGACCGAGAAATACAGCGCCCTGTATCCCAAGATCGGCTGGCGGCCCTTGCTGTTGATCTGCGACGTGGTCGCCTCCCTGGAAGGCCCCTACATGGGCGATGACTTCGCCGCACAGCATTCGACGCTCTCACATCATTCTTCAAGCTGCGCTTCGGCCAAGGGATTCGCCACATAACGCAGCCAGCCTGCCGCCACCGGCTTGCCGGCCGCATCCCCCATGCGACGGTCGCTGGGGTGAGAGCGCCCTTCGCTCACCACCACCTCGGCAAAGTCAAACGGGCTCATGCCCGCTAAGCAAGCCACATTCACACCGTACTGATGCGGTGACGAGCGTCTCTGATGAAAGGTATAGATGCCGCAGTGCTTGCAGAAATAGTGCTTGGCCTGCCCGGTGTTGAACTGGTAGAGCGTCAAGGCATCATGCCCCTGCAACACCTCGATGCCGCTCAGCTCGGCCGACACCGCCACGGCACCGCGCATTCGGCAAAACGAACAGTTGCAGCGCCGCACGGTGTTCAGGCCGTCGCTGAGCAAGACGGTAAAGCGCACTGCGCCGCAGTGGCAGGCGGCATTCTGGGGCTTGGATAGGTCGAGACTTGGGTCAGGCATGGCTGTGCTCTCTTCGTCACGGTTCTGGCGAGAAACGGAAGTACTCAGGCCAAGGATATCAATGAATCCACGGCTGAAGACCTTGCCGAACGCGCCATCGGTTCTCTGCCATAAAAAAAGGCAGCCCGAAGACTGCCTTTGTGTGCGCAAACGCCAGGCGCCTACTTGCGCGCGGGAGGCACGTCCGTGCAGGAGCCATGGGCCACTTCTGCCGCCATGCCAATGGACTCCCCAAGGGTTGGGTGGGGGTGAATGGTCTTGCCGATGTCCACCGTGTCAGCGCCCATCTCGATGGCCAGGGCGATTTCGCCGATCATGTCGCCAGCATGGGTGCCGACCATGCCGCCGCCCAGGATGCGGCCGTGACCGTGGGCTTCAGGGGAATCGTCAAACAGCAGCTTGGTAAAGCCTTCGTCGCGGCCATTGGCGATGGCGCGGCCCGAGGCGGCCCAGGGGAAGAGGCCCTTCTTGACCTTGATGCCTTGGGCCTTGGCCTGGTCTTCGGTCAATCCCACCCATGCGACTTCGGGATCGGTATAGGCGACCGAAGGAATCACGCGGGCGTTGAAGGCGCTGGATGCCAGCTCCTTGTTGCCCTGCAGTTCGCCAGCGATGACTTCGGCAGCCACGTGCGCTTCGTGCACGGCCTTGTGGGCCAGCATGGGCTGACCCACGATGTCGCCGATCGCGAAGATATTGGGCACATTGGTGCGCATCTGGATGTCGACTTCGATGAAGCCGCGATCGGTCACCGCCACACCAGCCTTGTCGGCGCTGATCTTCTTGCCGTTGGGGGTGCGGCCCACGGCCTGCAGAACCAGGTCGTAGGTCTGGGGCTCGGGCACGGTGACGCCGTCCTTGGCAGGCGCGAACGTGACCTTGATGCCTTCGGGCGTGGCTTCGGCACCCACGGTCTTGGTGTTGACCATGATGTTGTCGAAACGTGGCGCATTCATCTTCTGCCAGACCTTGACCAGATCGCGGTCGGCGCCCTGCATCAGGCCATCCATCATTTCCACCACATCCAGGCGCGCGCCCAGGGTGCTGTAGACAGTGCCCATTTCCAGGCCGATGATGCCACCGCCCAGAATCAGCATGCGCTTGGGCACTTCCTTCAGATCCAGGGCTCCGGTGGAATCAACCACGCGGGGGTCCTTGGGCATGAAAGGCAGGTGCACGGCCTGCGAGCCTGCGGCAATGATGGCGTTCTTGAACTGAACGATTTTCTTGCTGCCGGTCTTCTCCTGGCCGGTGCCGGTGGTTTCTTCCACTTCGATGTGGTTGGCCGAGACGAAGTTGCCGTAGCCGCGCAGGATGGTGACCTTGCGCATCTTGGCCATCTGTCCGAGACCGCCGGTCAGCTTGCCGATGACCTTTTCCTTATGGCCGCGCAGCTGGTCGATGTTCACCTCGGGCGCCGCGAACTTCACGCCCGCCACTTCCAGGTGCTTGACCTCGTCCATCACGGCAGCCACGTGCAGCAGCGCCTTGGATGGGATGCATCCCACGTTCAGACAGACCCCGCCCAGGGTGGCGTAGCGCTCGACGAGCACGACCTTGAGGCCCAGGTCGGCTGCGCGGAAAGCGGCGGAGTAGCCGCCAGGGCCACCGCCCAGAACGACCACGTCACAGTCCATGTCCACGGTGCCGGCAAAGTTGCTGGCGACGGGAGCGGGAGCCGCCGCCACAGGGGCTGGAGCGGCTGCGGCAGGCGCAGGGGCCGCTGCCTGAGCAGGTGCGGCGACGCCGCCGGCTGCGGCTTCCAGTGTCAGCACCAGCGAGCCTTCGGCAACCTTGTCACCGACCTTGACCTTGATTTCCTTCACGACGCCGGCATGGCTGGAAGGAATCTCCATGGAAGCCTTGTCGCTCTCCACGGTGATGAGGGACTGATCCACGGCCACGGTGTCACCGGGGTTGACCAGCAGTTCGATCACGCCCACTTCGGCGAAGTCGCCGATATTGGGTACCTTGATATCGATGAGGCTCATATGCGCTCCTATCTTGGTTTTTGTCTCTGCGCCGCCCGATTCGCTCAGGCAGCTGAAAACGGTATTTCCGGGTTGAAGCCTGGCGGCTGACGCCTTAGCTCCAGTCAAAAGTCAGCAATACGGTACGGCTTTCAGGCTCGTAGAACAGCAGGGTTTCGGTGCCGCTGGCGGCAAAAGCATCGGCATTGGCACTGCAGATGAACTCGAAGTGCGCACCGGTTTCTGGGTGGATGGGGTGAATGCCATCGTCCGTGCCGGTGTCGCTCAGCAACTCATTCGTCAGATTGCTCCAGTTGCCGCCCCAGGAAGGGCCGCCCAGCACGCCGAGCAGATAGCGCCCGGAACTGGTTTCGTAGCAATCGGTGCCTGGCTCATACAGCGGCAGCTTGGCAACTTCAGCGGGGTCATCCCACTCGTTCGCAGCATTCCAGCCATGGGCCAGAAAGTCCCGCCTGGCCTGCTCATAGGCCGCGTGCTGGGTTGCGTAATGCAGTTCCATCACATCGCGCCATGAGTATTGGACCTCGTGGTGCAGTTCGAACGGAGGCTCCACGCCCAGTTTGACCAGTTCACGATGCTGGGTACGCACCTCGCGCCAGTCGAGCGATTTTTCGGCCCAGTCGGCACGATCCTGCTCCAGCATGAAGTAGCGCCAATCGCCCAGCAGCTCGTACTTGCCTTGATCGTCGAGCTTGAAAGCCAGCCAGTCAGGCTTGAGCAGCGCATTGCCAAACTCCTCGCCCCCCCACTCCCCGACTTGCCCTTCATAGGGCTCGCAAGGGGCAACGAGATGAATCGGCCCGCTCCAGGCATCGTCGAGTAGCGCCAGGTCGATGGTGACGAGCGGCAGGAAATGCCGCGCGTACTTCTCGACCGGCTCGGCAAAGACGTCCGCCGCATCCGGAAAAGGCCGGATGCCGGGGACCACGCCACGCAGATGCTCGATGGGATGCTGTCTCAGGTTCTTCATCTCACTCATGGGCTGGCAAGGTGACGCGCAAGGCATCTAAAAAGATAGCAGCTTGCGCAGTTCAGATAAGCGCTACAGGCCGATTTCACTAAAAATCAGCCTGCCTGTCAGCTGCTTAGAGCAGGATGCGGCGGTAGTCGGCCAGCACGGCGCCCAGATAGGCGTTGAAACGTGCGGCAGCCGCGCCGTCGATGACGCGGTGGTCGTACGACAGCGACAGAGGCAGCATCAGACGTGGCACGAACTGCTTGCCGTCCCATACGGGCTTCATCGCGCCCTTGGACAGACCCAGAATGGCGACTTCAGGCGCATTGATGATGGGCGTGAAGTTGGTGCCGCCGATGCCGCCCAGAGACGAGATCGAGAAGCAGCCGCCTTGCATGTCCGCAGCGCCCAGCTTGCCGTCGCGGGCCTTCTTGGCCAGCTCGCCCATTTCCTGGCTGATCTGCAGGATGCCCTTCTTGTCGGCGTCCTTGAGCACGGGAACGACCAGGCCGTTCGGCGTGTCGGCGGCAAAACCGATGTTGAAGTACTGCTTGTAGACCAGGGTGTCGCCGTCCAGAGAGGCATTGAACTCGGGGAACTTCTTCAGCGCAGCGACCACGGCCTTGATCACGAAAGCCAGCATCGTCACCTTGACATCGCTCTTGGCCTTGGCGCTTTCGGCATTGGTCTGCACACGGAAGGCTTCCAGCTCGGTGATGTCGGCCTCGTCATTGTTGGTGACGTGAGGGATGACCACCCAGTTGCGGTGCAGATTGGCACCCGAGATCTTCTTGATGCGCGACAGTTCCTTGCGCTCGACTGCGCCAAACTTGGCGAAGTCGACCTTGGGCCAGGCCAGCACTTCCAGACCGCCGACGTTGCCGCCGGACGACTTGGGAGCCACAGCCTGCTGGGCCAGGGTCTGCACGGCGCCAGCCATCACCGACTTGGTGAAGGACTGGATGTCTTCCGCCGTGATGCGGCCCTTGTTGCCCGAACCCTTGACTTCTGCCAGAGGCACGCCCAGTTCGCGAGCGAACTTGCGCACCGAAGGCGAGGCATGGGGCAGCTGACCCGAGGGAGCCACGGTGGGGTTGTGGGCCGCAGGTGCCGCCACAGGAGCAGCAGCGGCCACGGAAGCTGCAACCACGGGTGCAGGTGCTGCCGCCACAGGAGCGGCAACCGGTGCAGCGACGGGAGCGGAAGCCTGCACGGGGGCAGCGACGGGAGCGGAAGCCTGCACGGGGGCAGCGGCTGCGCCCTGCACCGTCATCTGACCGACGACGTCGCCCACGTTGACGGTGTCACCCAGCTTGATGGTCAGCGCCGTGATGGTGCCGGCCGAAGGCGAAGGGATTTCCATCGAGGCCTTGTCGGACTCCACGGTGAACAGCGATTGCTCGGCGGTCACGGTATCACCCACCTTGACGAGCATCTCGATCACGGCCACGTCCTTGAAGTCGCCGATATCGGGGATCTTCAAGTCCACGGTGGAAGCTGCTGCAGCAGCGGCGGCCACAGGAGCGGCAGCCACGGGTGCAGGAGCGGTGGCCACGGGTGCAGCAGCCACAGGGGCAGGCGCTGCGGCGGCAGGCGCGGAAGCCGCATCAGCGGTTTCCAGCATCACGACCACGGAGCCTTCCTTGACCTTGTCGCCCAGGGCAACCTTGATTTCCTTGACCACGCCAGCCTGGCTGGAGGGGATTTCCATGGAGGCCTTGTCGGACTCCACGGTAATCAGGGACTGCTCGACCTTGATGGTGTCACCCACCTTGACCAGCACTTCGATCACGCCGACTTCGGAGAAGTCGCCGATATCGGGGACCTTGATTTCTGTCAATGCCATGTTGTCTGTCTCCCCTTCTTAGGCGTGCAGCGGGTTGATCTTGTCGACGTTGATGCCGTACTTCTTGATCGCTTCGGCCACCGTGGTGGCGTTGATCTTGCCTTCGTCGGCCAGACCGCGCAGTGCAGCCACCACGATGTAGTGACGGTTGACTTCGAAGTGCTCGCGCAGCTTGGCGCGGAAGTCCGAACGGCCGAAACCGTCGGTACCGAGCACCTTGTAGGTACGGCCCTTGGGCATGTAGGGACGGATCTGCTCGGCGTAGGCCTTCATGTAGTCCGTCGAAGCAACCACGGGGCCGGGATGGGCAGCCAGTTGCTGGGACACGAAGGGAACCTTGGCAGCTTCCAGCGGGTGCAGCATATTGAAGCGATCCACTTCCTGACCTTCGCGCGTCAGTTCGTTGAACGACGGGCAGCTCCAGACGTCGGCCGCAACGCCCCAGTCCTTTTCCAGCAGTTCCTGGGCGAAGAAGGACTCGCGCAGGATGGTGCCGGAGCCCAGCAGTTGAACGCGCAGGCCGCTCTCGGGCACCTTCTGGCCTGGCTTGACCATGTACATGCCCTTGAGGATCTGCTCTTCCGTACCGGCTTGCAGGCCAGGCATGGGGTAGTTCTCGTTCAGCAGCGTGATGTAGTAGAAGATGTTTTCCTGGTTCTGCACCATGCGGCGCAGACCGTCCTGCATGATCACGGCCACTTCGTGAGCGAACGTGGGGTCGTACGACACGCAGTTGGGGATGGTGTTGGCCAGGATGTGGCTGTGACCGTCTTCGTGCTGCAGGCCTTCCCCATTCAGCGTGGTACGGCCCGACGTGCCGCCCAGCAGGAAGCCGCGTGCTTGCAGGTCGCCCGCCGCCCATGCCAGGTCGCCGATGCGCTGGAAGCCGAACATCGAGTAGTACACATAGAACGGGATCATGACCCGGTTGCTGTGGCTGTAGCTGGTGGCCGCAGCGATCCAGCTGGACATGCCGCCGGCTTCGTTGATGCCTTCCTGCAGGATCTGGCCGGCCTTGTCCTCGCGGTAGTACATCACCTGGTCCTTGTCGACCGGTGTGTATTGCTGACCGTGGGGATTGTAGATACCGACCTGGCGGAACAGGCCTTCCATGCCGAAGGTACGGGCTTCATCCACCAGGATAGGCACCACGCGGGGGCCGATGTTCTTGTCGCGCAGCAGCTGCGTCAGGAAACGCACATAGGCCTGGGTCGTGGAGATCTCACGGCCTTCGGGTGTGGGCTCCAGGATGGCCTTGAAGGTATCCAGCGCAGGAGCGGTGAAATGCTCGTCCGCCTGCTGGCGACGGTGTGGCAGGTAGCCACCCAGCGCCTTGCGACGCTCGTGCAGATACTTCATTTCCGGCGTATCGTCGGCCGGCTTGTAGAAGGGGATGTCCGCAATCTGGCTGTCGGGGATCGGGATGTTGAAGCGATCACGGAAGGCCTTGATGTCCTCGTCGCTCAGCTTCTTGGTCTGGTGAACGTTGTTCTTGCCTTCACCGACCTTGCCCATGCCGAAGCCCTTGACGGTCTTGACCAGCAGCACGGTGGGTTGGCCCTTGTGGCTGTTGGCAGCGGCAAATGCAGCGTAGACCTTCTGCGAATCGTGGCCGCCGCGGCGCAGATTCCAGATCTCGTCATCGGACATGTGCTCGACCATCTTCAGGGCGCGAGGATCGCGTCCGAAGAAATGCTTGCGAACGTAGGCACCGTCGTTGGCCTTGAAGGCCTGATAGTCGCCGTCGTTGCACTCCATCATGATCTTCTTGAGCACGCCGTCCTTGTCCTTGGCCAGCAACTCGTCCCAGCCCTTGCCCCACAGCAGCTTGATCACGTTCCAGCCGGCACCGCGGAATTCGCCTTCCAGCTCCTGGATGATCTTGCCGTTGCCGCGCACGGGGCCGTCCAGACGCTGCAGGTTGCAGTTGATCACGAAGATCAGGTTGTCCAGGTTCTCGCGCGAGGCCAGACCGATGGCGCCCAGGGACTCCACTTCGTCCATTTCACCGTCGCCACAGAACACCCAGACCTTGCGGTTTTCGGTGTTGGCAATGCCGCGTGCGTGCAGATACTTCAGGAAACGCGCCTGGTAGATCGCCATCAGCGGGCCCAGGCCCATGGACACCGTGGGGAACTGCCAGAAGTCGGGCATCAGCTTGGGGTGGGGGTAGCTCGACAGCCCCTTGCCGTCCACTTCCTGGCGGAAGTTCAGCAGCTGCTCTTCGGAGATACGGCCTTCCAGGTAGGCGCGGGCGTAGATGCCGGGCGACACGTGCCCCTGGATGTACAGGCAGTCGCCGCCGTGGTTTTCGTTCTCGGCGTGCCAGAAATGGTTGAAGCCGGCCGCAAACATGTTGGCCAGCGAGGCGAAGGAGCCGATGTGCCCCCCCAGGTCACCACCTTCGGGGGGATGAATGCGGTTGGCCTTGACCACCATGGCCATGGCGTTCCAGCGCATGTAGGCGCGCAGGCGACCTTCGATCTCGAGGTTGCCGGGGCACTTTTCTTCCTGATCGGCCTCGATGGTGTTCACGTAGCCGGTATTGGCAGAGAACGGCATGTCCACGCTGTTCTGGCGAGCGTGTTCAAGCAAATCCTCGATCAGCTTGTGAGCATAGTCCGCGCCTTCGCGGTCGATCACCGCAGAGAGGGCATCCATCCACTCGCGCGATTCTTGTTGGTCCAGGCCGGCGGGAAAGCCAGCGCCTTTGGGATCAGTCTGAGCTGTCATTGGGAGTGTCTCCTTCGAGAGGGGGTAGCTTTATCACGAAGCAGTGAGTGCGGCATCACACGGGTGCGGCAAGCGCCACACCGCAAGACGCGTGGCACAGCACCTTCGGGTGCTCCCCGGATTAAACCGATTCACTGTGTCGATCGCTGGCGAGTTTCGCACATTTTTTTTAGATTTCAAATTGTGCTTTGTGATTTCACTATATAAAAAAATGTTGCAAATGCACATACAGGGAAGACGGTATAGATTGTCTTTTACGCGACAGAAATAGTCGCAGATTCCACTCGGTCTCTCCCCTACACTGGAGCCATGCAAACAAGCAATCACGAACGAGAAAAAGAGGACGCAGAAAGCGCACAATCCGTTGCCCCCCCTGTACGCTGGTGGCGCAGTTGGTGGCGCAGCCTGTCGCCGACGCGGCAGGATCGCTACGCTGCTCTCGCGCCGCTGGCCTCCGTGCTGATGTTCATGGCTGCAATCATTGCGTCCTTCTGGTATTTGCGCACGGAGGAAGTGGACCGCGAGCAGGAAGCGCTGCGCCGCGACGTGGAATATGCCCAGCAGCGCGTGCGCCTGCGACTGCTTGAGCGCCAGGAGCAGTTGATGCGCATGGCCCGCGACATCGGCACCCGAGAAATGCGCAAGGCCGACTTCGACGGCCGCACAGAAGCGCTGATCAGCCAGTACCCCGAGCTGCAATCCATCACCTGGATCAACGACAAGCGCCAGGTTATCTACAGCCAGTCTGCCCCGACCGTGGCCACGGATCAGCTGCGTGCCATCGGCGAAGGCCTGCACCAAGGGGAAACCCTGCAAGCCTATGAGCAGGCCCGCGAGATGCTGCAGCCCATTTATGTACAGGAAAAAGCCCAGCCGAACGAGCTGCCCCCACTGCTGCAGCTGCATGTTCCCATCAGCGCCAACAGCCGCTACCAGGGCGAGCTGCTGGCCGAGTTCTCGGTGGACAGCCTGCTGCGCTACGGCACGCCCACGGAAGTGATGGCGCGTTACGCCATCACCATGCGCGACGCCGACAACCACGTGCTGGCAGGCACACCGCTGGCGCCGCGCAAGACACCCACCGAGCTGCTGCACTGGCGCGCCATTGCCAACGAATATGAGGTGCCGGTCTCCCCTGTGGGAACGGCTCTGATGATGCGCGCCCAGGCCTACCAGACATCGCTGGGCGTTGTCGGCAGCGGCCTGTTCTGGCTGGTAGGCACCTTGTCGGCCATGACGGCCTGGCTGCTGCTGGCCACGTGGCGCCACACGCGCCGCCGCCAGCGGGCCCAGGAAGCGCTTGTGGCGGAGACCAACTTCCGCCGCGCCATGGAAAATTCCGTGCTCACCGGCATGCGCGCCCTGGATCTGCAGGGCCGTATCACCTACGTGAACGCCGCTTTCTGCCAGATGACGGGCTGGAGCGAGAAGGATCTGGTCGGCCAGGTCCCCCCCTACTCCTACTGGCCCGATAACGACTACGACAATCTGCATTCGCAGCTGCGCGAGGAGCTGTCGGGCAAGACCATCGTCGGCGGTTTCCAGGTGCGCGTGAAACGCAAGAACGGCAGCCTGTTCGATGCGCGCCTGTATGTATCTCCGCTGATCGATGCCCATGGCCAGCACACGGGCTGGATGTCGTCCATGACGGACATCACCGAACCCAACCGGATTCGGGAACAGCTGTCGGCCTCGTACGAACGCTTCACCATCGTGCTGGAGGCGCTCGACGCTTCAGTGTCCGTGGCGCCGCTTGGCAGTGCCGAGCTGCTGTTTGCCAACAAGCTGTACCGCCAGTGGTTCGGCTCCCACACCGAAGGACACCTGCAGCTGGTGGCCCAGGCCGGCAAGCTGCCGGTTCGCCACCAGCCGGAAGCCGAGAACGAAGACGGCCTGATGGGCCTTCCCACCGGATCCATCACCGAGTCGCGCAGCGAGAACGCAGAGATCTTCGTGCCCAGCCTGGGCAAATGGCTGGAAGTCCGGTCGCGCTACCTCAGCTGGGTGGACGGCCGACTGGCCCAGATGGTGATCGCCACCGACATCACGCAGCGCCGTCTGGCCGAAGAGCAGGCGGCAGCCCAGGCTGAAAAAGCCCAGACCGCCAGCCGGCTCATCACCATGGGCGAGATGGCATCCAGCGTGGCGCACGAGCTGAACCAGCCGCTGACCGCCATCAGCAACTACAGCTCGGGCATGCTGACACGGCTGGAAAACGGCACGCTCACGCCGGACCAGATGAAGTTTGCACTGGAAAAAACCGCTCACCAGGCCCAGCGCGCCGGGCAGATCATTCAGCGCATCCGCTCCTTCGTGAAAAAGAGCGAGCCCAATCGCACGCTGGCCCAGGTGGAGGAGATGGTCAGTGAAGCGCTGGAGCTGGCCGGTATCGAGCTGCGCCGTCGCAATGTGCAGCTGACCTCCCATATCGCCGAGCGCATGCCGCCGGTGATGGCCGACGCCATCCTGATCGAGCAGGTTCTCATCAATTTGATGAAAAACAGTGCCGAGTCCATTGACATGTCCGACCGCCCGCTGGGTCAGCGCAATGTCGAATTGCGCGTGCGCCCCCAGGTCTTCGAACGACTTCCGGGCGTGGAATTCACCGTCGAGGACACCGGCAAGGGCCTGCCGCCGGAAGTGTTGGAACACTTGTTCGAAGCCTTCTTCTCCACCAAGAGCGAAGGCATGGGTATCGGCCTGAACCTGTGCCGCTCGATCGTCGAATCACATCAGGGCCGAATGCATGCCGAGAACCTCTACAATGGAACCGAGGTCACTGGTTGCCGGTTCTCATTCTGGCTACCGTTGGCAACGGGTGTGGAGACGACAACACTCACCACGACAAGCGAACCCATAAAGAGGACGATTGCATGAGTTTGATTCCCAAAAAAGGCACTGTTTACGTAGTTGACGATGACGAAGCAGTCCGCGATTCGCTGCAATGGCTGCTGGAAGGCAAGGACTACCGCGTGCGTTGCTTTGACTCCGCCGAGACCTTTTTGTCGCGCTACGACCCGCGCGAGGTGGCTTGCCTCATCGTCGACATCCGTATGGGCGGCATGACCGGCCTGGAACTGCAGGACCGCCTGATCGAGCGCAAGTCCCCTCTGCCCATCGTGTTCATCACCGGTCACGGCGATGTGCCCATGGCAGTGAACACCATGAAGAAAGGTGCCCTGGACTTCATCCAGAAACCGTTCAACGAGGAAGAGCTGCTGGGTCTGGTCGAGCGCATGCTGGATCACGCCCGTGAAGCCTTCACCGGCCACCAGCAGGCCGCAAGCCGTGATGCACTGCTGGCCAAGCTTACGGGCCGCGAAGCCCAGGTGCTCGAGCGCATCGTCGCAGGCCGGCTGAACAAGCAGATCGCCGACGATCTGGGCATCTCCATCAAGACAGTGGAAGCCCACCGTGCCAACATCATGGAAAAGCTCAACGCCAACACGGTGGCCGATCTGCTCAAGATCGCACTGGGCCAGGGCCAGACCAGCGCTGCAGCCAAGGCGGCAGCCGTCAATTAAGTGCTCCCCGCGAAATCGGAAGCCATTCCAATCGCGAGATAATCCAGGCAGCACTGGTCAGGCCTCGCGCCATAGCCAACTCCTGCTCTGATAGCTGCTAGTGCTTGCAAATCAAGTGCTAGCAGCATTTTTATTGGTACTCCTGCAATGACAGCCCAACTCATCGACGGCAAAGCCCTCTCCGAACAACTGCGCAAGGAAGTCGCCACACGCGCGGCAGCGCTCAAGGCCAAGGGCATCACGCCCGGCCTGGCCGTGATTCTGGTGGGCGACAACCAGGCTTCCCAGGTCTATGTGCGCAACAAGGTCAAGGCCTGCGAAGACGTGGGCTTCCACTCGGTGCTGGAAAAGTACGATGCCTCCATGACCGAGGCCGAACTGCTGGCACGTGTCGAGGCGCTGAACAACGATCCGGGCATCCACGGCATCCTGGTTCAGCTGCCCCTGCCCAAGCACATTGACGACCACAAGGTCATCGAAACCATCTCCCCCGCCAAGGACGTGGACGGCTTTCACGTGGCCAGCGCCGGCGCACTGATGGTCGGGGAAGTCGGCTTCAAGGCCTGCACGCCCTATGGCTGCATGAAAATGCTGGAATCCATCGGCATGAAGGATCTGCGCGGCAAGCATGCCGTCGTCATCGGCCGCTCCAACATCGTGGGCAAGCCCATGGCCATGATGCTGCTGGCCGCCAACGCCACGGTCACCGTCACCCACAGCGGCACCGCCGATCTGGCCGCCATGACTCGCCAGGCCGACATCATCGTCGCTGCCGTGGGGAAGGTTGACGTGCTCACTGCCGACATGGTCAAGCCCGGTGCCGTGGTCATCGACGTGGGCATGAACCGCAACGCCGAAGGCAAGCTCTGTGGCGATGTGGACTTCAACGGTGTCAAGGAGGTGGCCGGCTACATCACCCCTGTGCCCGGTGGTGTCGGGCCGATGACGATTACGATGCTGCTGGTCAACACCATGGAATCGGCAGAACGCGCCGCCGGCTGACCGCTCTTCGCCGCTCACGGCCACCTCCTCCCGGGCGCTTGCGCCCGAGGTGGCGAAGACCGGCGCTTGCTAGTCGTCCAGTCGCAAGCAGGCTTCTGACCGCAGGCTGACGCTATGAACGCGATAGCAATAAATACCCTGAGAGCGCTTGATTTTCCTGACCTCGCCGGCACCTAATACAGCATGAGCAATCCACTTCTCGAATCCTCCTCCCTGCCCCTGTTTGACCGCATTCAACCTGCGGACGTGGCTCCCGCCATCGACACTTTGCTGGCCCGTGCCAGCGAAGCGCTGGAGACCGTGGTTGCGCCGGAGTTCCCCGCACAGTGGGAAGCCATATCGGCCGTGCTGGACGTGGCAACCGAAAAGCTGGGCACGGCGTGGTCGGCCATCAATCACCTCAACAGCGTCGCCGACACGCCCGAGTTGCGCGCGGCCTACAACGAAGCCCTGCCCAAGGTCACCGAGTTCTGGACCCATCTGGGTGCCGATGAACGCCTGTACGCCAAGTACAAGGCCATCGCCCCGGCCAGCCTCAACAAGGAACAGCGCGCAGCGTGGGACCATGCCATGCGCGGCTTTGTGCTGTCCGGCGCCGAACTGCAGGGCGCTGCCAAGGAACGATTCGCGCAGATTCAGGCACGCTCGGCCGAGTTGGCCCAGAAATTCAGTGAGAACGCACTGGATGCCACCGATGCCTTTGCCTATTTCGCCCAGCTGGAGGAGCTGGATGGCGTTCCGTCCGACGTGATCGCCTCGGCCAGAGCCGCCGCCGAAGCCGATGGCAAGACCGGCTACAAGCTCACGCTGAAGATGCCCAGCTATCTGCCCGTGATGCAGTTTGCCAGGAGCAGCGCTCTGCGCGAGAAGATTTACCAGGCCTACGTGACCCGGGCTTCCGACCAGGCCGAGGGCGATGGCAAGCGCTTTGACAACACCGCCGTGATGAAGGAGATCCTCGCGCTGCGCCTGGAAGAATCGCAGTTGCTGGGCTACAAGAACTTCGGCGAAGTCTCGGTCGTTCCCAAGATGGCCGACTCGCCCCAGCAGGTCATAGACTTTCTGCGCGATCTGGCACGGCGCGCCCGTCCCTACGCCGAAAAAGATGTGGCCGATCTGCGCGCGTTTGCCAAGACCGAGCTGGGCATTTCCGACCCGCAGCCGTGGGACTGGGCCTTCATCGGCGAGAAACTCAAGGAAGCGCGCTATTCCTTCAGCGAGCAGGAGCTCAAGCAGTACTTTCCGGCCCCCAAGGTGCTGGCCGGCCTGTTCAAGATTGTCGAGACCCTGTTCGAGGTCTCCATCCGCCGCGACGAAGCGCCGGTCTGGAACACCTGCGTGGAGTTCTATCGTATCGAGCGCTCGACCGCACAAGGGCCCCAGCTGGTCGGCCAGTTCTACCTCGATCCACAGGCGCGCAAAGGCAAGCGCGGCGGTGCCTGGATGGACGATGTGCGCACGCGCTGGCTGCGTCCCGACACCCATCAGCTGCAAACGCCTGTAGCCCATCTGGTGTGCAACTTCGCATCTGGCGTGGACGGCAAACCCGCGCTGCTCACACACGATGATGTGATCACCCTGTTCCACGAAACCGGCCACGGACTGCACCACATGCTCACCCAGGTCAACGAACGCGATGTCTCTGGCATTGCCGGCGTGGAATGGGATGCCGTCGAACTGCCCAGCCAGTTCATGGAGAATTTCTGCTGGGAATGGGATGTGCTCAAGCACATGACCGCCCATGTGGACACGGGCGAGGCCCTGCCCCGCGCGCTGTACGACAAGATGATTGCCGCCAAGAACTTCCAGTCTGGCATGCAGACCCTGCGCCAGATCGAGTTCGCGCTGTTCGACATGCTTCTGCACACCGAACACAACCCGGAAAACGACTTCCTGGAGCTGCTGAACCAGGTGCGCGCCGAGGTGTCCGTGCTGCCATCGCCTGCCTACAACCGAATGGCCCACACCTTCAGCCATATCTTTGCCGGTGGCTACGCCGCAGGTTACTACAGCTACAAATGGGCCGAGGTACTGAGCGCGGACGCTTATGCGGCTTTCGAAGAAACCATGCTTGCCGATGGCTCACCCAACCCCGAAACCGGCCGCAGGTACCGCGAGTCGATACTGGAGGCTGGCGGCAGCCGGCCCGCCATGGAGTCCTTCAAGGCCTTCCGAGGCCGTGAGCCACGGATTGACGCACTGCTGCGCCATCAGGGCATGGGCCAGGCCGCCTGAGTCTTCTGGGGCCGCCTTCGGAGCGCCCTAGCGGGCGCTTTTTCATGCCGGCGACCTTCAGACATCGAGCCAGGACCGGTGCTGCACAACCCGGACAGCCCCCCCATGCAGGACACCGGGACATCCAGGTTGCAAGCTATGCTATGGCTCTGTCGTTCACGTCCTCAGACTACCTCGTTGAACAAGATTGAGATGCCACGATCTTTCATTGCACGGCCCCCGGCCGAGAAACCGATCTCCCGCAACGCCCTGCGACTGACAATGCTGGCAGCTGCGTTTGCCGCATTGGCGAGCGCTGCCAGCCAGGCCCAGAGCCTCTACCGCAGCGTGGGGCCGGACGGGCGGATCACCTATTCCGACCGGGCCATCAGCCCCAACGCCAAACCCAGTGGCGACGCAATGAGCGGTACCGACAACGCAGCATCTTCCGCCAACGCACAACTGCCCTACGACCTGCGCCAGACAGCAGCCCGCTATCCTGTCACCCTCTATACAGGCAAGGACTGCGAGCCCTGCAACGAGGCACGCAGCCATCTGCAAAACCGCGGCATCCCGTTCAATGAACGCACCATAGACTCGGGCAGCGACGTAGCGGCCCTCAGAAAAATCAGCGGACAGGACAGCCTGCCTTTTGCCACCGTCGGCAATCAGCACCTCAAGGGTTTTGGCGCCGACAGCTGGGACCAGTACCTGAGCGCAGCCGGTTATCCCAAGCAGCCTCAGCTGCCGAAAAGCTACAAGGCTCCGGCAGCCAGGCCCCTGACCGTACCGCCCCCCGCCGCAACCGAAACTGCCAGGCCCGCCGAGCGCCCCGCGGCACAGACCAAGCCCGCCCCGCCCCCTGGCACTCCCACACCCGACAATCCTGCCGGCCTGCGCTTCTAGACCTCAGGGCATGCAGCCAGACACGCTCTGCTTCTTGCACACACCAACCCAACTGCCATCACTTTCATAAAAAAAGCCACCGTAGCAAGCCGGTGGCTGTTCGGCAGCCGCTTGCTGCTCAGTATTCCAGCGTCTGCACGCCTTGCGCGGTGCCCAGCAGGCACACTGCGGCCTTCTGATGTGCAAACACGCCGACAGTCACCACGCCGGGCCACTGATTGACTTCGGACTCGAAGGCCAGCGGCTCTGCGATTTTCAGACCGCGCACATCGAGAATATGCTGGCCGTTGTCGGTTACCAGGGGCGAACCATCCTTCATGCGGATTTGCGCCGTCACGCCAGCGCCCATGGCCTCAAAGCGACGGGCGATCTGGGCTGACGCCATGGGAATGACTTCCACGGGCAGCGGAAAATGGCCCAGCACGTCCACGCGCTTGGACTCATCGGCAATGCAGACAAAACGTTGGGCCAGCGCTGCCACGATCTTCTCGCGCGTCAGCGCCGCACCACCCCCCTTGACCATATGGCCCTTGCCGTCGATCTCGTCGGCACCGTCGATATAGACGGCCAGGCGGGTGACGTCGTTGGCATCGAACACCTTGATGCCCAAGGCCTTCAGGCGCTCGGTACTGGCCACGGAGCTGGAGACGGCGCCAGGAATCCTGTCCTTGATGGTGGCCAGTGCATCGATGAACTTGTTGACCGTGGAGCCTGTGCCCACGCCCACAATTTCACCGGCGACCACATATTTCAGGGCCGCTTGTCCGACCAGAGTTTTCAGTTCATCTTGAGAAAGAGGTGCAGCAGATGTCGTCATGAGGGAAAATCCAGGTAATCCTGCGATTATCCCCATGTCTCTTATTCCTTACTCACTGACGCGTCCTATTCTTTTCGGCATGGACCCCGAAGCGGCCCACGACCTCACCATGAATCTCATGGCCAAGGGGCAAAACACCTTGCTCCAGAAAGCCTGGGCACAACCTCTGGTCAACGACCCCATCGAGCTTGCGGGTCTGCAGTTCCCTAACCGTGTGGGCATGGCAGCCGGCCTGGACAAGAATGCACGCTGCATCGATGCGCTCGCCGCCATGGGTTTCGGCTTTGTGGAAGTGGGCACCGTCACGCCCCGACCGCAACCCGGCAATCCCAAGCCCCGCATGTTCCGCATTCCTGAAAAGAATGCGCTGATCAACCGTCTGGGCTTCAACAACGAAGGCCTGGATGCCTTCCTTGCCAATGTGCGTCGCTCGCAAGTGCGCGCCAAAGGCGGCGCCATGCTGCTGGGTCTGAACATCGGAAAGAACGCCACAACCCCTATCGAGGAGGCCACCAGCGACTACATCAAGGCGCTGGACGGTGTGTACCCTCATGCCGACTACGTGACGGTCAACATCAGCTCGCCCAACACCAAGAATCTGCGTGCGCTGCAAAGCGATGAGGCGCTGGACGCGCTGCTGGGCGCTGTCGCCAATCGCCGTGAGCAGCTCGCCAGCCAGCATGGCAAGCGCACGCCGGTGTTCGTGAAGATCGCTCCCGACCTGGACGAGGAGCAGGTTGGCGTGATCGCCGCGACGCTGGAGCGCCATGGCATGGATGGCGTGATTGCCACCAACACCACCATCAGCCGCGATGCCGTCAAGGGTCTGCAGCATGCCGAAGAAAGCGGCGGCCTGTCCGGTGCACCCGTGCTGGAGGCCAGCAACCAGATCATTCGCCAGTTGCGCTCCGCTCTTGGAAGCCGCTTCCCCATCATCGGAGTGGGCGGCATCCTGAGCGGGGCGGACGCCGTGAGCAAGATCCGCGCAGGTGCCGATGTGGTGCAGATCTACAGCGGCCTGATCTATCGCGGCCCCGGGCTGGTCACCGAAGCCGCCCAGGCCATCGCCCATATGCACTGAAATTTCACTGAACCTGACCGAACCGGAGGCCTGGCCTGCTGGCCGCGCCAAAAGAAACAGCCCGTCCGGCATGCGCCTGACGGGCTGTTTTTCGGGAGCGTTCAGCCTCGCGTACGTTGCTGCAGCTTGAGAATCCAGGGCAGCGCCGCGCTGCCCCAGCGGATCAGCTTGCGCGGCCCGAGAACCAGGAGCAAGCCCCCCGCAGCTGCGGTTGCCAGCGGATGCAGGCGCACGAAGGACAACAGGCGCTCAGGCAAGGGAGCGTCCGCGTCCACATGCGGCGCCTCCGTGCTGCGCAGAGCCAACGCCTGGGCCTTGGCAGCCGCTCGAGCCTTGATGCGTGCACGCTGCTTGGCAATGCGCAGGAGCACCAGTTTCTGCTCGGCGCTCGCCTCGCTCCAGAGCTGAGCATCCATGCCTGGCGGCCTGGAGGACTCCAGCTCCGCAGAGCGCGGGTCGGGAGAGACGGTATGCATGCTAGATCCTCTCCTTCAACGCTTGCCAATCCGCTCTGAGCTCGCGCCGTGTCAGCCTGAAGGGACTGGACAGCTGCCTGACGGCTGCCAGCAGACGCCACAGGCCCAGGCCCCAGATCAGGAGCCAGCCCCCAACCAGCAGCCACGCCACCAGCTGGCGATGCTCGCTGTCCCAGAACTGCACGAGCACCGCGAGGGACAGGACAATGAGCACGACCACGGTGAGTGCGCCCAGCACGATGGCCAGCACTGCCAGCGCCTGCATGCTGCGCTTGTGCTGCTGCCATTCAAGCTGGGCCAGGTCAACCCGATCTTCGGCAGCAATCGCTGCCTCGTTCAGGTTGGCGCGCCAGCGCTCCATCAGGGAATCAAGACCCAGTAGCGAAATCAAATTCACAGGCGCTTGTCCTTCTGCAACGCGGCAATGCTCAACGACGACCCAGCATGAATCCCAGCAGAGCGCCGACGGCCAGCGCTGCACCGGCGACGCGCCAGGGTTCGTCGTGCGCGTAACGATCGGCCACATCGGCGGCTTCTCGCGCCTGGCGAGCGGCATCCTGAGCGGCACGCACGGCAGATTCACGCACATTGGCCATGCCGTCATCAATGCGCTGACGCAGCGCGCTGATTTCGGGAACCTTGTCCAGTTCACGGGCAGACAGCAGACCTCGCAGATCGCTGACCAGTTTTTCCAGATCGTCTTGGGCAGTGGAAACGGCGTCGGAAACAGAGCGTGACATATCGGACCTTTCAATGTGACGAAATTGGAATATCGCATGCACTGGGCAGTGCACCAAGATAGCTGCGGAGCAGCAAGCATCAAGGCCGGCCGCTCATAAAACTTGCAGCATGGGGACATCTTACAGAAAACATGCCGCTTTCAAGAAATTCGCGCATCCGCAGCACTGTCGGACAGCAACGGAACAGCCCGGTCCAGGACGGCAACGTGTTGAAGGCAGCCCGAAATGGGGGCCGCAACCCCGGATTGCATCTGATTCGCCCTCCATTGCTTAACAGTTCATTAATCAAGTGCCGGCATGCTCTGCAGCCAGTCGCTCTGTTGCGGGTTTTCCATAGAAAAAAGGCCTGAACAAGCGAAACCTTGACTCAAATCAAGCGAGGCAGAGCCAGGCATTCATATAGTAGAAGTCGAATAAAAAATAGTATTTATATACTTTTTTTAAATAAAGCATCGATATTTCCGATGCCAGCGCGACGATGAAAGCCAGGTCCATGCCACTTCATGAAAGAGAACTCCCGAACTGCTCCGGCAGCAACTCGGTCTGCGCCTGCAGCCCTCCCCCCATTGCCCGAACCACTCCGAAGGCAGTGACTACGCCCACCAAGCGCGGCTTCTTGCAGGACTTGATTGCCATGGCCACCAGCCTGGGCCTTGCGGGCAGTGCCCGCGCCGCATTGCCCGGGGACCCTGCATTCCAGCCCCCTCGTCGCCCCGGCATGGAAGGCAAGCGCTTTGGGATGCTGGTCGATATGCGCAAATGCATTGGCTGCCAGGCCTGCACGGTGAGTTGCTCGGTCGAAAACCAGCCCCCTATCGGCCAGTTTCGCACCACGGTGCTGCAGTACGAAATCGACCAGGCCGGCGACACGGCGGCCGCCATGGTCAGCCTGCCGCGGCTGTGCAACCACTGCGACGAACCGCCTTGCGTGCCCGTCTGCCCGGTGCAAGCCACATTTCAGCGCACCGACGGAATCGTTCTGGTCGACAACGAGCGCTGCGTGGGCTGCGGCTACTGCGTGCAGGCCTGCCCCTACGATGCGCGCTTCATCAATCACGAAACACAGACTGCCGACAAATGCACCTTCTGTGAACACCGCCTTGAAGCCGGCCTGCTTCCCGCCTGCGTGGAGAGCTGCGTGGGCGGTGCGCGCGTGATTGGCGATCTGAACGACGCACATAGCGAAATCAACCAGCGCATCAAGGCTCACAAGGACGAGATCAAGGTCCTCAAGCCCGGCATGAAGACCCAGCCGCATGTCTTCTACATCGGCCTGCCCGATGCGTTCGTGAACGGTGTCGATGGCCAGGCCACCGTGAGATTGGTCGTCCACTCCTGAGTCGCGTCGCGCCTCGCCGCCCAATCGCTGCTCGCAGGGGAAACGGATCTCTCGCTGCGGGGCTGCCCTTGCCCGGAGTTGCCGGGTCAGTCCATGCAATGCAAGAAACGTCCACCCCGACATATCAAGAAAATCAAAAAAGGACTGTCAGATGCACATCATCGAACTCCTGACCCCGGCCTATGAAGCGGCCTGGCTACCCTGGGCCGTGCAGTATTTCTTTCTCGTCGGTGTGGCCACGGGCGCCGCATTGCTGACTTCGGTCTGCACGTTCGGCCCACCCCGGGGCCAGCGCCAGCGCCTGCTGCCTACCGCCATACTGGTGCTGGCCGTGAGCGCCATTGCCGCCCCTGTGGCTTTGCTGGCCGACCTGCACCAGCCTGCACGCTTCTGGCATTTCTATGCCCACCTCACTCCCTGGTCGTGGATGAGCCTGGGTGCCGTGCTGATGCCCACGTTCGTGGGGCTTTGCGTGCTGATGTGCGCGCTGTGGTGGCTGGGCAGGCACAAGCTGATGCGCCTGCTGGCGCCTGTGCTGCTGCTGTCCACCATCAGCATCGTGGCCTACACGGGTGCCGAGATCATGGTCGTCCGCTCGCGCCCGCTGTGGAACACGCCATGGGTGCCGATCAACCTGGCACTGAGTGGCTGGCTGGCCACCGTAGGCATGGGCTTTGTGCTCTCGCGCTTTCTGCCGCGGGCCTTGCAGCCCGATGCGGCAACCCTGCAAGGGCTGCGCACGCTGGGCCTCTGGCTTGCCACCGGCCTGATCGCCAGCGCCCTGACCTGGGGCGTTGCCGGCATCGCGGGACAGAACCCCTCCTTTGACATGGCGGTCCGCCTGTTCAAGGAGTTCCCTGTCTGGCGCATCTCCATGCTGGGATCGGCCGCGTGCGGTGCCGTCGTGGTGGTGGCGCTGATGCGTGGCGAGCATCGTCTTGCAGCCAAGGGTTACACCCTGGTGCTGGGAGCCGGCCTGGCGGCATCCGCCTGGGCCTTCCGCTGGGCGCTGTTCATGGGCGTGCAAGGCGTGCCCAAATTCGGCGCAGGGCTGTATCTCTACCGCATGCCTCTGGGGGGGGAAGGCCTGATGGGCATGCTGGGTATGGCTGGCCTGTGCGTGGCACTGGTGGCGATGTCCACCTGGGCGCTGGAAACGTTCCCGGCCCGCAAACCTGCTGTTGGCGCTTGAAGACTCAAGCCAAATAGGCCTTTACCGTAATACAGGCAAGCGCCAGCAGCCATCAAAACCTTAGAAGCACTGCTGCGCTTGCCCTTCCCTCAAACCAAGGGCAAGACCATGACTGACCAGAAAATCACCCCTGAATCCACCCAGGATGCCAACATCGCCAAAAGACGTCTGCTGCTGCGCGGCGGCGCCGTGGCTGGTGGCCTGGCGGCTTTTGCCGCGGGCTATGGCGAGACCGTGGCCAAGGGCGCCAAAGGCCTCATCACCGGCAGCTCGGGCAAGCGCCCCCTGAGCGCCACGCGTGGCAACTCGCTGACGCCAGAATTCCGTATCGACCCCGTCACCGGCCAGCTCTCGACCCAGCCCGGCCAGGTAGTCAGCCCCTCGTCATGCCTGGGCTGCTGGACGCAGTGCGGAGTACGTGTACGCATCGATACCGCTGACAACCGGATCATCCGCATCGCCGGCAACCCCTATCACCCGCTGGCCACGACCCATCCTGCTCCCATGGAAACACCGGTGCGCGAGGTCTATGCCATGCTGGGCGGTGACAACGGTCTGGAAGGTCGTGCCACCAGTTGTGCACGGGGGGCGGCCATGCTCGAGCATCAAAAAGCCCCGCACCGCGTCCTCCAGCCGCTCAAGCGTGTGGGCCCACGCGGCTCCGGCCAGTGGAAGAGCATCACGCTCGAAACGCTGGTACAGGAAATCTGCGAAGGAGGCGATCTCTTCGGCGAAGGTCATGTGGACGGTCTCGCCGCCATCCGCGACGTCGACACGCTGATTGATGAAGCCAACCCCGAATATGGCCCCAGGTCCAACCAGCTGCTGGTGACGGAAGCCGCCAACGAGGGCCGCACCCCGCTGGTCAACCGCTTTGCCAAACAATCGTTCGGCACCATCAATGTGTCCAACCATGGCTCGTACTGCGGCCAGACCTACCGGGTGGGCACCGGCGCGGCACTGGGCGATATGGCGGGCATGCCCCACGGCAAGCCGGACTGGAAGAATTCGTGCTTTGGCCTGTTCATCGGCACCTCGCCAGCGCAATCCGGCAATCCCTTCCAGCGTGTGGGGCGCGAGTTGGCCGAAGCGCGTTCTCGCGGCGAGAACACCTATCGATACGTGGTGGTCTCGCCCATGCTGCCGACTTCATCCAGCCATGCGGCGGGTGAGAACAACCGCTGGTTGCCCGTCAAACCCGGCAGTGACCTGGCACTGGCCATGGGGCTGATCCGCTGGATCATCGACCACGAGCGCTATGACAGGCAGTTCCTGAGCCAGCCCGGCCCCGAGGCCATGGCGGCCGCTGGCGAAGCCAGCTGGAGCAACGCCACCCACCTGCTGATCAACGAGCCCCAACATCCGCGCTACGGTCAATTCCTGCGGGGCTCGGATATCGGCCTGCCCATGCCCGAGGCCGTGGACGGGAACACACCAGCCGAAGACGTCTTTGTGGTGCAGCTGCCCGATGGATCGCTGGCAGCCCACACGGTCGCCACTGCCGCAGAACTCATCGTTGAGCGCAAGTTCACGCCTCGAGAAAATGCCGACTCCGCCGAAGACCCGGCCCCGATTGCCGTCTGCACCGCCTTTGTCAAGCTGCGCACCGAGGCACACAGGAAGACTCTGGAAGAGTATGCGGCCCTGTGCGGCGTGCCGGTCAAGGAGATCGAGGATCTGGCACGCGAGTTCACCAGCCATGGCAAGAAGGCCGTTGCCAACTCGCACGGCGGCACCATGAATGGCTCGGGCTTTTACACCGCCTACGCCATTGCCATGCTCAACAACCTGATCGGCAATCTGAACGTGCGCGGTGGCTGGGTCATGGACGCCGGCCCTTTCGGGCCCTTCGGCCCCGGCCCGCGCTACAACTTCGCGCAGTTTGAAGGGGCGGTCAAACCCCGGGGCGTGGCCCTGTCGCGCACCCGGTTTCCCTACGAAAAGACCAGCGAATTCAAGCGCAAGAAGGACGCCGGCGAGAACCCCTACCCCGCCAGAGCGCCCTGGTACCCCGCGCCAGGAGGCCTTTCCAGTGAAATGCTGGCCGCCGGCATGCTGGGCTACCCCTACCCGGTCAAGGCCTGGATCAACCACATGAGCAACCCCGTCTACGCCATGTGCGGCTTCGAAAATGCGCTGGCCGATGCGGTCAAGGATGTGAAAAAGCTGCCGCTGTTTGTCTCGGTGGACCCGTTCATCAACGAGACCTCGGCCCTGGCCGACTACATCGTGCCTGACACCGTCACCTATGAAAGCTGGGGCATTGGCGCACCCTGGGCCGACGTGGTGGCCAAGAGCAGCACCGTGCGCTGGCCCACGGTGGAGGCCGCAACCGCCAAAACGGCCGACGGCCAGGTCATCAATTTTGAAAGTTTTATCTTTGCCGTCGCCAAACAACTCGGCCTGCCCGGCTTTGGCAAAAACGCCATGTCCACCAAAGATGGCGAACCACTCGACCTCGAAAACGCCGAAGACTTCTACCTGCGCGGCATGTGCAATATCGCCTACCAGGCCGGTAAGCCCGTGCCCGAAGCCAGCGACGACGATATTGAAATCACTGGCCTGCAAAAGTGGATGCCCTCGGTGGAAAAGCGCGTGAAGCCCGAGGAAGTACGCCGCGTTGCCATGGTCATGAGCCGTGGCGGCCGCTTTGACAAGGTCGAAGACGCCTGGAAGGGCGAGCAACTCAAGCTGCAGGCCAGGTTCCCGGCCACCTTCTGGCACGAAGGGCTTTCCAGGATGCGTCATTCCATGACCGGCGAGCGCTACAGCGGCTGCCCTACCTGGTATCCCGCGCGCCTGGCCGACGGCTCGGAGATGCGTGCCGTGTTCACCGAGCAGGAATGGCCGCTGACCATGACCAGCTACAAGTCCAATCTGATGAGCAGCATGTCGATTGCCGCCGCGCGTCTGCGCCAGGTGCACCCGCACAACCCCGTGAGCCTGAACAAGGCCGACGCGGCCCGGCTGGGAATCGCCAATGGCGACGCTATCGAGATCAGCACCCCAGGTGGCAGGCTTCAGGCTGTGGCACTGGTACGCGCCGGTATTGCGCCGGGCGCAATCGCAATCGAGCATGGCTACGGCCACAAGCAACTGGGCACCGTGGCCCACAAGGTGGACGGCCGGCCCACCCATGCCAACCCGCAGCATGGCAATGGCGTGAACCTCAATGCCCTGGGGTTTGCCGACCCAACCCGTGCGGAGAAAGACAACGTCTGGATCGACTGGGTATCGGGAGCCGTGGTCAGGCAAGGATTGCCAGTGAAGGTGCGCAAAGTCTGATGACGGCTTGACACTCCGGCGAGCGATCGGAACGAAAAATCCCATCGCTCGCGCCCGCGAGAAGACGCCAGACACTCCCGGTGCGGTCTTGAACCGGGCGGCAGCAACTGCATCCGCCACGGATTGGCTTGCGGCCGTGACCATGCGAGCCTGGCCCCCCCGCAATGGGAAGTGAAAACCTTTCCTCATCCGCAGACGAGCATCTGCGTCTCCCGTCAGTGCGAGCCGACCGATCATGAATGGAGCAAATACTGCGCCCCCCGGAGTGACTCGCAAAGAATTGACAAACAGAAGGCCCCCGCATGGACATCCGAGATCCACGGCCTGCAGAGATTTCTCTTCATGAAGAGCGCACATGCAAAGCATGCCTGCAATTGAATCACGACATTGCTCTGAAATTTACACTTTGAAACATCACCGGAATCTTCCGGCTTCACTTCATTGTTGATAGCAATTAAGTATTGAATTTCAATAAATTATAAAAATAGCACACCCCGTCTGGCGCATGCCAATACCTGCCCGAACAAGGTATTTCTGTTTTCAGCCGGGCTGCGGAAACTGCCATTAACCGAAGGAACGTTTTGGAACAGACATCTCCAGGCCAAAACGCGAGAGCGGCTGGCACAGATCATTGGCCCGCGGCACATGGTCTCGCGCCTGGAACCTCCCCGGTGGCCCGCGAACTGGCTATTCAAAGGAATGATCATGAAGAACTCTTCGATTGTGATGGCGGTTGTTGCGTTGGCGGGTGTGGCATCCGCTGCAGCCAGCAGCTCCAGCCTTGCTGCAACCAACACGGGCACGAATGCCGCGTCGGCCACTTATTCTTCGGCAGCCAGCTCCGGCACCGGCAGTGCATTGAGCCTCAATAGCGCAACGGCAGGCGCTCAGGCCGGAGGCTTTGGTATCAGTACAGGCACCACCGGCTCCTGGGGACCCGTGGCCTCGGGCCACTCGAATGTCGGAGGAAGCGCATTCACGACGGGAACCGTCACCAGTCTTGCCGCCACCAGCGGGGACGGTGCTGCCGGTGGCTATGGAACTACCAACGCCAATGCGCACTCCGATGTGGGCAGCAACTACCTCGGCTACGCTCCGGGCAGGCTGGTGAGCGGCGGTGCAGGCGGCTACGCCAACTCCAGCACCCAGAATGTGGCCGGAACAGCGTCCATCGGCAATGGCATTGCAGCGGTGAACAGCACGGCCCATACCAACGCCTACTTCGGAGCAAACTCGCAGGCGTTATCGGGACCGGCCGGAACCTCGACCAGCAATCACTCCGGGGCCGCCTCGGTGGGCAACGCCAGCACGAGCGGCTTCAGCCTGGGAACGGCCATCGGCGGCTCCAACGGCGGTGGCACGTCGGGCAATGCCTATGGGTGGGCGAACTCGGCTGCCAATTAGTCAAGGCCGGCGGCTCCCGCTGCACTGCCCCCGAGCCGGGGCCTTCAAGGCCGAGGCACGGGAGCAAGCCAGGATCAGAAGATAACGACCAGCAACGACACCTGCAGGGGCGGCAGCAGCCGCAGTGCCAACGGCCCCGGCTTTGGCGTCGGCTTCGGAACGACCTGGACGGACGGGCATTACAAACGCCTGGAAATGAGCCGCAAATTCTGGAACAAGGCATCAAGGCCGCTTCCCTGGCCATGGACTGCATGGACCCCGCCGCTCGCGTGGCACTGGACATCACGGGTTCGGTGCGCCGGCCGTCCATGACCGCACGGGAGCGCCACGGCCAGCACAGGCCGGAGGCCTCGGTACAGGACAGCCCCCTCCCGAGGCTTGCGTCAGCAGGCCCGAGCATAGAGGCAGGCCCACCGTTCAAGATCCAGCCCAGGTTTGTCACCTGCCCGTCTATATCGCTCTGCTGCGTGCCGTCCATGTCGGCAAAAGCGGCAAATTCCCCATGGCCCAGCTCAAGTCCCTCTGTGAAGCCGAAGGCTTCGCACAGGTACAGACCTATATCGCGAGTGGCAATGTGTTGCTGGAGGCGGATAACAGCGAGCCGCAGCTCAAGTCGGCATTGACGCGGCGCCTCAGCGACCATGCAGGCAGGCCCATGGACGTCTTTGTGCGCACGGCCCGGGAGATGGCCGAGGTGCTGCCGGCCAACCCTTTTGCCAATGCCCCGGGCAATCGCACCGTGGCCATCTTTCTCGTCCAGGCACCGCCGGCAGATGCGCTGTCCCGGGTCAGCGGCTGCAAGGACGAGCAGCTTCAGCTCGGACGGCGCGAAATCTATGTGGCTTATCGCTCTGGGATGGGCTGCTCCAGGCTAAAGATCCCTGTTGCAACCCAGGGTACGGCCAGAAACATGAACACGATTGCCAAACTGGTCGAGATGGCCGCTGCAAGACAGCAAGCTCCAACCGGTCCGCGCCACCGCTGAGACCGGCACCAGCCGAGCCGCACTCGGCAATCCGACCGGCCCGCTCCGCATGCATTGACCACATCAGCATTGATCCGACAGGCCGCGGCTGCTCATGAGCGCATAGTGCTCGGCTGCCGGCACGGGCTTTCGCGCGCTCGAACGCACACTGCCCTGCCGCGTGAAAAGAAAGGGATAAAAGCTCAGACAGGCATCGTTGCCCATCTGCGCCACCTCGGCTTGCCAGCCTTCCCAGCGCAAATCACGGTAGAAGTCGCGCAGCGCCTCGGTGAAAGCCCATTGCACAAAAGCCGCATGCCCGATTTCCAGCGATTCCCAGGCCCAGGTATCCGGAGCCAGGTAATGGACAGCACCCAGATCTTCACCGAGCGCTCCGCCGTTGATCGCAAAGAATCCGCCCACCGCATCGTCGGCTATCAACAAGAACCCCCTACTACGCCCGCGATTCCAGCTCGCGAGATCGCGTGTGAGCCTGGCATGCCCGCAGCCCAGCATTCTGAGCCAGCCTCCGTCGACCAGGATTCCTCCGGTTCCATGTGCGACTGCCCCGAGCGGCGAGCGCGTCGTGACCTGCAATGCCAGCAACACGGAGTCGCTCTGCGCCGAAGGAGGAAGGCACTCCACAGGAATGCTCGCATCCTGCGCCCAGGCCTGAATCAGCGGCAGAGCCGGTTCGTCACGCTCCAGAAGCTCCGCCAATGCACGCATCGATTCCTCATGAAGAAAAGCAAACAATGTCGACATTTTGACACTGAGCCTGCCCGTCCTCAGTCGGGCTGAACACGGCAGATCAATGCCGCACTCGACCCAGGCTTGATTGCGCATTCGCTTGAGCCTGGGTCTGGGCCGCTAGCTGGCCTCCGGCAAGCTCTGGATTGGCTGTACCGGCTGAATGCCAGCCTGATTCAGACCTATGGTGCAGCCAAACGGATCGAGCAACATGGCCACAACAGCGCCAAGACTGGTAACGATCGGGCCACGGAACAAGACTGCTCCTCGTCGCTCCAGTTCCTGCCGTGCCAAATGCAGATCATCCACCTCCCAGTAAACGGTTGTCCCGCCGGCTCCGCCTGGGCACTTGCTATCAAGTGGGTGGAATCCGATCAGACATGCCGGCGTGCTGATGAACGCATAGTGATGATTCTCATACTGCACCTGCACCTGAAACAGTTCGGCATACCACATGGCTGCAGCGTCGATATCAGGGACAAACAGCACAACGGTTTGAATTTGCTTGAACAACATAAGCTCTCCAAGACTCTCTGACACAGCAACCCGCAATGTAACGCCGACTGGGTCCTGCCTGACAAGAGGATTGCTGTCATCACCTCCGCGCTTCTGCCGTAAGCGGCAGCCCTTTGAAAGCCGTCTCGCAATCCTCTTCAGCCGCCATTCAGAGGCACCCTGAACCCAGCCATCACTCGCGCCTCGGCGCGCTCCAGCCAACCCCGGACTCGTGCCAGCCAGCGCTGTGCGCTGGCCTGCCCAGATCCTGCAGCTTCGAGCCCGTGCTTGGGCACAGCTGCAGTCCTGTCATCCAACGCGTCATAGCCCGTCTCAGGGTGTTCAATTCGATGATTTTTCATGGTCGGCCAATGGTCTTTGTCCCCCAAGCATCTGTAAAGTTGAATGATCTGACCATTCAGATCAGAAAATCTGATTCAATACCCATGCGAAACCTGAATCTCGACCAGTTGCAGACGCTGATTGCCATCGCCGATCTCGGCACCTTTGCCGCGGCAGCCCAGGCGCTGCATCTGGCGCCACCCACGGTCAGCCTGCACATCAAGGAGCTGGAGACACGCATGAACGCCACGCTGTTGCTGCGCGGCAGGCGCCAGGCAGAACTGACGTCGGCCGGCCAGGTGCTGGTGCAGAAAGGACGCAAGCTGCTGGAGGCCGGCGACGACCTGATCGATGAGGTGCAGCGCCATGCAAGCGGCCGCGCCGGCCTGGTCAAGGTAGGCGTGTCCGCCGGGGTCAACATCCGGCTGTTTCCGCTGATGCTCGAGTCCCTGAGTCGTCACAGCCCCGGCATAGACATCAGGCTGGAGGCCGTGGGCTCGGCCGACTCCATGCAGCGCCTCAAGGCAGGAACGCTGGATATAGGTCTGGTCGCCAGCCCACAGGCAGAGACGGCAGAGATCACGCTCATGCCCTGGCGTAACGATCCCATGGTGGCTCTGTTGCCCGCAGCCTGGACGGTCCCTGACCGCATCAGCCCCGAATGGCTGGCAAGCCGCCCCTGGGCCTGCTTTGCCTCCGCCACGCAAATGCATGGGCTGATCGCTGGCTGGTTCGGCCAGGCCGGCCTCAGCCCTCGCCCCTTCATCGCCCTGACCTATACCGAAGCGCTCAAAAGCCTGGCGGCAGCCGGTCAGGCTGCGGCCCTGTTGCCGCTGGAGGCCATGGAAGAGCAGCAGCAACTGAGCAGCGTGCAGATACGACATCTCTCACCCACCTTGATGCGCCCCATGGCCATCGCCCATCGCCAGTTGCCAGCCCTGAACCCGGCGGTCGCCAGCGTGCTGAAAGTGCTGGCGGAATTCGGCAATCAGCCACGACTTGCTTGACCTCGGCGCCGCACTGCCTAGAATCGATCACTCTCACTTTCCAACGAGGCTCTTCACCCATGCGCCATTGATGCCGCCGTCTGACTGACGGCCACCATCCCTCCTTCCTTTCGCTGCCACCGTTATACGCAGCCGGGGATGTTCGGCATCAACTCATCGCATGGTTCTATGACAGAAGCTCACCTGACGCTGCATGGCGTCTCCTACACGCTGCCCAATGGGCGGCCACTCTTTTCCAATCTGTGCTGCAACTTCGGCTCTCTGCGCTCGGCGCTGGTGGGCCGCAATGGCGTGGGCAAGACCGTGCTGGCCCGCATCCTGGCCGGAGAGTTGTCTCCCGGCTGCGGCAGCGTGACGCGTGCGGGCCGCATTCACTATCTGCCGCAGAACCCGCTGGCGTCCCGTCCAGACCTGAGTCTTGCTGCGCTCGCAGGCCTGGGCGGCACACTGCAGGCACTGGAGCGTATTGAACAAGGCAGTTGCGAAGCCAGCGATTTCGAACTGCTGGCCGAGCGCTGGGATATACATCAGCAGTTTCAGACGCAGCTCGAGCGGGTCGGCCTGCCCCGGCTGTCACCGCAAACCCCTGCCAGCCGACTCAGCGGCGGTCAGGCCATGCAGGTCGCTCTGCTGGGTGCACAGCTGGCCCAGGCCGATTTTCTGATTCTCGACGAGCCCAGCAACCACCTGGATGCTGCCAGCCGCTCTGCCCTGGCGCAGCAGCTGCAGCAATGGCGCGGTGGCCTGTTGCTGATCAGCCATGACAGAGTCTTGCTGGAAATCATGGACTCTGTGGCGGAACTAAGCGCCAGCGCAATCACCGTCTACGGCGGCAACTATTCTTTCTATAGAGAAGTCCGGCAACAGCAAAGCCGGAATGCAAAAGACGAACTGGCACGACTCAAGCTGGAGCGCAGCCGCGCCGAGCAGGCCTTGCGCACGCAACAGGAACGTCAGAGTCGCAGGCAGGCTCGCGGTGAAAAACTGGGCAAGAACGGCAACCAGGCCAAGATTCTGCTGGACGCAGGCAAGGAGCGCGCCCAAGCTTCAGGCGGCAAGCTGGCGACCCGGCAGACCGCAGCGCGTGAAGCCCTGAACCAGAGTGTGCGCGAGGCCGCCCTGGCGCTTCAGCGCCAGGTGGACTGGCAGGCCGAGAGCATTCACTGGCATCTGCCGCAGGGACTGACGAACCTTGGAGATCGCATAGTGGCAGAACTGCGCGAAGTGCAACTGCCTCATGTGGCAAGGCACTCACCCCTGAGCCTTGTGCTGCGCGCCGGTCAACGCATGGCCATCACCGGGCCCAACGGCTGCGGCAAGTCCACGCTGCTGCAACTGCTGGCCGCTCAGCTGCAGCCGGTGTCGGGCGAATGCAAGCTGAATGTGACGCATGCCGTGCTCGACCAGCATCAGAGCCTGCTGCAACCCGCATCGTCGGTACTGGGCCAGTTGCTGGCCGCGAGCCCGAGCACGCCCGAGTCGCTGCAGCGCATGCGCCTGGCACAGCTAGGGCTGGACGCGCGCCATGTCGACCAGCCCACCGGACAGCTCAGCGGTGGTGAACGTCTCAAGGCTGCCATGGCCTGCGCGCTCTACCGCGATCAACCCGCTCAATTGCTGCTGCTGGACGAGCCCGACAACCACCTGGATCTGCCGTCCCTGCAGGCGTTGGAAAGCATGTTGTGCCAATACGCGGGCACGCTGCTCATCGTCTCCCACGACGCGATGCTGCTTCAGGCTCTGGAGTTGACGCACCAGCTGAACTTTGCCGCCGGGACATGGGCATTGACAGCACTCTGACCGCTGGAGCCGGCTCGGTCCACCGCCGCGCATCCAGCCTGCGGGCTCGCACCTGCCCCCTTGTTTCGACTTCAGAGCTTCAGGAGGTCTTTTTCCAGTTCCTGCCGTCCGTGGAACGGTAATCACCTCCCGTGGCACAGCAGCCGCCTGCGCCAAAGGCCATGCGCCCCAGCGTGACCGAAAGCACGCCGGCCTCATGCCGGATGGACTGCCTCTGGCAGGAGGTGAAGAAAGGATATGGCTCGGGGGCCAATACCTTTTCCCAGCGGACCTCGTCTTTTTCCAGAGGCTCCACGAGAAAGACCTCGCAGTCATGGACCAGCAGGAACACCGGCTGGCCTGCCAGCACACCTTTGAAAACCTGCTCCGGCGGCGCGTCGCGCGTGGCCTGGGCCTGTCTGCTCAGCGGTGCTGGTTGCTCGGAGAAGTCACAAGCTGCCAGCGCTGTCAGCGCCAGCAGCAAAACAGTCTTCAAAGACCTTGGCATCATGGAAGCAGTATGCCAGCTGCTTCGGAAGTTCCCCTCAGACAACGCCGCCTGAGCTTGCCGAGCTGCGTTAGGCTATGCGCCTGGGACTGCGGCCCTGGCAAGCCGGAACCCGTGCAGCAGTCACTCCCGTCGATTTCATGCTCACAGTGCAAGGAGAAGATCTCATGAACAACAGAATGCCGCGCATCCGCCCCTCACTGGCCGCACTGCTTCTGGCCACTTCTGCAACCGCCGCCACCACCAGCGCCTGGGCCTGCACCCGGCTGGTCTACCACGGTGTGGACGGCCAGGTCATGACGGCACGCTCCATGGACTGGAAGAGCGACATCGTCAGCAATCTCTGGGTACTGCCGCGCGGCATGGAGCGCAACGGACAGACGGGCCCGAACACGCTGCGCTGGAAGTCCCGATACGGCAGCGTCATCACTTCGGGCTATGACATCTCGACCACGGACGGTGTCAACGAAGCCGGCCTCAACGCCAATCTGCTCTGGCTGGTGGAATCGCAGTACCCGGTCTTTGATGCCAAGAGCAAACCCGGGCTGACCATTGCCGCCTGGGCGCAATATGTGCTGGACAACTTTGCCACCGTGAAGGAGGCCGTGGTCGCGCTGGAGAAGGAGCCCTTCACCATCGTCTCGGACAATGTGCCCGGAGAGAACCGCCTGACTACTTTGCATCTGTCCATGTCGGACGCCAGCGGCGACAGCGCCATCGTTGAATACATCCAGGGCAAGCAGGTCATTCACCATGACCGCAAGTACCAGGTGATGACCAACTCGCCCACCTTCGATCAGCAATTGGCGCTCAACAGCTACTGGCAACAGATCGGCGGCACGACCATGCTGCCGGGCACCAATCGCGCAGCCGACCGCTTTGCACGCGCCTCCTTCTATGTGAACGCCATTCCCAAGGACCCCAATCCCAACAAGGCACTGGCCAGCGTGTTCAGCGTGATCCGCAATGTCTCGGTCCCGTACGGCATCAGCACCCCCGATCAGCCCAATATCTCGTCCACCCGCTGGCGCACGGTGTTTGACCACCAGCGCAAGCTGTACTTCTTCGAGTCAGCGCTGACCCCCAATACCTTCTGGGTCGACCTCAAGGCTCTGGATTTCGATGGAAAAACCGGCAAGGTCCTGAAGCTGGATCTGGGCACGGACCAGAGTCATACGTATTCGGGCAATGCCACGGCCGAATTCCGGCCCGCCCAGCCTTTTCAGTTTCTGGGCATCTGAGCCAGTGCCTTGATTTGTCCCGCCTCGTGCATTGGCTGACCCTTTGTGGCTCTCCAGGGCTCCGCGATCGGGCCGACAGGGTCTTTTTTGAGTCCCATGCAATGGGTGCCTGCGCGCTGGGCCCTGCCCCTGCGCCGGAACACCGGCGCGGCGCCGTCCTGGCACTCACCGCTCGATGGCAGCCCCGGGCACGGATCAGAACGCATGCTTCTGAAAAACAGGCCGCCCAGTGTCCTGGTGAAGGCTGGTTGACAGTGCGTGCATGGTGCACCGGCTCCTGCGACAGGGCCCGGCAGACCGGCGCATCAAGTCCCTGGACGTCCCATGCCGGCACAAGGACCATCGCATCCGCCGTCGGGCTTGTTGCCGGAAGGCCAGCCATCGCGCAGGCCAGCGCGACCGCCCTCGTTCTCCCATGAGTCATTGACAGGACAAGGTGCGCAACTGCTGTTGGCGCGCTAGCTCCTTGAGACGGTATTTCTGCACCTTGCCCGAACCCGTCAACGGAAAAGCCTCGCAGATGAACCAATGCTCTGGCGTTTTATGGGGCGCGATGTGCTGGCGGCAGAACTGCCTCAGATCCTCGGCCGTGCAGACGTCTGCACCGGGTTTGAAGCGGACTGCCGCTGCCACCCGCTCCCCCCAGTGCGCATCGGCCATGCCGAAGACCGCCGCATCGGCCACCACAGGGTGCTTCATCAGCACGCCTTCGACCTGCGCAGGGTAGATATTCTCTCCGCCGCGAATAATCATGTCCTTGAGCCTGCCGGTGACGCGGCAATAGCCGCGCTCGTCCATGACACCGAGGTCGCCCGTGCGCACCCAGCCGTCGCCGAGCAAGGTCTGGGCCGTGGCTTCTGGCTGCGCGAAATACTCCAGCATGGTCTGATAGCCACGCGCCTGGATCTCGCCCTCTTCGCCCACCGGCAGGACGTCTCCCAACGGCCCTGTGATGCGAACCTCGACATGCCATAGCGGCTGGCCGGCAGTCTGGGCCTTGTCCTGGGCACTGTCGTCAGGGGCGGTCTGGCAAACAATGGGGCTGAGTTCGGTCTGGCCATAGACAGTGACCAAATCACAACCCAGCTCGGCACGTACGCGCTCGGTCAGCGCCACAGGCACGGGAGCGCCGCCAGACATGGCCAGCTGAAGACTGGAGAGATCATAGGTTCGGGCCCTGCGCTGCTCCAGCAGTGCGAGCAGCATGGTGGGCACGCCACTCAAGCGCGTGCCACGCTCGTCCTCGGTCGCCTGCAAAACCAGGTCGGGTTCAAAGGTCGCGACCAGCACCAGCGTGGACAACGTGGTGACACAGCCAAGCACACTCATCACCGAGCCTGCGGTGTGGAACAGCGGCATCGGGCAGATATGCACATCCTTATGCTGCAGAGATCGTGCGGCCACGAAACATGCATTGGTGACCAACCCCATGTGGTGCAGCAGTGCCCCCTTGGGCGCTCCCGTGGTGCCCGAGGTGTACTGGATCTGTGCAGGGCCCCGAGGATCCACCTCGGGCAGGCGGCCTTCGCGCGGGCTCTTTCGCACCCGCGCAAGCCATCCACTGAGGCTGATGACATCGACTTCGCCCTTCACCCCGTCGGCAGCTGTCCGGGCCATGTCCACCATATCGCTGCCGCGAAACTGGTCGATGTGGAACAAGGCACAGGAGCGAGACTGGCTCAACACGTATTGCAGCTCCGGTGCGCGCAGCGCCGGGTTGGCAGTGACCAACACCATCCCGGCCAGCGATGCACCGTATTGCAAAATCACCCATTCGGGAACATTTGGCGCCCACAGGCAGATGTGCTGCCCAGGGTGGTAGCGCTGCAGCAGCCAGTGTGCGCAGGCCGTCGCGTCGTCCAGCAGCTGCGCATAGGTCCAGCGTCTATCGGTCGCTCCGGCCCCGGTCAGCGAAGTCCAGGTGCCGGGCATTTTCTCCACCAGCGCCCATCGCTCAGGCGCTAGCAAGGTCGCTTCACGCAGCGCCTGCCCTTCGGTGATGTCCAGCACCTCGCGCGAGGTGTCTGCGGGCCAGTAGGATGCCTTCAGCGGGATTGATGGCTGGGCCATGCAGGTCTCCTCCGTCAGTGTGGTGCGAACAGAATCATGGGCCGGGTGGCGTCAGTGGCAGTAGCTGCCTCACGGCCCATATCCATTGCTGGGTCAGCGCCATCAGCGACCGGGGGTTGCTGCGCAAAATGCCGGAGACCGCCAGACCTCGCGCAAATTCAGCACTGATGCTGATCGCCAGTTCGCAAGCGGGAAAGGCCTTGAGCGGCGCAAAGATTTCGTCAAGCACACGCTGCCTGTCGCGCAAGGCCTTGCGCTCTGCAGCGACCAGGGCTTCGCGCAGCTCGGTATCCGTACGGGCCACCACCCACAACTCCAGCTCGGCCAGAAATGAAGGCTCTCTCATGCTGTCGACCAATGTATGGATCGCATCCTCGACCGGGTCACCGCGCTTCGCCTTGCGGCGCAGGTGCTTGCGGACAGCATCTTCATTGCGCACCACGATGGCATCGACGACGGCGCAAAGCAAATCGGCATGCGTCGGAAAGTGGTGCAGCAATGCACCACGGCTGACGGCAGCCCGGCGCTGTACTTCCAGGGTGGTGGTGCGCGCAACGCCCAGATCCATGACGCAGGTCACTGCGCTGCTCAGAATGCGCGCGCGCGTCGCCTGCTTCTGCTGTTCACGCACGGAGCTGCTGTCAGCCGCCTTGAGATTGCTGGTCACCATCACCTCCGATTCAACCGTCTGGATTGACTGTAAAAACAAATACGCATAGAGTCAACACTGACTGCCAAAAACTCTTTTTTATCAATAATTTATCCCTATCACATTAAAAGATCGTTCGTTTCAACCAGGAGGCTTTGCATGCCTGACTACAGTACGTTGTCGATCACCACGGACGCCCGCAACCCCCGCGTTGCGCGGCTATTGCTCAATCGCCCCGAGCGCCTAAACGCGATCAACAACCAGACGCCGCGGGAGATCCGCAGCGCCGTGGAGTGGGCACAAGACAATCCGGACATCCACGTCATCGTCGTGGAGGGTGCGGGCAAAGGCTTTTGCGGAGGTTATGACTTGGCCGAAACCGCCGAACAGGAAATTGAGCACCCCTGTCAGCAGGAAAAAGCGCCTTGGGATCCCATGGAAGACTATGCTTTCATGAAGCGCAATACCGAAGACTTCATGAGCTTGTGGCGTTGCAGCAAGCCCACGATTGCCAAGGTACACGGTGCCGCTGTGGCTGGTGGCAGCGATATTGCACTGTGCTGCGATTTGCTCATCATGGCTAATGACGCCCGCATCGGCTACATGCCCACACGAGTATGGGGATGCCCCACCACAGCAATGTGGACTCAGCGTCTGGGACCAATGCGCGCCAAGCAGATGATGTTCACAGGCGATGTGATCAGCGGTGCGCAAGCTGCTGAATGGGGGCTGGCCACCGAAGCCGTAGACGCATCCGAGTTGGAGGCCCGCACCATGACGATAGCCAACCGCATTGCTGCCGTGCCGCGCGGGCACTTGGCCATGCACAAGCTGGTGGTCAACCAGACCATGCTGACCATGGGTCTGGAACAAGGCCAGATGCTGGCCACGGTGTTTGACGGCATCACACGCCACAACCCCGAAGGCATGTGGTTCCGCCGCTATGCACAGGTTGAAGGCTTCAAGGCTGCCGTACAGTGGCGCGACTCAGGCCGCAACATCCCAGAAGGCGACGAGGCACGCCGCGAGATTGAAAGACTGGAGACCCAGGTTACCCGTCTGGCATCCAAGCCATGAACCCAAAAAACGACCAGTGCCCGATGTATCAGCGCTGGTCGCCATGGTTTAGAGACGTCTGCTCAAAGAGCTTTGGCGCCCACGCGTTCGCGCAGTGAGCCCAGCAGTTCAGCTGGCAAAAGTCTGAAAGCCAGTTGGAGCAGCAAAAAACCGATCAGGCCGTCGTCAAGCCAGCCCAGAACAGGAATGGTGTCGGGCACGAAGTCTAGGGGACTGATGAGGTAGATCGCCGCCAGCACAGTGGCGAGCTTGGCGGCTCTTGGCGAGCGCGGGTCGCGCAGCACAGCCCAGGCAAGCAGCAACTCTTTGCGAAAGCGACTCAGCAAACGGCCCAGTTTCCACATGGCGGTGACCCTTCAAAGCGACAAAACACCAGCACTTAGCTTGCGACTGGTCTCAGGAAAAACAAGAGAGCAGCCATTTTCTGGCGGCACAAAATGTATCCAGGAACCCGGTCCATTCAGGACAGACTCGCTACAGCGCCTTGTCGGCAGTCGCTGAAGGCTATCTTTTTCGGAGCAACTCAACCATCCACCGGATTCAGCGGCGTCTGCAGAGTGAGTTGATAGAAAGCCAGATCCAGCCAGCGGCCGAACTTGAAGCCCACCTGAGGCATGAGGCCCACCGACTCAAACCCCAGACGCTTGTGCAATGCAATGCTGCCGGTGTTGGCGGCATCGATTGCGCCGACGAGCACGTGCACGTCACCACGCTGTCTGGCCTCGGCAATCAGCAGGTCCATCAGTTTCCGGCCCAGGCCACGTCCCCGATGATCCGGGTGGACATAGACCGAATGCTCGCACGTGTACTTGTAGGCCGGGTAGGCACGAAAGCTTCCCCAACTGCAAAAGCCCAGCAACCGGCCTTGCGCATCCTCAATGCCGATGACGGGATATCCGCCCACACGTTTGGCCTCGAACCAGCCAACCATGTTTTGCGCCGTGCGCGGCTGGTAGTCGTAAAGCGCCGTGGAGTTGACGATGGCATCGTTGAAAATGTCCAGAATCGCGGCGGCGTGGCGTTCGTGCGTGCATTGCACGATGTTCAGATCACTCATTTCTTGGCCTTGGGCACCCAAATCAGAGCCGGTATTATGGGCAAGGTCGGCACCGTATTTGCGCTTGCAGTGGATGACGGCATGGGAATGGATGCTCTGGAAATGGTTTCAGCGCTCCGGCAGTCCTTCCGGCAACCCTCGTGCAGGGCAGCGCATGCGTGCGACGGCCAATGCCCCCTGCCCCCTGGGTTCCTGTCCGATGAGGATCAGCCCATGGTAGCTGCCTGTACCGGTCGCCGGAATTCGGCACGGAAGCGCCGTCCGCCCGAACGCCGAGCCTGCTCTGCGCCTCAGCGCTCTTCGTACCGCCCTGTCACGCGACCCTGACTATCCGTCACCACGCTGCTCTTGACCTGCCAGACCAGCCCATCGAGTCCGGGCACGGTGTATTCACCGTCGCGCCCCTTGACGGCCTTTTTCCAGGCTTGCATCTGTGCCGGAGTAAGGCTGAGCTTGAGTTCATGGTCGCTATGCCAGTCCAGCATTCCGCCCTCGCTCTCCCCGGCAGGCACCAGCTCCAGGGTCGAGCCGTCGCCCGCCAGAATCAGCGGGCGACCATGGGGCAGGCGTGCCGGCAGCATGGCCTTGAGGTCGCGCACGCCCAGACTGCCCAGGCGTATCACGGTCTGGGGGCTGCGCAGCAGGCGCTTGCGATGGCTGAAACCCAGTACATCGTTGTAAAGCACGCCCGTCTTCGAGCCCTCACGCGCCGCGCCGGCATCAATGGCGGCCTGCACTTCCGGCAGATCATGGAGGCTGGGCCTGGCAAGATCCGTGATCCACAGCGGCATATAGTTTTGGAGCGACTGCAGCGCCCCCTGCACATTCCAGCGGCGGACCTCGCGCAACTCGTCGCTGGTCAGTCCCACCAGCTGCAGAAACATCAGGTCGCCATAGGGCGTGTGCATGGCCGGCAGCTCGGGATCCTGGACAAAACCCATTTCCGTCAGCAGCGTGTCGGCATCGGCCTTGATCGGGCCATTGGCCGTCATCCAGTGACCAGGCGCCAGCACATTGCCGGTGCGGAATACATATCGAGCAATATTTTGCAAAAAGTTAACAGGCCAACTAGGTGCTTCCTGTTCTGCGACGCCGCGCACCAGTCTGAAGCTCAGCTCGAAACCATAGCCGCTGGGCTTGCCCGGAGCGATGTCATAACTGTCGTCCAGATCTCCGTAGAGGTCGCTGAATCCGTAGCTCACGTAGTGCCAGTGCGGCACGCCCTGTTCGCTGCGATAGACGCTGACACCGTCCAGCGGCTCGTCACCCCCGAGACGGAACTTGATCAACGTTGCGAAATGGGCGGGCTGCTGATCGCCATAAACCGTCTGCAGCGCCTCATCGATTGCATCCCATCCCTGGCTGCCCTCTTCCCCTTTGGCGTGGGACCGAGAGTCGTGGGTGTCGCGGGAATTCATGGCCTGTTTCTCCTTTGCCCCAAGTATCAAGGCGCACGAAAGCCGTTTGGCACGGATTACAAACGGAGATGTGAGCGAGCGTTTCCGGACGCTACGCCCTCCCAGGCGCTCGGCTGCCCCCTTCGATCTGCCACCAGGCAGGTAGCAGAGCGCGCACCTCGGCGCGCGCGAAACGGTCGTCCATCAACACCAGAACGCCACGATCGTGCTCGCTGCGTATGACCCGGCCAGCTGCCTGGACCACCTTGCGCAGGCCGGGGTAGAGATAGGTGTAGTCATAGCCCGTCCCTTTCCCCACGGCCTGATCCGTGGCACGCTGCATGGCTTCATTGACGGGGTTGAGCTGGGGCAGGCCCAGCGTTGCGACAAAAGCGCCAATCAGGCGGCTGCCGGGCAGGTCCACCCCTTCGGAGAAAGCGCCGCCCAGCACGGCCAGGCCGAGGCCTTGACCCTCTTCGACAAAGCGGGCCAGAAATTCGGCCCGCCCGGCCTCGTCCATGCCACGCTGCTGCTGCCAGCATGGCAGCTGCGGGTGCCGCCGCGCCATGGTTGCTGCGACTTGCTGCAGATACTCAAAACTGCTGACAAAACACAGATAGTTGCCAGGCTGACGCGCATAGTGCTGCGCGATCAGATCCGCCATGGGTTCCAGGGACGCCTCGCGGTCGCGCCAGCGTGTCGAAATATGACGAGCGATATGCACCTGCAGCTGCTGGGGCGAAAACGGTGCAGGCACATCCAGCCAGGCGGTTTTGGCAGGCAATCCCAGCAGATCACGGTAGAACCCGGGCGGGCTCAGGGTACCTGAAAACAGCACCGTGGCATGCGCCGCCGAGTGACGGGCCGCCAGATGCGGTGCGGGCACGACATTGCGAATGCACAACGTAGAGGCCGCAGCACCGAGCCTGCCCGCGCGATGCGAGGGTGCAGTCCGCTGGATGTCAAACAGTGCATGCCGTCCGAACTGATCGGCCAGAGCCTGAAAATGCAGCAAGGCCCAGTAAAAGCCCAGCAGGGCATCGGCGGCAGGTCTGTTCTGCCCTGTGATGGCCGCATGGCTGGCGATGTCCTGATCCGCCAGCTGATCCGCGATTGCGCACACGGCGCGCTGCACCACGCGCAGCAGCGCGGCCGGAACGCGCTCCTGACTTTGATAGCCGGCCTGGTCCAGGGCCTTGTTCAGCGACTGCCACTGGCGCTGCAGCGCATCCAGCGCCTTTTTGACAGTACCGCTCGCCTGCTGCCGCGCTGCGGCCAGATCAAACTGGGACAGCGCTGCCGTGTACATGCTGCGCGCGCGGTCCAGCAGATTGTGCGCCTCGTCCACCAGCACGCCCACGCGCCATTCCTGCTGCGAGGCCAGTGCATACAACATGGCCGCGCTGTCGTAGTAATAGTGGTAGTCGGCCACCACCACATCGGCCCATCGCGCTAGCTCCTGCGACAGGTAATAGGGGCAGAGGCCATGCTGCAATGCCAGAGTCCTTACCGCCGGTGCATCCCAGAAGGGTTGCTGCAGCGCCTGCTGCCTGGCCTCGGGCAGCCGGTCAAAGAAACCGCGCGCCAGCGGGCACGACTCCCCATGACAGGCCTTGTCGGGGTGCTCGCAGGTCTTGTCGCGCGCCTGCATATCCAGGACACGCAAGGGCACGGCGGTTGCCGCCACAGACGCCGGGACCCGCTGCCACAAGGCTTGCTGCAGCTGGCCCAGCGCATGCAGTGCCAGTCCATGGCCCGTGCCCTTGGCGGTGAGAAAGAACAGCTTGTCCAGGCCGACTCCATCACCTTCCGAAGAGTCCTTGCCCATGGTGGTTGCCATGCTCTTGAGCATGGGAAAAATCGTGGCCAGGGTCTTGCCGATGCCGGTCGGTGCCTGGGCCATCAGGCAACGACCGCCTTCGCCGGCATGGGCCGTGCGGTAGACGGCCACGGCCAGTTCCCGCTGACCGGCCCGGAAGGCCGGCATGGGAAACTTCAGCTGTGCCATGGCCACCCCGCGGGCCCGACGGTGGGCGGCCTCGCTGCGTGCCCAGTCGAGATAGCGGGCACATAGCGATTCGAAAAAGGCCTGCAGTTCGGTGGCAGAACATTCCTCCACCAGCACGGTCTCCTCTGCGCTGCCGATCTGGAAATAAACCAGCGCCAGCTTGATCCGCTCAAGGCCGCGCTCCTGGCACAGCAAATGACCATAGACCCTGGCCTGGGCCCAATGCAAGGCCCGATGATGGGGACGCACGCCATCAAGCCGGCCCCGGTAGGTCTTGATCTCTTCAAGTTGCTGCCGCACGCCATCAAAGCCATCGGCTCGGCCGCGAACCTGCAGCTCTTGGAACCGACCGCTGAGCGCCAGCTCCACCTCGTAGCCGCCCGCTTTCTCACGCCGTTTCTGCACCACGGCATGGCCTTCCATGCCCTCCAGCGCACTGGGCGCGGGCGTGAAGCGCAGATCCAGATCGCCGCTGCGCGCCGTGAACTCGCACAGTGCGCGTACTGCCACGCTAAGCGCTGGCTTCATGGCGTGCTACCTTCGTCACGCCACTGCACATGGCAAACGCGCACGGGAATGCCCTGCTCCGAGCAATAGGCCAGCCAGCGAATCTGGTTGTCCTGCAACTTGTCGCCCGGCGCCTTGACTTCCACCAGCTCGTAGCGTGAACCGGCATCGGACCGCAGAGGCCAGAAGCGCACCAGATCGGGAAAGCCGGTGCGGTTGGCCTTCAGGTCCAACAGCAGCCGAGCGAACAGAATCCGCAGATGGGCGGCAGGCATGCAATCGAGCGCCAACTCCAGCAGCTCTTGCGTCAACGTGCCCCAGAATACGAACGGCGACTGAACCCCTTGCTTGTCGGCAAAGCGCTGGCGCAGCGTGGCCCTGTAGCGACCATCTTCCAGCTCGGCCATGCAGGCATCAAACAGCGGCTGGCGACGCTGCACGAAATCCGGAGCCCCCAGATCGGCCGGCCCGCTCTGGAAGGGATGAAAGAACGCACCCGGCAGCGGCGCAAAGATGGCAGGCCAGCACAACAGACCGAATAGAGAATTGATCAACGCGTTCTCCACATAGAACACCGGCGCATCGTCGCAATGCCAGTGGGCTTGCAGCGCATATTCCACCGCCAGGGGCCCGGCGGGTCGCTCCAGCAGCACATCGCAGCGCAGGGCCGCCACGGCCGGTGCCAGGGCTGGCTTGCGTCCCTTGGGCGGCAGTCCCAGGCTGCGGCTAAGTCGCGGCAGCATGCGCTCCACGCGCTGACGCTCTTCCTCATTTTCCGGATCCGCTTGCGCCTGGCTGGCAAGGGCGAACGCCTGATCGAAGCATTGCATGCGCTCCAGCACGCGAATGTGACGATGGCGTGCGCCCGCATAGCGGCTGGCCGCATAGGCCTGTGACGCCAGGGGCCAGTCCTGCAGCCTCTCGCACACCTGGCCAAGCTTCAGCAACACCTTGGTCCGGCGCATGTCCAGCCATGGGTTCTCGCTATGGCTTTCAATCAGCGCAGGCAGCAATTGAGCCGGCGCCACGCCTTCGTCGAGATCCCGACGGCGGGCCGATATCTCCAGATAGAAGTCCAGATCTTCGCGGCGCTGAAAAGCACGCGAGCACGCATCCAGCGCCACCGGCTCATAGCGAAAAATACCGAGGTCGGCCAGCACGAACTCCGACCAATCCTGGTAGAGATTGCCAAAGAACATCAGCCGCAGACGCTCTCCCAGCTCGCCCACCATGACGCGCCAGACAGGCTCCTGGGCCTCTGGGTGCCAGATGGGATAAGGCCGGGGCTCGGGTTGCCTCTCGGCCAGCCACTGCAGCATCTCGGTCTTGCGCATCGAGGAGCACAGCTCAAAGCCAGTCAGGATCTGCAGCAGCTCGGGTTTGGTGTGCAGGCCGAACAGCTCGACCGCATCCATGGGCTCGGTGGTACTGAGCCAGCCACATTCCAGCAAGGGCGCGGCAGCATCGACCGTCTCCGGAATCTCCTCGTAGGCGAGCTTGCTGGCGCGAAACCAGGGCCCGCGCCGCATCAGCATGCGTACCAGCAGCGCCCTGGAGCTCTGCGGCAGCCGCGCAAAGCCGGCGATGAAATCAGCCTCCTGCTCGCTGAACAGATCGCCATAGCGCTGCGCCAGCCAGTCCAGCGCTTGCTGGAAGTTGTGCAGATAGTAGAAGCGGTGCGGCGGAAGAATGGCGGCTTGGGATGCGGTCACGGTGACGCTCACAAAATGCTCGGCGAAAAGACGGGTGGATGCCGACCATGAGAACTGTATTTTCATACAGCTCGAAAATCCCTTCAAACTCCTCCGAACCAGGGATTACAGATCGGCGGACGAAACGCGTGTGGCTTGAACACCCTGTGGCAGTGGCACACAATCAACGCTTCATTCAACAAGGAGCAGGCAATGCTGGACTGGAACGAATACCGCAAGGAACTGGCAGGCAGGCTGGGAGAGTTTGCCGAACTGAGCCCTGGCACCATGGAGGGTTACAAGGCCCTGTCCGGCGCGGGCCGCAAGACCGGCCATCTCGATGCCAAGACACGCGAGCTGATTGCGATTGCCGTGGGGGTGACCACACGCTGCGACGGCTGCATTGCCGTGCACACCAAGGCAGCCAAGGCGGCCGGCGCCAGCCGGGAAGAAATTGCCGAAGCCCTGGGGGTGGCCGTGGCCCTGAATGCGGGAGCCGCCATGGTCTACTCGGCCCGTGCTCTCGATGCCCTGGGCGAGTAATATTCCGGAACGTTAGCAGCCAGCGCCTTGCTGGCTTGCCATCTCAAACATTCAAAGCACGACCTGCGTGCCCAGTTCCACCACCTGGTTCGCGGGCAGCTTGTAGTACGTGGCCGCACTGGCCGACTGGCGTGACATCCAGCCAAACAGCGCGCAGCGCCAAGCGGAAAGACCACCGGGCCCGTCAACCACCTGTACCCTGGCCACGAAAAAGCTGGTCGTCATGGGATCGAGGTTCGGTATCTCGCCATCGGCATCCGGAGTCAAGCGCTTGAGTGCAGCCGGAATATCAGGCTGCTCGCGAAAGCCGAAATGCATGTCCAGCGCCCAGACCCCATTGCACATGGGCTTGAGCCTCAGGCGCTCGCCCTCATGCACATAGGGAGTGTTTTCGTTGATCACATGGAGAAACACCGTCTGCTCATGCATGACCTTGAAATGCTTGAGATTGTGGAACAGCGCATTCGGCACCAGCTTGGGGTCGGAAGTCAGATAGACGGCCGTGCCGGACACCACAGGCACGCCGCTCATGGGCGAGCTCATCAGATCGCTCATGGGGATATCGAGGCGGCGCCTGTGCTCGGCCACCAGCTGGGTACCGTCACGCCAGGTCATCAGCGCGATGAAGATGATGGCGCCCAGAGTCAGCGGCAACCAGCCGCCCTGCTCCAGCTTGGTCAGATTGGAGGCAAAAAAGCCTATCTCCAGCAGCGCAAAACAGGCCAGTGCCGACAGCGTCAGCCCTCTTGCACGACTGCGCCCCAGATAGACGACAAAGCCCACCAGCATGGTGGTGATCAGCATGGTTCCGGACACCGCAATGCCGTAGGCAGCCGCCAGCGCCCCGGAGGACTTGAAGGCCAGCACCAGCGCGATCACAGCCAGCAGCATCAGCCAGTTCACGCTGGGGATGTAGATCTGTCCCTGCTCCTGATCGGAGGTATGCAGCACGCGCACACGCGGCAGATATCCCAGCCGGCTGGCCTGCAGGGTCATGGAATAGGCCCCCGAGATGGTCGCCTGAGAAGCGATCACCGTGGCGGCCGTGGCCAGGACCACAAACACCAGCAGCCAGGACGGCGCAGCCAGCAGAAAAAAGGGATTGCTGGCCGCCGACGCATCACGCAACAGCAAGGCGCCCTGGCCGAAGTAATTGAGCATCAGAGCCGGAAACACCAGCCCGTACCAGCCCAGGCGCACGGCCCGGCTGCCGAAATGTCCCATGTCGGCATAGAGGGCCTCGGCACCTGTCATGGCCAAAAACACGGCCGATAGCAGAAAGAAGGCCTTGTCCGTGTGCTGCACGGCGAAACGCAGCGCATGCAGCGGGTTCACGGCCTGCAGCACCATGGGCGTCTGCACAATGCTGGCCACGCCTGCCCAGGCAATGCAGAGGAACCAGACAATGGTGACCGGGCCGAACAGCTTCCCCACCACACTGGTGCCCTTCATCTGGATGGAGAACAGCCCGATCAGAATGCCGATGGTGATGGGGACGATGAAATGCTCGAACTCCGGCGTGGCAATGCTCATGCCCTCCACGGCGGAGAGCACGGAAATCGCCGGCGTGATGATGGCGTCCCCATAGAACAGTGCGGCCGCAAACACTCCGGCAGCGACCACAAAGCGCGAGCGGCGCGACTGATCGCCCATCACGCGGTGGGCCAGCGCCGTCAGTGCCAGCACGCCGCCCTCGCCGTCGTTATCGTGGCTGAGCACCACCCATACATACTTGATGGCGACGATGACGATCACTGCCCACAGCAGCGCAGAAAGCGCAGCCAGCACATTCTCGGGCCCGACCGCCAGCCCATGGGTGCCGGTGAAGGCCTCCTTGAACGCATAGAGCGGACTGGTGCCGATATCGCCGAACACCACGCCCAGGGCCGCCAGCGTCAGTGCCGACTGGCTGCTGCCCTGCCCCGATTTTCCATCTCCCTGAAGCCCAGGTTTGCTCTGTGACATAGCCATGCATTTGCAGTGAAAGAGGTCGCCGCCCGCTGATGGACGGCAGCCCAGTATGGCACGCCCCGGGAAATTGGAAAGCCTGACGGCATCAACTCCCGTCCTTGCTCTTTACACCATCTTGATAGCGGCCACTGCAATCCATACCGGGGCTTGAGGCCGACACACCTAAATTCAGGACTTCGCAACCACCGGCTTGACACTCAAGCCCGCCTTTCATGAAGCCTGTCGTCATCCTCCAGCATGAAGCCTCGCAAGGTCCCGGCATACTGCTGGACCATCTGCGCCAGCAAGCCATTGACCATGTGCTGATAGACCCTTGTGCCGAAGGCGCGGCCCCGGCCAATGCGCGCGACTATCGCGGCATCATCGTGCTGGGCAGCAATCATTGCGCGAACGAGCAGCTGCACTGGATCGATGAGGAACGCTGCTTGCTTCAAAGCGCGGTCCGGCACGACATCCCCGTGCTGGGACACTGTTTTGGCGCGCAAATGCTGGCGCGCGCCCTGGGCGCAGCCGTATGGCGCAACCCATGGCCGAATATCGGCTGGAGCGAAGTCCGCATAACGCCCTGTGCCCAGAAGCTGATGGACCTTCCTGCGCAGGCCACCATCTTCAACTGGCACTACGACAGCTTCGACATTCCCGCATCAGCCAGGCGCACCATGATCGGCAAGCATTGCCTGAACAAGGGCTTCGTCCATGGCCGGCAATGGGCGTTTCAAGGCCATCTGGAAGTGACCGCAGACAGCGTTCGCCGATGGTGCGGCGACGGCCATGACGAGCTGCTGCAGGCCCGAGGCCCGGCCGTGCAGAGCGAGGCCCAGATCCTGGAGCGGCTGCCGCGGCACATAGACCAGTTGCACGCCATGGCACTGCGTACCTACAAGGCATGGACCGATCAGCTCGACAAGCCGATTTCGATTTCGTGCAGCAGCACCTCGGCCACCCTGAAGCGCTTTCGTCTCAAGTCCGATCAATACCTGCACATGCAGCTATGAGCATGCAGACTTCTGGCACCCGGCATGGATGGAGAGGACACCGGGTACCAAGAGCGTCATGGACTTCATAATGCCAGAGAAGACCTGGGTGCCTCGACGCTGCTGAGCAACCACAGACCATGCGTCCTGCTGCTGGCCCGGACCGCCGTTGCCATGCGCCAGGGCCATGCCAAGGGCATGGCCGGGCTGATGGCCTGCCTCGTGACGATCTCTGCAAGGCCTGCCCTTCCGGCGAGCCCGGACTGCGAGCTCACGCCCGACGCCGTGGAGCATGCGGGCCGTTCGCACAGGCCCCCACCAGTGCCCGTGCAGCTGCACGGGAACCTCCGAAGGTCCAGGCAGATCGGCGTATGGCCTACCACGAGAGTCCCAGACCTGCGCCCGGGACTTCCGCCACCATCCGCTGGATGGAGTTGAAGCCAGATTTACCCCACCGCCCCAAGGAGCCGCACATGCCCGCACAGATTCCGCAAAAAATCCTCAAGCACTGGCGAAGCGGTCGCAAGATCGACGCCATCAAACAGCTTCGCGAACAAAGCGGGCTGGGTCTCAAAGAGGCCAGAGATCTGCTGGAAGCCAGCGATGGGCCGGACTTTGTCCATCAGGGCGCCGCAAGGCAGACGCAAGTGAGTCGGCCGGTGCGCGATCCACGGGATCCGGCTGGCACCGTCCCTCTCAGCGCCCTCTCCTCCATCAAGACCACCACCACGACCGTCAATGGCAAGACCACCACCCGCGTCACCGTGAGCGGCGATCATGCAGAGGCCATAGAGGCGTTGATGTCCGGCGCGAACGCAGTGCCCGCAGAGATCAGGGCCGAGGTGGAAGACGCCATGGCACGCGGCAACAAGATCGAGGCCATCAAGCTGCTGCGCGACGCCACGGGCCTGGGTCTTGCCCAGGCGAAGGACCATATCGATGCGGCCATGGATGGCATTGCGCTGGACTGGCAGATCCTGCAACGGCAATCGGTGCGGGCCAGCGCCCCCAACCACTTTCAGCCCGGAGCGCCATCGCCGGGAGAAGTCCCCAGAGGGCAAGGCCGGTATCTGTGGCTGCTGGTGCTGGCCCTGGCTGCCGTCGGCCTTTGGTATTACTTCAATATGCCCTGGAGCCTATAGAAGACAAGCGGAAAACGCTCATTTTTTCAGGAGTCTATGACCCGAATTCAAGGTTGCGGGGCAGCTGTATCGGCCAGTTGCCAGCCGCCACCCAGCGCCTGGTACAACGCCACGGCGTTTTCCAACTGGCTTTGACGCAGGCGCAGCACTTCCTGCTGAACGGCAAACAGATTGCGCTGGGCATCCAGCTCCTCCAGGTAGCTGGCATAGCCGGCCTCATACCGATCCTTGGCAAAGCCCAGGGTACGACCCAGCACTTTTTCGCGTTCCTTGGCATGCTCCCACTGGGCTTGCAGTTGCTGGGAGCTGACCAGGGCTGTTTCCACATCGCCAAAGGCCTTGATGACCACACCGCGATAGGCATAGGCGGCCTGATCGCGCTGTGCAGATGCCGCATCGAACTGACCCTGCAGGCGACCGCCGTTGAACAGCGGGGCCAGAATGCTGCCGCCCAGCGACCAGATCCGGGCCGGGTTGTAATCCAGCGCGTTGATGAACAGGCTGCCGAAGTTCGCGCTCAGGCTCACCTGCGGCAAAAAGGCCGAACGCTGTGCCGCAAGATTGCTGTCGCTGGCCGCCAGCAATAGCTGGGCCCGTGCAATGTCGGGGCGGCGCTCCAGCAAGCCCGACGGCAAGCCAGGTGCAGGCATCGCAGGCAGGCTCATGGACTCGAGTCCGGCATGGACGCTCAAGCTGGAGAGGGCCAGGGCCTGTGCCTGCTCATCACCGCTTCCGCCCACCAGCTGCATCAGCGCTATGCGCTGGCGCTGCAGTGCCAGAGACAGCTGCTGCACCGATTGCCGTACGCTTTCCAGCTCGGCCAGCGCCTGGCTCTGCTGCAGCTGCGAGATATAGCCCACACGTACCTGGTCGGTGAGCAGACGCACCGCATCCTCGCGCGACTTCACCGTGTCCTCGGCCACGGCCAGCTGGGCCTGCAGCGAGCGCAGTGCGATATAGGCCTGCGCCACGGTCGCGGCCACCGTCAGACGTACCGCGTCGCGATCCGCCTGGCTGGCCTGCAGGCGTTTATCGGCAGCCCGGCTCAGACTGCCCAGGCGGTCCCAGAGATCCAGCTCCCAACTCGCTTGCAGCACGGGCTGGGCCGAACGCACATGCACCATCTGGCCGGTTCGCGCGCTCAGGCTGCGGTTGGCCGAGCCTGGTGCGCTGAGCGACAGCTGCGGTGCGGCGGCAGAACCCGTCACATCTAGATTCGCGCGCGCCTCTTCCACCCGGGCCAGGGCGGTGAGTACATCGTTGTTGCGCGCAAGCGCCAGCTCCACCCAGCGACTCAGCTGTGCATCTCCAAAGGCCTGCCACCAACCGGTCTGGACTGCGCTGGCACCATCTGCGGCACGTTCCGCGCTCCAGCTGGCCGGCACCGCAGGCTGAGCGCTGTCTGGGGCCCGGGTCAGACTGGGCACGCTGCAGCCAGCCATCAGGAATGCAAGCGCCAGGGGCAAGGCACGCACGGTATGAAGGGCGTTCTTCATGGCTTGGCCTGTTCGGAGGCGGAAGCTCCAGGGGGTTGGGATTTTTGAAACAGTTCCGCCCCATCAGTGCGAACAGATTGGGCTGGATGCTCTACTTTCTGGGCAGTGTCGAGGCGCACGATGACCGACATGCCGGGGCGCAGGCGCGCGGCATCGGCCTGGCCCTCGTCAATGGCGATCTTGATGGGCAGACGCTGGACGACCTTGGTGAAATTGCCCGTGGCGTTGTCCGCCTTGAGCACGCTGAACTCCGAGCCCGTGGCGGGCGCAATCTCCAGCACATGCCCCATCAGGCGCAGGCCGCCCAGCGCATCCACGCTGAAGCTCACGGCCTGGCCGATCTGCACCCCGGCGGTCTGGGTCTCCTTGTAATTGGCCACCACCCAGTAGATGGGCGGCACCACATACATGAGCTGCGTGCCGGCGGCCACATACTGGCCCTTGCGCACCGATACCTCGCTGACCTGACCATCGCTGGGCGCATGGACCACGGTGTTGTCCAGATTGATCTGAGCCTGGCGCAGCAGCGCTTCAGCCATCTGCACCTGGGCCTTGAGAGAGTCACGGCCCACGGTCGTGGCCTTGATCTTTTCCTGGTTGATCGCGATGTCGGCCTGGGCCTTGGCCACGTTGGTCGCGGCCAGGCGCGAGGTGGCTCGCACCTTGTCGCGTTCGTTCAGAGACACAGAGCCTCGCTCGGCCAGCTCCTGCACACGCTTGAGCTCCGCCTGCGAGCGCTGGGCCTCTGCCTCCACGGCAGCCAGACCGGCGCGGCTGGCACTCAGCGTGGCACGGTTCTGGGCCTGTGTCTGTTCGGAATTGCTCAGCTGCGCCTGGGCATTGGCCAGTTGCGCCTGGGCCTGAGCTACGGCCGCTTCATAGCTGCGGCTATCGATGCGCACCAGCGCCTGGCCGGACTTGACCTGCTCGTAATCCTTGACCAGCACCTCGGTCACATAGCCATTGACCTGCGGAGCCAGCACGGTGACGGCACCACGCACATAGGCATTGTCCGTGGTCACCACAGAGCTGTTGAAAGGCCACAGATTCCAGGCCCGCAACACGAGCAGCATGCCTGCCAGGGCCACGACCAGCATGATGAGCACGCTGCGCAAAGAAGGCTTGATCTTCTTCGGCGTGGGAGGCAATGCTGCAGCGGGTGAAGGGGCAGCTGTCGCCGCAGAGGCGGCGGGGGAATGGGGTTGTTGACTGTCGCTCATGCTCAATCTCTTGCTGTTATCGGTTTGAGTTCCTTGCCTGGGGGCCCGAGCCATCCCGGCCGCCATCGCCGGCCGCAGGGCTGGCGCGGCCGTCCCTCTCGATTTCCTGCTCCAGCTCGGCCTCCAGCTGCAGCGCCTGATCGTTGTCCTGCAGAGGGTCGCGGCTGGCCAGCACCACCTGCTCGCGAGTCTCGGCCGCCTGCGCCGCGGCAGCCAGGCGTCTGGCCTCCGCGCCTTCGATCACCACGGTCCGCGCCGGACTGGCGGACTCGGTCCGAGCGCCCTCTTCCACATCGCCATAGGCATCGGTGGCCGTGGGCTGCACCACCACCGTGACGCGCTGCGATGCGTCGGGCTCATGGGCGTTCGCTGCCTCAGGCTCTGCAACCGGAGCCACCGAAGGTGCGCGCTGAGGCGTACCGTCGGTCCCGGCGGCTGCCGCCACCTGGTTGCCGCTTTGCCGTGTCATGGCGCGTACCATGGCGGCAGCCTGGCGCACGCGCGCCGAGGCTCCCAGGCTCCAGAGCAGATACAGCAAAGCGATTGCAGCCGTCAGCGCAAACACATCGTTATAGGCCCTGACATTGGCTTCACGCCGCACGATCTGCGACAGCTGCAGCGTTCCCTGGTTGGCGCGCATGGCGGGATCGGGCGTCACCCTGCCGTAGATCTGGTTCTGTATCTTGAGCCGCTCGGCCACCACGGGGTCGGTCGGGTCTATCTGCGCCACCAGGGCCACGGAGTAGATCTGCTCGCGGTAGGTCTGGTAAGTGCTCAGCAAGGCCGAACCCAGCAAGCCGCCCATGGCCTGGGTCATGGAGATGGTGACCACGGCCGTGAGCATGTGGTTGGCGCCGAACTTCAGTCCCTGGATGATGCCGGTCAGCATCAGCGGGCCCATGAAGACGCCCGAACCCACGGCCAGCAGAAACTGGCTGAAGAAAAAGTCCGAAGGACGGTCCACGCTGCTGCGGTGGTGATCGAGAAACGCTGCCACGGCAAACAGCGCAATCGCCACCACAATCTGCTTGCCCATATTCGGAACGCCGAAGGTGATGGCGGAGAGCACGACACCGATCAGCGTACCGAGCAGGATGACGGCGAACAGCGGTTGCATCTGGTCGGACGTCATGCCCAGTGTGCGCATCAGCCCCACCACTCCGTAGCTTTGCTCGGCGGTGAGAAAGCGCAGCAAGATGGCACCGATCACGAAACGAATTGTCGGCATCTGCGCGAACCAGCGCGTGTGGAACATGGGGTTGTGACGATGGTGCTCGATATAGAGCGCGACGCTGAGCAGCGCAATCGCCGCCACCAGCATCCAGGCTAGCGCCGGCGTATCGAACCACCAGCGCGAGTAGCCCTGGACCAGCACGGCAATCAGCAGCCCCAGGCCCGGCACCATCAGGCAGAAGGTCACGAAGTCCAGCTTCTCGAAGGTCCTGATGTACAGGCCCGAAGGCAGTTTGAGCAGGACCACGGCGGCAAAGGACATCAGCGCGAGACCCGCTTCAAACAGATAGAGGTTGTGCCACTCGCTGTTGTAGAGCAGACCCGGCGACAAAACCCAGGCCAGCGGCGTGGCCAGCTGGACCACGCCCACGCCGGCCACCAGCATCTTGAGCACATAGGTGCGCGGTGCGGCCTGCAGCATGTAGAGCGTGCTCAGCGAGGAGCAGGCCGCCGCGGCCAGACCGCTGGCCGCACGCAGCAGAAGCAGGCTGTCGTAGCTGCCCAGCAGCAGATGCAGCACGCTGAGCGCCGCATAGCAGCCCAGGCCGATCTCGGTGAACAGGCGCATGCCGAACTGCTGGCGGAATTTGTAGACCAGCAGATTGGCCGTCATATTGAACATGACGTAGGCACCCGTCAGCCAGGCAGCCTCTACCGAGGTCAGCCCCAGCTGACCCTGAATCGTAGGCAGGTTTGCGGAAAACAAGGCATTGCCCAGCCCCCCCGTCAGCCCGACCAGGACTGCAATCAGCCCGTAGCAGACGCGGATCCAGGGCTTGTGGTGGGGCATGGCCGGCGAGCCGGGCAGCGCAGGCTTCTCATGCTCAGCCCAATCCGGTGGACGACGCAGCAGGATGACGGGCCCCTGCGGGATGGCGGGAGGCGCTGAAGCCTGGCTGCCGGGAGGTTTCAGGCCTTCTTGCGCGGCTTGGGCCCCGGTGGCGCGTGCTGCAGCTTGACTCATAACCCTCAGGCCTTGATGCCGTCCAGAATGATCTGCAAGGCGCGACGCGCCAGCTGTTTGCGTTGCGCCGGCGTCTCCCCGCGCAGGGCCCCGCCCAGCATGCCGAACACCAGGGACAGATCCTTGGCATCCAAAGCCTGCCTGCAAAGGCCCTTGGCCACTGCACGCCTCATGGGTTCTTCAAACACCAGCCACATCTGCTGTCGCGCATGAATGACTTGCGCATCGCTTTGGTCCACCGTGCGCCAGTAATCAACCAGCGTGGCGGAGACGGCGATGCGCTCGCCCACCAGGGCCAGCAGCTTGAAAAAGGCCTGATCGTCGTCGCGCAAGGCGATGGCGGCAGCCCGGGTCTTCTCGACCGAGCGATCCAGCAGCGCCAGCATGATGGCGCGCCGGTCCGGGAACTGGCGATACAGCGTGGCGCGACCTACCTGGGCACGCTCGACGATGAGATCCAGAGGCGCAGTCACGCCATGCTCGGCAAACACGGCATCCGCCGCATCCAGCAACTGGGCGCGGCGTTCGGCGGAGGGGGGACGTGGAGTGGACATGGCGCCAATTATCGGACAGTTTTGTCCGATAATTGGCGACACCGAACGTTTCCCCTTCCCTGGTCAGGGTCGGGCAATGCGCTTCCAGACTCAGTCTTGCGGCAGCGCCTGCAGGCTGCGCCGGCTGGTGAACTCGCGGACTTGACCGGTCAGCGGGTCCTCGAAGGACAGGCTGCGTGCCAGCAGCTGCAAGGGATTGGAATAGTCGCCGTGCTCCGGGTCGTTGACCACGGGATAGAAGGTATCCCCCCTCAGCGGCAGACTCAGGGCCGCCATGTGCACACGCAGCTGATGGCGCTTGCCCGACACCGGACTGAGCCGGTAGCGCGCCCAGGCCTGGTTGTGCTCGATGATCTCCATCAGCGTGCGGCTATTGGGCTCGCCTGCCACCTCATGCATGCGAAAGAAATGTCCGCTTTCCTCCAGTCGGCTCGCATGCTCTCGCGGAAAGCTCAGATCAGCGCGGAAAGGCGCCACGGCCTCGTAGACCTTGTGAATGGCCCTGTCCCTGAACAAACCCTGATAGATGCCGCGTGTGGCACGCTGCACCGAAAACACCACCAGCCCTGCCGTGTCTCGGTCGATGCGATGAATCGGCGACAGCTCGGGCAGATCGAACTCGCGCTTGAGCCGCACCAGCAGCGTGTTCTGAAGATACTGCCCGGCGGGGACCACCGGCAGAAAGTGCGGCTTGTCCGCAACGAGCAGATGACCATCCCTGTGTATGACTTGGGCCGCAAACGGGATCTCGGGCTCGGCATCGAGCTCTCGGTAATAGTAGTAACGCAGCCCCGGTATGAAGCCAGAAGCCGGATCAGCCCTGTCTCCTGTTTCACTGACCACCTGGCCGGCTGCCATGCGGCGCAGCCAGTCTTTGCGGCTGACCGCCGGAAGCCGTTCGCACAGAAAATCGATCAGCAAGCCCCCCCCCTGGCTGGGCAGCACCACACAGCTGGGGCTGACACCATCGCGCACAGGCAATACCTTGGGATCATGGGAGTTATGCATGGCGCGGCATTTTAGTGGCTGGCGCGCGGGCCGGCGTTCATGGAGGCACGGGTCACGCCGTCGATGCGTCCGGTCTGCAATGCTACTTGTCCACAGGAGCCACCGTTGCACCCCGGGTCAGGGCACGGCGGACTCGCCGGCCCGCCAAGCGCGATCGGCGGTGCCTGTACACGGGGCTGACAGCGATGCCGCTTCGGCCAGCTAGTCCGTTCGGATGTTGGCTTTGCGAATGGTGCTCTCCAGAACTTTTTTCTCCTGCTCCAGATAGGCCAGAAACTGGGTATGCCCCATGCGCATGGGCTTGAAGCCGGCCTCCGTGAGCTTTCTGGCCATCTCGGGGTCCGCTTGCAGAATCGCGATTTCATCGGCCAGACGCCTGACGATGCGATCATCCGTATGCGCGGGAGCCAGCAGGCCTTGCCAGGCCTCGACCTCCAGGTTGCGAAGAGCCATCGTCTCCGAAAGACTTGGCGCCTGGGGCAGCGTGATCAGACGCTGGCGAGATGTCACACCCAGTGCCTTGACCTTGCCCTCCAGAACAAACGGCTGAGCCAGCGCAACAGGCAGCACGGCCAGGTCGATCTGACCTCCTGCCAGCTCGGTCAGCACCTGCGGGCCAGACCTGTAGGGAACATGTACCAGATCGATACCGGACATCTGCTGAATCAGCTCCCCCGTCAGGTGCAGGCTGGTTCCGATGCCATCGGTGCCCAGGGTCAGTCGCCCCGGTTTCTGGCGCGCAAGTTCAATGAGGTCGTCCGCACTGCCCGCCGCAAGTCCCGGGCGGGCGAGCAGCACAAAGACCGAAGAGGCTACAGGCGCCACGGGCTTCAGTTCCTGCAGACCGTCGTAGCGGAACCTGGTCGGCGAGATCAGGGGCGCGACCAGTACCGAGCTGGCAACACCGAACAGCAAGGTATAGCCATCGGGCCTGGCCTTGATGACACGCTGCGTTGCAATCGTCCCCGATGCTCCAACCATGTTCTCGATGATCACGGGCTGGCCCAGGCGCTCTGCCAGGCGCGGCATCACCAGTCTGGCGGCCACGTCCACACTGCCTCCGGGCGCAAAGGGAACCAACACCGTCAATGCCTGCGCAGGCCAGGGCTGGGCAGCCGCCCGGCTTGCCGTTGAATGCGGAAGCAGCGGAGCGCCCAGCGCCCAGGCTGCAAAATGTCTGCGTCGTAGTTGCATGATGATCTTTCGGCAGGAACTGGAATGACTCAGCGGGACAGCCAAGGCAGTTGCTCTGCCTGGTAGCGCCATGTCTGGAATACCGTGTTCAGGCGCCCCGGACCCGTGCGCCGTGCAGCGGCATCGGGATACTCGCCGAACCAGGGCAGGATGAACTCCCAGACCACCTCGCCTTGCGGCGTCACTTCAAACAATCGTCCCGTGGCGGACTCCGTGATGTGCGTGTTGCCATTCCACAACCGTTGCGCACTGCCCATGAAGGCCGTGTAGAAGGCATTGACCATCTCGTCCTGGTAGCTCCACACGATTTCGGTGGAGACAGGATCGATCTCCAGGACACGCGAGAACGCCACATGGGCTCCCTGGCGGAAGTTGCCGTTGTCAAAGGTCAGGACATGGCCGTTCGCCAGCGGAACCGGGGCATGCTGGTGCGAGACCACCGATGGCGGAATATGCAGCTTCACGCTGCCATCGGTCTTGTCCACGCCAATGATTCCCGAGGTGGTACGCAGGCTCATCAGCACCGTGCCGTCGGCGGCCAGCCCGAGGCCGTTGACCAGGGGCCAGTGATAGCGGCCAAAGCCCGGGTGGATGGGAAAGTCCTCAGGCTCCAGATGCTCCCAGGCCTTCCATTCCCAGACCAGCCGGCCCGAGCGGTCCACCTCGCGGATCACATCTCCGTACATCACCTCATCCGGCCCTTGGGAGCTGCCACCGGGCACGCGTTCTGCAAAGCCCCGGGGCACAGGGGCGCAGGCGGCATAGAGCAGATGGCCATTGGGCAGCCACTGCGCATCATGGTGGTGTGCCGGGTCTTCATAGCGCCAGACCACCTCTCCGTCGGGTGCGACCTCGTAGAAATCGCCTCCATGCCACATGGACCATGGCGCGTAGAGATCCGGCGATTCACGGTGGTTGCCGTTGTAGCCCAGATTGCCGTTCGGCAGGATGACGGCATGGCGACCGGCACGAACGGGCATCTTCCACTCATGGACCACCTGACCGTGGATATCGATGAGATAGACATGCCCATCGGCCGTCTGGGGGGCGATCAAGGTGTAGCCGCCAGCGCTCAGAGCGCTGTCATGGGCGATAAGACCTGTGCCGCGTCGGCGCTGGGTGACCTGGTCAACGGTGGTAGCCATGGGGTTCTTTCTGTGACTTGAGGGATTGATGGCTGCCACTCTAGAAGTTCAATAGCGTCAGGAATAGCTGTTTGTTTTTTAAGAGGTGTCAGAAAAAAATTTACACTCAGGTCATGCCAGCAATTTCCCAGGCTTTTCGATGCTTTGACGAGGTGGCGCGCCGAGGTTCGGTGCGCAAGGCCTCGGCAACGCTGCACCTGACCGCTGCAGCGGTCAACCAGCAAATCCTCAATCTTGAAGCGCAGGTGGGTCAGCCTCTGTTCGACCGGCTGCCCAGAGGCATGCAGCTCACGGTGGCGGGCGAGCTCGTGCTGGCGGCAGTCCGGCGCAGCCAGCGCGACTTTGACAACGCACTGGCCCAGGTCGAAGACCTGAATGCCTTGCGACGTGGGCATGTCAGCGTGGGGGTGCCCCACGCGACGGCCGAATACATCGTGCCCCAGGTGATAGCGGCAATGCACCGCCGCTATCCCGATATCACCTTCAGCGTGCGTGCCGGCATTGGTGAGGAGCTGTTGCGCCATGTGGCGCAGGGAGAGATCGATGTGGCCTATTGCCTGCGCCGAACACCACCAGCCGGTGTCGAGGAGATGCGTTCCTGGGCCCAGCCCCTGGGGGTTGCCATGGCTCCGGATCACCCTCTGAGAATGCGGCCACGACTGCTGCGCCTGCGGGACTGCCTGGCCTACCCGCTGATCATGATGACGCCCGACATGGAGTTGCGCAGCATGCTGGAGCGCCTGGACGATGGCGCGCCGAGCCGCCTCCAGCCGCTGGTGGAGACCAGCAGCATCCCGATGGCCCGACGCCTGGTGGCAAGCAGCCAGGCGCTGGCCTTCATGCTGCCGGACAATGTGGCCGAGGATGTGGCTGCCGAGCGTCTGAGCTGGCGCGCGCTGCACGATGCCGGAGCGCTGCTGCACAGCTGCGCGTACCAGCGCTCCGGCTACGCCATGGCGGCAGCCATGGAGATGTTTCTGGCCGAGCTCGATCATGCTGCGGACGAGCTCAAGGCCAACTTCGATACCGGTGTCTCCTGGTCCATCGGCAACCTTGCCGTCTGACTGCACTGGCTCGACTTGCATGGTGGAAGCACAGGTGCCAGAGCGAAGACACCAGGTCTTTGCGCCGTGATGTCGCCTTTTTGGAAGACGCCGAAGACATTTCGGCCCATGCGCACAGGCGTGGCACCTGGGACCTTCAGACGGACGAGCGCTTCCCGGAACGTTCGCGGCACCTGGGCTCATCGCACGCCTGCCATGCATGCCTCAGGCAATTGGATGACGATGCAGGACACGCACACGCAATAGCATGTGGCAAAAAGGATGCAACAGCCATGGTCGACACAACCGGTACTTCCGCCCCTGAATCTACCGCTGCACCTTCGCGCCGGACACATCCGTGGCTGCGCTGGGCAGCCGTTGCAATGGCGCTGCTGCCGGCCTTGATGCTGGCGGCGGCAATGCTGGTCGCCTTCACGGACTGGAACAGGCTCAGGCCCTGGATCAATGAAAGAATCAGCACCACCACAGGCCGAGAATTTGCCATCAGGGGCGATCTGCAGGTGCAGTGGATCTGGCCACAGCCCCTCGATACGGGCTGGCGTCGCTGGCTGCCCGGCGTGGTGGTAAGGGCCAGCGACCTGACGCTTTCCCAGCCTCTCGGCTGGCTGGTTCAACAAGTGCCCGGAAACGCCGATGACAAGCAGCCGGTATTGCCCGCAGCGCCCAAGGAACTCAACGCCGGTCGCCTGCCTGGACAGGGCCAGGCAGCGGGCGAGAAAAAGACGGCCGCAGATGACGACGACGCCATAGCGGATGCCGACCGTCAACCGCCCGAACGCGATGCCCGTACCATGATCACCGCGGCGAATGCCACGGCCAGCCTGCGCCTCTGGCCGCTACTGAGTCGCCATGTTCAGCTCGACTCCTTGCTGCTGCAGGCTCCCGACGTGGTGCTGGCCCGCAATGACAAGGGCGAGAACAACTGGACCTTCGACACGTCGGCAGGCAGCGGCTCTGCGTGGAGCTTTGACATCGGCCAGTTGCGCATCAGCGACGGTGTGCTGGGCTGGTCCGACGCGATCAGGAACATGGCCGTGCGTGCGCGTATCGACACGCTGCGCAGACCGGTCAGCGCCGGGCAGCCCTACGGCATGCGCTTCGGCCTCACGGGCTATCTTTATCAAGGCAGAACCCGGGCGCAGATTCAAGCCCAGGGTCTCGCAGGACCGGTACTGGACCTGCGCCAGGACAGGCTGCGTTTTCCGTTGCGCATCCACGCCAGGGCGGGCAGCCTGCAGGCCTTTGCAGAAGGGAGACTCGACAACCCCAAGACTCTGGACGGACTGGACTTTCAAGTGCAGGTTCGCGGCAAGAGCATGGCCGACCTGTTTGAACTCAGCGGACTGCTGCTGCCCGCCACGCCACCGTTCGAGACCAGCGGCCACCTCACAGGCAGCCTTCGGCCCGGCAATGCCGTCTGGCAATACGAACAATTCCGGGGCAAGCTGGGCCAGAGCGATCTGAGCGGCGACCTGCAGTACCGCTCCGCCCAGCCCCGCCCCAAGCTGACTGCACAGCTGCGCTCCAGGCAGCTGAGGCTGGTGGATCTGGGGCCTGTCATCGGCGCTGCGCCGTCTGGCAGCTCCGACAAGCCCCAGCCCATCAACGGCAAGGTACTTCCGCAGGTCCGGTTTCAGACCGGAAACTGGGACAAGATGGATCTCGATCTGCACTATGAAAGCAGCCATATCCTGCGGCCCGAAGCCCTGCCCGTGCAAAACCTCAGCGTGCATGCGCTGCTGGACAACGGCAGGCTCAGCCTCTCGCCGCTGAGATTCGGCTTCGCCGAAGGTACGCTGAATCTCGACGCCCACGTGGACAGTCGTGCCCGACCGGTGGCCGCCAAGCTCAACGGACAGGTACAGTCGCTCAAGCTGTCCGCACTGTTCCCCAAGATCGAAAAGATGAAGAAGAGCCTGGGTCGGCTCGACGGGGCAGTCGCCATCACCGGACAGGGCGAGTCGCCGGCCCAGTGGCTGGGCACGGGCAACGGCTCGCTGCGTCTGTACGTGCGCGATGGCACTTTCAGCTCGCAACTCCTGGACCTGGCCGGGCTGAACGTTGGCTCCATCGTCATCGCCAAGCTGTTTGGCAGCGACAGGGAAGTGCAACTGCGCTGCGCCGTGGCCGACCTCCATCTTCAGCAAGGCATCGCCCGGCCACGCGCCGCGAAGCTGGCCACCACCGAGGCCGTCGTGGAGGCCACCGGCCAGATCAATCTGGCACAGGAGCAGCTCGATCTGCGCATTGTCCCCGAATCGCTGAAATGGAAGTTCTTCTCTCTGCGCACGCCGCTCTATGTGCGAGGCAGCTTTGCCAGGCCCGATGTAGGGCTGGAGCCCGGCCCATTGGCCGCCCGCGCAGGGGCTGCGGTAGCGGCTGCAGTTCTTGCGCCGGCAGCACTGGCACTGGTGCCCCTGACCGTGCCTGCGGCAGACGACGATGTGAATTGCAAGCAATTGCTGACCCAGGTTCGCAACCGCTGAGGCGGGCAGGCAGCCAGTGCATGGCCACCGGTGCGCCATGTCCCTGCCACCAGGCCACTCACCGTAGAGTCCTCAGTCTCGCTTGTGGAGGCCCGGCCACGCGAGCTCTCCCCCCGAGAGCCTGGTGAACTGCCTGCATGAAGGGGCACCGGCAGTCACGGTGATGCAATATGGCGCGATGGCTTCGCCCCCATTCCACGCCGCGAAGACCCTCACGGCAGAACCACCGCTGCACGGCATTCCAGCCGCAGGCCGCGTCGCCGCAGGACCTTCCCGGTTTGCGGAATCAGGCGCTCCTGAGTCGGAAGACGCTGACCATCCGAGACAGATCGCTGGTCTGCTGCTGCATGGATTGGGCGGCTGCCGTGGACTCTTCCACCAGGGCTGCATTCTGCTGGGTCACCAGATCCATCTCGGCCACGGCACGGTTGATCTGCTCGATGCCGCTGGTCTGTTCCTGGCTTGCCGCTGTGATCTCGCCCATGATGTCCGTCACGCGCTGCACGCTGCTGACGATTTCATCCATGGTCTGGCCCGCCTGGCTGACCTGCACGCTGCCCTCTTCCACCTTGGTGACCGACGCCTGGATCAGCTGCTTGATTTCCTTGGCGGCTTCCGCGCTGCGCCCGGCCAGAGAGCGCACTTCAGATGCCACCACCGCAAAACCACGGCCTTGTTCGCCGGCACGGGCCGCTTCCACGGCGGCGTTCAGCGCAAGAATATTGGTCTGGAAGGCAATGCTGTCGATCACGCCGATGATGTCGGAAATCTTGCGCGATGCGTGGCTGATGGCGCCCATGGTCTCCACCACCTGAGACACCACCATGCCTCCCTTGACAGCCACATCGGAGGCTGATAGTGCCAGCTGATTCGCCTGGCTCGCGTTATCGGCATTTTGCTTGACGGTGGAAGTCAGCTGCTCCATGGATGCAGCCGTCTGCTGCAGGGAACTGGCCTGCTCCTCCGTGCGCGCAGACAGATCGTGGTTGCCCGCCGCAATCTGGCCGGATGCCGTGGCAATGCTGTCCGTGCCCTGACGCACCTGCCCCACCAGCCTATCCAGGCTGGCGTTCATATCGTGCAAGGCCTGCATGAGTTGCCCGGTTTCATCGTTGCTGCTCACCTGGATCTGCGCTGTCAGATCGCCATCGGCCACACGGCGTGCCACTCCCACCGCATGCTTGAGCGGAGCGGTGATGCCTCGCGTCAGGCGCCAGGCGCTGACAGTGCCGATGGCCAGGGCCAGCAAGGCCAGAACCAGGAAGTAGGTCTTGCTGTTGCTCTCGATCTGCACGACCTCAGCCGCCTTGGCGTCGAGGTTGGCCCGCTGCAGGCTCAGCAGCTCTCCGAGAAGCTTCAGATAGCCCTGGGCGGCTGGTACATAGCTGCTGATCAGCGTGGACTCCGCCTCTTCGGCCATGCCCTGGGCCTTGAGCTGGCTGACCTTGTCGCGGCTGGCGAGATAGGTCTTGCGCACCTGCATGATCCTGTCCAGGATCTCGCGCTCCGCAGGATCGGAGATCAGGGGCTCGATCTGCTTGAGCACATTGGCCGTGCTCTGGGTCGTGGCAGCCGCGTCCGCGGCCAGAAACTGCACCAGACTTGCGTCGCTGCTCTTGGCGATGGCGGTGGTGCGGGCCACAGCCACGCTGACGTTGCTGTTCCAGTCGCTGATCAGGCGCTCCTTGGTCAGCGGCTCCTGCATCATTTGCTGCGTGGCCTTGCCCACCGAGTGCAGCTGCCAGATGCCGATCACCGTGATCACCACGGCAAATGCCAACACCACTGCGAACCCCAGGCCCAATCGGGCACCAATGTTCAGCTTGGTCAATCTCATCACGTTCATCCATTTCATAAAAAACAGTTGGACGGCAGAGCGGCCACTCCGAACATGAAATGGGGCCAACCCGCAAAGCCGCTTGTGGCTTACTTTGCTAGCGCAAATCGCAACACAATGTAATGAGTATTATCAAGGGTATGGGTTGCGGCCAGGGCGACCGGACGCTTCAATGCCGCAGGCATTGCCTTCACATCGCGCCAAAATGACTCAAGGGCGCGAAATGCGCCCTTGGCCATTCTTGTTCAGCCACGCGGCGTGAAATGCCTTTCCCAGCTGGACAACCCGCCCGGATTTCATGTGGGCATTGCGCTGGTGCATTCGGTCATGCGCGGCAGCCGGGCCGTGGAAAAGCTCATTGAACATGCGCTGCAACATGCCAGGCTGCGGGCCGCGCACTGAATTCGCAGCGGCCCGCGCGTACCGGCCTCTGCGGGCTCAATGAAAATCCCTGCTGTTCAGTCCGACCTCGGCAAACCGCCCCAGCCAGCGGGTCACATTCCTGGCCTTCATCACGACCAGGTGGCGAACCGCAGGTTCCTGCCCGGTCTGGGCCAGTGGCATATCCCCTGCGGATTCCGACGCCTCCAGTTGCGCAGCCGTGCTGCGCTGCCAGATCCCCTCCACGGCCAGCAGACGCGAGGCCAGCAACGCAGAGCGCCAGCGCGCAAAGGTCTGGCTCCAGACCACCAGGTTGATGACGCCGGTTTCGTCTTCCAGCGTGATGAACAGCGTGCCGTTGGCGGTAGGCGGTCGCTGGCGTACGGTCACGATGCCGCAGGCGCGCACCTTCTGGCCTGGCAGCATCTGGCGCAGTTCGGCTGCGGTCTTCAGCCCATGGCGCGCCAGCCTGGGACGCAGCAAGGCCAGCGGGTGGCGGCGCAGGCTCAGGCCGGTGGCGGCATAGTCGAACATGATTTCCTCGCCCTCGGCGGCCTGGGGCAGCTCAAGCTTCGGCTCATGAATGGCGGCCTGCGCAAAAATGGGCGGCAGGCTGACCTGTGCAGCCGCATCCCACATCTGCTGACGGCGGTGACCGGCCAGGCTGCGCAGCGCATCTGCTGCGGCCAGGGCTTCCATATCCGCCTTGTCCAGCCGGGCCCGGATGGCCAGATCGCTCACGTCCTTCCAAGGAGCCTGCGCAGCTTCACCTTCGATCCGCAGCGCTGCGGCCTTGCCCAGCCTGGCAACCCGGTTCAGCCCCAGGCGCACGGCCGGCTGGGGCTGGGCCACGCCGCGAATGGCCTGCAGAGGGGCTTCGAGTGTGCAATGCCAGTGGCTATGGCAGACATCGACGGGCAGCACGCGCACGCCATGGCGGCGCGCATCCTGCACCAGCTGGGACGGCGAATAAAAACCCATGGGCTGGGCATTGAGCAATGCCTGCAGAAAAATGGCCGGCTCATGGCGCTTGAGCCACGCGCTCGCATAGGCCAGCAACGCAAAGCTGTAGGCATGGCTTTCGGGGAAGCCATATTCGCCAAAGCCCAGCATCTGGGCAAAGATGGCATTGGCGAATGCGAGGCGGTAGCCCTTGGCCAGCATGCCGCCGACAAGCTCGTCTCGGAAACGATGCACCCCGCCCTTGCGCTTCCAGGCGGCCATGGAGCGGCGCAGCTCGTCCGCCCTGCCCGGCGAAAACCCCGCAGCATCGATGGCGATCTGCATCACCTGTTCCTGGAAAATGGGAACGCCCAAGGTACGCCTGAGCGATCTCTCGAGATCCGGGTTTTCCAGCGTGAGTGGCAGCTTGCGGCGCGCTCGCTCGCGTGCCAGCAGATAGGGGTGGACCATGCCGCCCTGGATCGGACCAGGGCGCACGATGGCAACCTCGACCACCAGATCATAGAAGGTGCGCGGCTGCAGGCGCGGCAGCATGCTCATCTGGGCACGGCTTTCGATCTGGAAAGTACCCACGGTATCGGCCTGGCAGATCATCTCGTAGGTCGCGGCATCCTCCTGCGGAATCTGGTGCAGCTCCCATGCTTCGCCCCGCCAGCGAGTACGCTCGTTCAAGGCATTGCGCAACATGGTGAGCATGCCCAGGGCCAGCACATCGACCTTGAGCAGGCCCACGATGTCGAGATCGTCCTTGTCCCACTGAATGACGGAGCGCTTGGCCATCGTGGCAGGCTCGACGGGCACCAGGCGCGTGAGCTTGCCCTCGGTCAGCACGAAGCCGCCCACATGCTGACTGAGATGGCGCGGGCTGTCCTTGAGCTGCCAGGCCAGCTCTATCCACAGGCGCAGCCGATGCGCGCCCACTGCGCAATTCATCTCGCGTGCCAGCACCTCGGCTTCCTGGAGCTTGCGCTGCACCCAGTCTTCGGGCAAAGCTTCGGGCGCCTGGTCCTCCTCTGCCGAGTCCGCCGTTTCGGCATGCGTCCGTGCTTGTGCCTGGGCATGCTCGCTGAACCAGTACTGCCCCTTGGCCAGGGCATCGATCAGATCGGCGGGCAGGCCCAGCGCCTTGCCCACATCGCGCAGCGCGCTGCGGCTGCGCCAGCAGCTGACCACGGCCGTGAGCGCCGCGCGCTCGCGCCCGTACTTGCCGTAGATGTACTGAATAACCTGTTCGCGCCGCGCGTGCTCGAAGTCCACATCGATATCGGGCGGCTCGCTGCGCTCCTTGCTGATAAAGCGCTCGAACAGCAGATTGCCACCATGCGGGTTTACCGCGGTGATGCCCAGGCAGTAGCAGACCGCAGAATTGGCCGCCGAGCCGCGCCCCTGGCAGAGAATGCCGACGCTGCGGGCATAGCGCACGATGTCATGCACGGTGAGAAAGTACATCTCGTACTTCTTGTCCTCGATCAGCGCCAGCTCTTTGTGCAGCTGATCGCGCACTTTCTCGGGAATGCCCTGGGGATAGCGCCCCGCCGCGCCCTCCCAGGTCAGCCAGGCCAGGGTCTGCGTGGCCGTCATGCCGGGCAGCACGCTCTCCTTCGGATAGTGGTAGCGAATCTCGTCCAGGCTGAAGCTGCAACGCCCGGCCAGCTCCAGCGTCGCCTCCAGCATGGCCCTGGGATAGAGCGAAGCCAGCCGCAGACGCGAGCGCAGATGCCGCTCGGCATTGGGCTGCAGCGCAAAGCCGCATTCGGCCACGGTGCGCCCCATGCGGATCGCCGTGACCACATCCTGCAGCGGCTTGCGCGAGCGCGCATGCAGGTGGACATCGCCGCAAGCCAGCAGGCGCAGACCCAGCGCCGCCCCCGCCTGCTGCAGGGTCTGCAGCCACAGGCTGTCGTCGGGCGCCAGGTGCAGCTCCACCCCCAGCCAGAGGTTTTCGGCATCAAGATATCCTGAAACGCTTTTCAGGCAGGCCATTACAGCGATCAAATCCGATGCATCCAGCCTTCCCCGCTGCGGCACCAGCAGACATTCGCAGCCTTGATTCAGCAGCTGCCAAGGGCTGGAGCCATCGACCAGATAGCCGCCCTTTGCCGCACGGCTGCGTGCGGCGGTGATGAATTCACAAAGATTGCCCCACCCCTGCAGGTCACGCACCAATACCACAAGCTTGAGTGATCCCCAGGTGAATTCGCTACCATGGATCAGGTGCAGCCTGCATTCGCGAGCCGCTTCAAAGGCGCGCACGGCACCGGCTACCGAGCATTCGTCGGTCAGCGCCAACGCCGCATAGCCCAGGCTTTTGGCGCGGTGCACCAGTTCGGCAGGCGATGAGGCACCACGCAAGAAACTGAAATGCGATAGACAGTGCAGCTCGGCATAGGCCAGCGGCCCCCTGCCCATGCCCTGGGCCACGGGAGTGGTCGGTATGGCGGCAGGCGGCGGCCCGGCCAGTTGCGGAGCGGGAGCGGGCAGCTCGGCCATGAGTGGCTCAGCCATACACGCCTTGCGCAAACCAGATGGCCGGGCTGGTTGTCATGCGCACCTGGGGTTCGCTGCGGGCGCGCTCACGGTAAATCCAGACATGTCCGACCACGGCGTTATAGGCCACGAAATAATCACGCACGGCCAGACCGGCCGGTGCGCCGGCCTGGGCATCGCCAGCCGCATCCCACCAGCCGGATTCCAGCCTGTAGGGACCGGCCTTGAGCTGTAGCGGCCCATGCCATTGGGGACGATTGTCCTGCACGGGCAAGGCCTGGGGCTTGGACAGCAGCCAGGGTGGCCACAGGGCTTGCCAGGGGTCTGCACAGCCGGGCTGACGGCGCGGCCTGAAGCCGGCTCCCGCCTCGGCCCTGGTGCCGCCTGGCTTCTGGCTCTGCAGCAGCTTCGCCGCAGCTTGCCAGCACTGCATCAGCTCGGGGCGGTGATCGGCCAGCGGCTGCACCATCTGCACGGCCGCTTCGCCCCAGCGGGCGCTCAGACGCTCCACCCATTCGTGCCAGGCCAGACTGTCCGACGGGTTCTGGCCCTGGACGGCAGGCAGGCAGCTCAGCGGCTCGGCCGCCCAGGGAACCGTCTCCAGCGCCTGCAACTCCAGCATGTCCACCGGGGCACGCCAGCGCCGCTGACCCAGGTGCTCGCGCAACAGGCGCTGCAAATGCGCCATGCCCTGCGTGGGCTGGGCCGTGCGGATGACCAGCGACTCCCAGACCGGCAGCTCCTGGCCGTCGATACGTCGCAGATCATGGTGGCAGCGCAATTGCAGTGCCAGCACGGCATGGTGACGTGCCTGAAGCCAGGACTGCAGCGCACGCAACAGCGGCTGCGCTGCCTGGAGCACGGCATCGGCATGATGGGCCGGGTAGCCCAGGTCATGGCGCTGCACGAATTGCTGCGGCAGTTGCAGCCAGTCAAGCGCCTGGGGCAGCAGACCATAGGCTTCGTCGAGCGCACGCAGGGCCTCGGCCCCGACACGGCGCGCCAGCCCCGCGCGCGGCAGCGCGCGCACATCGCCCCAGCAGCGGCAGCCCAGGCGCAACAGTACGGCGCTGTGCTGTTCCAGCGCACTCAGCGTCCATAGCGGCAGCGCATCCGCAGGCAGCGATGGCGCGGCCATGGACAAGGGAGCTGCAACGAATCTGCAGTGCCGGCCCTGATGCAGCCGCAATCGTGCCAGCGCCTTCCAGGCCGTGCTGCCCTGCCCGTGCAGCGGCGGCAATGACGCATCGTCGGCACCGGACTCCGTCCGTCCCGACACAGCGACCTGACAGGCCTGGGCAAAAGCCCTGGCCAGCCGCGCCTGCAAGACCTCGGGCCCGCCCCAAAGGCGATGCACCATGCTGGTCTCCATGAGCAAGGCGTCTTCGAGCAAGGCCACGCGCGGCGAAAACTCCAGCGCCCACCAGCAGGCACTCTCGGGCACCGGGCTGGACTCGCTCAGGCAGGCCAGAGGCCAGGCCATCCAGTGCTCTGGACTGCCCATCTCATGCCTCCGTCATCCGAGGCGAGGCCGTTGCAGACGCGGCGGCTGTCATGCGCCCCTGCATGAGCATGGCAGCCTCCTCGCTCTGGCGCGCATGTCTTTGGGCCTGCGCCTGCAGCACGGGCTGCCAGGCCCACTGCGAAAGCGCGAGCTGTATGGGGCGCTCCAGCACAGGTCCACGGCGCTTCAGTATCTGTATCCGCAAACCCGGCGCCTGCTGGGCAGCAGAGTCTGCCGCGACTCTCTCCAGTCTCAGCCGCAATGCTGCAGGGGAACTGTGCGACTCGCCCTGCAACGCCTGCCACAGCCACAGAGGCCGGCCCTGCGAAGCGGCTGCCAGCTGCAAGCGGCGCAGCGTGGACGCGGGAAGTTCGGGCAACCAGGCCAGCACCGCCAGCACATCACGGCAATGCAGAGCCTGTTCGCAGGCCCAGGCCAGATCCTGGGCACTGCGCCCCGGCTGCACCGCGCACAGCCGCTTCGCGTCGATACCGGCGGCCTGCAAGGCCGGGGCAAAAGGCAGATAGGGTGGAGCCACCAGCACCAGTTGCCCCATCCGCGAATCCCCGAGTGAAGCCGCGTGCTGCCGGACACGGGCGGCCAGCGCGGGCAACAGCAAGGCCCACTCCGCATGACAGTGCGCAGGTTGCTGCAGCTGAATCAAGGCGTTGCCGGGCCAGCCGCCACCGGGCAGCTCACAGTCCAGCGCTGCATGGCCACTGGGCCAGACCTTCGGGGAGGCCTCCAGCCGCCAGTCCGTGCCGCGCCAGACACCGGGAATCCGGATCTCGGACAAGCCCGGACTGCCCCCTGCAGGCAGACCCGCCTGCATGCTCTTCGCTGCACCAGCCTGCTGCCGGGCAGACTCGTTCATGCCTGGCGGTGAGCCAGGGCGGGCCAAGGATGTCGAGGACGGGGAGTGCATAGGAATATTCTTAAGTACTGTACAAATATACAGCCACCAGAATTTCCACGCAAAACAAAGCCCTAAGCCCAGCAGCAGATGTGGTCAGCCTGTGCAGATCGCGTGCTGCACGCCCTCAAACGTTCTGCTCAAAGTGCGGCAACCAGGCACAGGAAGGCACGCACCTGCGACCTTCCAGAAATTTCCCGGCAGCGCTTCGGAATCAAGCGCACCCGGCATCAAGCCCAGGTACGGCAAGCCCGAATGCCCCCTGGCCAATGCCCTCAATTCAGCGGTGCGCTGTCGCCATTCAAGGTCGAATTGCGGCCTGCCTGCGGCATCAATTGGGCGCAGGCCTCACACCATTCGGCCACGGCAACTTCCAGCCTTGAGCCTCCCTGCCCCAGCGTGGGCCAGCGACGCAGGCAGTCGTTCATCGTGGCCTGCAACTGCCAAAGGGCCTCGCGGTTGACCAGCGCCAGTTCGCTCATGCCCAGAGCGTCATCCTTGAAGAATCTCAACACATCCAGTTGCTGGCTGGGATGGGAGCCTGCTTCGGCCAGTTGCTTCTGCAGTTGTGCAAGATTCGCCTCCACGGCCACTGCCGCCTGCGCATCGGGCATCTGCTGCCATTGCTCGGGAAAATCCTGCCTGAGCTCATTCCATTTGCGCAAGGCTGCCTCCAGGGCGGCGATGCTGTGCGAGAACTCGGCCTGCAGCGGTGCCAGCGGCTTGCCGGGACTGATTTCGTCGTAGAGCAGCGGCAGAATCTGGTGCACCAGATCGGCTGGATAGCTCTTGTGGTTCATGCGCAGCATGAGCGACAGGCGCTGTCCCGGCATGTCGGTGAATTTCTCGAAGAAGGCCGAGACCACCTCGGCCAGCAGCAGCACCTGGCCCATGGGCGAAATGGCGTTGCCCTTGATGCCGCGCGGATAGCCGGAACCATCCATGCGCTCGTGGTGCTCGAGCACGGCGATTTCCACGGCGCGCGAATACAGTTCTGTGCTGCGCACCACCAGCATGGCCGTGACGGAATGCGCGACCAGGTGCTTGCGCTCCTCGCCGCTCAGGCGGTGGTCCGGATCGGTCCATACCGGATCCATATAGAGCATGCCCACATCGTGCAACAGCGCGGCCGTGGCCAACGGCACGCATTCGCGCTCGGTCCAGCCGTTCTTGAGCGCCAGAAAGATCGACACCAGCGTCATCTGCAGGCTGTGCTGATAGAGGTCGGAGCGCTGCTCGCGCATGACGGTGAGCTTGAAGGCAATGGCCTGAGGCAGCAGCAAGCTCCTGAGCGGGGCCAGCAGGCGCTCGATATCCCCGATGGACGCCACCATGCGATGCAGCAGGTCGACCTGTTCGCATTGCTGGCGCGCCAGTGCCACCAAGGATGCCACGTCAACCAGATCGCCCGTGACCAGGTTGGCATCGATCGGGTCACGCAGCTTGTGCATGACCAGGCGATCATAGAGACGACTGTCAACACGTGTGCCTTTGTCCACCAGTTTCATGCCCTTGTCGGTATAGATTGCATCGCCTGTCATGACCTCCGTATGCTCGGCCATATCGGTGACTGCGCGCAAAAAATGTACATCGGTCTCGTGCCCTTGCGCACCAGCGTTCTCACTCATCAAAGCGCTCTTTTTCTGTCTGCTCAATCAGACTCGATTGTTGCAGATTGAAATAATTTGTGGGCCACAATTAAAGCGAAAACAGCTTACATAGCTTGTCCCATCAGCCACGGCAGCTATTAATTCTGCTGATTCCGCAGAAAAGGCATAAAAAAAGAACCGCCGCAGCGGTTCTTGCCGGGGGCTCAGCGCCGCTTATTTCAGCAGCGTCACACCCGTCTTGGACTGGATCTCGTCAAAGCTCACGCCCTCGGCCAGCTCCACCAGTTTCAGACCTTCGGGCGTCACATCCATCACGCCCAGGTCGGTGATGATGCGGTCCACCACGCCGAGCCCCGTCAGCGGCAGCGTGCAGCGGGGCAGAATCTTCAGGTCGGTCGTGCCGTCCTTTTTCCTGGCCACATGTTCCATGAGCACGATGACGCGCTTGACGCCCGCCACGAGGTCCATGGCTCCGCCCATGCCCTTGACCATCTTGCCCGGAATCATCCAGTTGGCCAGATCGCCTTTTTCGGACACCTGCATGGCGCCCAGAATGGACAGATTGATCTTGCCCCCGCGAATCATGGCAAACGACTGGTCGGAGCCGAAGATGGCCGAGCCGGGAAGCGTGGTCACGGTCTGCTTGCCGGCATTGATCAGGTCGGCGTCGACCTGGTCTTCGGTCGGGAAAGGGCCGATGCCCAGCATGCCGTTCTCGGACTGCAGCCACACTTCCTTGTCGCCCGTGTGGTTGGCCACCAGCGTAGGAATGCCGATGCCGAGGTTGACATAGAAACCGTCTTCGAGTTCTTGGGCCGCGCGTGCGGCCATCTGGTCTTGGGTCCAAGGCATGACAGCTCCTTATTTCTTCTCGGTGATGGTGCGCTTTTCGATGCGCTTTTCGGGGTGGGCGTTGTGCACGATGCGGTGCACATAGATGCCGGGCAGATGGATGTCGTCGGGAGCGATCTCGCCCACTTCCACCAGTTCCTCGACCTCCACCACACAGACCTTGCCGCAGGTGGCTGCTGCGGGGTTGAAATTGCGCGCCGTCAGACGGAACTGCAGATTGCCGCTCTTGTCGGCGCGCCAGGCCTTGACCAGGGACACATCGGCCACGATGGCACGCTCCATCACATAGGTCTCTCCATCGAACTCCCGCAGCTCCTTGCCCTCGGCCACCAGCGTGCCCACGCCGGTCTTGGTGAAGAAGGCAGGAATGCCCGCGCCGCCGGCGCGCATCTTCTCGGCCAGCGTGCCCTGCGGCGTGAATTCCAGCTCCAGCTCGCCGGCCAGGTACTGGCGCTCGAACTCCTTGTTCTCGCCCACATAGCTGGAGATCATCTTCTTGACCTGGCGCGTGTCCAGCAGCTTGCCCAGACCGAAGCCGTCCACGCCGGCGTTGTTGGACGCCACCGTGAGGTTCTTGACCCCGCTGGCGCAAAGCGCATCGATCAGGGCTTCGGGGATGCCGCACAGGCCGAAGCCGCCCACAGCCAGCAATTGCCCGTCGGCCACCACGCCCTGCAGCGCCGCTTCTGCGGATGGATAGAGCTTTTTCACACATGTCTCCTTGAAATGGGATGCGCTACGATACTACGTACTTGAGTAAGTAGTTTTTCGTAAAGAGCAGCACCATGGTTGTGGATTACCGGCTGGCGTTCGACGCCGCCCCCGTAGGTCTCGTCATCTCGCGCCACCGCATCATGATCGACTGTAATCGGCAATTGTGTGAAATGTTCCATGCCTCGCGCGAAGTGCTCATCGGACAGACGTTTCAGGTGCTGTACCCCAGCGTCGACGAATACGAGCGCCTGGGTGCACGCATCGCCCCCATCCTGAACACCAAGGGCATCTATTCGGACAACCGCATCATGAAGCGCGCCAATGGCGAGGTGTTCTGGTGCCATGTCAGCGGTCGCACCCTGGACCGCAGCGATCCCCATGCATCGGGCATCTGGAGCTTTGAGGACCTCTCGGCCCACCGGCCCGTCAAGGCCGAACTCACGGGCCGTGAACGAGAAGTCGCTGCGCGTCTCCTCGAAGGCATGACCAGCAAGGAAATCGGCAAGGCACTCGCCATCAGCCATCGCACGGTGGAGATCTACCGCGCACGGCTGATGCGCAAATACGGTGCCTCCACCGCTGCCGATCTGGTGCACAAGCTGGTAGCCGGCTGAGCCGCCGGCCCAGACGCGATCAGGTAGGCCGAGAACCTGATTTGCAGGCCCCGGCTTGTACAAACCGGCAGGCTCGCATACGCTCAAAAAGTCGCAGTTCCGGTCGTTGGGCGAAGTCTTCGAACCCGACTTCCCGTCGTCCCAGGACTCGACACTCATTTCTTCCTATGACGCCGCTTAGTAAATTCAATAGCACAACATGCGCTACAGGCAGGCCGCGCACTGATAATTCACTTCAACCAATCGCCAATAGCTATTGAGTTTAATTAATTGATATTGATCATTGATTGATATCTGTTTCCTGAACCCACCGACCTGTCGGATCGTTGAAACGGAGAGCCCCATGACTACTGAATCCAAGTGCCCCTTCCACCAAGGACAGAACAGCGAAACCGCTGCGGCAGGCAATGCCACCAGCAACAAGGACTGGTGGCCCAATCAGTTGCGCGTGGACTTGCTGAGCCAGCACTCCGCCAAAAGCAACCCTCTGGGCGAAGACTTCAACTACGCCCAGGCCTTCCAGAAACTGGACTATGAAGCCCTCAAGCGCGACCTGCGCGCCCTGATGACCGACTCGCAGGACTGGTGGCCTGCCGACTTCGGCCACTATGGCCCCCAGTTCATCCGCATGGCCTGGCACGCGGCCGGCACCTATCGCATCCAGGATGGTCGCGGCGGCGCGGGCCGCGCCCAGCAGCGCTTTGCGCCTCTCAACAGCTGGCCCGACAACGTCAACATCGACAAGTCGCGTCGCCTGCTGTGGCCGATCAAGCAAAAGTACGGCAGCCAGATCTCCTGGGGCGACCTGATGATTCTGTGCGGCAACGTCGCACTGGAAACCATGGGATTCCGTACCTTCGGCTTCGGCGGCGGCCGTGTCGACACCTGGGAACCCGATCAGGACGTGTACTGGGGAGCAGAAAAGGAATGGCTGGCCCCCACCGACAATCCCCACAGCCGCTACAGCGGCGAGCGCGACCTCGAAAACCCGCTGGCCGCCGTGCAGATGGGCCTCATCTATGTCAACCCTGAAGGTCCGGACGGCAATGGCGACCCGCTCTCGGCCGCGCGTGACATCCGCGACACCTTCGCCCGCATGGCGATGGATGACGAGGAAACCGTGGCACTGATCGCCGGCGGCCACACCTTCGGCAAGACCCATGGTGCCGGCCCCGCCAGCCATGTGGGAGCCGAGCCCGAAGCCGCCGGCCTGGAAGCCCAGGGCCTGGGCTGGGCCTCCAGCTTCAAGTCCGGCAAAGCCGGCGATGCCATCACCTCGGGCCTGGAAGTGACCTGGACCCAGACACCGGCACAGTGGAGCAACTTCTTCTTCGAGAACCTGTTCAAGTACGAGTGGGTGCAGGAAAAAAGCCCTGCCGGCGCGATTCAGTGGGTCGCCAAGGATGCCGGGGATGTCATTCCCGACGCGCATGGAGGCCCCCACAAAAAACCCACCATGCTGACCACCGACCTGTCGCTGCGCATGGACCCGGCCTACGAGAAGATCTCACGCCGCTTCCTCGAAAACCCGCAGGCTTTCGCCGAAGCCTTTGCCCGCGCCTGGTTCAAGCTGACCCACCGCGACATGGGCCCTCGTGCACGCTACCTGGGCCCCGAAGTACCCAAGGAAGAGCTGATCTGGCAAGACCCCATCCCCGCCGTCAAGCATGCACTGGTCAACGAGGCCGATGTGGCCGCCCTCAAGGCCAGGCTGCTGGCATCGGGCCTGTCGGTGCAGGAACTGGTGGCCACGGCCTGGGCCTCGGCCTCCACCTTCCGGGGCTCCGACAAGCGCGGCGGCGCCAACGGAGCCCGCATCCGCCTGGCTCCGCAAAAGGACTGGGCTGCCAACAACCCTGCGCAACTGGCCAAGGTACTGGGCAAGCTCGAGGAAATCCAGCGCGAGTTCAACAAGGCGGCCGAGGGCGACAAGCGTATCTCGCTGGCCGACCTGATCGTGCTGGCCGGCAGCGCAGGTGTGGAAAAAGCGGCCGCAGATGCTGGCGTGAAGATCAGCGTGCCCTTCACCCCTGGCCGCGGCGACGCCAGCGACGAGCAGACCGATGCCGAATCCTTCGCGCCGCTGGAGCCCAAGGCCGACGGCTTCCGCAACCACCTGCAAGGACGTTTCCCGGCCCCCGCCGAAGCCCTGCTGATCGACAAGGCCCAGTTGCTGACGCTCACGGCCCCCGAGATGACCGTGCTGATCGGTGGCCTGCGTGCCATCAACATCAACACCGAAGGCAACCACGGCGTGCTGACCCAGACTCCAGGCAAGCTGACGAACGACTTCTTCGTCAACCTGCTGGACATGGGCACACAGTGGCAGCCTCTGGAGGATGGCAACTACGAAGGAGTGGACCGCAAGAGCGGCGCCAGGAAATGGACCGGGACCCGCGTGGATCTGGTCTTCGGCTCCAACGCCGTTCTGCGCGCGGTGGCCGAGGTCTATGCCGAGAAGGGCAACGAGCAGAAGTTCTACCAGGACTTTGTCGCAGCCTGGGTCAAGGTCATGGAGCTGGACCGCTTCGACCTGAAGCCGTAATGGGGCGCGCCGGGGTCGGCCCCCCGGCCCCATGCCCCCCATCAAAGAGCTGTCAGCGCCTCTCCATGAAGCGCAGGCAGCTTTTTTACAGCAGCACTCACATCTCCAGCTCGACCGCTTCCCGCGACAGGTCCCAGCCGAGCACAAAGACTTCGTATTGCTTCTGCCCGCTGTCATCGCGCCAGACCTCGGGGCCGAACTCGCTCATGTTGCCGTTCAGGCTCAGTCCTTTGCGCAGCACGCTGGAATCGGTCTGCTCGGCCAGCACATAGCGGCCGTTGACGGTACGCAAGGCGACCCGTCCGGAAGACTGCTTGAAGGCGATGACCGTGGCTTGTTCTGACATAAGGCTTCCTTCGCGGTTGTTGGCGATTGTTGGCTGTTGCGGGTTTCTGCCCAGTCTAATCAGGCTTGGGCGCGACGAAAGCCCTGCTATTTCGGCCTGTGTGTTCCACCCGTAGGACGATCTCCGGTAGGCTTGCGATATCTCCCCATCAAGCCCCACAAGCCATGCTTTTCATTCTGTTCAAGCTTCTTCACCTTCTTGCCGTCATCATCTGGGTGGGCGGCATGTTTTTCGCACATTTCTTTCTTCGCCCTGCCGTCCAGGGACTGCAGTCGCCCGAGCGCGTGACGTTGATGCATGGGGTGCTGCAGCGCTTCTTCGCCTGGGTCGTGGTGCTGGTGGTCGTCGTGCTGGCCACCGGCATCGGGATGATAGGCAGCATTCACGCCATGGCCGCCCAGGCAGGCAGCCAGTTCAACATGCCGGTCAACTGGATGGTGATGAGCATTCTGGGCCTGGCGATGATGGCGGTGTTCGGCCATATCCGGTTCGCATTGTTCAAGCGCCTGAATGCGGCCGTGCAAGCCAAGGACTGGCCCGCAGGTGGCAAGGCGCTGGAGAGCATCCGCAAGTGGGTTTCCCTCAACCTGGCCTTGGGCCTGGTGATTGTGGTCGTTCTGCGCGTACCGCTCTGAACCACCTCTCCCCGCGTGCGCCCGGTCTCCATGACCGGGCTTTTTTTTGGAAGCGAGGCCAGGTCCGCGCCCATAACAACAAAGCGCAAACTGCTTTTATTTTCATAGCAGGCAGCACAAGCGCTTCAAAGCCTGATATCGCGCCTCTCTGAGCTTGCTGACATTTTTTCGCGATTGCACAATAATTGCCAACTCAATCATTGATCAAGCAAATATTGGTGGAGCCATTGCAAAACCAGACCGATCCCATCATCGACCCGCAGGACGCATCCAGCTTCTTCTACCAGGCAGGGGTCTACGCACCGGACAAAAGCATCGGTTTTCTCATGCGGCGCGTGCTCAGCTCCATCCTTCAGCTGGCCGACGCCCAGTTGGCCGAGCAAGGACTGACCTATGTGCAGTGGCTGCCGCTTTACAAGCTGTTGATCTGCTCCGACACCAATAGCAGCACGCTGGCCAAGGACCTGGGCATGGACCCGGCCTCGGTGACGCGTGCGCTGGACCGCATCGAGGCCAAGGGACTGCTGCGCCGCGAACGCTCCACCACCGACCGGCGCGTGGTGCATCTGGTGCTCACCGAAGAGGGACGCAGCGTCGCCGCCCAGGTGCCCAAGGTGCTGACCAAGGTGCTCAACGGCCATTTGCGCGGGTTCAGCCACAGCGAATGCACGCTGATGCTGTCCATGCTGCAGCGCATGCTGGTCAACGGCGATGCCCTGCGCGAAGCCCTGACCCAGGAGCCCGCCAAGCTGCCCACCCAAACGAACGAGGCCGGCAGCTCCCGGAAAGACTAGGCTGGCCTGCTGCGTGCTTTTCCCAACGCCCTATTTCAATAAAAACCACTGGCACTTTCCATGACCTCTAGACCTTCACGCAAACTTGTCGTTGATAGCGCCCCTGGCCGCCCGCTGCTGGCAACCGCAGCACTGGCCGCTGCGCTGACACTGGCAGGCTGTGCCTCGCAAGGGCCGGCACACCAGCCGCTGGCGCGACTGGGCTCGGCCGATGTCGGCCTGAACGACGCGGCCAGCCTCAGCGCTGCGGATGCCTCGGCATTCGCCTCCCCCCAATGGTGGACCGGTCTGGGCGATGCCCAGCTCAATCAGCTCATCGATCAGGCCCTGGCCGGCAGCCCCAGCCTGGCCGCCAGCAACGCCCGCTTTGAAAAAGCCGCAGCCCTGGCCACGGCCAGCAGCACGGCCAGCGATGTGCGCGGGACGCTGAGCGCCGACGTCACACGCCAGCGCTACACGGCCAACGGCATGATTCCCGCCCCGATTGCGGGCAACATTTACAACAGCGGCAATCTGCAGGCCGGACTGTCCTGGTCGCCCGACTTCTTCGGCAAGCATGCCGCAGAACTGCAGGCCGCACTGGGCCAGGCGCGCGCCGCCAAGGCCGACAGCGCCGCCGCCGCCAGCCAGCTGGCCGCACAGGTGGCGCGCAGCTATATCGCCCTGGCCCGGCTGATTGCCCAGAAAGAAGTGGCACAGCGCACGCTGGGCCAGCGCCAGGCATTGCTGAGCCTGAGTGAGCAGCGCACCCGGGCGGGCCTCGACAGCCAGGTGGAGCTGACCCAGGCCCAGGCCGGCATGCCCGACGCCCAAACCCAGATCGAGATGCTCGGCGAGCAGATCACGCTGGCACGCCGCACGATTGCCGTGCTCTGCGCCCAGGCACCCGATGCGCAAGATGCGCTCTCGCCCAGGCTGTCGGTACTGCGCATCCAGCCCGTGCCCCAGGCGCTGGGCGCGGATCTGCTGGGCCGCCGCCCTGACGTGGTGGCCGCGCGCTGGCGCGTGGAAGCGGCCACGCAAGGCATTGCATCGGCCAGGGCCGACTTCTACCCCGATGTGAACCTGACCGCCTTTGTGGGCCTGAACGCGCTGGGCCTGGACAATCTGCTGCAGGGCAGCTCGCGCCAGATGGGGATCACGCCCGCGCTGCGCCTGCCCATCTTCGACGGCAAGCGCCTGCGGGCTCAACTGCGCGGCAAGCAGGCCGACCTCGACACCGCCATCGCCCAGTACAACGGCGCCGTGCTCGATGCCGTCAAGCAGGCAGGCGACGCCATTGCCTCCGTGCAATCGCTGCAGCGCCAGCAGCAGTTGCAGGCCGAGTCGCTCTCCAAGGCCGAGCGTGCCTATGACTTTGCCGTGCAGCGCTACCAGGCCGGCCTGGGCAGTCAGATCACCGTGCTCAACACCGAAACCCAGCTCATCAACCAGCGCCGCCTGGCCGTGGACCTGCGGGCCCGCGAGCTCGACACCCGCGTGGCCCTGGCCGCAGCCCTGGGCGGCGGCTGGAGCGACGACACCCCGGCTGTTGCCCTGCAATAAACATCGGGTTCAACAAAATCAATAGCTGCTACCGCTTTACTGCCATCAAATTCAAGGCAAAAACACTCTCAATTCTTTTATTGACAGGCGCTAGTAGCTCCTCTTTTTCAATAGCGCAAAACCGCTTCACCGATAACAAAGCGCCAACATCATGACCGACACCAAGCCTACTCAGAACGCTCCTCAAGCTCCTGCGGCAGCGACGCCCAGCGCCAACCCGGCAGGCCGCCGCAAGGGACTGACCATCGTGGCGGCCGCTGTCGCCGTGGCCGCCATCGCCTGGGGCGGCTGGCACTGGATGGTGGCCCGCAACTACCAGACCACGGACAACGCCTATGTGGCCGGCAATGTGGTGCAGATCACGCCCCAGGTCGGCGGCACCGTGATCAGCATCGGCGCCGACGATACCGACTATGTCCGGGCAGGCCAGCTGCTGGTGCAACTGGACCCTGCCGACTATCTGGTGCAACTGGCCCAGGCCGAGTCGCAACTGGCACAGACCGCGCGCCAGACCCGCACCCTGTATGCCAACAACGCCCCGCTGGCCGCCCAGGTGGCCCAGCGCGAAGCCGATCTGCTGCGCCTCAAGGCCGATGCCGCCAAGGCCAACGACGATGTGGCGCGCCGCAGCCCGCTCACGGCCACCGGTGCCGTGGGCAAGGAAGAGTATGACCATGCCAAGGCCCTGGCCACGGCTGCCAGCAATGCCGTGACGGCCGCCGAAGCCGCCGTGCGCGCTGCCAAGGCCCAGCTGACGGCTGCCGAAGCCCAGACCAAGGGCACGACGGCCGAGGACTTCCCGGCCGTCATGGCCGCTGCCGCCAAGGTGCGCGAGGCCTATCTGGCCCTGCAGCGCACGCGACTGATCGCGCCTGTGGACGGTTTCGTGGCCAAGCGCGGTGTTCAACTGGGCCAGCGCGTGGCGGCCGGCTCGCCGCTGCTGACCGTGGTCGATCTGCACAAGCTCTGGGTGGACGCCAACTTCAAGGAAAGCCAGCTGGCCGATCTTCGCATGGGCCAGAAGGTGGAGCTGACTGCCGATGTCTACGGCGACAAGACCCGCTATGAAGGCAAGGTCGTGGGCCTGGGCGCGGGCACGGGTGCGGCGTTTGCGCTGCTGCCCGCGCAGAACGCCACCGGCAACTGGATCAAGGTGGTGCAGCGCGTTCCCGTGCGCATCAGCCTGGAGCCCGAAGCGCTCAGGCAGCACCCGCTGCGTGTGGGTCTGTCCATGGACGTGAAGGTCGACATCCGCGACAAGGACGGCCAGGCCCTGGCCAGCACGCCGCGCACCGAGCCCGTGGCCCAGACCACCGTCTATGACGGCAGCCTGGCCCAGGCCGAGCAGCGCATCCAGCACATCATCGCGGGCGACAAGCTGCCGGCGCTGACCCAGCTGGCCGATCTGCCCGCCCCGGCCGCACCCGCCCAGCCCACAGCCCAGCCTGCGCAATAAGACGCGGAATCAGCCATGACTTCCACGACCTCTGCCAACCCTGCGCCGGGCGGACCTGCGGCAGGCGATTCGCCACCACCCCCGGCGGCCCGCCCCATGCCGCCTGCCATCGCCCCACTCAAGGGCGCCCAGCTCGCCCTGGGCACGCTGGCGCTCTCGCTGGCCACCTTCATGAACGTGCTGGACTCCTCCATCGCCAACGTGGCCATTCCGGCCATCTCGGGCGATGTGGGCGTCAGCCCCAGCCAGGGCACCTGGGTCATCACCAGCTTCGGGGTGGCCAATGCCATCTCCGTGCCGCTGACGGGCTGGCTCACCCAGCGCTTCGGCGCCGTGCGACTGTTCACCATGAGCGTGCTGCTGTTCGTGCTGACCTCCTGGCTCTGCGGATTTGCCTCGTCGCTGGAGATGCTCGTGCTCTTTCGCGTGCTGCAGGGCGCCGTGGCCGGCCCCATGATTCCGCTGTCGCAGACTCTGCTGCTGTCCAGCTACCCGCCCGCCAAGGCCGGCGTCGCGCTCTCGCTGTGGGGCGTGACCACGCTGGTTGCGCCCGTGGTGGGGCCGCTGCTGGGCGGCTGGATCACGGACAATATTTCCTGGCCCTGGATCTTCTACATCAACGTGCCCGTGGGCCTGCTCTCGGCCCTCATGACCTGGAGCATCTACCGCGACCGCGAAACGCCCACGCGCAAGCTGCCCATCGACACCGTGGGCCTGTCCCTGCTCGTGCTCTGGGTGGCGGCGCTGCAGCTGATGCTGGACAAGGGCAAGGAGCTGGACTGGTTTGCCTCCAATGAAATCATCGCCTTTGCGGTGATCGCTGTCGTGGCCTTTGCCGTCTTCGTGGTCTGGGAGCTGACCGACGCCCATCCCGTCGTCGATCTGCGCCTGTTCAAGCGGCGCAACTTCGCGGCTGGCTCGATCGCGCTGTCCATCGCCTATGGTCTGTTCTTCGGCAATGTGGTGCTGCTGCCGCTGTGGCTGCAGCAATGGATGGGCTACACCTCCACCTCGGCCGGCCTGGCCCTGGCGCCGGTGGGCCTGCTGGCCATCCTGCTCACGCCCATGGTGGGCCGCAAGGTCGGTGTCTGGGATCCGCGCAAGATGGCCACGATCGCCTTCATCGTGTTTGCCATGGTGCTGTGGATGCGCTCGAAGTTCACCGTGGAGACCGACTTCGCCCACATCCTGATTCCCACGCTGATCCAGGGCGGCGCCATGGCCTTCTTCTTCATTCCGCTGACCACCATCACGCTGAGCGGACTGACGCCGGACCGCATTCCTGCCGCCGCAGGCCTGTCCAACTTCGTGCGGATCACGGCCGGCGCCATGGGAACCTCGATTGCCACCACGCTCTGGGAAAGCCGGGCATCCATGCACCATGCGCATCTGACCGAGCTGCTGGTGCAGGGCCAGGGCACGTTTGCCAGCACGATCAGAAACCTGCAGGCCGCAGGCATGAGTGCCGAGCAGGCCTATGCCCAGATCAACCGGCTGATCGATCAGCAGGCCTTCACACGGGCCGCCGACGATATCTTTCTGGCATCGTCCTTTCTGTTCCTGAGCCTGATCGTGCTGATCTGGTTCACCAAGCGCCCGGCCTCTGCTGCGGGAGCCTCCGACGCGGCCGCCGGCGCACACTGATTGACATCCGAAAAATGGGCCGAGAACGCTCTACCCTCGGGCGTTTTCAGCTATTTTCTTGATCGCTTCTAGGTGCCGGCAGACTGCTTGTCCAGGCGCCGCAAAAAAACCTGCAGCTCCTTGACGACCTGGGCATCGCCCTTGGTCTGGGCACAGCTCAGCCCTTGCTGCCAGGCGGCGCGCGCTGCCTGTGCATCGCCCAGCGCCAGCTCCACCCTGCCCAGCTGCTTCCAGGCGACGGAGTATTCGGCATCCAGCGCCGTGGCCTTGCGCAGATGCTCGCGCGCCACGGCCAGCTGCTCCTCGTCGGCATAGGCCTTGCCCAGGGTATAGCGCAGCAGCGCACCGTCCTTGCCGGCTGCCAGCATGCTCTCCAGATTGCGAACCATGGGATTCATATGTATTTGCTCCTCGGACAGCGAGTGTCGCATTCGCCCCATCCGATCACGGCAATGGCCGCTCCCGCGATACGGCCTCTTGCACATCGGCTCTTGCAGCGTTGCAAACCGTCCCAAACTGCAGCCAATGTCCCACTCAGGCGCCCGATCTTGTTTAGCAAACCAAGCCTCACCACCCCCATCGCCGACTACGAGGACTCGCCTCAATACTCGGGCGGGCGCTTTCGCAACACGCATCCACGTCCGGCCAACAGCCCCAAGCCCGATGCCGGGACGCTATGGAAGTTCTTCTTCAACAAGCCGGCCGATTCCGAGCCTGGCAAGGCGTTGCCCGTTCTGCCGCTGAGCACGACCGAGCTGGACCTTGCGCCTGAACGCAGCCTCTATCGCCTGGGCCATTCGACCTTGCTGATGAAGCTGCGAGGCGGCTGGTGGCTGACGGACCCCGTGTTTTCCGAGCGTGCCTCCCCACTGTCGTTTGCCGGCCCCAAGCGCTTTCATGCCCCGCCGATCGCCCTGGACGAGTTGCCTGCCTTGCGCGGCGTGCTGCTATCGCATGATCACTACGATCACCTGGACCGCGCCACCATCCGCGTGCTTGCGCCCAAGGTGGGCATTTTTCTATGCCCTTTGGGAGTGGGAGACAGACTGGCGGCCTGGGGTGTTCCGGCCGACAAGATCGTGCAGCACGACTGGTGGCAGGACAGCGAGGTCGACGGCCTGCGTTTCACGGCCACGCCCGCCCAGCATTTCTCGGGGCGCAGCCTGCGCGACGGCAACCGTACGCTCTGGGCGTCCTGGACCATCGAAGACCGCCAGGCCGACAGGCCGCTGCGCGTCTTCTTCAGCGGCGATGGCGGCTATTTCGACGGTTTTGCCGAAATCGGCAGGCGCTTCGGCCCCTTCGATGTCACGCTGATGGAAACCGGCGCCTACGACGCCCACTGGCCCTATGTCCACATGCATCCGGCTCAGACCGTGCAGGCCCACCGGGATCTTGGCGGCCAATGGCTGCTGCCCATCCACAACGGCACTTTCAACCTGGCCATGCATGCCTGGTGGGACCCCTTCGAGCAGATCCTGAGCCTGGGCAGGCGGCACGGCATCGCGATCGCCACGCCCATGATGGGCGAGCGCCTGGACCTGGGCGCTCCGCATGCGGGCTCGGCCTGGTGGCGCGCCTGCGCCGACATGAAAGCGGACTCGCACTCTCCATCTCCAGCCGGCGAAGTCACGCGACTGGACTCCCGCCCTCAAGCTTGATGCGCCCGGGCAGGCATCCCCCGCATCCCCGTAACTTCACGGAGCGAGGCGCAAACATGCGCATGTTAGAGTCTGCTCGGCATTGCCGACATCTACTGGCTCCACTTGGTCGGCACACACTATAAGAACCTGCCAAGGAGACCCCCATGCCCTCGCTTGCGCCATGTGCGGTGAACCGGATCGCTACGGATGCCTTTCCCGCCAGCCAGCGCCTGGACCAATGGGAGGCATACAACGCTTCTTTTCTGGTCGGATTGCGCTGCTCCTCCTACGCCGACGAAGGTCTGAATGCGCAACAGAGCAATATGGCATTCGGCCAGTTGGCTCTGGCCGATATCGAGGGCAATGCCCATGTCATCGAGCGCACGCCTCAGCTGGTGCGCCAGCATCCCAAGGAGTCGGTTTTCGTCTCACTGGTGCTCAGCAGCGGGGCTTTTTTCTATCAGGAGCACCGCTGCATCCACCTTGCCCCGGGTGATCTGGTGATCTATGACACCCGGCATGCCTATCTGTTCGGCTTCACCCACCAGATGCACCAATTCCTCGTGGATATGCCGGCCGACTGGTTCTACCGAAGCTGCAGCCGCACGCAGCTGCAAGGCCCGGTCTGCATTCCGGGAGGCGCTGGCAGCGGACGCGTGCTCAATCACGCGTTCCAGAAGCTGGTAGGCAATGCCATGGCCCATCCCGGAGGGGTGGACCAGGATCGCATGCAGTTCGAGGCCAGCGACCTGCTGCGCGCCATGATGGCCGGGGAAGCGACGGGATGCAGTGCACTGCGCGCCTCGCACCTGCTGGCCGCGCGCGCCCATATCGACGAGCACCTGCATCGCCACTCACTGGATGCAAGCGAAGTCGCTGCCGCAGCGGGTGTCTCTCTGAGGCATCTGAACCGGCTGCTGCAGACGGGGGGGCACAGCGCGACCGAGCTGATCCTCGTGCGGCGTCTGGAGCGTGCGGCCATGGAACTGCGCCATCCTGCGTTCGGCCGCTACAGCATTGCCGAAATTGCCTACCGCTGCGGCTTCTCCAGCCAGTCGCACTTTGCGCGCAGTTTCCGTTCCTACCATGGCATGACGCCCACGCAGATGCGTGGGCAACCCGGCCTGCACCGGGCTATCCCGTAGCAGCAAGCGCCACGGGCACCACCCGGATTGAATGAGTGCCGGCGAAAGTGCCAGCCCAGACCTCCCGCTACGGCGCCACCAGCACCTTGATAGCGTCCCCTGCTGACGCCAGAAGCTCAAAGCCGTCCGTGATGGCAGCTTCCAGACTTACCGTATGGGTCACGATACGACCGGCATCCACAACCCCGGAAGCCATCAACGCCAGCAGTTCCGGATACAGGCCCCGATAGCCCACACTGGTGGTAATGCGCAGCTCACGGTTGACAAGATCGAAGGTATCGATGCGCGCCTCGGGCATCAGACCGAGCAGCACGGCTTCCCCCCCCTTGCTCAGCACTCCCAGAGCACCCTGCAGCGTTTCCGGGCGGCCCACCGCTTCAAAAGAGACAGGCACGCCCACTCCGTCCGTGAGTTCACGCACTTGCAGCACCGCATCGTCCTGACTGGCATCGACCGTGTCGCTCGCCCCCACCTTGCGCGCCAGATCCAGGCGCCGGACATCGACATCGACGGCAATGATGCGGCCCGCAGCATGATGCCGGGCCATCATGACCAGCAGCAGACCGATGGCCCCCATTCCGAAGATGACGCAGTCGTCGCCAGGGCGCAATCCACTTGTCCGCAGACCCTGCAACGCCACGGCAGCCGGCTCGGCCACCGCGGCCTGTCTGAAGTCCAGCGAAGGCGGCAGCACATGCGCCATATAAGCGGGAACCACGGCTTCCTCGGCCATGCCGCCGTCTCCCATCAACCCGACAAACCCCATGGATTCGCACAGGTTGTAGCGTCCGCTGCGGCAATAGATGCAGTGGCCGCAGCGGTACTCCGGCTCCACCGCGACCCTGTCTCCAATGCCCAGCCCTGTCACATCGGCTCCCACTTCCACCACGGTGCCACAGAATTCGTGACCGATGACGATGGGGGCAACACTTCCGGACAAGGGATGCGGGACATGGACCGGAATCGAGTCCGGCCCGTGCAGGTACTCATGCATGTCGCTGCCGCAGATCCCGCAATACGCCACCTCGATACGGATTTCTGCGGCCTTCAAGGGCCGGCGTTCGATGATTTCCAGGCGCAGATCGCGGGCGCCATGCCATTTCAGAGCCTTCATGCCTGTGACTCCTCCAGTGCAGCCGCCAGCAAACCGCCACCGACGCGCCGGGGTGCCGTTTCGACCAGCCCCAGGGAAAGCACGCCTGCAAGCAAAGCTCCCGCAGCGGCCACCCACATCACCAGATCAAGTCCCCACCGGTCGGCTGCTACCCCGGCCAGGGTCGGGGCGATGAAACCGCCGATCAACTCCCCAAAACCCATGATCATCCCCAGCGCCGTGGCCATGGCCGCTCGCGGCACGGTCTCGGCCGGAATCGTGGCCATGAAGAGCGTGAAGCAGCCCAGGCCGGTATAGGTCAGCAGCAGCAAGCCGCCCATCACCACCGGCGATTGCGCATACAGAAAGGCCAAAGGACAGCAAGCCGCCACAAAAGAGAAAAAGATCAGTGCCGGACGGCGACCGATGTGGTCCGAAATGGCGGGCACGGCAAAGCCCCAGATGACCCAGGCCACACCCATGCAACTCATGACCGCGCTCATCGTGCCCGGCTCGAAGCCCTTGGCGTTGACAAGATAAGTCGGTGCAAAAGAGATGATGACCACGAACCAGGCCATGAAGGCGCAGCTGATCAGCACGCTCAGCCAGATATTGCGCTCACGCAGCAGAGTCCAGCGCGAGCCTGTTGGCATCGCTGCGGCCGGGTCGTCCGTGGGCCTGACGTCTGTGCTTCTCACATGGCGCCAGATGAGTGCTGCGGCGATCAGTCCCGGAACACAGGTCAGGTAGAAGGCCGTGCGCCAGCCATAGGCCACGGCCAACGCAACAATCACCGGCGGTGCGATCACGGCGCCCAGCAAGCCCGCAGACGAGCCCTGCAGCAAGCCCATATTGAGGCCGCGCCGACTGGGGGTGGACGCCTCGACCATCAGCGTCTGCGACAGAGGCAGCACCGGCCCTTCGGCCAGGCCCATCAGCGCTCGCAACAACAGCAGGCCGACAAAACCGCCCACCAGACCCGACAGGGCCGAGCACAGAGAGAACATCAGCACCGAAAGAATCAGCACCGTTTTGCGTCCGCCCTTGCGGTCTGTATAGGCCCCGAAGAATGCCCCAGAAGCCGCCCATGCCAATGCCAGAATGGACGACAGCATGCCCAGCTGGGCATTGTTCAGATCCAGTTCCTTGGAGACAAAGGGGAATAAGAACGACAATGCCAGCCGGTCAAAAAAAACAATCCCGAAAGTAAAAAACAGAATGAGCAGAAGCTTGTTTTCATAGCTCACCCACCCGCTTTTGAGGGTTTCATCTTGATTTTTCATGTCTCTCTCCATTCCGTCTTGGGCGGGCTATTTCATTCTTCAGGAAGTCCCGCCTTTCATTGATGGATTTTCAATACAGCCTCGAATGACTATCGAAACAGCGTGTCCACATACTCTGCACCTATGCCGACTTTTTCATAATGCTTTCGGCATAGTTCTATGTAGCTGTGAACATCGAAATATCCGTCTGGCTTTCCGTCATCATCGAGCCAGATCAGCGGTCCCTTGACGATGAAGAACGCACGCATGGGTTGCTCATGTTCATAGGCCACCAGGGTATGGCCTTCTCCAGGAGTCTCGTAGACGAAATCACCGGCACGCGCTGTCCAGTCATGTTCCAGATAGCCCCACTTCCCCGAAATCGTGTAGGCAAACACTTCGTGCGGATGGTAATGACGGTTCACCAGACCGGCCTCCTTCGCCATCAGAATATCGCACCATTTGTTTTGTGATGGAGAAATCCAGAGGGGCCGGGAGAGAACCGTCTCGGAAAATGGCACATAATAGCGTTCGTCCTCGGTGGGCGCATTTTTTATATAAACCTCAGGCTGTGCATCGGGCTGAAAGCAATCTGAAATAGGCTTCAGACCTCTCCAGAATTCATTCGTGGCTTTTTCAGGCATTTTTTCTCCTTGGATAAACGTTCTTTGACGAACGTCATAATCCTATCCATGGGGAAAATTCTGTTTAGCCCCAACCGGACATGATGTTTGACCCTGCAGGACAAGCGCTGGAGCAAGGCAGCCCGGCCCTGGGTGAACGACCGACTCGACCAGGTCTGCCGAAATCGACTGGGGATGGCCGAGAATGCCGCCATGGATATTTCACGCCACTCACGCTGTCTTGCTGCATACGCGGCCGTCTTGGGAGCACTGCTGCTCAGTGCCTGTGCCGGCAACCCTGCCATGGCGCCCAAGGCGGCCGACATCACTCCCCAGCCCCAGGCTGACTCCGCCTCGGCTTCCAGCGGCCAAACCGGAAATTGGCCGGCCTGGATCAATGCAGATTGCACGCCCCCCGCCCTGCTCGACCAGCAACCCCGGCCGCGCCGCCACACCACGCCGCACGTCAGTCACCACTGGTTCCCGAACGGGCTGGAGACCACGGTGGTCTTCCGCCTGGAAGTCACGGCTCAAGGTCAGCTCGGCCGTGTGGCCTACCAGCCCGCCGATACCGATCCCCGCATCGTGAAGTCCATACTGCGCTCGCTCGAACGCTGGCAGTTCAAGCCCGCCATGCGCCAGGGCCAGCCCGTGACGGCCTGCTTCGAGCAGCGCTACCAACTGGTGTTTCCGCGCATGCAGGAGATCGATTCCGAGCCCAAGCCGGCCTTGAACCCCAATCCTCGGTGAGGACGCCAGCGCCGGACGGACGATGCATGCTCGAAAACCCCACAAGTCGCAGATTGCGATGGTGCAAGCCCCTGCCCGCCGCTAGAATCGCCAGCGTCAGGAGAGAGTGTCTGCAGCCCGAGCTGCCCGGCACCGCCGAAGGCGCAGACCCCCACCCGGTGTCAAAACGCTCAGGCAAAAGGACTGACAAGCGCTGCCAGGTGTGCAAACCGGCAGCGTCCCTTGCTGGAGAGAGATGCAGGCCGTCATTTCGTATGTGCGCCAGCATCCACCGAAGGAGCAAGCTGCGCGCCGGGATGCGGGCAGTGAATCTCTCAGGTAAAGCGGACAGCAGGGCAAGCCCGCCACGCATGGCCCAGCCATGCATGGCCACTCGTCTTGGTTATGACCACCGGAGCGCTTGCCTGTGACTGCTGCTGACACCTCTTCCGATCTGCGTTCCACACCGCTGTTTGCCCTGCACCCGACATTGGGTGCCGGCTTGTGGCTGTTGCTGTCTC
>NZ_SPEY01000006.1 GCF_009360615.1 Comamonas sp.
CGCCAATCAGTCGGCTGACGGCATGACGCTCCATGTACTCGGACATGTCGAAGCGGATCAGGTCCACGCCCAGGATATAGGCCAGCTGCTTGGCCGCCTCCGTCTTGCCGACGCCCGTGGGGCCGGAAAACAGGAAGGAGCCGATCGGCTTGTCCGGCTTGCCAAGGCCCGAACGCGCCATCTTCACGGCCGAGGCCAGCACTTCCAGCGCCTTGTCCTGGCCGAAGACCACGCTCTTGAGGTCGCGCTCCAGCGTCTGCAGCTTGCTGCGGTCGTCGTTGCTGACATTGGCCGGCGGAATGCGCGCGATCTTGGCCACGATGGCTTCGATTTCTGCCTTGCCGATGCTCTGCTTGCGCAGACCTTCGGGCGCGATGCGCTGGGCAGCTCCTGCCTCGTCGATGACGTCGATGGCCTTGTCGGGCAGATGACGGTCGTTGATGTACTTGGCCGACAGCTCAGCCGCAGCCTGCAGGGCGTCCTGCTCGTAGGTGATGCTGTGGTGCTCCTCGAAGCGCGATTTCAGGCCCTTGAGGATGTCCACGGTTTCGGCCACGGTCGGCTCGACCACGTCCACCTTCTGGAAACGGCGCGACAGGGCCGCGTCTTTTTCGAAGATGCCACGGTATTCCGTGAACGTGGTCGCACCGATGCAGCGCAGCTGGCCGCTGGACAGTGCGGGCTTGAGCAGATTGGACGCATCCAGCGTACCGCCCGAGGCCGCACCGGCGCCGATCAGCGTGTGGATTTCATCGATGAACAGGATGGCGTGCGGCTTGTCCTTGAGCGACTTGAGCACGCCCTTGAGGCGCTGCTCGAAATCGCCGCGGTACTTGGTGCCGGCCAGCAGCGCGCCCATGTCCAGCGAATAGACCACGCCTTCCTTGAGCACCTCGGGCACCGTGCCTTCGGTGATCCGCCAGGCCAGACCCTCGGCAATGGCGGTCTTGCCCACGCCAGCCTCTCCGACCAGCAGCGGATTGTTCTTGCGGCGGCGGCACAGGATCTGGATGGTGCGCTCCACCTCGTACTCTCGCCCGATCAGCGGATCGATCTTGCCGTCCTTGGCCGCCTGGTTCAGGTTCAGCGTGAACTGTTCCAGCGGCGAGGCTTTTTCATTGCGCTCGCCTGCGGCACCTTCTTCGCTTTCCGAGGGAGATTCGGCCTTGGCAGGCTCGGGCGGCTCGCCCTTCTTGATGCCATGGGCGATGTAATTGACCACGTCCAGGCGCGTGACGCCCTGCTGGTGCAGGTAGTACACGGCGTGCGAGTCCTTTTCGCCAAAGATGGCCACGAGCACATTCGCGCCCGTCACCTCTTTCTTGCCATTGCCTGTGGACTGCACATGCATGATGGCGCGCTGAATCACACGCTGGAATCCCAGCGTGGGCTGCGTATCCACCTCTTCGGTGCCGTCCACCTGCGGTGTGTTGTCCTTGATGAAGTTGGACAACGATGAACGCAGGTCGTCGATATTGGCCGCGCATGCGCGCAGCACTTCAGCTGCACTGGGGTTGTCCAGCAGGGCGAGCAGCAAATGTTCCACGGTGATGAACTCGTGACGCTGCTGACGGGCCTCGACAAACGCCATGTGCAAGCTGACTTCCAGTTCTTGAGCGATCATGTGCGACTCCTTTCGGCTTGCTTGGTTGACTCTCTGCTAACTAATCTGAGGGCGGTCGGCGCTTATTCAACAGGCTCGAATGTGGCCTGCAGCGGATGACCCGCTTTCTGGGCCGCCTGCAGCACCTGCTCGACCTTGGTCGCCGCCACGTCCTGGCTGTAGACGCCGCAGACACCGCGGCCGTCCAGGTGAATCTTGAGCATGATCTGCGTGGCCGATTCACGATCCTTGCCGAACAGCTCCTGCAGCACGGCAATCACGAACTCCATGGGCGTGAAGTCGTCGTTGAGCATCACGACCTGGTACATGCGTGGCGGCTGCAGCCGCTGGCGGCGGCGTTCAAGCACCAAGGAATCACCATCGTCAGGCGTTCTGATCGCTGGCGAGACCGGGGGAATTGATGGGGGTTGGGTAGCCATGAAATCCATTCTAGCGAGCCGTTGCAATGTTTTTGCGCTGGCATATGCATAGCATTGTTAGGGATTTCAAGGTCACTGAAAGCAAATTTGAGCAAACCAAGGGAAAGCCATGGGAAACCCTTGACCAGCCAGCGCCCGGCGCTATCAAAAAATCATGGGCTGCCAAGCGGCATGCATCCTCAGGGAATGCCTGCGTCAGCCCAGGACCTTTATTCATAGACCACCTTGACCTGACCCGTGCCGGCCGAACCATACCAGGCTGCCAGCGCGGCGTCCGAAGGATAAAAACGACTGCCCTCTCCCAGCGCCAGCTCGCAGCTGGCCGAGCCGCGCTCATCGCGGCAGATCAGGTCCAGGCGCACTTTCACGCCGCGGCTGATCGTGCCGTTCTCGGTTTCCTCGACCTTGGCCGGGAACTGGCGCAGCAAGGCCGGTACATCGGGCATCTTCTCTCCCACGCTGACCTGCAGGTAGCGCGCAAAACGGCAGCGTGCATCGGCCAGACTCCACATCTGCTGGACCTTCATGCGCAGCCCTCCGCTGAAGCGGTCGGGCTGGAGCCGCCCCGAGACCACGACAAACTCGTCCTCCTTGAGCACGTCGGCGCACGCTGCCATGGTTTTTTCATCGACCGAGGCCTCGATCACTGCCGATTTGTCATCCAGAGTGAAGATGCTGAGCCTGCCGCGCTGGCCGTTGATGGTGCGCAACCCGCCAATGATCCCGGCCATGGTCTGCGGCTCGCGGCTGTCGCGCATCTCGCTGATCGGAGTGCGCACGAAACGGCGCACTTCGGATTCGACCTCGTCGAACAGATGGCCTGTGAGATAGAAGCCGATGGCCGTCTTCTCCAGCGTGAGCTTTTCCTTGACACCCCAGGGCAGCACATCGGCCATGGGCGGCTCCGCCGTGCTCGAGCCCAGCGCATCATCGCCCATCATGTCGAACAGACCGCCCTGGTCGGCATTGGCGATGGATGTGGCCGCAAAGCCGAAGGCGGTATCCAGCGTCGCCATCAGCGACGCGCGGTTCAGATCGATGGAGTCAAAGGCCCCCCCCTTGATCAGCGCCTCCACCGTGCGCTTGTTGATGCGGCTGCGGTCCACGCGCAGGCAGAAGTCGAACAGACTCCTGAACGGCCCTTTTTCGTGGCCGTTGGGGCCCGTGCCCTCACCGTTGCGCGCGGCCACGATGGCCTCGATCGCGGCCTGACCTGTTCCCTTGATGGCACCGAGACCATAACGGATGACCTTGTCCGTCACCGGCTCGAAGCGGTACACGCCACGGTTCACATCGGGCATCTCGAAGGTGATGCCCATCTTGAGTGCGTCCTCGTACAACACCTTGAGCTTGTCGGTGTTGTCCATTTCCACGGTCATATTGCCGCAGTAGAACTCGGCCGTGTAATGCACCTTGAGCCAGCCGGTGTGATAGGCCAGCAGGGAGTAGGCTGCCGCGTGCGACTTGTTGAAGCCGTAGCCCGCGAACTTCTCCATCAGGTCGAAGACCTCGTCGGCCTTTTCCTCGGTCAGTCCATTCTTGGCCGCGCCCTCTCGGAAGATGGCCCGGTGCTTGACCATTTCCTCGACCTTTTTCTTGCCCATGGCACGGCGCAGCAAGTCAGCGCCGCCCAGCGAGTAGCCGCCCAGCACCTGGGCCGTCTGCATCACCTGCTCCTGGTACACCATGATGCCGTAGGTCTCGGCCAGCACCGGCTCGACCAGCGGATGCGGGTACTCCACGACTTCCTGTCCGTGCTTGCGGGCAATGAAGGTGGGAATCAGGTCCATGGGACCGGGTCGATAGAGGGCATTCAGCGCAATCAGGTCTTCCAGGCGTGAGGGCTTGGCCTCCTTGAGCATCTGCTGCATGCCGCGCGATTCAAACTGGAATACGGCTTCTGTCTTGCCGTCGGAGAACAGCTTGTACGTCGGGTAGTCGTCCAGCGGAATGTTCTCGAACTGGAAGTTCTCCTGGCCCTTGTGGCGTTTCATGATGAATTCGCGCGCAATCTCCAGAATCGTCAGCGTGGCCAGGCCCAAGAAGTCGAACTTCACCAGGCCGACGGCTTCCACGTCGTCCTTGTCGTACATGGCCACGGCCGAGGTGCTGCCGGGCTGCTGGTACAGCGGGCAGAAATCGGCCAGCTTGCCCGGCGCGATCACCACGCCACCGGCGTGCATGCCGATGTTGCGGGTCATGCCTTCCAGGCTCTGCGCCATCTCTATCAGGGTCTTGACGTCCTCCTCGCGCTCGATGCGCTCGGCCAGTATCGGCTCCTCCTTGATGGCGTAGGTGTATTTGTCGCCTTCCTTGGGGGGATTGGGCGGGTACTTCAGCGTGACATGCAGGCCGGGCTTGTTCGGGATCAGCTTGGAGATGCCGTCGCAGAAGGTGTAGCTCATGTCCAGCACGCGACCCACATCGCGGATGGCCGCACGCGCGGCCATGGTGCCGAAAGTGGCGATCTGGCTGACGGCATCGCGACCGTAGCGGTCCTTGACATAGTCGATCACGCGGTCCCGGTTCTGCTGGCAGAAGTCCACGTCGAAGTCGGGCATGGACACGCGTTCGGGGTTCAGGAAACGCTCGAACAGCAGGTTGTATTCGAGCGGGTCGAGATCGGTCACCTTGAGCACATAGGCCACCAGCGATCCGGCGCCCGAGCCACGACCCGGCCCCACGGGGCAGCCGTTGGCCTTGGCCCATTTGATAAAGTCCGACACGATGAGGAAATAGCCCGGAAAGCCCATCTTCATGATGGTGCCCAGCTCGAACTCCAGCCGCTCGACATAGCGCGCACGCTGTGCGTCACGCTTGGCGGCATCGGGATAGAGGTGCACCAGGCGCTCCTCAAGACCCTGGAACGACTCGTGGCGGAAGAACTCGTCCATGGTCATGCCGGCGGGCACGGGGAAATTGGGCAGTTGCGGGTTCCCCAGCTCCAGCGTCAGGCTGCAGCGGCGTGCAATTTCCACCGTGTTCTCGATTGCGCTCGGGATGTCGGCGAAGAGCTGCTCCATCTCGGCAGCCGTCTTGAAATACTGGTCGCGGGTGAACTTGCGCACGCGCTTGGCATTGCCCAATATCTCACCCTCGGCGATGCAGACCCGGGCCTCATGTGCCTCGTAGTCCTCGGGCTTGGCATACTGGATCGGGTGCGTCGCGACCACGGGCAGATTCAGCCGGCTGGCCAGTTTCACGGCCGCCAGCACATGTGACTCGTCATCCGCACGCCCCGCTCGCTGCAGCTCGATATAGAAGCGGTGCGGGAACAGTGTGGCCAGTCGCTGCGCAATCTCGGCCGCCCCTTTTTCATCACCGCGGGTCAGGGCAATGCCCACGGGGCCGGCCTGAGCGCCGGAAAGCACGATCAGTCCCTCGCCCAGCTCCTGCAGCCATTCCCATTTGTGCTGCGCCTGGTCGCGCACCACATTGCGCGTCCAGCCGCGTGCCAGCAGCTCGGCAATATTGTGGTAGCCCTGGCGGCTCTGCACCAGAACGATGACCCGCGAGGGCGGCGCATCGCCCAGCCCTTCGAGCACGATCTCGGCGCCCAGCAGGGGCTTGACGCCCTTGCCACGACCTTCGCGGTAGAACTTGATACCGCCGAACAGATTGTTGAAGTCGGTAATGGCCATCGCCACCTGCCCGTCTTCGGCAGCAGCCTTGATCATGGCATTGACGCGGGTGGTTCCGTCAACGACGGAAAATTCGGTGTGCAGGCGCAGATGGACAAACATGGCCGCTATTGTAGAAAGAGCGCTTCGTCCCTGCGGGCTCAATGCCACTCGATTCGCTGCCGCTGCGTAAAGACGCAGTCATCTCGCCGACGCGGTGCAGCGCCCCATTACAATGCGTCGATCCTTTTTCAGGAAGGTCCGGACCAGGTGGTGTATGGTGCAGGTTTTGCGCCTTGCCGCCAGAAGCGACGGGCCAGCCTCCCATCACCGCTAATGATTGTCAGAAAACTGTCCACCATGCCGCGTATTTCCCTGACTCTAGTCCCTGCCGTGTTAATCGCCGCCACGCTGGCGGGATGCTCCAGCACCAAGGACGATCCGACGGCCAAGTGGACACCCGAGCGCATCTACACCGAGGCACGCGACGAATCCTCCTCGGGCGCCTATGACAAGGCCGTGCCGCTGTTTGAAAAGCTGGAAGGCCGTGCCGCCGGTACGCCCCTGGCACAGCAAGCCCAGCTGGAAAAAGCCTACGCCCAGTACAAGGCCGGCGAAAAAGTGCAGGCACTGGCCACGCTGGATCGATTTACCAAGCTTCATCCGGCCAGCCCTGCGATGGATTACGCCCTCTACCTCAAAGGCCTGGTCAACTTCAACGACAACCTGGGCATGTTCGGCTGGCTGACCCGCCAGGACCTGTCCGAGCGCGATCAGAAGGCTGCCAAGGATTCCTTCGAGTCCTTTCGCGAACTGGTGACGCGTTTTCCCGAATCCAAGTACTCAGACGATGCACGCCAGCGCATGCAGTACATCGTGAACTCGCTGGCCCAGTACGAAGTCCATGTCGCCCGTTACTACTTCAGCCGCGGCGCCTATGTCGCAGCCATCGCCCGTGCGCAGACTGCCATCAAGGACTACCAGAACGTTCCCTCGGTGCGCGAAGCGATGGTCATCCTCATCAAGTCCTACGACGCGCTGGGCATGACACAGCTGCGCGACGATGCGCAGCGCGTGCTGGAGCAAAGCTACGGCGCAAATGCCGAGCAAAGCATCGAAAAGAAGAGCGACCCGTGGTGGAAGCTCTGGTAATCAGGCTCCTTTGCACCCTGCAGCAAAAAGGATGTGCCCGAGCGCATCCTTTTTTTCATGCCTGCGTTCGCGGACCCGCGCCGTGCTCCGGCTCGCTTTCACAGCGGTCACCCCGACCCTTCAGTTGCTCCAGCGCCGACAAGAACTCCGGCTGGCCGGTCAGCACACGCATCGGCGGCAGCGCCGACATCAAGGCGGCGCCATAGCCCATGGTGACCAGACGGCTGTCACAAATGACCAGTACACCGCGATCGGTTTCACTGCGAATCAGGCGCCCAGCCCCCTGCTTGAGGGCCAGGGCCGCCTCGGGCAGCATGTAGTCGTGGAAGGCCGTCCGCCCCACGCTCTCCAGCCGCCGGGAACGGGCCTCGACCAGCGGGTCGTCAGGAGGCGGAAACGGCAACTTGTCGATCACGACCAGTTGCAGCACATCGCCGGGAAGGTCCACACCTTCCCAGAACGTGGCGGATGCCACCAGAATCGCCCCGCGCCCGGCCGCAGCTCCGGCCGCCGTGAAGCGCTGGATCAGGGCCAGCTTGGGTGATTCACCCTGAACCAGTACGTCCAGGTCGGCAAACAGTCCCAGATTCGAGCGCAGCGATGCGCTGATCGCATGCAAAGCCTTGATCGTGGTGGTCAGCACCAGGGTACGCCCCCCCAGGCGCTGCGCGGCATCCAGCGCCAGCTGGGCGACCTGCTGGCTGTGCTGCGGGCTGCCCGCTGCGGCAAAGGGCTGCGGAACATAGATACCGGCCTGCCGCTGGTAATCGAAGGGGCTCTCCACCTGCAACACCTGTGCGCCTCGCAGTCCGCAGGACTCGACAAACCAGCTCAGCCCGTCGTCATTGCCCAATGTGGCCGAGGTAAAAATCCAGGCCTTCCTACCGGCCGGATCGAGCCCGTCGCGCTGCCTCGTCCCGGAATCGTCCAGGGAGCGCTGCAGCAACCGCTGCTGCATGATGCGGGCAATCGACAGCGGCGACTCCAGCATGCGCAGAGACTGCGCGCCGACCTCCAGCCAGCGCACGCACTCGTCATCGGCGGCGGCGGCGAAGCGCGCCAGCCTCGCCAGCAACTCTGCGCCGCGCTCGTACAGGCGCTGCAAATCGGCAGCAGCGCCCTCCAGGACGGAGAGCGGCACCAGCAAAGCGCGCAGGCTCTGCCCCAGCCGCAGCAAGGCCGCCCGCCATTTCACTGCATCCAGCCCCTGCGGGGTCACTGCCTGCCAGGCCAGACGTCCGCCAACCGGGGGCTTGCCGGCCTGAAGTCGCAGCTCGCGCATGGCTTGCTCCAGTGTGGCGCAGAGCACCAGCCAGTCGGCCATGCCACGTGCATGCTCCTGGGTCAGCCGCAGGGCATCACGGGCGTAAATCACCACTTGCTGGCTTGAGAGGGCTTCGCCGGCAAACTGCACGCCGATGTCGTTGAGCTGATGGGCTTCGTCAATCACCACCACGCCGGTGTTGGGCAAAAGGTGGGCCATGCCGCTGTCGCGAACATCGAGGTCGGCAAACAGCAGATGGTGGTTGACCACCACCACATCGGCTTGCAGCGCCAGCTGACGAGCCTGATTGACATGGCAGCCCTGCCAGTGCGGACAGTCCGACCCCATGCAGTTGTCCCTGGTGGAGGTCACCAGCGGCAGGGCGGCGGAGCGCTCGTCCAGCGCCGTCAGCTCGGCCAGGTCACCGGAGCGCGTGACTCTGGCCCAGCGCTCCACCTCTGCCACAGCCCGCAGCACCTGCGGATCCTGAGGAGCCGTACGCCCCTGGCGCACGCGCTCCAGCCGCTCCAGGCACAGATAGGAGGAGCGGCCCTTGAGCCTGGCCATCCGCAGCGGCAGGCCCAGACCCTGGACCAGGCGCGGCAGATCACGGGCAAAGAGCTGGTCCTGCAGCGCCTTGGTGGCGGTGGAGACCAGCACCCTCTGGCCGCTGAGCAAGGCAGGCACCAGATAGGCATAGGTCTTGCCCACGCCCGTGCCTGCCTCCACCACCAGCACCTCGCCCCCCTCGATAGCCCGGGCGACCGCCAGTGCCATGCGGGTCTGACCCGGGCGCGGCCTGAACGCAGGCTCCGCCAAAGCGAGCCCGCCCTGCGGCGCAAACACCTGCGCAACTGCCTCCTGCAACTGAGTCAAAACCGTGTCACCTTCTCACAAGCCAGGTCCGTGCGACCTCACATAAGATCGCAGAAATTCGCCGGAGCCAGGCCCCGGGCCGATAAAATGTAACGCAACGTTAAATCTCGCTCTGCGAACGCATTCGCACTCACTCATGTCATCCAGCTACCGCATTCAGGCGGCCACCGGCATTCACCGCGGCGACCGGGAATATCAGCAGGACCAGGTCCTGCTCATGGCACATCCCTATGCCAAGGGCTGCATTCTCGGCGTGGTGGCGGACGGCATGGGCGGGCGCAGCGGGGGACGCAAGGCTTCCGACCAGGTCATGCTGACCGCCCGCCAGCTTTTCGAAGGTTTCGAACCCGCCAAGGAAGACTGCTCGCGCCTGCTGCGCACCATTGTGCAGGATGCCCACACCGTGATTCGCCTGACGGCCATCGCTGCGGAGCAGGAGCCCCACAGCACCATCGCGGTCTTTGTGGTGCTGCCCGACAATCGCTGCCATTTCATGCACTCCGGCGATTCGCGGCTCTACCATTTTCGCGGTGCCAGTCTCATGCACCGCTCGCTCGATCACTCCTATGTGCAGGCTCTGGTCGATCGCGGAGAACTCACCGAGATCCAGGCCCAGCACCACCCCCAGTCCAACATCTTGCTGGGCTGCCTCGGAGCCGAGCCGCCGCCGCCAGTGGCCCACCATGTGATTGAGCAACTGCAGCCCGGAGACAGCCTGATGGCCTGCTCGGACGGGGTATGGCATTACTTCACCACCCAGGAGCTGGGAACCGTTCTCGATGGCCTGTCGCCGCGCGAGGCCTCGCAGTTCCTGATCGAGAAGGCCCGGCGACGTGCCGCAGGCAGCGGGGACAATCTATCGCTGGCCATCCTCAAGCTGGACACTTCGGCCGCAGAATGCGGTGCCTGATGCGTGGATGGAAGCCCCGAGGTTCTGCGCAGTTGATGCAGCCCAAGTTCAGGGGGCTGGAGTTGGCAGCGGCGCCGAGGTCTGACCACGCTCCCGGGCTTGCTGCAATGCCCGGGCTTTGTGCTCGGCCGCTGCCTTGAGCTTGGCATCGTAATCCGCCCGGGCCTTGGCCTCTCGTTCGGCGCGCCCCTGGTCGGCCTGGGCTCGGTTCTGCTCGTGACGGCGTACATAGTCGGCCTGCTTGCTGGCACGCTGCCGGGCCTCGGCCTGGCGCTGCGCCTGCACCGCTTGCTCGTCAACCGCCGGCTTTGCGCCCGTACCGCCGGGCTGCGGCGTGCTCCTGGCATTCTTGTCGCGTTGCTGCGACTTCATGGGCACAGCCGCGTTTTCGGCTTTCTTCTCTTCGATGGCCTTCAGCTTGGCGGCCGCTTTTTCCTTGCGCTCCGCGTCATTGATCTCCAGCTCGCGGGCGCGAAGGGGCGCATCTTTCTCACGCGCAGCCCTGCGGGCCTCGGCCAGACATCCCTCGACGGCAAACTTCTGGTAGCAGAGCTTTTCGTCGGCGATGCGCTGCTGCTCAATGACGGCACGCTTGCTGAGAATCTCGTCGCGTTCGGCCTCGCGCTGCTGATGCAGATGCTGGCGGGCCTTTTCGGCGGCGGCTTTCTGCGCCTGCGGGCCGGTCTGCTGCACCGCCTGCGCCTGCGCATGAACCAGGGCTGGTGCGCCGGCCAGCAAGACGGCGGCCAGAGACGCCAGCGCAAGGCCTGCACTGCGGTGGCGGATCAGCGGGGCAAGGATAGTGGACATCGTCATCAACTCGGAACTCGAAGTACAGGCTGGCATCTTAAATCCGCCGGAGCTTGCACGCCGGCAATCAGGTCAAGCTGGTGTCCACCACGCGGCGCTCAAGCGCCAGGTATTCCTTGGATCGCATCTCGTTGAGGCGCGAGACGGTGCGGGGGAATTCGTGGGACAGCGGACCTTCGGTGTAGATTTTCTCGGGCGCAACGGCCGCCGACAGGATGAGCTTGACATGGCGATCGTAGAGCACGTCCACCAGCAACGTGAAGCGCCGCGCGGCCGAAGCCATGTTCACATGCAGCTCGGGCACGTCGGACACCAGGATGGTGTGGAACTGCGTGGCAATTTCCAGATAGTCGTTCTGCGAACGCGGGCCGCCGCAGAGTTCGCGGAAGTCGAACCACACGACGCCGCCTGCACGGCGCTTGGCCGCGATCCTGCGGGTCTCGATCTGCATCACGGGCTCTTCGTCATGGGCTTCGGCAAGGCGATCGAACGTCTCCTGCATCGCAGCGTCTGCCTCCGGTCCCAGCGGACAGTGATAGAGCTTGGCATCTTCAAGCGTACGGCGGCGGTAGTCGGTGCCATTGTCCACGTTCACCACTTCCATGCGTTCCTTGAGCAACGCGATCGCCGGCAGGATGCGGTCGCGATGCAGCCCCCCGGGGTAAAGACCATCCGGCTCGAAATTGGAGGTCGTCACAAAGCCCACGCCGTTGGCAAACAGCGACTCGAGCAGCTTGTAGAGAATCATGGCGTCGGTGATGTCGGCCACATGGAATTCATCAAAGCAGATCAGCTTGTACTTCTTGGCGATCTTGGCGCCCAGCGCATCGAGCGGGTTCTGCGTACCCTGCATCAGGTGCATCTCGCGGTGCACCTCCCGCATGAATTCGTGGAAGTGCAGCCGCACCTTGCGCTTGAGGGGCACCGCATTGAAGAAGCATTCCATCAGGAAGCTCTTGCCGCGCCCTACGCCACCATACATGTAGACACCCTTGGGCAGATCCGGGTGATTGATCAGTTTCTTGAGAGCATTGGAGCGCTTGCCCTTGTACGCCGTCCACTCGTCGGCGCAGCGCTGCAGCGCCTCGACCGCACGCAGCTGTGCGGGATCGCTTTTGAAACCCTTGGCGGCCAGCTCCGCCTCGTAGGCCTGTCTTACATTCACCGTCATGTCTCCAGATGCTCAAAAAACAATAGCTGCTATCGCTTATTGAATAAGCGCTAGCAGCCATTTTGTTCTGAATTCTAAAAGAAACTCAGCCTGCGTGCGGGCACTTCACAGCCATGTCAAAACCTGCGCGCAAGACTGAAGAAAACTTAGAAGTTCAGAGTACGCTTGTCCACAGCCAGAGCCGCTTCCTTGGTGGATTCGGACAGCGAGGGATGAGCGTGGCAGATACGTGCGATGTCTTCGCTCGATGCCTTGAACTCCATGGCCACCACGGCTTCGGAAATCAGCTCGGACACCATGGGGCCGACCATGTGCACGCCCAGGATTTCGTCCGTCTCGGCATCGGCCAGGAACTTGACCATGCCGGTCGTGTCGCCCAGGGCGCGCGCGCGACCGTTGGCCAGGAAGGGGAAGGAGCCTGCCTTGTACTTGACGCCGTCGGCCTTGAGCTGCTGCTCGGTGCGCCCCACCCATGCGATTTCAGGGCTGGTGTAGATCACCCAGGGGATGGTGGCGAAATTCACATGACCGTGCTGTCCGGCAATGCGCTCGGCCACGGCCACCGCTTCTTCCTCGGCCTTGTGCGCCAGCATGGGGCCACGCACCACGTCGCCCACCGCCCACACGCCAGGCAGATTGGTCTTGCACAGATCGTCCACCACGATGGCGCCGCGCTCATCCAGTGCCAGGCCCACGGCTTCCGCATTCAGACCATTGGTATTGGCGGTGCGGCCGATGGACACGATCAGCTTGTCCACCTCCAGGGTCTGGGATTCGCCCTTGGCATTGGTGTAGGCCACGGTCACGCCCTTCTTGCCGGACTTGACTTCACCGATCTTCACGCCCAGCTCGATCTTCAGACCTTGCTTGTCGAAAGCCTTCTTGGCTTCCTTGGAGATCTGCTCGTCAACCACGGGCAGGAACTTGTCCATGCCTTCGAGCACGGTCACTTCCGTGCCCAGACGGCGCCAGACCGAGCCCATTTCGAGGCCGATCACGCCGGCGCCGATCAGGCCCAGCTTCTTGGGAGTCTTGCCCAGACGCAGAGCGCCATCGTTGGACAGGATGTTCTCTTCGTCGAAGGCCACGCCAGGCAGGGCGCGCGCGTTGGAGCCGGTGGCCACCACGATCTGCTTGCCGGTGATGACTTCCTCGTCCTTGCCGGCAACCTTGATTTCATAGCCGCCTTCGACAGCCTTCACGAACGAGCCGCGGCCGTGGAAGAAGGTGACCTTGTTCTTCTTGAACAGGTACAGGATGCCGTCGTTGTTCTGCTTCACGATGGCGTCCTTGCGGGCGATCATCTGCGCAACGTCCATCTCGACCTTGCCGGTGGAGATGCCATGGTCGGCGAAGTGCAGCTTGGCATGCTCGAAATGCTCGGAGGACTGCAGCAGCGCCTTGGAGGGAATGCAGCCCACGTTGGTGCAGGTGCCGCCAGGAGCAGCGCCGCCAGCGGCGTTCTTCCATTCGTCGATACAGGCGACGTTGAAACCCAGTTGTGCAGCGCGGATGGCAGCGATGTAGCCGCCGGGGCCTGCGCCGATCACGACGACGTCAAATTGCTTGCTCATGATTTGAATCTTTTCTCTGTTTAACTCGAAAAAAGCCCACCGCTTTTGGTGGTGGGCTTTGTAGAAGCTCGATCTGCTGAATTACAGATCAAACAGGAGGCGAGAAGGATCTTCCAGGGCGTCCTTCATGGCCACCAGGCTCAGAACGGCTTCGCGGCCATCGATGATGCGGTGGTCATAGGACATGGCCAGGTAGTTCATGGGGCGGATCACGATCTGACCGTTCTCGACCACGGCACGGTCCTTGGTGGCGTGCACGCCCAGAATGGCCGACTGAGGGGGGTTGATGATGGGGGTGGACATCATCGAGCCGAACGTGCCGCCATTGGAGATGGAGAAGGTACCGCCGGTCATTTCTTCAATGCCCAGCTTGCCTTCCTTGGCCTTCTGACCGAACTCGACAATCTTCTTCTCGATGTCGGCGAAGCTCATCTGGTCCGCATTGCGCAGGATGGGCACCACCAGACCGCGGGGCGAGCTCACAGCGATACCGATGTCGAAGTAGCCATGGTAGACGATGTCGTTGCCGTCGATGGAGGCATTCACGGCGGGGAACTTCTTCAGCGCATGCACAGCAGCCTTGACGAAGAAGGACATGAAGCCCAGCTTCACGCCATGTTCCTTGGTGAACTGGTCCTGGAACTTCTTGCGCAGCTCCATCACGGGTGCCATGTTCACTTCGTTGAACGTGGTCAGGATGGCGTTGGTGGCCTGGGATTGCAGCAGACGCTCGGCAATACGGGCGCGCAGACGTGTCATGGGCACGCGCTGCTCGGGACGATCGCCCAGGTTTTCCTTGGCCACGGGAGCTGCCACCTGAGGCAGAGCGGCCTTGGGAGCACCAGTGGGGATGGCTGCGCCGGCCTTGATGGCACCCAGCGCATCACCCTTGGTCACACGGCCGTCCTTGCCCGTGCCAGCCACATTGGCGGCAGACAGGTTGTTGTCGGCCAGGATCTTGGCAGCAGCAGGCATAGCCACGCCGCTCTTGTCAGCGCCAGCAGGCGCCGCAGCCACGGGGGCGGCAGCAGGCGTAGCTACGGCAGCGGGGGCGGCAGCAGGAGCCGCGGCACCAGCCACGGCTTCGGAGTCGATCTTGGCGATCACTTGCTCGGCAGCCACGGTAGCGCCTTCACCTTGCAGGATTTCGGTGATCACGCCTGCCGAGGGAGCAGGCACTTCCAGCACCACCTTGTCGGTTTCGATCTCGATGAGGATTTCATCGACGGCCACGGCCTCGCCGACCTTTTTCTTCCAGGTCAGCATGGTGGCTTCCGTGATGGACTCGGACAGCTGAGGGACTTTAACTTCAACGATTGCCATTTTGAATTCTTTCCAGAGATGTTTCTTGTGCCCCCCGTCCTCGGACAGGGGGTGTCGCCTGCATTACTTGGTCAGGACAAAGCCCTTGAGCTTGGCGAATGCGCCTTCCACCAGTGCCTTTTGCTGCTCTTGGTGCAGATGCGCGTAGCCGACGGCAGGCGAAGCGGACGCAGCGCGACCGGAATAGCCCAGCTTCTGGCCTTCACGCATGTTCTCGTGAATGTTGTGCTGGATGAAGAACCAGGCGCCCTGGTTCTGAGGCTCATCCTGGCACCACACGATGTCAGTAGCGTTGGCGTACTTCTTCACTTCGGCGGCGAACGCCTTGTGGGGGAAGGGATACAGCTGCTCGACGCGGATGATGGCGACGTCCTTGGATTCCTTCTCGGCACGCTTCTTGACCAGATCGTAGTACACCTTGCCCGAGCAGGCGATGATGCGCTTGACCTTGGCAGCGTTCTTGACGATGGTTTCGTCCTGCTCGGGAATCACGGTCTGGAAGCCACCAGAGGTGAACTCGGACAGGGGCGAGGTGGCGTCCTTGTTGCGCAGCAGCGACTTGGGAGTCATGATGACCAGCGGCTTGCGCAGGCCACGAACCATCTGGCGACGCAGCACGTGGAAGATCTGGCTGGCCGTGGTGGGCTGCACGATCTGCATGTTGGTGTCGGCGGCCAGCTGCATGAAGCGCTCCAGACGTGCCGAGCTGTGCTCGGGGCCCTGGCCTTCATAGCCGTGAGGCAGCATCAGGGTCAGGCCGTTGACACGACCCCACTTCACTTCACCGGATGCAATGAACTGGTCGATCACCACCTGGGCACCGTTGGCGAAGTCGCCGAACTGGGCTTCCCACACCACCAGGGTGTTGGGATCGTTCGATGCATAGCCGTATTCGAAGCCCAGCACCGCCTCTTCGGACAGGATGGAGTCGATGACGACGAACGGGGCCTGGTTCTCGGCAGCGTTCTGCAGGGGAATATAGGTACCTTCGTCCCACTTCTCACGCTTCTGGTCATGGACCACGGCATGGCGGTGGGTGAAGGTGCCGCGACCGGAGTCTTCACCCGACAGGCGCACGGGATAGCCCGACGCGACCAGCGATGCGAAAGCCATGGTCTCGCCCATGCCCCAGTCCACGTTGACATCGCCGCGACCCATGGCGGCACGGTCGTCATACACCTTCTTGACCAGAGCATGAGGATTCACGCTCGCAGGCAGTGTGGTGACCTTCTCGGCCAGACGCTTCCACTCGGTCAAGGGAATGGCGGTGTCGCCGGCGTCGGTCCAGGTCTTGCCCACGAAGGGGCTCCAGTCCACGGCGTACTTGCTCTTGAAGTTGGTCAGCACCACGTCCTGGGTGTGACGGCCTTCGTCCATGGCGGCGCGATAGGCCTTGACCATGTCGTCGCCCAGCGTGTCGCCCAGGCCTTGAGTGGCCAGCTTGTCTGCGTACAGCTTGCGCGTGCCGGGGTGGGCAGCGATCTTCTTGTACATCAGAGGCTGTGTCAGAGCGGGAGTGTCCTGCTCGTTGTGGCCGAGCTTGCGGAAGCAGATGATGTCGACCACCACGTCCTTGGAGAACTCCATGCGGAACTCCAGGGCCAGCTGCATGGCCAGGCACACCGCTTCGGGATCGTCACCATTCACGTGCAGCACGGGCGACTCGATCATCTTGACGATGTCGGTGCAATACAGCGTGGAGCGCAGGTCGCGGGGATCAGAGGTCGTGAAACCGATCTGGTTGTTGATGATGATGTGGACCGTGCCACCGGTGGTGTAGCCACGGGTTTCGGACAGCGCCAGGGTTTCCTGGTTCACGCCCTGACCGGCAAAGGCCGCGTCGCCGTGCACCAGCACCGGCAGCACTTGCTTGCCCTGGGGGTCGTCGCGGCGGTCCATGCGCGAGCGCACCGAACCTTCCACCACGGGGTTGACGATTTCCAGGTGCGAGGGATTGAAGGCCAGCGACAGGTGGACGGGACCGCCCTTGGCAGACACGTCGGAGCTGAAGCCCTGGTGGTACTTCACGTCACCGGCAGGCAGGTCTTCAGGAGCAGTGTGGTCGAACTCGGCGAACAGGTCCTTGGGCATCTTGCCCAGGGTGTTGACCAGCACGTTCAGGCGGCCACGGTGGGCCATGCCGATCACGACCTCCTGAACGCCCTTGGCGCTGGCGGAATTGATCAGCTCGTCCATGGCGGCGATGAAAGACTCGCCGCCTTCCAGGGAAAAGCGTTTCTGGCCCACATACTTGGTGTGCAGATAGCGCTCCAGGCCTTCGGCAGCGGTCAGGCGCTCCAGGATGCGCTTCTTCTGGTCTGCGTTGAAGGCCGGCTTGGAGCGGATCGACTCCAGGCGTTGTTGCCACCAGCGCTTCTGATTCTGATTGGTGGCATACATGTACTCGGCGCCCAGGGTGCCGCAGTAGGTTTCGCGCAGAGCGTTCATCAGCTCGCGCAGCGTCATGGTTTCCTTGCCGAAGAAAGTGTTGCTGGTGTTGAACACCACTTCCTGGTCCGCATCGGTGAAGCCGTAGAAGGAAGGCTCCAGCTCGGGAATTTCGGGGCGCTCGGTGCGCTTCAGGGGGTCCAGATCGGCCCAGCGCTGACCGACATTGCGGTAGGCGGCAATCAGTTGCTGCACGGCCGTGCGCTTGCGACCCAGCTCGGAGTCGGCGCCGGAAGCCACCACCACCTTGGTGCCGCCCTGCTTTGCGCGCTCGGCAAAGGCATTGATCACGGGCAGGTGAGGAACGTCTTTGTTGTCGGTGCCATCCACTGCAGGCACGTGCTGCAGGGCATCAAAGTATTCACGCCAGGAATCGGGGACGCTACCAGGATTGGCCAGATAGTTCTCGTACATCTCTTCGACATAGGGCGCATTGCCGCCGAACAGATAGGTGTTGCCTTGATAGGCTTGATAGATCGTTGACTGATCGCTCATATTTCGCTGACCTCCGCTTTCCTTCGGAAAGCATTAGCTGGTTTGTGGAACCTCCCGCGACACGGCTGTACCGATTGGCGGATGCGACTGTGGCTGGGGAAGGGCCTTGAGTTGCGGCAGCCATTGTGCCACTGTTCAAAGTCTTGGTCTTATAAAAGACAAGATGTTTACACCCCTGGGACTCGCTTACATTGCAGGAACTCCGTAAACAAGGATTCGCATGCCGCCTTTGCCGCTTCACAAACGTGCATTCATTCTTCTTTTGATAGCAGTAACTGCCGGATTCGGCTTGGTTCTTCAGGAATATGTCGTCGCCATCTTCTGGGGTGTGGTGTTTGCCATCGTCTTCGCCCCCCTGCACCGAAAGCTGTTGATGCGCATGCCCAACAGGCCCACGCTGGCCGCACTGGCAACCTTGCTAATTAGTCTGGTAATGGTCATTTTGCCGCTGTCTCTGATAGGGCTGTCGCTCATCAAGGAAACCGCTGCCATCTATGACCAGGTGAACAGCGGAAACCTGTCCGCAGGCAATTATGTGGAGCAGGTCTTCAATGCCCTGCCCTCCTGGCTGACGCCGTGGATGGAAAAGCTCCACCTGGGCACGCTGGAGGAAATCCAGACCAAGCTCTCCAACATCGCCCTGCAGGCCAGCAAGCTCGCAGCCACCAAGGCGGTGGGACTGGGTCAGAACACGCTGGGCTTTGTGGTGGGATTCGGCGTGATGCTCTATCTCATCTTCTTTCTGCTTCGCGATGGCAAGGAGCTGGTGGCACGCATCTGGGCCGCCACCCCCCTGGCTGCCGAACACAAGCGCGAACTGGCCATCAAGTTCATCACCGTCATCCGGGCCACCGTCAAGGGCAATCTGGCCGTCGCTGCTGCCCAGGGGGCTCTGGGCGGGCTGATCTTCTGGATCCTGGGCATTCAGGGCGCAATACTCTGGGCCGTGGTCATGGCTTTTCTGTCGCTGCTGCCCGCAGTGGGAGCCGGCCTGGTCTGGGGGCCGGTCGCGATCTACTTCCTGGCAACGGGTGCCATCACCAAGGGCCTGGTCCTGGCCACCTATGGCGTGCTCGTCATCGGACTGGTGGACAATGTGCTGCGCCCGCTGCTGGTCGGCAAAGACACCAAGATGCCGGACTATGTGGTGCTGATCTCCACCCTGGGAGGCATGGCCTTGTTCGGGCTCTCGGGCTTTGTGCTGGGCCCGGCGATTGCGGCCCTCTTCATGGCGGCCTGGGAGCTGTTTGCGACCATGCAGGCTCAGGAGGAGGAGTTGCTGGACCGGGAAATCGCGCAAAAGCGCACGACGGCCGACAGCCCCCAGCCTGCGCGGCTCCCGCCTGACCACGGTGCGCAGCCTCCCGCCGAAACACCAAAAAGCGACACAGACTAGGAATTTTCTGTGCAATTCGGCCTGCCGGCTGATGGTATTTCGCGCCGGAAATGGGTACCTTTCAAAGCGCAGGCCGACCACTATGGCAGCGATGAAGAAATACAAAAACGAAAAACAAGGAGCAAAACCGCTCGGGACTACTCAAGAATTAAGGGTTTGTAACTGCTATCAAAAATGAGGGGGGTCGTAAAATTTGCTTTCACATAAGCGTTCATACGAAAAGGTACCCCACAATGGTCCAATTCTCCAGACGCCAGTTCATGAAAGTGACTGGTTCGACTCTGGCGGGTTCCAGCTTGGCGCTGATGGGTTTCTCACCCACAGCTGCGCTTGCTGAGGTGCGACAGTACAAGCTGTCCGCCACCACCGTCACCCGCCAAACCTGCACCTACTGTTCCGTAGGCTGCGGCATCCTGATGTATTCCCTGGGCGACGGCGGCAAGAACAGCCGCCTGTCCGTGATGCACGTGGAAGGCGATCCGGATCATCCGGTCAATCGCGGCACGCTGTGTCCCAAGGGTGCATCGCTGCTGGACTTCGTGCACAGCCCCAGCCGTCTCAAATACCCCGAGTACCGCGCTCCCGGCTCCTCCGAATGGAAGCGCATGTCCTGGGACGAAGCGCTGGACCGCATCGCCAAGCTGCTCAAGGAAGACCGCGACGCCAATTTCGTTGAGACCAACGAAAAGGGCCAGAAGGTCAACCGCTGGCTCACCACCGGCATGCTGGCCGCTTCGGCCTCCAGCAACGAAGCCGGCTATATCACGCACAAAGTGGCCCGCTCCTGGGGCCTTCTTGCACTCGACAACCAAGCACGTGTCTGACACGGCCCGACGGTGGCAGGTCTTGCCCCGACGTTTGGCCGTGGAGCGATGACGAACCATTGGGTCGACATCAAGAACGCGGACGTTATTTTGATCATGGGCGGCAATGCCGCCGAAGCACACCCCTGCGGCTTCAAGTGGGTGACCGAAGCGAAGGAGCACAACAAGGCTCACTTCATGGTGGTCGACCCGCGTTTCAACCGCTCGGCATCCGTGGCTGACTTCTATGCGCCGATCCGCTCCGGCTCGGACATCGTCTTCCTCGGCGGCGTGATCAACTACCTGCTGACCAACGACAGGATTCACCACGAGTATGTGAAGAACTACACGGACTTCTCATTCATCGTGCGCGAGGACTTTGCGTTCGACGAAGGTATTTTCTCGGGCTACAACCCCGAAAAGCGCACCTACGACAAGGCATCCTGGGACTATGAGCTCGGTGACGACGGCTTTGTGAAGGTCGATCCCACGCTGGAGCACCCTCGCTGCGTCTATCAATGGCTCAAGAAGCACTACGCCGGCTACACCCCTGAGAAGGTGGAGTCCGTCTGCGGCACGCCCAAGGAAAAGTTCCTGCACGTGTGCGAGAAGCTGGCATCTACCGCCGAAGCCGGCCGTGTTGCCACCATCATGTACGCCCTGGGCTGGACCCAGCACACCACGGGCGCGCAGATTCTGCGCACCGGCGCCATGATCCAGCTGCTGCTGGGCAATATCGGCATCGCCGGAGGCGGCATGAACGCGCTGCGTGGCCACTCCAACATCCAGGGCCTGACCGACCTGGGCATTCTGTCTGCTTCGCTTCCCGGGTACCTGACGCTGCCGAACGAAGCCGAGCAGGACTACAACCAGTACATCGCCTCGCGTACGCCCAAGCTGTTGCGTCCAGGCCAGATGAACTACTGGTCGAACACGCCCAAGTTCCATGTCAGCCTGATGAAGGCCTGGTGGGGGCCGGCGGCCACTGCCGAGAACAACTGGGCTTTTGACTATCTGCCCAAGCTGGACAAGCAGTACGACATGCTGCAGATCTTCGAGATGATGACCCAGGGCAAGGTCAACGGCTACATCGCCCAGGGCTTCAACCCCCTGGCGGCCCTGGCCAACAGCAACAGCGTGCGAGAAGGCCTCAAGAAGCTGAAGTTCCTGGTCATCATGGATCCGCTGGTGACCGAGACTTCGGAGTTCTGGAAGAACCACGGTGAGTTCAACGACGTGGACTCCGCGTCCATACAGACCGAGGTGTTCCGCCTGCCCACCACCTGCTTCGCCGAAGAAGACGGTGCCGTGGTCAGCTCCTCGCGCGTGCTGCAGTGGCACTGGAAGGCGGCCGAACCTCCGGGAGAAGCCAAGACCGACATTGCCATCATGTCCGGCCTGCACCTGCGCCTGAAAGCGCTCTATCAGAAGGAAGGCGGCAAGTTCTCCGAGCCCATCACCAATCTGTACTGGCCTTACGCCGAGGCCGAACACCCCTCCTCCGAGGAAGTGGCCAAGGAGTACAACGGTCGTGCGCTGGTGGACCTGTTCGATCCGAAGGACCCCACCAAGCTCATCCGCAAGGCGGGCGAGCAGCTGGGGGGCTTCGGAGAGATGCGCGACGACGGCAGCACCCTGGGCGGCTGCTGGATCTGGGCTGGCAGCTGGGCATCTTCCGGCAACCAGATGGCGCGCCGCGACAACAGCGACCCCACAGGCATAGGCAACACGCTGAACTGGGCCTGGGCCTGGCCCGCCAACCGCCGTGTGCTGTACAACCGCGCATCCTGCGACCGCCAGGGCAACCCCTTCAATCCCAAGCGCGTGCTGATCAAGTGGAACGGCAAGCAATGGGGCGGTGCGGACGTGCCCGACGTGGCGGTAGGACTGGATCCCGAGGTCATCAACCCCTTCATCATGAACCCCGAAGGGGTGGCCCGCTTCTTCGCCCGCAAGGGCATGGCAGAAGGTCCGTTCCCCACGCACTACGAGGCGTTTGACAACCCGCTGGGCTACAACCCCATGTATCCCGACAACAAGCAGGCCGTCATCAGCCCCGTGATGCGCATCCTGGCGACCGCCAAGGACACGCAGGGAGACCCCAAGGACTACCCGCACGTGGGCACGACCTATCGCCTGACCGAGCATTTCCACTACTGGACCAAGCATGTTCAGCTGAACAACATCGTCCAGCCCGAACAGTTCGTGGAAATCGGCGAGGCACTGGGCAAGGAGCTGGGCATCGAAACCGGCCACCAGGTCAAGGTTTCGTCCAAGCGTGGCTTCGTCAAGGCAGTGGCAGTGGTGACCAAGCGCATCAAGCCCATGAAGATCGATGGCAAAACCATCCATCACGTGGGCGTGCCGATTCACTGGGGCTTCTCCACGACGGGACGCAAGGGCTATCTGGCGAACAACCTGACAGCCTCCGTGGGTGACGGTAACAGCTTGACCCCTGAATCCAAGACCTTCCTCGTGAAGGTGGAAAAGATCTAAGGAGCCACGCTGATGTCCTCTACCATGTCTCTCGATATCAAGCGCCGTTCGGCGACGACGACACCCGCACCCAGCGCACGCGGTGCGCATGCGGGTGAAGTCGCCAAGCTGATCGACGTCTCCAAATGCATTGGCTGCAAGGCTTGCCAGACAGCATGCATGGAGTGGAACGACCTTCGCGACGAAATCGGCACAGTGGCCGCTGGCGTCTACGACAACCCGACGGATCTGACGTCGGAATCGTGGACCGTGATGCGCTTTGCCGAGTACGAAAACGAAGCCACCGGCAACCTGGAGTGGCTGATCCGCAAGGACGGCTGCATGCACTGCGAAGACCCGGGCTGCCTCAAGGCCTGTCCATCGCCTGGCGCCATCGTCCAATATGCCAACGGCATCGTGGACTTCCAGCAGGACCAGTGCGTGGGCTGCGGCTACTGCGTCACGGGCTGCCCGTTCAACATTCCGCGCATCTCCAAGAAGGATCACAAGGCGTACAAGTGCACCTTGTGTTCGGACCGCGTGGCCGTCGGCCAGGAACCCGCCTGCGTCAAGACCTGCCCGACCGGAGCCATCCAGTTCGGCACCAAGGAAGCCATGCAGGAGCAGGCCTCCCGCCGTGTCGTGGACCTCAAGGAACGCGGCTACGAAAAAGCAGGTCTCTACGACCCGCAGGGCGTGGGCGGAACACACGTGATGTATGTGCTGCACCATGCGGACAAGCCTTCGCTGTACAAGGGCCTGCCGGACGACCCCAAGATCAGCCCGATGGTGTCCCTGTGGAAGGGCGTGGCCAAGCCCCTGGCCATGGCCGCCCTGGGTGCAGCGGCTGTCGGCAGCCTGTTCCACTACATCACCAAGGGTCCGAACGACGTGTCCAAGGACCTGGAAGATGAGATGGAGCGCAAGGACGCCGAAGCGCAGAACAAGGAGAACGGCCAATGAAACGCAACCCTCGCGACCTCGTGCGCTACAACGCATCGGAGCGCGCCAACCACTGGGTGGTGGGCATTTGCTTCATTTTGCTGGCCCTCTCCGGTCTGGCGTTCTTCCATCCCGCCTTCTTTCCGCTGACCCAGCTGTTCGGTGGTGGCCCCTGGACGCGCATTCTGCACCCCTATATCGGGGTGGTGATGGCCTTGTTCTTCGTCATCATGGCCTGCCGTTTTGCCAAGCTCAACATCGTGGAGCCCCGCGATATCGACTGGCTCAAGAACGTCAACAAGATGATCGACGGCGACGACCACGACATGCCCGAACAAGGCAAGTACAACGGTGGCCAGAAGCTCCTGTTCTGGGGTCTGGTGATCGGCATGGCGCTGATCACGGTCACCGGCGTGCTGATGTGGCGCGCCTGGTGGACGCTGCCCGTGGGCGTGGTGCGTGCCGCTTCGGTGGTGCATGCCATCGCTGCGGTATGGATGATCGGCCTGATCATCATGCACGTCTATGCGGCTATTTGGACCCGCGGCACCATCCGCGCCATGTTGTATGGCACAGTGACCCGAGCCTGGGCCAAGCAGCACCATCGCGGCTGGTATCGCAAGATGACTGGAGACAACGACTGATCCATCAGTCCTTGGACAACGTCACCTAGACACGTGTTGATTGCCGCCGGACGCCCTCCTCTGGGCGTGCCGGCGGCTTCCGTTTCGAGATCCCTATTTCTATGCAACAACGCATTCTTCAACCCGGCGAAATCGAAGCGCTGGACAAGACCAGCTTCCCCCGCATCCTGCTGCCTCAGGTTGCCAGCCTGTTTGCCGATCGCGCTGCGCGCCTGCGCCAGCTGTCGCAAGGCAACCCGATCGCGGATTACCTGCACTTTGCCGCCAAGATCGTGGACGCCCAGCATGTGGCAACGTCCAGGGTGGAGCTTGAGCCGCTGGACCGCAGCAGCATCGAGCGTGCGCAGCAGCATTCCATGCCTCTGCTGCCCGCAGCGGACCACATCGATCCGGCCTGGCATGCCGTACTGGACGCCATGCTGGACACCCTGGGCGGCGACCAGGGCCTGCCGGCGCCGCTGCAGCCGCTGATCAGCTCCTTGCGCGGCCTCAGCCTGCAGGAGCGCGACGAGATCGCCCGGCGCCTGCTGCAAAAGGAAGTCGCTGCCCGCCATATCGGCATGGCACCCTTCATCATGGCCGCGCTGCAGGTGGTCTTTGCCAAGCGTGCAGCAGCCCTGCAAGTGCAGGACGTGCCCTATACCGAACCCGCCACCATCTGCCCCGTGTGCGCCAGCGAACCGGTGGCAAGCGTCATCCGCATCGGCGCCAAGGTTGCCGGACACCGCTACGCCCATTGCGGCACTTGCGCCTGCGAATGGCATATGGTGCGCGTCAAGTGCACACACTGCGAATCGACCAAGGGCATCCACTACCAGGGCATCGACGGGGCCGGAGAGGAGGTTCTGGCCGAAACCTGCGATGAATGCGGCAGCTACCGCAAGGTCGTCAACCAGGAGAAAAACCCCATGGTCGAGCCTCTGGCCGACGATTTGGCAAGCCTGATGCTGGACTTGCTGATGAGCGAAACCGGGTTCCAGCGCGCCAGCGCCAATCCTCTGCTGTATGTGGCCGTGGCTGAAGAAAAGCAGGACGGGGCCGATCACCCGCTGGTGGACCCCGCTGAGTGACCCTGCCGGCGCCCAGCACCACCATAATGAGGGCGGCAGGACTTCCTGCCGCCTTTTCCATTTCCCGAAGACCCGAACTAGCCAGGCCATGAGCAATATCGCAGCGACTGCCCCCGAAATCTCGCACCCCTCCCAGCTTCCCGCCGTGGACAAGGTCTTGCTCGCGGTCGAGATGCAGGCATTGCGTCAATCCTATGGACTGGACGCCTGCACCAAAGCCGTCCGGGACGTGCTGACAGGGCTGCGCCAGCAGCTTCTGGGTGCTGGCGATCAGCCCGGGCAGACCGTGCAGGCCGACACCGGCAGCATCGTCCGGACCGTGCAGCGCCAGCTTCAGGCCCGGTTCGCGCCACGCCTGCGGCCTGTCTTCAATCTCACCGGCACGGTGCTGCATACGAATCTGGGCCGCGCACTGCTGCCCCAGGCTGCCATCGACGCCGTGGTACAGGCCATGAGCGCCCCCGCCAATCTGGAATATGACCTCGACGACGGCGGCCGCGGCGATCGCGACGACCTGGTCGAGTCCCTGATCTGCGAGCTGACCGGCGCCGAGGCTGCCACCATCGTCAACAACAATGCCGCTGCCGTGCTGCTGGTGCTGTCCACCATGGCCTCGGGCAGGGAAGTCGTGGTATCGCGCGGCGAACTGGTGGAAATCGGCGGCGCCTTCCGCATTCCCGATGTCATGACCCGCGCCGGTGCCCGGCTGATCGAAGTCGGCACCACCAACCGCACCCACGAGAAAGACTATGCAGAGGCCATCGGCGAGAACACGGCCGCGCTCATGAAAGTGCACTGCAGCAACTACGCCATCACCGGCTTCACCAAGGCGGTGAGCGACGCTGATGTTGCCCGTATTGCGCACGACAGCAGCCTGCCCATGATCGTCGACCTGGGCAGCGGCACGCTGATCGACATGCGCGACTGGGGCCTGCCCCATGAGGTCACGGTGCGCGAGACGGTCGAGTCCGGCGCCGACATCGTCACCTTCAGCGGCGACAAGCTCCTCGGAGGCCCGCAGGCCGGCATCATCGTCGGCAAGCGGGAGCTGATTGCCCAGATCAAGAAGAACCCGCTCAAGCGCGCGCTGCGCGTGGGCAAGATCACGCTGGCGGCGCTGGAGCCCACGCTGCGCCTGTACCTGAACCCCGAAAAGCTGGCCCAGGAGCTGACCACACTGCGCCTGTTCACGCGCCAGGCCGCCGACATGCAGACTCAGGCAGAGCAGCTGCAGCCTCTGCTGCAGCAGGCACTGGGCCAGGACTATGTGGTGGAGGCCGCAGCCATGAACAGCCAGATCGGCAGCGGCGCCCTGCCCGTGGAAAACCTGCCCAGCTTCGGCCTCAGGATTTACCCGGCCAGCGGCAAACAGGCAGGTCGCCAGCTGACCCGGCTCGAAGCGCGCTTTCGTGCCTTGCCCCGGCCCGTGATCGGGCGCCTGCATGACGACGCCCTGTGGCTGGATCTGCGCTGTCTGGAAATCCCGGCGCAGGCCCTGTTTGCCGCGCAGCTGCCGCTGCTGGCCTGAGCCAGTCCCATGACTGCGCCCCGTAAATCTATATAAAAACACCTTGCATCGCTTGATACACAAGCGCCAGCAGCTATCAAAACCATAAGCAAACCATGATCATCGGAACCGCAGGCCATATCGACCACGGCAAAACCACGCTGGTGCGTGCGCTCACGGGCGTGGAAACCGATCGCCTCAAGGAAGAGAAAGCCCGCGGCATCTCCATAGAGCTCGGTTATGCCTACAGCCCGCTGCCCAATGGCGATGTGCTGGGCATCATCGACGTGCCGGGCCACGAGAAGTTCGTCCACACCATGGCCGCCGGTGCCGTGGGCGTTGACCACGCCCTGCTGGTCGTGGCTGCCGACGACGGCGTCATGCCCCAGACCATAGAGCATCTGGAGATTCTGCAGCTGCTGGGTGTCAGGCGCGGCAGCGTGGCGCTGACCAAGGTCGATCGCGTGCTGCCGCAGCGCATTGTCGACGTGCACCGGGAAATCAACGCCATTCTCGGCGTCACTGCGCTGGCGGGCAGTCCCATCTTCGAGACCAATGCCGCAGAACCCGGCAATGCCGGCGTAAAGGCCCTGCGCGAACACCTGCAGGTGCAGGCCCAGATGATGCAGGCGCGCCCCCGGGACGGCCTGTTCCGGCTCGCCGTGGACCGTGTCTTCACGCTGCCAGGCCAGGGCACGGTGGTCACGGGCACGGTCTTCAATGGCCAGGTACGAGTGGGCGACACGCTGGCACACTCGGCCAGCGGCCGGACCGTGCGCGTGCGCAGCATTCATGCCCAGAACCAGAGCAGCGACAGCGGCGTCGCCGGCCAGCGCTGCGCACTGAATCTGGCAGGCATAGGCAAGGACGAAATCGAACGCGGCGACTGGATCATGGACCCGCGCCTGCAGCAGGCCACGGACCGCCTCGACATTCATCTGCACCTGCTCAGCGAAGCGCCCTCGCTGGCTCAGTGGACGCCCGTCCATGTACACCTGGGCACCAGGCGTACCACCGGCCATGTGGCCCTGCTGCAGGACGAGGCCATAGAGCCCGGCACCGAAGCCCGCGTGCAGCTGGTGCTGGATGCGCCGGTCTTCGCCCTGCCTGGCGACCGGCTGATTCTGCGCAACGCCCAGGCCAGCCGCACCATCGCCGGCGGCATGGTGCTCGACCCCTATGCACCTAGCCGCAAGCGCCGCAGCGCAGAGCGCATGGCCTACCTCGACGCCATGGAGCAGCTCATAGCCCGCAGTGACTTCAGGCCGCTGATCGCACAGGCCCCGCACGGCATTGCGCGCTCGCAGCTGGTGCGTCTGAGCGGCCATGCCTTCCCCGAGGCCAGCCTGGCCGACACCATCCAGTTGCCCATTGCCGGCGGCGATGCCCTGGTGCTTGGCAGCGAGCGCTGGCAGTTGCTGCAGACCCAGCTCATCGACAGCCTGGCGCGCTTTCACGAAAAATCGCCCGACGAGCCCGGCGTCAACGCGGCCCGGCTGAGGCGCATGGCCTTGCCCGGCCTGCAGCAAAGCAGCTACGACGCGCTCTATCAAGGCCTGATCGATGCACTGCTCGGCAGCCAGCAACTGGCCAGCACCGGCGCCTGGCTGCATTTGCCGCAGCACAGCGTGCAACTGAGCAATGCCGAGCAGACGCTGGCCGAAAAGCTGCTGCCCGCCATCACGGCAGGCCGCTATGACCCACCCTGGGTGCGTGATCTGGCGCGCGACCATGCCGCAGGCGAAGAGCTGGTGCGCCAGCTGCTCAAAAAGCTCTCGCGCCAGGGCCAGCTGTTCCAGGTCGTCAAGGACTTGTTCTATGCACCGGCGCGCATGGATGAACTCGCGGCCCTGGTTGCCGACATCGCCGGCCGTCACGCCAGGGGCGAGGTGGAAGCCAGCGTATTCCGCGACGCCACCGGTCTGGGCCGCAAGCGCGCCATCCAGATTCTCGAATTCTTCGACCGCACCGGCTACACGCGCCGCGTGCGCGACGTCCATCTGCTGCGCCCCGATGTGCATTGGAATAGCACGCCGCGCTGATCCTGCAAGGAAAGCAGATAGCAATCAGCCCAGGTTCCTTATGCAACCTGCGCAACAAGCTATCAAATCAGAATAGCGGGGCATGAGGCCTTGTCGTGCGGTTTGTCATCAGGTGACAGATTGCTGGCTACAATCGCAGTCCTATCTTCTACAAGAGTGACTGTTGCCACTCTTGGCTCAAAGGAAGGCAATCGTGCCCGGTGGCGCGGCCGGGCTTCAAACCCGGTGGGGGGCGTCAGCCGCTCCCGGGTTGGTTCGACTCCAGCTGCTTTCCGCCACTCCCCTTCTCAGGTATTCAAACTGCAGCTTCCTGCTCCTGCAGCATTCGCCACATCACCTTGCCGCTGCCGCTCTTGGGCAAAGCCGTCACGAACTGCACCAGACGCGGTGCCTTGTAGACCGCCATATTGTCATGGCACCACTGGATGATCTGCTCTGCCGTCGTAGCCTCATGGCCGGCACGCAGCACGACTACGGCCTTGACGGTTTCCCCGCGATAGGCATCCTTGGCGGAGATCACGCAGGCCTCCTGAATGCCGGGGTGACGGAACATCAGCGACTCCACCTCGGCCGGCCACACCTTGAAGCCGCTGGCGTTGATCATGCGCTTGAGCCGGTCGGTGATGAAGAAATAGCCCTCCTCATCCACGCGCCCCAGATCCCCGGTGCGGAAAAAGCGTTTGCCATCCAGCTCCATAAAGCTCTGCTCGGTTGCTTCGGGGCGCTGCCAGTAGCCTTCGAAGACCTCGGGGCCGTTGACCACGATTTCGCCCTGTTCGCCCTGGGCCACCTCCTGCAGCGTATCGGGGTTGATCACGCGCGCATCGGTGCTCATGAAGGGGATGCCCAGGCATTGCTGCTTGGGATGGTCAGGCGGATTGCTATGCGTGGGTGCTGCAGTTTCGGTCAGGCCATAACCTTCGCAAAAGCGCAGCCCATATTGTTCCAGCAACCGCTGGGCCACGGCCTGGGGCATGGCCGCGCCGCCGCCCCCGATGTACTTGAGGCTGGACAGATCGAAAGACGCAAAGTTGGGACTGGCCAGCAGGTCTATGACCATGGTCGGGATATTGGTCCAGCTCGTGACCTGGTAGTGCGAGATCAGGCGCCCCGCCAGTTCACGCTCCCAGCGCGGCATGATGATCAGCGTCGCCCCCATGTAGATGGCGCTGTGCAGCACGGACACCATGCCGGTGATGTGAAACATGGGCACGACACCGAGCACCACGCTTTCGCTGGTGCCAGAACCCCAGATCGCACCGGAGATGGCGTTGTGATTGATGCTGCGATGCAGGTGCATGCACCCCTTGGGCTGGCCGGTGGTGCCGCTGGTGTAGGGCAGCACCGCCAGATCGTCGCGGCCCGCCGTGTGTGTCGGCGCCGGGTTGCGGCAGTCCAGAGCCTGCGTCCAGGCATGCACCTGGCCATGGACCAGTCTTGCGGCTTCGCGTTCGCCCAGCAGCCAGTTGCGCCAGGCTTCGGGCGGTGCATCCGGCCCCTGCACATCGGCATCAAAGCCATCGGTAAACCGGGTGACCAGCAGGTGCTGCAGTGCATCGGAAGGCTCCAGGGCATTGCTGGCCTTGGCCAGCTCCGGTGCCAGATCGGCCGTGGTGATGGCCACCTTCGCGCCCGAGTCGGTGATGTAGTGCTTGAGCTCCTCCGCCGTATTCATGGGATTGACCGGCACCACTACCGCATTGGCGCGAAAGATGGCGTAATGCGCCAGCACCAGCTGCGAGCTGTTTTGCATCAGCACGACGACGCGATCGCCTTTCTGCACGCCCAGGCCATGCAGATAGGCGGCCATGCGCTCGGTCCCTTCGCACAGCTGCCTGTAGGTCGTGGTGCGGCCCAGAAACACCAGCGCGGCCTTGTCCGGATAGCGTCTGGCATTGACGGCCAGATTCTCCCAGACGCTGGTTGCTGGAACGGTGATGGAATGTGGCAGCCGATTGGGCCAAAAATGGTGATGCGCGGGCATGAGTCAGGCAATCAGAAAGTCGGTTAAATCGTCCGGCTGGACTAATCAGTTCGCAAGACTAGGCCGGCCGACCCGGACCGGCATCCGGGATGCCCCCAGGAGCCGGTCACTCAGGTGACGGCCAGTGCAGCTCGCCCTGAGCCGGCATCACACCCTGGCTTACCATGCGCAAATGCCTCATGAATCCCGTCTGCAGCAGTCGCTGCGCCAGCTACTCGCCAGCCAGCGCACCGCCGCCCTGGCCGTTCAGCCACAGGCCGACTCGTCAGTGCCCGGGTATCTGCCGGCCCCGGGGCTGTCCCTGGTGCCATGGGCCTGGGATGGCGAATTCAGCTGCCTTGTGCTGCATGTCAGCGCTTTGGCCCATCACACACGGGCCATGGAACAGCATCCTGCCGTCAGCCTGCTGATCAGCAGGCCCGAGCCGGCCGGGCAAGCCGTGCATGCGCTGGAGCGCATCAGCATCCAGGGGGTGGCATCCACACCTCCACGCGACAGCGCCCTGTGGCAAGGTGCGCGTGCCAGCTATCTGGCACGCTTTCCCGAAGTGGAGCCCATGACGGCGCTGGGCGATTTTCGTTTTGTGTGCATCACGCTGCAAGGCGGCAGGCATGTCGCCGGCTTTGGCGCGGCGCGCGATGTGGACGCACACGACCTGACGGCCGCCCTGAACCCGGCAACCTAGCCTGCGCAGGCACGGCCAGCTTCGGCCAGATCAGGCCTGTCGCACATGCTTCGCGATCAGCGCCATGCAGGCCAGCGGCCGGCCCTGCACCAGGGCCTGCACATGGTCCTGCCAGATCTGTCCCTGCTGCTCCACGCCTGCCTCCACAAAGCGCTGCAGCATCTGCTGCGGATCCGCACAGACCTGATAGTCGTAGGGATTGCGCCGCAGACATGCCGCACGCAGATGCAGGCCCAGGGCCTCCCGAGTCACTGCCCTGCCCTGCAGCCGCTGCCACTGATGCAGCAGCTCATGGGCGAAAACGCCGGCCACCCCAGGATCGGCAAGCCGCAGCGGCTGATGCGGATCCTGCTGTTCAAAAAAGCTGCGCGGCAGATAGACGCGCCCGCCCCCCAGGGACAGCGCACGCCGGCGATCACCCAGGCGCCGCATATGCAAGCGCATGCCGGGCAGCAGCTCATCGAGCGCAGTGCCGAAAAGCCGCTGCACGAATCCGGTCTCGACCGGCATCAGGCTTCGCCGCCAGAACATCATGCGACAGGCCGCGCGCCAGTCGGATTCGGCATCCCCGGGACTTCCGGCACGCTCGGGAACTCGAAAACCTGGGCCGGCTTCGGAACCTGTACCGGGAAATGCAGGCGTTCGTGCAGCAGCGTGGCCAAGGCTTGGGCGGCATGGGGCTCGCCATGCACGACAAAGGTCTGCTGGGGTGGGCGGCTGAACGAGGCCGCCCACTCCAGCAGGGCCTTCTGGTCTGCATGGGCCGAAAAGCCGCCCAGGGTATGGATACCGGCACGAACCTCGACTTCTTCGCCCAGCAGGCGGACATGCCTGGCGCCATCGACGAGCCTGCGACCCAGCGAGCCGTCGGCCTGAAAGCCGCAGATCACCACTGCACACTCGGGCCTGGAGAGATTGTTCTTCAGATGATGCAGCACCCGCCCTGCGTCGCACATGCCGCTGGCCGAGATGATGACCGCGCCGCTCTTGATGCGGTTGAGCTTGATGGAGTCTTCCACATCGCTGATGAAATGGATGTGCGGCGACTCCTTGAGTCTGCGCACGCTGCCCAGCAGCTGCCTGGCCTCCTCGTCGAAGACACTGAAGTGCCGCAGCGTGATATCGGTGGCTGCAACGGCCATCGGCGAATCCACAAAAATCTCGACCGGCGGCAGGCGCTTCATCTGGATTAGCTGCAGAAAATGATAGAGCAGCTCCTGCGTGCGTCCCACGGCAAACGCCGGGATCACCACATTGCCATGACCGACCGTGCGCGAGACCACATCGACCAACTCCTCCAGGGTATCGCCGGTACTCTTGTGCATCCGGTCACCATAGGTGGACTCGATGAGCAGCAGGTCGGCGTCCGGGATCGGAGTGGGATCGCGCAGAATCACGCGCCCTGGCTGGCCCAGATCGCCGCTGGCCACCAGCTTTAGCGTACCGCCCAGGCCGTCTGCCAGCCAGAGCTCCGCTATGGCCGAGCCCAGAATATGCCCGGCATCCTGAAAACACACGGTCACCGCAGGATGTGCCTCGAAGCGCTGCCCGTAGGCAATGGCATGAACCTGCTCCAGCGTGCTCGCCACATGGGCCAGCGAATACAGCGGCGCAGTCAGCTCGCGCTCGCGCCCCTTGCCCTCACGCTGACGCCGCGCCGCACGCTCGGCGTCCACCATCTGGATATGGGCACTGTCCTTGAGCAAAACCTCGAGCAGGTCCTTGGTGGCCAGCGTGGCATAGATTGCCCCCTTGAAGCCCCGGGCCACGAGCTTGGGAAGCAGACCGCTGTGGTCGATATGCGCATGGGTCAGAACGACGAAATCCAGACTCGCAGGGTCGAACGCAAAAGCTTTCTGATTGTGCTGGTCGGCCTCACGCCCCCCCTGGGCCATGCCGCAATCGATCAGAAACCGGCAGCCATGGGCCTGGACCAGAAAGCAGGAGCCCGTGACAGACTGCGCGGCACCGTGAAAAGTGATGTTCATGAAGCATCCATTGACGATCCACATGGACCGCCAATCAATCTAGCACCACTGGCGCCTGCGCCGCCAGAACCGAAAGTCCTGCCTTGATCTCCATCAGCTCAATCACAGCCACCCGTGCAGGCATCGCGTCAGTTGCAGCTCGCCGCCGGCCCGCTGCCGCTCCCTGCTTCTCCGGGACACCCCTGCGGCCGCCGCTGCGTCATGGCAGGCAAAGGGCCTTGCCGCGTCACGCAGAACCGGGCAGCCCACCTGCGCGACAGCGCTAGCGGCCTCTCCTGGATGCATCCACATAGGCACCTGACTCGAAAAGGTGTGCCTCCGCGCTCTCGATGCGGTCAATGACGGGCTGGCCCGCACGGCTGACCAGCAGTTCCAGCAACGACTCCGTCAATGCCATGCCGGAAGTGATCGACGGGAAGAATGAAGGACTCTGCGTCGAGAAAAGAAGTGTCGCATCTGCCTGAAGCGACAGCGGCGAGGCATCGCTGTCGGTGACGGCGATCACCTTGCAGCCGGCACGCTTTCCGGCTTCCACCACCTGCAGCACCTCCCTGGAATAAGGCGCGAAGCTGACGACCAGGAGTGCATCCCCTTCTGTCATGGACCGCGTCTGCATCTCTAGAGAGCCGCCCTGGCCGTCGATGAGATGCACGGAGTTCCTGAAGAGCCGATAGACATAGACAAAGGAAAATGCGATGGGAAAGCAGGCGCGGAATCCCGCCGCATGAACGTTGGCCGCAGTCTCCAGCAAGGCGGCCGCGTCCTGCAACGCACGCCTGCTGTGTCTCTCGGTGAACTCGAGGTTCGCCTTGTGAACCTGAAATATCTCACCCGCCAGGCCCTGGTCAGCGGCGCGCTCCAGCAAGGAGCGGGCCCTCTCGCCGTACGCTTCGCGGCCCAGGCCCATTTCCTGTGCCATCGCCTGCTTGAGTTCGGGCCAGCCGGCAAATCCCAGCTGCTGCGCAAATCGCACCAGTGTTGCCGGACGCGCGTCCGCGCTGATACCCACGGTGCGCATCGAACTGGTGACCACTTCGTTGGGGTGGTCCAGCACGTATTTTGCAATCTGCTGAAGAGCGGGGCTCAGTGAGTTGAAGCGGGCTCGCAGCTCGTCTTTGACTGTCATGGTTGAGGACTCGATCGAAAGCGGTCCTCGCCAGGCGGTTGGCTCGAACGCTGATGGAACAAATGTTCCCAAAGCATACAACCCGACAAAACACCTCTTGACGAAACATTTGTTCCACACAATACTTTTTACAGAACATTAGTTCCAACCCAAGGCGAAACCGCCAGGCACCCGTATCAGTTTTCGGAATCTTCCCCATGACACATGTTTTTCACCGCCATCTGCGAACCGCTCCACCCGTTGCCGTATCGGCTAGCGGGATGCGAATACAGGACGCCGGCGGGCGCAGCTATCTGGATGCCTCCGGGGGGGCAGCCGTGTCCTCACTGGGGCACGGGCATCCTGACGTGATTGCGGCAATGCATGCCCAGATCGACGAACTCGCATATGCACACACCAGCTTCTTCAGCTCTCGGGCTGCAGAGGAACTCGCAGACGAACTGATCCGGACAGCGCCAGAGGGCATGAGCCATGTCTATCTGGTCAGCGGTGGTTCCGAGGCGGTGGAATCCGCCTTGAAGATGGCACGACAGTACTTTGTGGAAATCGGACAGCCTGAACGCACCCATTTCATTGCCCGGCGACAGAGCTACCACGGCAACACCCTGGGCGCCCTGGCCGTCGGGGGCAACGAGTGGCGCCGCGCCCCTTTCGCCCCCATCCTGGTGCCTGCCACGCATGTGGCGCCCTGCTACCCTTACCGCGAGCAGCATACCGAGGAAACCCCCGAGCAATATGGACAGCGGCTGGCGCAGGAGCTGGACATGGCCATCCTCGCCCAAGGTCCGGGGCGTGTCATCGCCTTCGTGGCGGAGACGGTGGGAGGAGCAACTGCAGGGGTGCTGACTCCGGTACCAGGTTACTTCAAGGCCGTGCGCGAAGTCTGCGACCGCCATGGCGTGTTGCTCATCCTCGATGAAGTGATGTGCGGCATGGGACGAACCGGGACGCTGCATGCCTGCGAGCAGGAAGGCATCAGCCCGGACCTGATGACCGTCGCCAAGGGGCTTGGAGGCGGCTATCAGGCCATCGGCGCAGTTCTTGCGAAAAAACACATCGTCGACGCCATGTCCCGCGGCAGCGGCTTCTTCCAGCACGGGCACACCTACCTCGGGCATCCCGTCGCCTGTGCTGCAGCACTTGCCGTCCAGCGCGTCATCCACCGCGACGGCCTGCTCGCCAAGGTGCGCAAAGACGGCGAATTCTTCGGCGCGCTGCTGCGCGAGACCTTCGCCGACCACCCTCACGTCGGGGACGTACGCGGTCGTGGCTTCTTCTGGGGCGTTGAACTGGTGGCAGACAAGGCCGGGAAACAGCCGTTCGACCCAGCGTTCAGGGTCCATGCCATGCTCAAGAAAGACGCCATGACAAGGGGCCTGCTGTGCTATCCGTTCGGCGGCACCGTCGATGGTGTCAACGGCGACCATGTGCTGCTTGCACCGCCCTATATCGCGAGCCGCGATGAGCTCGGGACCATTGCCCGCCTGCTGGCGGAGTCCGTGGATGCCATCACCGGACATGCCGCGATCGCGGCCTGAAGACCTCCCTCTCCACTCTCTGAATCAGGAATACCATGCGCTTCCATCTTCGAAACGTCGCGACTGCCGCCATGCTGGCCACAGCCCTTGTTCCCGCTCTGGATGTGCTCGCACAGGAGTCTCCGACCCTGAAAAAGATCAGGGAGAGCGGAGCCATCACCTTGGGGCACCGCGAGGCCTCGTTCGGATTCTCCTACATCTCCGATACCGCAACTCCCGTCGGCTACAGCATCGACATCTGCATGAAGATCGTGGAAGCCATCAAGGCCGAGTTGAAACAACCCAAGATCGATATCAGGTACCAGGTCGTGACCTCGCAGAACCGGATCCCGCTTGTGACGAACGGTACGGTCGACATCGAGTGCGGCTCCACCACCAACCTGGTGGAACGTCAGAAGGACGTCGCATTTTCGCCGGACATCTTCCGCTACAACGTGCGCATGGCCGTCAAGGCCAGCTCGGGTATCAGGAGCATTGCAGACCTTCAGGGCAAGGCGGTTGTCACCACCGCAGGAACGACGTCGTTCCGGCTCCTGCGTGAAGCCAACCGCGGCAAGGTGCTGGAGGTCACACAACTGTCCGGGAAAGACCATCTCGACTCCTTCCTGCTGCTGAATTCGGGGCGTGCAGCCGCCTTCGTTCTCGACGACATCCTGCTGGCGGGCCTGATCGCGAACACCCAGAACCCGAAGGAATTCATCATCACGGGCGAAAGCCTGCGCACCGAGAATCAGTCGCTGATGCTGCGCAAGGACGACCCGCAGTTCAAGGCGCTGGTAGACCGCGTGGTGGTCGGGATGATGAAATCAGGCGAAATGGAGACGCTCTACAAGAAGTGGTTCATGTCGCCTATTCCTCCGAAAGGCACCAACATCAACTACCCGCTCAACGCAGAGACCCGGGAAGGCTTCGAGAATCCTTCCTCCAAGGGCATCTGACCACCCTCAACATCCAGGCCCCCCGCACATGACACGGATTGCCCTCATTCACGCCCTGAGCCACTCGGTCGGGCCCATCAACGACGCATTCGAGCGCGACTGGCCACAAGCCGTGCGCATGAACCTGCTGGACGACAGCCTGTCGGCAGACCTGGCAAGAAGCGGCCACGGGCTGGACGCAGCCATGCACAGGCGCTTCGAGGTCCTGGCCGACTATGCCGTGGGCACGGGTGCCCAGGCTATTCTCTTCACCTGCTCGGCATTCGGCCCCTGCATCGGTGCGGTCGCGGCGCGGCATGCCGGCATCCCCGTGCTGCGGCCCAACGAGGCCATGGTGGCTGAAGCGCTGCAACAGCCCGGAAAGATCGGACTCATCGCGACTTTTGCCCCCACGCTGAAGTCGATGCCGCCCGAGTTCGGCCCGGATGCAGACCTCGTCACGACGCTGGCCGAAGGCGCTTTGCAGGCCATGAATGCGGGAGACCTGGCCCGCCACGATACGCTGATTGCAGCCCAGGCCCGTCGCTTGCGAGACCAGGGATGTGCCCGCATCGCGCTGGCGCAGTTCAGCATGGCAAGAGCACGAACCGTCTGCGAGCAAGCCTCGGGGCTGCCCGTACTCACCACGGTAGATAGCGCAGTGCGCGCACTGAAGAATGCGCTGTGCGGCCCCATCGCTGCGTGTGCTTCACAGGTCCAGAGCCACCGGTTTCGTGCCGCCTGAAGACTCCGCCATCGATGGCGAACCTGGTGATCCGGTGCCGAAAGGCATGACATGCCGAGGCCTGCCATCGGCAGACGCGGGCCACGAGCAAGCCGCGCCCGGGCTCGGATCAGGACAGGCCCGGATCCGAGTGATGTGGCCGCACCGAGTGCCCGGCCTCAGCTGCGGCTCGGCACGGGCTCGCCGCCATCCCAGCCCCCACCCAGCGCACGAATCAGTGCCACCGTGACCGTGTACTGCGCGGTTCGCACCTGCAGGGCCTGTCGCCGGTTGCGCAGCTCGTTGCGGCGGGCATCCAGCAGCTCCAGCTGACTCACCAGACCGTTGCGATAGCGCACATCCGAGAGGTGGGTGGCCCGCTCGGAAGACTGCACGGCCTGCCCCAGCACACGGGCCTGGTCCGAGAGCAGGCGCAATGCGCTGAGCTGATCTTCCACATCCCGAAAGGCCGCGAGCACCTGGCCGCGCTGGGCAGCCACGGCGGCCTCCAGACGCGCGCGGGCACCCTCTTCCTGCGCGGCGCGCTGGCCGCCATCGAAGATGGGCAGAGACAGCAAGGCGCCTATGCCCCAGGAGCGAGCCGACCACTTGAACAAATCTCCCAGCTCCGGCGAAGCATAGCCGCCGTTGCCCGTCAGGGTGATGGCCGGAAACCATGCGGCCTGTGCCACACCCAGGCGCGCCTGGGCGGCCAGCACCGACGCCTGGGCCGCCGACACATCGGGGCGGCGCGCCAGCACCGTCGCGGGCACGCCCGCCGGAATCATGGGCAGCGTCGCTGACTGCGCCTGCGCAGCCAGCGCAAAGCCGCTGGCCACATCCCCGACCAGTACGGCCAGCGCATGCGTGAGCGCCGCCTGCTGGCGCTCCAGCGCCAGCGTCTCGGCCTCGGTGGCCGAAACCTCGGTCTGCATGCGCGCCACGTCCAGCTCGGCCGCATCGCCGGCCCGGTAGCGCTTGTCGATCAGCGTCAGAGTCTCGCGATGGGCCGCCAGGCTCTGCTCGACCAGTTGGCGCTCGGTCTGCAGCGAACGCAGCTGCAGATAGGTCTGCGCCACATCGGCCTGCACCATCAGGCGGGTGCTCTGCAGCAAGGCCTGACGTGCATTGGCATCCTCGCGCGCCGCTTCGCTGGCGCGCGACAGGCGGCCGAACAGGTCCGCCTCGTAGGAGAAGTTCAAGCCGGCGGTGACCAGGGTTGCAGGCTGCATGCCGCTCGCGGCGTTCGCACCGGCCTGGCGCGCCGCACCGCCTGCGGCCGCGATCTGCGGCTGGCGCTGCGCATCGGCCGAGCGCAGCAGCGCACGGGCTTCGGCCAGACGCGCCGCAGCGGCCTGCACATCGGTGTTGGCATCACCCGCCCGCTCCACCAGAGCGCTGAGTTCCGCGTCGGCAAACACCCGCCACCAGGCACCGCGCGGCTGGGCCTCCGCCGGGGCGGCCTGCGTCCAGCCTGCGGCAGTGGCCGGGGCGCTGAAACTGGCGGGAACGGCAACGCCGGCGTGCTGCGCCACCTTGGGTGGTGCGCTGGCGCAACCCGCCAGCACCAGGGCCGCCGTCAGTGCGCTCAGGGACGGCATCAGGGATCGAATGACTTGTATCGTGTTCATATCGGAGTCCATGGTTGATCGGGGCTCATTCGTCATGGCCGCGCGGCGCAGCATGCATGGGCTGGGCCGAAGCGCCATGACCCGGCTCGCTGATGGGCGCCACATGGCTGCCATGCTGCTGCAGCGGGCGGTTGCCGGCCAGTCGGCGCAACACCACATAGAACACCGGCGTGAGGAACAGGCCGAAAGCCGTCACGCCGATCATGCCGGCGAACACCGCCACGCCCATGGCGCTGCGCATCTCGGCGCCCGCGCCCGTGGACAGCACCAGCGGCAGCACGCCCATCACAAAGGCCAGCGAGGTCATGAGGATGGGGCGCAGACGCAGGCGACTGGCCTCGATGGCGGCGTGCACGGGCGTGCGGCCGGCAAATTCCAGCTCGCGGGCGAACTCCACGATCAGGATGGCGTTCTTGGCCGACAAGCCCACAAGGACGATGAGCCCGATCTGCGTGAACACATTGTTGTCGCCGCCGCTCAGCCACACGCCCGTCATGGCAGCCAGAAGGCCCATGGGCACGATCAGGATGATGGCTATCGGCAGGGTCAGACTTTCGTACTGCGCCGCCAGCACCAGGAAGACCAGCAGAATGGCGATGGGGAACACCAGCACGGCGGAATTGCCAGCCAGGATCTCCTGGTAGGTCAGCTCGGTCCACTCGAAGCCGATTCCGGGCGGCAGGGTTTCGGCGGCGATGCGCTCGACGGCGGCCTGGGCCTGGCCCGAGGAAAAGCCGGGAGCGGGCCCGCCATTCACGTCGGCGGCCAGAAAGCCGTTGTAGCGCATGGCGCGTTCGGGCCCGAAGCTGGGTTCGAGCTTCATCAGCGCCGACAGCGGCACCATCTCGCCCGTGGTGGAACGCACCTTGAGCAGGCCCACGTCTTCGGCACGCGCCCGGTAGGCGGCATCGGCCTGGACGCGCACGCTGTAGGTGCGGCCGAACTGATTGAAGTCGTTCGCATACAGGCTGCCCAGGTAGATCTGCAGCGTCTCGAAGATGTCCGTCACGGGCACGCCGAGCTGGCGCGCCTTGGTGCGGTCGATGGCGGCATAGAGCTGAGGCACGTTGACCTGCCAGCTGGTGAACAGGCCGGCCAGCTCGGGCGTCTGGTAGGCCTTGGCCATGAAGGCCTTCACGGCCGCATCCATGGCGTCATAGCCCAGCGAGGCGCGGTCTTCGATCTGCAGCTTGAAGCCGCCGGTCGTTCCGAGGCCGGCCACGGGCGGCGGCGGGAACATCGCGATAAAGGCTTCCTGGATGCTGCCAAAGGCCTGGTTGAGCTGGCCCGCCACGGCACCGCCGCTCTGGTCGGCATGCGTGCGCTCGGCAAAGGGCTTGAGGGTGACAAAGACGATGCCCGAATTGGAGCTGTTGGTGAAGCCGTTGATGGACAGCCCGGGGAAGGCGATGGCGTCTTCCACGTTGGGATTGTTCTTGACGATCTCGCCCATGCGGCGGATCACGTCCTCCGTACGGTCCAGCGTGGCGCCATCGGGCAGCTGGGCAAAGCCGACCAGGTACTGCTTGTCCTGGGCCGGCACGAAACCGCCGGGCACCAGCTTGAACAGACCCCAGGTCGCACCCACCAGCACGGCGTAGATCACCAGCATCAGCGCCTTGCGGCCGATGACGCGTTGCACGCCGCCGCTATAGGCATCGGAGCCGCGACGAAACAAGGTGTTGAAGCGGCGAAAGAACCCGCCCAGCACCCGCTCCATACCACGCGTCAGTGCGTCCTTGGGAGCGTCGTGGCCGCGCAGCAGCAGCGCGGAAAGCGCAGGCGACAGGGTCAGCGAGTTGATGGCCGAGATCACCGTCGAGATGGCGATGGTCACCGCGAACTGGCGATAGAACTGGCCCGTCAGGCCGCTGATGAAGGCCAGCGGCACAAACACGGCCACCAGCACCAGGGCGATGGCGATGATGGGCCCGCTCACCTCCTGCATGGCGCGGTAGGTGGCCTGGCGCGGCGACAGCCCGGCCTCGATGTTGCGCTCCACGTTCTCCACCACCACGATGGCGTCGTCCACCACGATGCCGATGGCCAGCACCAGGCCGAACAGGCTCAGCGCATTGATGGAAAAGCCCAGCAGGTGCAGCACGGCGAAGGTGCCCACCACCGAGACCGGGACGGCCAGCAGGGGAATGATGGAAGCGCGCCAGGTCTGCAGGAACAGGATCACCACCACCACCACCAGGGCCACGGCCTCCAGCAGGGTCTGGATCACGGACTTGATGGAGGCCCGCACGAACTGCGTGGGATCGTAGGCAATGCGGAACTCCACGCCTTCAGGCATATGCTTTTGCAGCTCGGCCATGGTCGAGCGCACATTGGCCGAGATCTCCAGGGCATTCGAGCCCGGGGCCTGGAACACGCCCATGCCCACGGCGGGGTCGTTGTTGAGCAGCGAGCGCAGCGAATAGTCGGCCGCGCCCAGCTCCAGCCTCGCCACGTCGCGCAGGCGCGTCACGGCGCCGTCGGCACCGGTCTTGACGATGATGTCGCCGAACTCCTCCTCGGTCTGGAGACGACCCTGGGCATTGATGGACAGCTGCATGTCCACTCCGGGCAGGCCGGGCGAGGCACCGACCACACCGGCCGCAGCCTGCACGTTCTGGCCTCGGATGGCTGCCACCACATCGGCGGCCGAGAGACCGCGCTGCGCCACCTTCTGCGGGTCCAGCCAGGCACGCATGGAATAGTCGCCACCACCGAAGATCTGCACCTGACCCACGCCCTGGATGCGGGCGAGGCGATCCTTCACATTGAGCACGGCATAGTTGCGCAGGTAGTCGATGTCATAGCGTCCGTTGGGCGAGACCATGTGCACGACCATGGTCAGGTCGGGCGCGCTCTTGACCGTGGTGATGCCCAGGCGGCGCACTTCCTCGGGCAGGCGCGGCTCGGCCTGGGAGACGCGGTTCTGCACCAGCTGCTGAGCCTTGTCGGGATCGGTGCCCAGCGCGAAGGTCACGGTCAGAGTCATCACGCCGTCCGTCGTGGCCTGGCTGCCCATGTAGAGCATGCCTTCCACGCCGTTGATGGATTCCTCCAGCGGGGTAGCCACGGTTTCGGCAATCACCTTGGGATTGGCACCCGGGTACTGGGCACGCACCACCACCGAGGGCGGAGCGACCTCGGGATATTCCGAGATCGGCAGCGTTCGCATGGCGATCAGGCCTGCGAGAAAAATGAGCACCGACAGCACACCCGCGAAGATCGGGCGGTCGATGAAAAATCGGGACAGGTTCATGGTGTCGGGAAATGAAGGGTTCTCAGACCGTGGGTTGCTTGGCAGCACTGCGGCCCTCGGCCAGCTCGGCCTTGGCATCCATGGGCACGTCCTGAGGCGCGACCACCACGCCGGGGCGCACGCGCTGCAGGCCGTTGACGACGATGCGCTCGCCCGCCTTGAGACCTGAAGTGACCATGCGCAGGCCATCCACCGGCGCGCCCAGCTGCACCTCCCGGTACTCTGCCTTGTTGCCTTCGCCAATCACCAGCACGAATTTCTTGCTCTGGTCCGTGCCGACGGCGCGCTCGTTGATGAGCACGGCCTGGGTGGTCTGGGGCTGACCCATGCGGATGCGCGCGAACTGGCCGGCCATCAGCGTGCCGTCCACATTGCCGAACACCGCGCGCACGCGCACCGTGCCGCTCTTGGCATCGACCTGGTTGTCGATGAGCTGCAGATGTCCGGCATAGGGCGTACCGCCGCTGGTGCCCACGCCCATCTGCACGGGAATGCTCTCGATCACCGCGCGCGTGCCTCGTCCCTGGCTCAGGCCTTGCAGCGCCTGAGCCACGACCTGCTCGTCCGCGTCAAAACTGGCGTACATGGGGTCCACTGAAACCAGGGTGGTCAGCACCGGCGCTCCGGCCCCCGAACTCACGAGATTGCCCACGGTGACCTCGATGCGGCCAACGCGCCCGCTCACCGGAGCCCTGACCTGGGTGTAGCCCAGGTTCAGCCTGGCGGTCTGCAGCGCAGCCTGGGCGGCGCGCAGATTGGCCTCGGCCTCGCGCCGGGCATTCACCCGCTCGTCATATTCCTTTTGCGCGATCGCCCGTTCGTCCCACAGGCGCGTGGCGCGCTCGGACTCGCTCTGGGTGTAGGCCATGCGGGCCTTGGCGGCAACCACCTGGGCCTCGGCGCGGTCGACTTCTGCCGCGTAGGGAGCCGGGTCTACGGTGAACAGCAGGTCACCGGCCTTGACCAGCGCGCCCTCCTTGAAATGCACGGACTGAACCGCGCCCGAAACGCGCGGCTGAACGTCCACACGCTGCACGGCTTCGAGGCGACCGGAGAACTCATTCCACAGGGTCACGTCCTGCTGCAGGACCTGGGCAGCCGAGACCGGCACGCCTGCCGGGGCTGCTTGCGCAGCCGGCGCTTCGGCATGCGATGACTGCAGACCCAGCATGGCGGCGGTGGTTGCGATCACGGCGGCGGCAACGCCGACCGCGGCCCATCCGCGGCGGTGGGAGAGTTTGAAGTGCTCGTTCATGACAATGTCTTTGGTTCAAGGGTTGAAAGCGGCAGCAGCCCATCAGGCGGCAGGCAAGCCTCATCCCTTCCGGCGCCTTGGCCAGGAATCGAAGGGAAGAAGCGTGAAAAAGGCGCAGAGGCGTCCGGCCCGCCCCGGTGGACGGTTCCAGCTTGGCAGCCTCAGCGCAGCGTTGTCAGGTCAGAGCCGACATCGCGTGGTCTCGAAAAACGTGCGCAGTTGCCCTTCGCAGGGACAAATCTCGGGTGGCGGCTCCATCAGCGCCTGCGGCCACTGCCCGACTTCGGGAAACAGATGCAGGAAGACCGTCAATCCGGCAGCCTGCAGGCGTTCGGCGTAGTTCTGCGCCTCGTCGCGCATGGGATCCTCCTGCCCCGCCAGGATCAGCGTGGGCGGAAGCCCTGCCAGACGGCGGGCCCGCGCAGGCACCGCATACGGGTGCTCCGCATCGTGTGGACTGCTCAGGTACTGGCACCAGCCCGAAGCCCATTTGCACTCGACGGATTCACCCTGGGCAGCGCGCTGCGACGGAGTGGCTGCGCAGGGGTCCAGCATGGGCGAGATCAGGATCTGGCCTGCCAACGGAGGCTGCTGCTGGTCTCGCGCCATCATGCACACGCCGGCCGCCAGATTGGCACCGGCCTCCTCGCCGGCCAGATAGAGCGGAGCCCCCTTTCCTGCCAGCTTGGTGCGCTGCCTGTAGGCCCACAGCAGCACCTCGTAGCCCAGCTCCAGCGGACGCGGAAACGGATTCTCGGGGGCCAGCGGGTAGGCCAGCGACACCACACAGGCACCGGCAGTCGCCAGCGCGCTGCCGACGGTGCAACCGTTGTCCAGATCGCCAGCCACAAAGGCCCCGCCATGGAAATGCAGCACCAGGGGGACGACTTCACCGCGCCGCTTGCCGCCATACAGGCGCACATGGGCCTGCACACCGTCGCCCACGGAAATGGTGGTGTCGGTACGAGGAATCGGCTGCGATGCGGTGGCGGAGGTGTTTGACATGGATTTTCCGGACAGAACCGGGTGATGGAACAGAAATGTAGCAACCGCAATTGCCGGTATAAACCCCGCAAACGCGGCCACACTGTTTCCAATTCTCGAACAATGAGGGGCTGGCCTGTGTGTGAGAATCCCGCATCCTCGGCGAGTCCGGGTTTTCGCGAGGACAAGGAGATCCCATGGATCAGATACAGGCCATGCGTATTTTCGCGCGGGTCGTGGAAGCAGGCACTTTCACGCGTGCAGCCGATTCGCTGCAAATGCCAAAAGCCAGTGTGACCAAGAACGTGCAGGCGCTGGAAGAGCGACTGCGCGTGAAGCTGCTCAACCGAACCACGCGCCGCGTCACCGTGACCGCCGACGGTGCGGCCTACTACGACCGCGCCGTGCGCCTGCTCGCCGACTTCGACGATCTCGAGGCCAGCGTCAGTCAGGCCCGCACCACGCCGCGCGGTCGCCTGCGGGTGGACGTGGGAACCACGGTGGCGCGTCTGCTCATCATTCCCCATCTGAGCGAGTTCCAGTCCCGCTACCCCGAGATACACATCGATCTGGGCGTGAGCGACCGTACGGTGGACCTGATCAGCGACAACGTGGACTGCGTGATCCGCGGCGGCGAGCTGGCCGACCAGTCGCTGGTGGCCCGCCGCATCGGCAATCTGGAATTCATCACGGTTGCCGCCCCTGAATATCTGCAGCGGCACGGCGTGCCCCGGCATCCTCGCGACCTGGAGTCCGGCCATCGCAACGTGATCTATTTCTCCCCGGTCTCGGCGCGGCGCTATCCGCTGGAGTTCCACAAGGGCGGCGAAGTGATAGAGATCGCCAGTCCCGCCCATCTGGGCATCAACGAAGGCAACGCCTACATCAGCGCCATCCTTGCGGGCCAGGGCATAGGGCAGCTCAGCCGCTTCCAGATTCACAAGTACCTGGAAAACGGCCAGCTGCAACGCGTGCTCGAAGACTGGAAGCACCCTCTGCTGCCGATCTACGTGGTCTATCCGCCCAACTCCCACCTCAGCGCCAAGGTGCGCGCCTTTGTGGACTGGGTGGTGGAGCTGTTTTCGCGCAACCCGCTGCTGCAGGGCGAAAGCCGGCCCGCCTAGACAGGCAGTGCCGCGCTCACCAGGCGCCAGGCTCGGCGCTGCGCACAGCGCATCAAGCCTGCATCACTGCTGCAGCTGCGCCCAGACCTTGTCCAGCCGCTTGGCGCTGACCGGATACGGCGTGCGCAGCTCCTGGGCAAAAAAGCTCACGCGCAGCTCCTCCAGCATCCAGCGGTACTCCTGCATGCGGGCATCGATCTGCCCCTTGCGCTCGGCCACCAGCCGCCAGTAGCGCTGCTCCAGCGGCAGCAGCTCCTTGAGCTTGGCGGCATCGCGCGCCGGGTCGGCCCGGTACTTGTCCAGGCGCGAGGTGATGGCCTTGAGGTAGCGCGCGTAATGACCGAGCTGCGCCCAGGGGGCCACGGCGATGAAGTTTTTGGGCATCAGCTTTTGCAGCTGCTCGCTCGCGTCCTTGGTGGCCTCTGGCGCGTTCTTGGTGTCCTTGATCTTGCGCGCGGCGGCCGCATACTCGGCAAGGATGACGGCCGACATGCGAGCCACCTCGTTGGCAATCAGCGTCAGGCGGCCGCGGCCGTCCTGCACGCGCTGCCTGAAGTCGACCTCGTTACTCGGCAGCGGCTCCTGCAGGAAGGCGCGGTCTATGGCCACGTCGATGATCTGGCCGCGCAGCTCCTCCTGCGTGCCCAGCGGCATATAAGCCACGGCCATCTTCTGCAGATCGGGAATGTTCTTTTCCAGATACTTGAGTGCATCGCGAATCTGCAGCGCGAACAGGCGGCGCAGGCCCACACGGTGCTTTGCGGCGGCGGCCTCCGGTTCGTCGAAGACCTCGATGCCGACGGCGTCGCCATGGTCGATCAGGGCCGGAAAGCCGATCAGCGTGGTGCCGCCCTTCTTGATCTCCATGAGTTCGGGCAACTCGCCAAAGCTCCAGTCCTTGTAGCGCGCATCATGGGACTGGGCCGGCCTGTCCGCAGCAGCCATGTCTTTTCTGGAGGCGTCTTGCGCCTTGCCCTTCTCACTTTCAGGTGCCTTCTTCTCTGAACTGGCCGGCTCACCCGCCCCTGCAGCTACCTTTAATGAAGCAAGCGCCTGAAAAGCACCGCGAGCCTTGGCACCCCACTCGGCCTTGAGCGCACCCAGATTGCGGCCCTGGCCCAGCTGGCGGCCATGCTCGTCCGTGATGCGGAAGTTCATGAACAGATGCGGGCTCAGCATGTCCAGCTTGAAGTCGCCGCGCTTCACATCCAGAGAAGTCTCGTCGCGCACCTGCTTGAGCAAGGCATCGATCAGTCCGCCCTGGGCCCAGCGCTCGCTCTGCGTGAACAGCTCGGCCAGCCGCGCCGCGCTCTCGGGCAGCGGCACGAAACGGCTGCGCGGGCGCTGAGGCAGGCTTTTCAGCAGCGCCTGGATCTTGTCCTTGAGCATGCCCGGCACCAGCCACTCGGCACGCTCCTCCGACACCTGGTTGAGCACGAACAGCGGCACGGTGACCGTGATGCCGTCGCGCGCGTCGCCAGGGCTGTGCAGATAGCTGGCGCTGCAATCGGCACCGCCCAGCTTCACGGTCTTGGGGAATTTGTCCGTGGTGATGCCTGCGGCCTCATGCCGCATCAGCTCGTCCCTGGACAGGCGCAGCAGCTCTGGCTGGTTACGGCTCTCGGCACGGAACCACTTATCGAAGGTCGCGCCGCTGTACACATCCCTGGGCAAATGCTGATCGTAGAAGGCAAAGATCAGCTCGTCGTCGACCAGTACATCCTGGCGACGGCTCTTGTGCTCCAGCTCCTCGACCTTGCGCATGAGCTTGAGGTTGGCGGGCAGGAAATGCCATTGGGTTTCCCACTCGCCCTCCACCAGCGCCTGACGGATGAAAAGATTGCGTGCCTCGTGCGGATCGACGCGGCCATAGCTGACGCGGCGGCCGTTGTAGACCACCAGGCCATAGAGCGTGGCGCGCTCCAGCGCCACCACATCGGCCTGTTTCTTGCTCCAGTGCGGATCCAGCAGCTGCTTCTTGAGCAGGTGGCCGCCCACCTCCTCCAGCCACTGCGGCTCTATGGCCGCAATGCCACGGCCGTAGAGGCGCGAGGTCTCGACCTGCTCGGCCGCCACGATCCAGCGACCGGGCTTCTTGCTCAGGTGAGCGCCGGGATGCGGGTGGAACTTGATGCCGTGCGCGCCCAGATAGCTCTCGCTTTCCTCGGCTTTGTAGCCAATATTGCCGAGCAGGCCCGACAGCATCGACAGGTGCACGGCCTCGTAGCCCGCCGCCTCGTTGTTGAGCAGCCATTTCTGCTCCTTGACCACGGTAAGCAGCTGAGAGTGGATGTCACGCCATTCGCGCACGCGGCGGATATTGATGAAGTTCTGGCGCAGCAACTGCTCCCACTGGCGGTTGCTGATCTTGTGCGTGGCCTCGTCGGCCTGCTCGGCGGGGTTGAACAGCGCCAGTCGCTCTTCCACCGTGCCTTCGACCTGCGCGCCGCTGGCACGCTGGCTGACAGGCAGGAAGGCCTGGTTGCGTGCATTGGGCCTGGCCGCAGGCGCGTGCTGGGCCGCCATTTCCTTGCGGCTCTTGGCAACGACCTTGCCGCCGCGCGCATCCGACAGCCACTTCCACAGACGCAGATAGCCACTGAATTCGCTTTTCTCGTCGTCGAACTTGGCATGGGCCTGGTCGGCCTGCTGCTGCGCCTCCAGGGGCCGGTCGCGCACATCCTGCACGCTCAGAGCCGAGGCGATGATCAGCACCTCGGCCAGGGCGCGGCGCTCGCGCGCTTCCAGAATCATGCGGCCCACGCGCGGGTCCAGCGGCAGGCGCGACAGCTCCTTGCCCATGGGCAGCAGATGGCCGTGATCGTCCACCGCCCCCAGCTCGGCCAGCAGCTGATAGCCGTCGGCGATGGCGCGACCCGAAGGGGCCTCGAGGAAGGGGAAGTGCACCACATCGCCCAGGCCCAGCGACTTCATGCGCAGGATCACGCCGGCCAGGGAGGAGCGCAGGATTTCGGGGTCGGTGAAGCGGTCGCGGCTGACAAAGCTCTCTTCGTCATACAGGCGAATGCAGATGCCGTTGGCCACACGGCCGCAACGGCCCGCGCGCTGGTTGGCCGCGGCCTGCGAGATCGGCTCGACCAGCAGCTGCTCCACCTTGCTGCGGAAGGAATAGCGCTTCACGCGTGCCGTACCGGCGTCGATCACATAGCGAATGCCCGGAACCGTGAGCGAGGTTTCGGCCACATTGGTGGCCAGCACGATGCGCCGTCCTGTATGGCCGTCAAAGATACGGTCCTGCTCGGCCTGCGACAGGCGCGAGAACAGCGGCAGCACCTCGGCGCTGCGCAGCGTGGGCGAGTGCTGCAAATGCTTGCGCAGATGGTCGGCGGCTTCGCGAATCTCGCGCTCGCCGGGCAGGAAGATCAGGATATCGCCGCCCTTGCCGCCGGCCCAGAGCTCATCGACGCCATCGGCAATGGCGTCGTTCAGATCCTTGTCCTTTTCACCCTCGAACGGGCGATAGCGCATCTCCACCGGATAGGTACGACCCGAGACCATGATCACGGGCGCAGGACCGTTCTTCGATTCGAAGTGCTTGGCAAAGCGGTCGGCATCGATGGTCGCCGACGTCACCACCACCTTCAGATCGGGGCGCCTGGGCAGGATCTGCTTGAGGTAGCCCAGCAGAAAGTCGATGTTCAGGCTGCGCTCGTGCGCCTCGTCGATGATCAGCGTGTCATAGGCCTTGAGCAGCGGATCGGTCTGAGTCTCGGCCAGCAGGATGCCGTCGGTCATCAGCTTGACGGAGGCGTTCTTCTGCAACGTGTCCTGAAAACGCACCTTGTAGCCCACCACTTCGCCCAGTGGCGTGTTCAGCTCCTCGGCAATGCGCTTGGCCACCGAGCTGGCCGCAATGCGGCGCGGCTGGGTGTGGCCGATCAGATGGCCACGCACCTGGCCGTTGGCATCGGGGACGGCATTGAGCCTGCCCCGGCCCAGCGCCAGTGCGATCTTGGGCAGCTGCGTGGTCTTGCCCGAGCCGGTCTCGCCACAGACGATGATGACCTGATGGCGATCCATGGCCTCCATGATTTCCTGGCGACGGCTGGATACGGGGAGCGACTCGGGGAAGTGGATCTTCAAAGACATAAGGGCTGGGATTATCCCCGTCCTTGGCCACTCTTGCGCGGTGATGGCAAAAGCAGCCGTGCCGCGCGGTATTCACCGTCCCGCGCTGCGCCTGCGGCGGTCGCTGCGGCCGCGTTCATCGCGGGAGCCGCGACGCTTGCTATGCTCGCGGCAATCTTGGCTCATCCGCTCCCCATGGTTTCGACTGCTGCTCTCGTCATCCCGCTCCTGGCTCTGTGGCTCTGGTGGCCCGTCTCCGGCCTCAACGGCACCTCCCGTCTGACCCGCATGCTGGCCGTGCTGATCACGGCCTTGCCGGGCATCGCTCCCGCCCTGCTGCTCAAGGCCGTGCAGACCCACGCCCTGCCCTATGCCGTGGTGGCGCAGCTGCAGGTCCCGGGCGGCTGGATTCTGGCCACGCTGCTGATGCTGGCGCTGTTCGCGCTGCTGCGCGATCTGCTGTGGCTCATCGCCCGGCTCATGGGTCGTACCGGCCTGGCGCAGCTGCTGCACCTTCCTGCGCTGACCATGGCAGCCGTGGTGGCCGCCGGCTGCCTGAGCGCCATCGGCGTCTTCAACGCCCTGCAGCCGCCCAGGGTGCATGAGCAGCAGATCGCGGTCCGGAACCTGCCCGAGGCACTGCAGGGCTTGCGCATTGCCGTGCTGGCCGATATCCATGCCAGCCCGGTCAATGATGCACGTTATGTGCAGACCATCGTGCAGCGCACCCTGGCCACCACGCCGGACCTGATCGTGCTGCCCGGTGACATGGTGGACGGCGATGTCGCCACCAGCCGCGCCCATGTGGCTCCGCTGGCCGGCCTGAGTGCACGCTACGGTGTCTGGGCGGCGCCGGGCAACCACGAGTACTACAGTGGCTACAACGCCTGGATGGCCGAGTTCCGCCGCCTGGGTCTGAAGCTGCTGGAAAACCGCACGCAGATGCTGAACATCAGGGGCAGCAGGCTGGCCCTGTCCGGCATCGGCGACCCGGTGTTCGGCCGCACCTCGCCCCACAACGCCAACCCCGAACAGGCCGAGGGCGTCCCACCCGATGTGGATGCAGTGGCCGCCCAGGCCCGCAAGGCCGGTGCAGCATTCCATATCCTGCTGGCACACCAGCCCAGGTTCGCGCGCGACAACGCGGACAAGGGCGTGAATCTGCAGATCTCGGGCCATACCCATGGCGGGTTGATCCTGGGCATGGACCGCTGGCTGGTGGCCCCCGTCAACAACGGCTTCGTGCGCGGCGAATATGACGTCGGCAACATGAAGCTGCTGGTCAGCAGCGGCGCAGGCCTGTGGGCCGGTTTTGCCGTACGCCTTGGCGTGGCGCCGCGAATCGAGTTGCTGACGCTGGTTGCGCAGCACTGATCACAGGCCTTGCTGACTACCGGATTCTGCACGGCCTGTATTTCGTTGATTTTTTACCGCGAATCACACTCTCAACGATTTGATGCATTTGCAAAAATCAAACAGATTCCCGGATTCAGACAAGCCGTGATAATCACCGGGTCCCTCCATACGGGTTTATATCGCCCTCTTTTCAAATCAGCCACTTAGCGACCCGAACCCCGTCAAACTGTGCCTGTGACTCGATTGAGCGCAATCAGATTCGTGCCCGTCTTTGCCTGACAAAAAGCTGTCAAAACTTCGCATGCAGGCATTCCCACAAAGCGATCCCTCAGGCCCCAGCCAATGCGCCGCTAAGATACAAATCATTTTTCAGAGTCCGTCCCGGTTCAGGCTACGGCGCAGAAACCGGAACATATTCCGGCCATTGCCGAAACCGCAATCCCGCGCAGAAACCATTGCCGCGGACTCGTTCATCGATCGCAGACCATGAATTGTTCCCAATGTGGCAATCCGCTCGCTCCGAATGCCAAGTTCTGCAGGAACTGCGGTGCCCGCCAAGCGCCGGAATCGGCAGGCACTGCTGCTGAAAAAACCTGCCGCCAATGCCAGGCCATCTGCAAACCCGACGCCCGTTTCTGCACGCGCTGCGGCATGGTTTTCGAGAGCCGCGCCGACGCCGATGTGCTGGCGGCCTCGCCTCAGATGCCTTCGGGCGCTGCGCAGGCCATCGACGAAGCCAGTCTGGCTCCACCTCTGATCGAGCCCATGGACCAGCCCGCGCCAAGGCCGCCGTTGCCCGAGCCTGCAGCCAACCCTGCGCCGCGCAACCACCTTCCGCCGGCCTTTCCTCAGGAGCCGGTGCGCGGCAGCAATGCCTGGATCAAATGGGCAGTGCTGGCACTGCTGATCGCCGCCATTGCGGGCGGTGTGATGATGGCCAGCAATATGAAGGGCCTGACCGGCACGGGCAGTAGCTCCAATAGCGCATCGGGTGCGACCCAGGCCGGCAAGGATGCGATTTCAGCCGAGGACAAGGCCAAGGCCGATGCCCTGGTCGGCCCGCTGGGCGGCAATACGGCCGCGCAGGCAACGCCTGCCGAAAGTGCCACTATCAGCGCCCCGAGTGCCGGCAGCGTCGACACTGTGCCCTCCACCGCAGTCGCCCCCGTGGTGGTGAGCCCAGACACCGTCAGCGCGGCGCCCGCACAAGCGGCCAGCCCGCAGCTGCCCGCAGCCCCGGCATCCGGCAAACCGCCCGTGCCGGCCCCTGCAAGAACACCTCCAGTCAAGAAGAGCACCGCGCCATCGCTGGATGACCTGCTGGATTGAAAGCCATGAAAAAACTCCAACTCACTGTGCTCGCCTGTGCCGCAACCCTGCTCGGCGGCTGCGCCAGTCTGCAAGAGGCCTCCTCATCGCTGAGCTGCATGCTCTCCCGCGCCACGAATTCCGCAGACCCCGGTTGCGGCCCTGGCGGCGGTCCGGCCACTGCGGTCTCTGGCAGTCAGAACGAGCGCTTTGCGCGTCTGCAGGCCGCTCTGGATCAGGAAACCCAGCAGGCGCAGAACATGCAGGCCCAGGCCGTGCAGGCCATGCAGAAGCTGCCGGCCAAACAACGCGCCGTGGCCGGGCCGGTACAGACCAGGACCGTCAGCATCGCCGACGGGCAGTCGGGACAGGCACACCAGATGCGCAGTTTCTCCGCTCTGACCGTGGAGATGCCGCTGGCCGCCAAGGGTCGCAAGGAATACACCCAGGCCATGACAGTGCTCAAGGAACTGGCCAATGAACTGGCCGACAACCGCGGCTCGTCGAGCATCGTGGTCGATCAGTCCGACGAGGATGTCAGGGCCGGGCGTGTGAATACCGCCACTGGCACCACCCAGTCCAAGGGCGGCAAACCCGTGACTGTCATCAAGAAGATCGATACTGGTCTGCCCGCCGGTGTGGAGCGCTACACCATCGAAGCCGGCGAGATACGCGGCAAGCTTTGACACCCGGCCAGCCAGCGGCTCACCGTGCCGGACCAGCCAGCCTCAACCACAAGACAGGACGAAAAATGAGAGAGCAACCCCTGGGAGAAATACGTTTTGCCACCCTTGCCCGAGCCGCCGAAGGGCTGACCCAGTGGCGACCGCTGCTGCTGTGCTTTCTGACGCTGCTGGTCTGCGGCGCGCTGATCGCAGGCGCAGCCTGGATGCTGGTCAAGGCAGGCTTTTTCATGTACCTGATCTTCATGCTGGCGTCCGTGATCGCGCTGCTGGCCGGCTCTTCCGGCGTGGGGATCATGCTCATGGACAAGGCGAGGAACGAGCCCGTGCGATCCTTCTCGGCAGCGGCTTCGGCCGGTCTGCTGTGCCTGCCCAAATTCCTGCTGGTCGGACTGGCGGTACTGGCTGCCACGCTGGCCTACTACCTGCTGGCTGCCGTCATCTACTTCATCTGCAAGATTCCGGTACTGGGCGGCATTCTGGCCTTTGTGGCCCACCCGATTCTGGTGCTGGTCGCCGCGGCTTTGCTGATTGCCATGATCTGGGTCGTCGGCCCCTTGATGGGTCCTGCGCTGTGGAGCGGCCTGTCCGTCAAGGCCGCGCTGGCCAATGTGCTGAGCATCGCGCGCAAGCGACTGGTGGAAGTGGTGCTGATGGAGGTCGTGCTCTACGTCATTCTGGGACTGGTCTGCTTCATGCTGTTCGCCGGACTGGTGCCCGCCACGGTTTCGCTGACCGGAATGGCCATGAGCATTACCGGAGATGCCAGCTCCATGGCCGGCATGTTCATGGGCGGCGGCTACGGCCGGGGCTATGGCGGCGGCTTCAGCCCCATGGGCATGATGGGTGGCGGCAGCACCGGCCTCATCGCCGGCCTCGGCGTGCTCTACTGCGTGGTCGGAGCCCTGCTGGCCCAGGTGGCCATCATGGGCATGAACCTGATCTATCTGCAGGCCCGTGAAAGCGTGGACCCGGCCGAGGCCGAGGGCGCACTGGACAGCCTGATCGGCGATGTGCGCAGAAAAGCCGAGGAAGCCAAGGCCCAGACCATGGCCGCCGCAGAACGCACCAGGGCTGCGGCCGAGCGTGCCAAACAGGCGGCCAGCGAGCGCCTGCAGGAAGCCACGGCCAGGCCCGCCGCACCCGACACCGACGGCAATGCCGCCACCGCTGCGACCGCCGCAGGCCTGACTGCCGCCGCAGCCGCGTCCACCGAACAGGCGTTTGCCGAACAGCTGGAGCGCGAACGCGCCCAAGAGCAGGTGCGCCGCGAGGGCGAGGCCGCCCGCCTGAAGGCCGAGACCGAGGCCGCCGAGCAGGCAGCGCGGGAACGTGCTGCAGCCGAAGCCCAGGAACAGGCCAGCCGCCAGCGGGCCGAAGCCCAGGCCGCCGAGCGCGCGGCACAGCAAAGGGCTGCAGAGGAACGCGCCGCAGCCCAGGCTGCCGAACAATCACGTCAGCAAGCCGAGGCCCTGCGTCTGAAGGCACAGGCCGAGCAGCAGGCCGCCGAGCGTGAGGCAGCCCGGGTTCGCGCCGAAGCAGAGGCGGCCGAGAAAGCCCGCCAGAACCAGGCAGCGCCAAGCTGCCCCGCCTGCAGCGCCCCCGTGGCTTTGAATGACCTGTTCTGCGGCGAATGCGGCAACAAGCTCAAGTAAGGTAAGGGCTTCAATCGAAAACCTGCAGCGCTTCACCGACAAGCGCCGCAGGCGCAAAGCAAAAAAAGGGGCTTCAAGCCCCTTTTTCCTACCTGCCGGACTCAGAGCCCGCAAGCCTGTGCGACCTGCTCACTGAGCCTCTCGGTCGGTGGCTCGTGCCCTATCAGCGCCAGCAGCCCGCAGGCCAGCGAACCCTGCCAGTGCACATAGTCATGGCCGGTGCTGTGCACGCGCTGCGCGACCTTGTTGCCCTTGGCACGCAGCACATCGCCCAGCTCCTGGCTGGTCTCGCGTATGCCTGCCTGCCCGCCACGGGCCCCCTCGTAGATGCCGGCATCCAGATAAAAGCGTATCGGCAGCTGCGGCGATTGCTGATACTGGCGGGCCATCCAGTTGGGCGGCTCGCCCTTGGGAGCCCACCAGTAGGAGCCCGAAAGGCTGAGCACGTTGCCAAACCACTGCGGATGGCGCAGCGCCACATAGCTTGAGGCCAGGCCGCCATAGCTCGATCCTGCAATCACCGCGCGCTCGGACCCTGCCGCTATGCCCTGCGCCTTGAGCCAGGGCATGAGCTGCAGGCCCATGAAGTCGGCAAATACCGGATTGGGCGGCAACTCGCGGCTGCGCGCGTCGCCTGCCCCATTGGCCACCAGCACAACGGCGGTTGCAGGCAGCAGCCCATCGGCCATCAGGTTGTCGACGATGGCGGACGTGGGAACCTGGCGCAGGTAGGCCTGGGCGTCGAACAGCACCAGCAGGGAGCGCCGGGCCGCGTCGGCCTGCTGCCAGCCCAGGGGCTTGTAGATCCAGATATCGCGCCCGTTGCCCAGCGCCTGGCTGGGCAACCAGTGACGCTGCAACTGGCCCGCAGCCACGCCGGCGCGAGGCTCGCTCCAGGGTTGGGGCGGCGCCTTGGACAGTGTCAGCACGGAGCGACCGTCGAAGCGATCCTGCACCGCCTGCAGATCCGCAGACCGCCCCCAGCTCCGGCGATTGAGAGGATCGCGCTGCAAGGTGGACAGAATGGCGCGGCGCTGAACCATGGCATCGGCCGAGACCACAGGCACATCGGGCGCAAAGCCATAGCTGAGGCGTGCATCCCTGGGCATGACGAAACTGGCCCACCAGACATCGCTGCTTCCGAGGCGCTGCAGCGGCTCATGATTGCCCGAGGGACTGCCGAACAGCCGCACGGACTGCCCTGCGCCGCGCCAGACAAAGCTCACCAGCTCGTGCTCCGCATCCCAGGGCTCGATCAGCGGCGTACCCTCGCGTTCCATCTCCTGCCAGAAGCTGCGGCTGTCTCCGCCCTGTGCGAGCCTTGCCTGCAAGGCCTTGAGCCTGGGGCTGCGCAGCGGCTCGGGTTCGATCTCTGCCGCAGGCCCATGGCCAGCCGCCAACGGCGCCAGCACCTGGGTGATCGTCAGCTCGTAGGCGCCAGGACTGGGCGCGGCATGGGTCAGTGCATCGCTGTGCCCGCCCTGCGCCACCGGCATGCTGTTTGCTGTCGATGCATAAGGCGGGACGTTCTCTGCACGCAGCACCAGACGCTCCTTCGCCTTGCCACGGCTTAGCCAGGTGAATGCGTGATCGACGCCTTCGCCCTGGCTCAGCCGCCGCAGATGGCGCCCGTCAGGTGTCTGCACATCGAGCACCACGCCCAGCGCCTGCAGATTGCCGCGCACCACGGCACCGGCCGGTGCCTCCAGCTGCAGGCTCAGCACCTGTCCCGGTGACAGCCGACCTGAGAGCGGCTCGCGCACCGCCAGCGACGATGCCGCCTTGGCCACGCTCTGAGTGGTGTCGGCGGGCAAAGGTCTGGCCGCACCGGCCATGCTGGCGACGCCGACGCTGGCCGCTGCCAGCAGGCCAGGAACAAGCACGGAACGCAGTCTCCTGCCCGATGGCCTGTGGCGCGTCACCGGCGAAAACAAATCTTGATGATCTTCATGCATTGATGTTTACTCCGCCTCAGAAGTCCACGGCAGCGCTGATGCGCACGGTGCGCGGCGCGCCCACGGTCAGGAAGTTGTCGGCGAAGGCTCCCGCCCAGTAATTGCGGCCGAAGACGTTGTCCACCGTGCCGCGCAAGACCACTTTCTTGTCGGCAATGCGCGTGGCGTAGCGCGCGCCGACATCAAAGCGCGTCCAGCTCGGTGCGCGCAAGGTATTGGCCGAGTTGACCCACTGCTTGCCCGTATGCACCAGGCGTGCGTTCAGCGCCAGACCGGCCACACCCGGCACATCCCAGTCTGCCGCCAGATTGGCCGCCCAGCGTGCTGCTCCGAACGCGTCATGGCCGTCGTTGGCGCCGACCTGGGTGCTGGTTAGCTTGGGCTGCAGGTACGTGATGCCGCCCAGTACGCGCAGGCGGGAGTTCACGGCACCAAAGGTATTCCACTCCACACCGCGGTTGCGCTGCTCGCCATTGAGCTTGAGGGTATTGGCCGCCGTATCGATGGTGGTCGAAGGCTTCTCGATCTGGAACAGGGACAGCGTATTCGTCCAGCCTGCGCGGCGCCACTTCACGCCCGCCTCCATCTGTCTGGATTTGTAGGGCGCGAATGTCTCGCCGGCATTGGCGTAGGTGGAGCCGACCTCGAGGCCCGGACTCAGTCCTTCGATGTAGTTGGCGTAGAAGGACAGATCCTCGCCCCAGGGCTTGGCCACCAGGCCCAGCATGGGAGTGACGGCGCTCTCGTCGTAGCCCTTCATCTTCTGATGCACGCGCTGGTGACGTGCGCCCAGCGTCAGCTGCAGCCTGTCCTGCAGCAGGCTCAGGGTATCGGCCACGGCGAAACTGCGGATCACATTGTCGTTTTCCTGGCTCACGGCATTGCGCGGCCCGGCCAGAACCGGCAGCACCGGGTCGTAGATATTGGTGGTGTAGCTGCTGCTGACCACGATGGGCAGCGCGCGCCCGCTTTGCTGCTGCAGCTCGTTGAACGAGAACACCAGTTGATGGCCCACATCGCCGGTCTTGAAGCGCCCGCGCAAACCCGCGTCCAGCGCCGTGCTGTGGGTATAGCCCTGCAGGTTGTAGGTCTGGCCCACGGCGGAGCCGTCGCCCACGGCATTGAGCACCACACGCGTGCCCGTGGGCTGGCCAGCATAGTCATGCCAGGCCTTGCCCAGAATGCCGTAGAGCTGCCAGCTGTCGCTGAGCTCGAAGCTGCCGCGCAGCGCCACCGACTTGTTCTCCACCTCGGTATTGACGCCGCGGAACAGATTGTTGCTGGCATCCGGCGCCGCAATCAGATTCTTCATCTTGCCAAAGCTCACCATCACCGGACTGCCGTTGTCCAGGTTCACCTTGTAGTGATAGGCATCCAGCCCCAGCGTGAAGCGATCACCCTGATAGTCCAGCGCCACGGCACCCAGGCGGCGGCGGCGCTTCTGGTCGTCGACCTCGGTTTCCCCGCCGGACAGCGCGCCATTGAAACGTATGCCCAGGCGGCGCCCGGGGCCGAAGCGCCGCGATACATCCACATGCTCCTGCAACTGCGAGCCCGAGGTGTAGGTAGTGGTCAGCCGTGTCAGGGCCTCGGCCAGCGGCTTCTTGCTGACGACATTCACCACACCGCCGACCGCTCCGTTGGGAGCCATGCCGCCGAGCAACGCACCCGGGCCCTTGAGCAGTTCCACGCGCTCGATCATCTCGGTCGGTACATGGCTGTCGGGCGCCAGCCCGTACAGGCCGTTGAGCGCCACTTCGCTGGCATTGACGTCAAAGCCTCGAATCAGATAGTTCTCGTTGACATGGCCGGTATTGGTGGAGAAGCGCACCGACGCGTCGTTTTCGAGCACGGCAGCCACCGTGGCCGCATTCTGGTCGCGAATCAGCTCTTCGGAGTAGGCGGTGATGTTGAAGGCGGCATCCATCACATCCACATTGCCGAGCACACCCAGGCTCGCGCCCTTGGCGACCTGGGCACCGGGGGCAAGCGCCGGCAGACCGCCGCCGTCCTGTTTGTCGGAAACCGTGACTTCGCCAAGGCGCTGTTCCTGAGGCTGCGATGCAGGAGGCTGGGTCTGGGCATGGGCTGTGGCACTCATGGCCAGCAGTGCCGCCAGACCCACGACAGCGCGCGGGCCCGAGCCTGCGGCAAAAGACCGCCCCTGCGCAATCGGTCTGAACCGCCGGGATGCGAGTGCGGAAGCCGACGGTGCAATGCCTGCGCCGCCACGAACTGGGGTTGCCATGTAGACCTCGTTGTGAATCGATCTCCTATGGCTAGAACGAAGTGCGTGGCTAAGGTTTTATGAGAATGAGTCTCAATAATTGAAATTGTACCGCAGCGGGACTTTGTCAAAAAGATAGTGGCAACTACTTTTTTGCAAAGCGATGGGAGGCTGTCAGGGTGCAGTCCCGGCGGGCTTGTCCGTTTCGCAGTCCCGCTCTGCGTTCTCGCTCATCAGCACGCGCACCACCTTGCGGGCATCGGCATCGAAGACCGCGATATCGGGGCAGTAACGGGCACCCTGGGGCGTATCGACCTTGCGGTAGCTTGCGCCATAGACCTTGAGGACCCGGGGTGGCTGTCCGGGCCTGGGCACGGCCAGCACCTGAACCTGGTTCTGGCCCATGGTGGCGGCAGGATCGGCATCACACCAGTCGGCAGAGGGCTCCTGCGCCAGGCTCAGCTCGCCGCCGCGCTCGTACAGGCCGCCAGGCCAGCGCACATGGCCTTGTGCATAGGCCGGCACCTGATAGCAGGCCATGAGCTTGCCGCCCTTGCGCACCGGCAGCATATGGCTTTCAGCCCGCTCGACCCGCTCCGGCCCCGCAGGCTTCCAGGCATAGATGTCCAGGCCATGGCTGCAGCAGCTGGCGCGCCATTCGCTGTAGATGCGCCTGGCCTTGCCATCGAAGGCGGGCGAGCTGATGTCCTGCAGCGACTGCGGCCCCAGCACCAGCTTCTGGGTTCCCGGGTCGTAAATCCAGGTGCGGTGTGCAATATTCGGCCCCGCAGGCAGATCCAGCGCCTGGGTCAGATCCGGCCAGCCGTCAAAATTCGCATCCACCCAGCGCGGCTGCACCCGCCAGCAACTGCCCACGGCGTCGGTCGGCAGGCTTTGCTTCAGGCGTCCCTGCTCGTAGACCTGGATGGCGGAAACCTGGAGGTCCGTATGTTCGCCGCAGTCGGCCAGGGAGCGCAGCTTCTGATTCATCAGCAGGCGCAGCTCGTAATGCAGCCGATGGGAGAAAGCCGGCGGCTGGCGCAGCAGTTGTACGGGCCAGCGCCTTTTGCCATCCATGGACTGCCACTGGCCCTGCAGACGCGGTGGCGCCATGCCCGGCAAAGCCGCCAGCGCCCAGCGGCCCGAAGGCCTGGGATCACCGGCTCCCGACATGGGCGTTTCCGTCAGCTGTCCGCTGGCCGAGCCTTCCAGGTCAAGCGTGGCACCGGGCCGATGACAGGGCTCGTAGCAGTAGCTACCGCCAACGGCACCGTCCAGGCGCCACAGCTCCAGCTTGACGGCCCTGCCGGCGATCTCGCCGCGATAGCTCGCCGACCAGACCACCGCTTCGTGCGAAGTGTCTGCCGTCTCCGCGCTCGCCATCGACGCCCAGCTCATGGGCGCCAGGGCGATATTGAGGCCCGCAACCCAGCCGGTCAGACATTTCAGCGTCATATCACTTCCATTCACTTCGATCCCCAGGCTCGCATCTGCATCATGCCCGCGGCAAACCTTTTAATGTGCTGCCAATATGAATGCTGCAAGATGTGACAACTCTGCGCACAAGCATGGACAGCCAAAGCGATTTATGCAATCAGACAACAACACACAACCAAGCCGCAACATGGGTCTGCTGGTCGCAGCCCAATCCCTGGGGGGAGCCTCTCCGCCCATCATCATCTCGCTGGGCGGCCTGGTCGGGCAGCAACTGTCGTCCAACCCCGCAGCGTCCACCCTGCCGGTCAGCATCTACCAGCTCGGGCTGGCGCTGTCCACCCTGCCAGCCGCCTGGATCATGAACCGCATGGGACGGCGCACGGCCTATGTGCTGGGCGCCATTCTGGGCGTGATCTCGGGTGTGGTCGCCGCACAGGGCATTGCGCACAGCGACTTCGTCACCTTCTGCATCGGCACGGCGCTGGCCGGTTTCTATGCCGCCTGCGTCCAGAGCTACCGCTTCGCTGCCACCGATCTGGTGAGCGATCCCGCGCAGCAGGCCAAGGCCATTTCGCGCGTCATGGTCGGCGGGCTGATCGCGGCCATCATCGGCCCGCAGGTGGTGATCTGGACGCGCGATGCCTTGCCTGCCACCCCGTTTGCCGGCAGCTTCTACAGTCAGGCAGGGCTGGCCCTGCTGGCACTGCCGCTGCTCATGGGCCTGCGACTGCCGCCGCCTCAGGGCAAGCAGGCCGTGGCCGGAGACGCCAGGCCGCTGGCAGAGATTGCCCGCACGCCCCGGTTCGTCGTGGCCTGCGCTGCTGGTGTGGTCAGCTACGGGCTGATGGCCTTCCTGATGACCGCAGCGCCCATGGCCATGGTGGGCTGCGGCCACAGCGTGGGCGAGGCCGCCATGGGCATCCAGTGGCATGTGCTGGCCATGTTCGTGCCCAGCTTTTTCACCGGCAAGCTGATTGCGCGTCATGGCAAGCAACCCGTGACAGCGCTCGGTCTGCTGATGATAGGCGCGGCTGGCGTTCTGGCAATCATGGGCCTGGACATCTTCCACTTCTGGGGTTCGCTGATTCTGCTGGGCGTGGGCTGGAACTTCGGCTTCATCGGTGCCACGGCCCTGCTGACCGAGTGCTACCGTCCTTCGGAGCGCGCCAAGGTCCAGGCACTCAACGACTTCCTGGTCTTCGGCACGGTGGCCGTCGCCTCGTTCGGCTCGGGTCAGCTGCTGCACAGTGCGGGCTGGAACGGCATCAACATCGGCATGCTGCCCCTGGTAGCCATCGTGCTGGTGCTGCTCGGCCTGCACCGCCAGCGCGGGCAAACGTCCTGACAATGCGCCGCTGGGATCCATTCTCAGGCGCTATCAAGGGGAGAGCATCTATCGGCTTGCGGTTGGGCAAGACGGCCTTTTCAACAGTGAAGTCCTTCAAGAAAAGCGTCAGAAGCTACTTTTGAGATAGCGCCACATTCCCTGAAAAGGCGCTTTGCGGGTGCGACCTGTGGACCGCATCCCTGCGGGCAGCAGACCGTCGCGCAGGGCGCCGCCAACAGGCCAGGCGGACATGACGGCATCGCGCCTGGCCAAGTCTCGCCGTGGATTACACCGCCCTCCTCCCTCAAAGCGGCTACTCCGTCCCAGCCCTGCCTCGGCCGGGGCCTTGACGTCGACACCCCGGTGCTTCGCTGCCGGGCTGTCGCCGGCACCAGGGTGCCCAGATCCTGGGTAACGCCCACAGCGCATGTCTGCGCTTGCCGGTCCGACGCAGGCAGCCTCCTGCAGCACTGCGCCCCCGCCTCCCTCACCGGCGTCTTCGGCGCTGACACCCTCCTGGCTCGCGCCGCGAACAGACTCACGGCGCGAGCCGCACGATCCGCCCGTCCCAACACGGTCCGGACCGCGTCCGAAAGCGCCGAGACCACTGCTTACGCAACCTACAAACGCGTCACATTTTCATCTCATGCACATTAGGCAAATTCTTACGAACACAGATATTGATAAACGATTTCTATAGGAATAGCATTTCCACAAAATTAAACAAAAGAATGAATTCGATAGGAAAATTGTATTTGGTCACAGATCGGCAGAGTCAGGCCGGGCCCCGCCAGAAGCGCTGAAAGCAACAGACAGCGCGACATCCGGGGCTGCGACAGGACTGGCGGACACAGAACTGGAGATTCACCATGACAGCTTCCGAACTCAGCGCAGCATCCGAGCTGGTGGCCGGCCTGTTCACCGAGCCGCGCTCACTCCTGTTGCTGCTGCTTCTGGCGGCCGCCAGTCTCAGCGACCTGCGCACAAGGCGCATCCCCAATCGCCTGACTTTCGGGGGCATCGCCCTGGCTCTGCTCTACGGTCTGCTGGCCCCCCACCCCCACCATGGTGGCTTTCTCTGGGCGCTGGGTGGCATGGCGCTGGGTCTGGCGCTGATGCTGCCGCTCTATCTGCTGCATGCCATGGGAGCCGGTGACGTCAAGCTGATGGCCATGGTGGGCAGCTTCATCGGACCCGAAGCCGCATGGCAGGCCGTGATCTTTGTCTTCATCACCGGGGGTCTGGCGGCCATGGTCTATGCGCTCCGGCACCGCCTGGCCGGCAAGCTGCTGCGCAACTCTGCCGAGGCCGTGCAACTGCTCTATATCAACGTAGCGGCCGGGATACGTCCCGATGCACGCTCCAGCTCGGCGCACTCGGTAGGCAAGCTGCCTTACGGCGTCAGCATCGCCCTGGGAACCCTGGCGTTCCTGGTCGCTCGCCAGTTCACCTGGGTCTAGCCACTTACACAACGGCATAGCGGGAGCCTCCCATGAAAAACCTCAAAGCTCTGGGTCTGTTTGTCCTTGCCGCACTGGCCAGTCTGGCGGCTGCGGTCTACGCGGCCAGCTGGGTCGCCCAGCGCGGCAGTCTGGACGCCGACAAGGTCGTCGTCGCAGCCACCGATATCCCGCTGGGCGGCAAGATCATGCCGAACATGCTGAACACGGTGGACTGGCCACGGGGCTCCGTTCCCGATGGCGCTTTCCATGACATGCAGCAGCTGCAGGATCGCGTGGTCAAGGTCGGCGTGCTGCGCGGCGAGGCGGTGCTTGAGGGCAAGCTCGCTCCGGTCGGTACCAAGGGCGGACTGGCAGCCGTCATCGCTCCGGGCAAGCGGGCCATGACGGTACGCGTCAACGATGTGGTCGGTGTTGCTGGCTTCGCCCTTCCCGGCAACTACGTGGATGTGGTGGTCAATGCCCAGCAGGAGCAGGCCGGCAAGATGGAGGACTCGCGCCAGATCAGCAAGACGGTGCTCGAGAACGTGCTGGTCCTGGCCGTGGCCCAGGAAGCCGACCGCGACGAAACCAAACCCAAGGTGGTGAGCGCCGTCACGCTGGAGCTGAGCCCAGAGGATGCCGAGAAGCTCGATCTGGCGCGCAGCGTGGGCAATCTTTCCCTGGTGCTGCGCAATCAGATCGACAAGGACCCGACCAGCACCGTCGGGATCACCAAGCACCAGCTGTTTGGAACCCCGGACCCGGTGCCTGCCCCCGTCAAGGTCGCAGCGCCTGCCAAACCCGTGATGCAGCGAGCCAGGCCCATACCCCAGGCTTCGACAGCCACCTGTGTCGAAGTGATCCAGGGCGGCACTCGAACGCTCAACTGCTTCTGATCTTCTACCTGCAACCACTCAGTGAGGTCGGCCGTGCAACACCATCACCTATATCTGGCAGCTAGCATGCTGCTCGCCAGCTCAGCACCTGTGCTGGCACAGTCCGGGGGCGCTCCTGCCCAGCCCGGCCCGGTGGCCGCAGCCGCTGCGGCAGCCCCCCGCACCACCCTGCCTGCCAGGAACTGCACCGCCATCCATACCGAGGACCCGACGACGGTCACCCTGGGCAAATCCGTGGTCATTCCGCTGAACTCGCCCATGGCGCGCATCCTGGTGAGCGGCCAGACACCGGGAGCCGGCCAGCCCGCTTCGGGCCAGCCACCGATGCAGGTACAGAACGGGATGGGCGATATCGAAGTGCAGCTGCTCAGCCCGCGCGACCTGTTCTTCCGCGGCCGCAAGTCAGGCTCCATGAACGTCATCCTGCAAAACGCCCAGGGCGCCTGCTTCATCAAGGACGTGATCGTCACCATGGACCCGGGACCGCTGCAGGCAAAGCTCAGCGAGCTCATGCCCGAGGAGCGCAGCATCCGCGTCCAGGGCGCCGACAATGCCTTGGTCCTGAGCGGAGAAATCAGCAATCCGCTGCGCCTGGACGATGTGGTGACGCTGGCCGGTGCCTACAGCGACAACAAGAAGATCGTCAACCTGCTGCGCACCACCTCGCCTCACCAGGTAATGCTGGAAGTGAAGATTGCCGAAGTCAGCAAGACCCTGCTCGACAAGCTGGGCTCCAGCCTCAGCGGCCAGCGCATCACCAGCAACGGCCAGAACAGCTACTCCATCCTCTCCAACTTTCTGAGTGGCGGCGGAGGCCTGCTGAACGCCATGCGCATCGGCAGGGGCTCGATCACCATCGATGGTCAGAAGGATGACGGCCTGGTGCGCATCCTGGCCGAGCCCAACATCATGGCCATCAGTGGCCAGCAAGCCAGTTTTCTCTCTGGCGGCAAGATCTTCATTCCGGTCGCTCAGACCAACACCACCGGCGTGCCAGTCATGACGCTGCAGGAAAAGGAGTTCGGCATCGGCGTCAAGTTCACGCCGACCGTGCTCGGCAACTCGCGCGTCAACCTCAAGCTGGTGTCCGAGGTGTCGGATCTGTCGCAGACCGGCTCTCCGTTCACGACCATCAACGGCATCACCTCCGTCATCCCTTCGCTCACGGTGCGGCGCGCGGACACCACGGTGCAACTCAATGACGGACAAAGCCTGGTCATTGCGGGCCTCATCAAGAACAACATCACCGAAGCCATCAAGCGCTTTCCGGGACTCGGCGAAATACCCGTGCTGGGTGCGCTGGCCCGCAGCACCGAGTTCCAGACCGACCAGACCGAGCTGATGTTCGTCATCACGCCGCGACTGGTACAGGCACTCGCCGAAGCACCCAGAGTGCCCACCGACAACCACGTGGTGCCTTCGCGCGCCGAGGTCTATCTCAACGGCGCACTGGAGAGCTCCAAGCCCGCCCCCGCAGGCAAGACGGCTCCCGCACCCGCCATGCCTGAAGGCCCAGCGGCATCGATGCCGGCACCCGCCGCAGCGCCCCTGGAACAGCAGCCGCAGGCACCGGCCGAACCCTCGATCGACCGTCCCGCACCCCAGAACCCGCCCACCTGAACCGGAGGCAAGCCATGACCAAACCCAGCTACCTGTTTCCCGTGGCACTCGCCGCCCTGCTGGCAGGGTGCGGCAGCACCACCCCGAACTACGACGCCCGCTTTGGCGAAGCCGTGCGCAGCGCACGCCTGCAGATGACCATAGACCCGCAAGCCGGCAAGACGGCCGGAGTCGGGGTGGACGCAGCGACCGGCATGGACGGGCGCACCACGCACCACAGCATGGAGAGGTACGAACAGAGCTACAAGAGCCCGCCCCAGGCTGTCAACGTCATCAATATCGGCGGCTCGCTGACCAGCAACAACTCCGGCAACAGCGGCGGCACGCCCTGATCGCACCGCCAGACACGGTTTTTCACCATCCTGCAAATCGAGTCCGAAAGGAGCCCTGATCGCACACCGGCCTTGCACGCCAGCCGTCGGCCCACCCGCCGACCTTTCGAAACGGTCTTCCATCCATTCACTCTGTGAGGTTCATCATGTCCCATATCGCTCAACAATTTGGCCATTCCCTGCTGTCTTTTGCCCGTGACGATGAAGGTGCACAAGTCGTCGAGTACGCACTGATCATCGCGGTGGTCTCCATTGCGCTGGTCGTCGCCCTCAAGGCGCTGACCTCCTCGGGTGGCGGCTTCAGCTCGTTCATCACCCGCGTCACGAACTGCCTGACAACCTCGACCTGCTCTTGAGCCGGCTCCAGGCAGTCATGGACATACCGCCTTAAAGGAGAAAGCCATGTACTCCATCAACCCATCGGGCCTGCGTCTGCAGCACCTGCTCAGGGACGACGAAGGTGCGCAGGTCGTCGAGTACGCGCTCATCATTGCCGTGGTGTCCATCGCTCTGGTCGTGGCGATTCAGGGCCTGGCCGGCGGCAAGTTTGCGGACTTCGTCACGCGAGTCACCAACTGCCTGACGGGCACCTGCACCTAGCCGCGCCGTCGACGGAGGTCGGCACGACAGCCCCGCTGCCGTGCCGACCGCCTCCGGGCCGCCTTCATTCACCGGTTCTGCAGCCTATGAGAGTCCATCATGAGCACCCGCATTCTTGCCCCGACCCTGGTGCGGCCTGCCAGAAGCCGCAGCCGGCAGCATTCACGGCGCCAGCAGCATGGGGCCATCATCGTCACGGCAGCGCTGGCTCTCCTGTTGCTGCTGGGGTTCATGGGTATCGCGCTGGATTTCGGACGCCTGTTCATCGTCAGGACGGAGCTGCAGACGGCGCTTGACAGCTGCGCGCTGGCCGCAGCGCGCGAGCTCAACAAGCAACCGGATGCCATCAGCCGCGCCGCGAGCGCAGGAGCGGCTGCCGGCAACCTCAATGGTGTGAACCTTCAGTCGGCCAATTGGAGGGGGCAGGGCCAGATCACCGCCGCTGACATCAGCTTCCGCGATGCCAGCTATCTGAGCACCACCAGCGCAACCGCTGCCGTCTATGCGCAGTGCACGCACACCCAATCCAATATCGGCCTGTGGCTGCTGAAGGCTCTGGGGGCCTTCTCCGGCAACAACGCCGGTTTTCCGGGCACCGCCAGTGTCGGCAGCTTTGCCGTGGCGACAAGAGCCAGCGCGCAAAGTGCCTGTCCGATTCCGGTCGCCCTCCAGGCCAAGACCCCGGGAGCCAGCAAACCCGACTACGGCTATGCCCCTGGCGAATGGCTCACCCTGCTGGCCAAGTCGAACGGCGGCAGCACCTTCGGATGGGCCAATCTGGACGGCTCCAACAGTGCCTCCGAGACCACCAATGAGCTCAACGGCCGCTGCGGCAGCAAGCTGGGCGACACCCTGGGCACACCCGGCGTACAGGCTTCCATCGTCGAAGTCTGGAACTACAGGTTCGGCATCTACAAGAACTCCAGCGGCCCCAGCGAGGGGCGGCCCGACTACACCGGCTACATCTACAACACCAGCACCTGGAGCGCCGGCCGCAACGCCTACAACGGCAGCTCGGGCAGCACACCCAACTTTCTCGCCCAGCGCCTGACGTTCACGCCCTGCGGCAACAACCCCTCGCAGTGCGGTCAGCAAGGCGGCGGCTTTTCGTCGGTGGCAACCTCGGCCCAGCACAAGGCCTATGGCGCGGACCGACGCATCGTGACAGTGCCCATTGTCGATGCCGGCCGCAAGGTGGTCGATTTCGCCTGCATGCTCATGCTCGAGCCCATGTCGATCCCGGTGGACGACGTCAAGCTCGAGTACCTGGGCAATGCCAGTGCCTCGGGCAGCCCCTGCACCACCAGCGGACTCGCGGGCGGCACCGCCGGCCCCCTGGTCCCCGTCCTCGTGAGGTGAACGCCATGCGCAAGCACCACAGACAACAAGGGGTGGAGCTGGTGGAGCTGGCCCTGATCCTGCCTTTCCTGCTCCTGCTGAGCATGCTGGTCGTCGAGTTCGGCCGCGCGCTGTACGAGTACAACACGGTGACCAAGTCGGTACGGGACGCAGTGCGCTATCTCTCGGCCCAGTTGCCCAACACCGGCTGCAGCCAGGCCCAGAACCTGGTGGTGTACGGCCAGACTACTGCGGGCACCACACCGCTGGCCCCCGGTCTGAACACCGCAGCCGTGAGCTGCTCCTGGCAGACCAGCGGAACCTATCCACTGATCAATACCGTCACAGTGACCGTCACCGGATACCGCTTCCGCTCCATGACGGCCAGCGTTTTCGGCCTGCGTCTGGGGGATGCCAACGGTGGCCTGACGCTGAGCAACATTGCCGCCACGATGAGGACACAGACATGAAAGCCCCAAGTCACACCCATCACGAGCGCGGTGCCACCATCGTCGAGTTTGCCCTGGCTCTGCTGGTCTTCCTGATGTTTCTGTTCGGGATCATGGATTTCAGCCGCATGCTGTTCACCTGGGTCGCGGCCAACGAGGCCGCGCGTGCCGGGGCTCGGTATGCCGCGGTCTGCGACGACACCTCCCAGCAGGCCAAGGTGCTCGCGCGCATGCAGGCCCTGCTTCCCCAGGTCAGCAGCATCAATGTCAGCTGGGCTCCCACAGGCTGCACTGCGGCAAGCTGCCAAAGCGTGACCGTCGCCATCACGGGACTGAAATTCCAATGGATCTCGCCCATCGCGGGCCAGGGCCTGCAAGCGGCCATCCCCATGCCCGGCTTCTCCAGCACGCTTCCCCGGGAGGTCATGCGCCAGGACATCAACAGCAGCACGGCCTGCTCAAGCTAACCAGGGGTGCCACACCATGAAAATCGCCATCATCTCTCCCAACACCACCCATCTCCAGGAGATGGCCCGCGTGCTGCAGGCGCAATCGCACCAGGTTCAGACCTTCGAGGGCGGCAAGACGCGCATGCCCTCGATTGCCGAGCAGCACCGTCCCGACCTGATGATCGCCGACGGCATGTGCTGCGATCCGGCAGACCTTGCGCCGGTGGAGCATGTGACCACGCATCAGCCGCACATCGCCGTCATCTTGCTGTGCGCGCAGCAGACGCCCGAGTTTCTGCTTCAGTCCATGCGTGCCGGAGTCCGGGAAGTGCTGACCTCGCCGGCTTCGCATCAGGCGCTGCTGGATGCAGTGCAGCGCATCACCGCCAAACTGCAGCACCACGCGGCAGACCGCCGCCAGGGTCAGGTCATGGCCCTGTTGCCCTGCAAGGGAGGCAGCGGAGCCACCTTCCTGACCAGCAACCTCGGATGGATGCTGGCACGCAGGCACTCGGTCCTGCTCATCGACCTCAACCTTCAGTTCGGCGACACCCTGGCCTATCTGCACGAATCCAAGCCGGTCTCCACCCTGGCCGATGTGGCGCGCGACATCCATCGCCTCGACGCCTCCTTTCTGACAGCCAGCACCGTCAAGGTCACGCCTCAGCTGCATGTGCTTGCGGCCCCCGAAAACGCCATGCATGCCATGGAGGTGGAGCCGCTGCACGTGGATGCCATCCTCCAGCTCGCAGCCGCGCACTACGACTTCGTCCTGATGGACATGGGACGTGTGCTCGATCCGCTGGCACTGCGGGTTCTCGACAGGGCGCAGCTGATCGTGCCGGTGCTGCTGCCGAATGTGCCGGCAGTGCGCAATGCGCAGAAGCTGCTTCACATGTTCCGCGATCTGGGCTATCCCGAAAGCCGGCTGCATCCGGTACTGAACCGCGTCGACCGGCGCAGCGAGATCGGCCTGCCAGAAGTGCGCAAGGCACTGGGCCTGGAGCAGCAATGGCGCAGCATTCCGGATGCCGCACCCGAAGTGCAGGCGACCATCAATGCGGGACTGCCGCTGGCCGAGACCAGCCGCAACAGCCCCGTGGTCCGAGAACTGGGAGCCTGGGCCGACGCGCTGTCGCCCCAGATCCGGGAAGACAGCAACGGCTTCTTGAACCGGCTCTTCCGCCGGGCATGAGCCATCCCTCAGCGCACAAGGAGATCGTCATGTCCCTCAGAGATTTCTTGGCCACGTCAGCGAGCCGCGCCTCCAAGCCGCCGCTGCAGGTTGTTTCGGATACAGCTGACACGCCCGAGGCAACCACCCCGCAAGCCGCTGCGGCTGCGCCGCCTGCTCCCCACTACGGGCACTCTGCGGCCTATCTGACGCTCAGGACGCGCATTCATTCCAAGCTGCTGGAGCGCTTCGATCTGGCGGCGCTGGAGTCGGTGCCCACACCGACCTTGCAGCAGGAGATTGCCGTCATGACCGAACGCCTGCTGGAGGAGGACGCCGCAGTCGTCAACGATCTGGAACGAAGGCTGCTGATCCGCGACATCCAGCACGAAATGCTGGGCTTCGGCCCCCTTGAGCTGCTGATGACCGACCCGGCGATCTCCGACATCCTGGTCAACCGCCACGACCAGATCTATGTGGAGCGCCTGGGTCGGCTGGAACTCACGCCCGTGGTCTTCACGGACGACAAGCATCTGCTGCGCATCATCGACAAGATCGTCTCTCGCATCGGCCGGCGCATCGACGAGTCCAGCCCCATGGTCGATGCCCGCCTGCCCGACGGATCGCGGGTCAATGCCGTCATCCCGCCCGTGGCCCTGGACGGCCCCATGATGTCGATCCGCCGCTTTGCGCGCATTCCGCTTCGCATGGAGAACCTGATCCAGGATCTCAAGAGCCTGACGCCGGGAATGGCCCTGACTCTGGAGGCCCTGGCCAAGGCCAAGGTGAACATGATCATCTCCGGGGGAACGGGCGCCGGCAAGACGACGCTGCTCAACATCCTATCGGGCTACATTCCTGCCGAGGAACGCGTGGTCACCATCGAGGACGCCGCCGAACTGCAGCTACAGCAGCCGCATGTGGTGCGCATGGAAACGCGCCCGCCCAATATCGAAGGACGCGGCGAGATCACCCAGCGTTCGCTGGTGCGCAACGCGCTGCGCATGCGCCCGGACCGCATCATCATCGGTGAAGTCCGGGGCGCCGAGGCTGTGGACATGCTGCAGGCCATGAATACCGGCCACGAAGGCTCTCTGACAACCATCCACGCCAACACTCCGCGCGACTCGCTGGCGCGTCTGGAGAACATGGTCGGCATGGCCGGCCTGAATCTGCCGCACCAGGCCGCGCGCCAGCAGATTGCCTCGGCCATCACGGTGATCGTGCAGGTACTTCGGCTGACGGATGGCAAGCGCAAGATCACCAGCATCCAGGAGATCACCGGGATGGAAGGCGATGTGGTCACCATGCAGGAGATCTTTGCCTTCACCCAGACCGGCGTCGGAGCCGGCGGCGAAGTGCAGGGCTATTTCCATGCCACGGGCGTCAGACCCAAGTTCGCCGACCGGCTCAAAGGCTTCGGCATTGCGCTGCCCGACAGCATCTTCTCTCCAGAGCGCCACTATCAATGAACTCGGCAAAGAGGTGCTGTCATGCTGTCCTTTTTCTCGTCCCACTCGATCCTGGTGATCGTCGCGCTGGTCTTTGCCGCCATGTTGCTGCTGCTCGAAGGCGTCCACCTGGTCTGGAAGCAATACAAGAGTCCGGAGGCAAAGCGGCTTGAACGCCGGCTCAGGGCCCTGTCTGCCGCCGACGACCAAAGCAATCCGACCAAACTCGTCAAGGAGCGCGTGCTCAGCGACTTGCCCAGGATGCAGCGTGTGCTGCAAAGCATGCCGCGAGCCCACCAGCTGGACCGCGTGATCGTCCAGTCGGGACTGGAATGGACAGTTTCCGGCCTGCTGCTGGCCATCGGGATGCTGTTCTTCCTGGGAGCACTGACGGCCAGCATGTTCCACCTGCCCATGGAGCTGGCCTTGCTCGCAGGGGGCGTGCTGGGCGGCCTGCCCTGGATCTACCTGCAGCGCAAACGCAGTCAGCGTCTGGGACAGCTGGAGCGCCAGATCCCCGAGGCGCTGGATCTGATCGCGCGGGCCCTGCGCGCCGGCCACGCTTTTTCGGCCGGCCTGCAGATGGCCGGAGAAGAGCTGTCCGAACCCATCGCCGGCGAGTTCCGCCTGGTGCACGACGAGATCAACTACGGGACATCGCTGCAGCAGGCACTGAACAATCTGGGGGAAAGAATACCGATCACCGATCTGCGCTACTTCATCGTTGCCGTGCTGATACAGCGCGAATCCGGCGGCAACCTCACGGAGATGCTGAGCAATCTGAGCCGCCTGATCCGCGAACGGCTCAAGCTCCACGCCAAGATCCGCGTTCTCTCCTCCGAAGGCCGCATGTCGGCATGGATCCTGGGTCTCATGCCATTTGCCCTGGCGGCCCTGCTCAATGTGGTGAACCCGGAGTTCATGTCCACGCTGTGGACCGATCCCATCGGCATCGTCATATTGCAATGGCTGGCCGGACTCATGGTGATCGGTTTGTTCATGCTGCGGCGCATTGTCCGCATACGGGTATGAGTGCACACGAACTTCAAGGAGTCCGCCATGTTAATCGTCGCCCTGCTCACTTTTCTTGCCGTCATGCTGGCTGCAGGGGCCTTGTTCTTCTGGGTGACGCCCACGGTCACCGAACAGCGCCTGCAAGAGCTCAGCCCGGCCCCTCTGTCCGGCGGCTGGACAGAAACGGCCGTCAAGCTGGTGGGACCGTTCGCGCAGCTGTCCTCTCCCACCGCAGACAATGACGCCAGCCCGCTGCGCCTGCGCTTTCTGAATGCAGGCATTCGCCATGAGAACGCGCCCTTGCTGTATTTCGGCACGAAGACGCTTCTGCCCCTGGTGATGATGTTCCTGGTCTATTCGCTGCTGCTGGCACAGGGTACGACAGACAATCTGCAGCTCCTGCTCTACCCTCTGGTCACCGGTCTTGCGGCCTGCTATGTGCCCAATCTGGTGTTGCGCTGGATGGCTGCGCGCCGCAAACGCGAGATCTTCGAGAACTTCCCCGATGCCGCGGACCTCATGCTGGTCTGCGTGGAAGCCGGAATGGGGCTGGATGCGGCCCTGGGCAAGGTGACGACCGAGATCCGCATCAAGAGCGAAGCCCTGGCCCAGGAGCTTCACTGGACCAATCTGGAGATGCGTGCAGGCAGCACCCGCGAGAAGTCTTTGCGCAACCTGGCCGCCCGCACCGGAGTGGACGAGATTCACGCCTTCACTGCCATGCTGACGCAGGCGGACCGCTTCGGCACCAGCATCGGCGACTCCATCCGCGTGTTCTCCGACGATCTGCGCCACAAGCGTCAGATGCGCGCCGAGGAGCTTGCCGCCAAGATCCCCACCAAGATGCTGCTGCCACTGGTGACGTGCATCTTTCCCGCCATCGTGATGGTGGTGCTGGGCCCGGCCATCATCAGACTGCTGCGCATGGTGCTGCCCATGATCGCGGGCAGCGCCTAGGGCGCCGCGCGCCCCTCGACAAACCTTGGCCGAATGGTTCAAACCGGGGAGTTTGCGATGAACTTGATGCAGGGAACCATCAGTGACCGGCAGCGGATCAGTCCCCGGAAACTCGCGCCCGTTGTCTTCCTGGCGGCCCTGGCGCTGGCAGAAGCCTTATGGCTGCGCGTCCATCCGCTGGTCTTTTCCGGCACCGAGCCGGTGTTCTGGACCACATTGGTTCTTCTGGGCATCAGCTGGATCTACGGATCTTCGGGGCGCAGCCTGGCGTTATCCGAGATGTCTTTCTACGCGGCCCTGTGGATCGTGACGGCACTGATCGGGGCGATACTGACCTATCTCTTCGCAAGCCTGAACCTGCCCCTGCTCGATGCCCGGTTCACCAGACTGGATCAGGCCCTGGGCTTCAACTGGCGCGCCTTCTATGACTTCGTCCAGCAACACCCGCTTCTCAGAGCCCTGCTCACCCTGGCCTATTACAGCGGGCTGCTGCAAGTCTTTTTCTCCATCATCTATCTCTCGCACAGCGGCAGAAGCGACAGAAACGAGGAGCTGTGGTGGGCGTCCTCCATCGCCCTGATGCTGACAGCCTTGCTTTCGGGCCTGCTGCCTGCGGGAGGCACTCTTTTCTTTCACTCCATCGGTCTGGAGAACGCCGTGCACCTTCCTCACTTCATGGCACTCAGGGATGAAAGCCTGCGCGAGTTCGCATTCGGGGATCTGAAAGGCATTGTTACCTTCCCCTCCTATCACACGACCATCGCCTTGCTGCTCATCCACGCCTACCGTCAGCTCGGGCTTTTTCGCGGGGTGCTTGCATTGAACGTCCTGATGCTGATCTCCACTCCCATCAACGGCGGGCACTATCTGGTGGACATGCTCGGCAGCGGCGTTGTTACCGTTATTTCCATCTATCTGACGAGGCGCATTCAATATCTCCTGCAGCAGTGAATTCCAACTCATCCGCACAATGGGCCAGAACAGGGAGAGTTCTGAATGAAAAACAGATCATGCAACTTCATGCTGCTGAACGAAGTGATCCGGTCGCCCCGCGAGATCGGAGCCCTGTGCCCCAGTTCAGAGCGACTGGGCAACACCATGGCCTCTCTGGTGGGGGACGCGGACGAGGGCCTGGTGGTGGAGCTGGGTGCAGGAACGGGTGTCATCACGGAGTCACTGCTGCGCAGCGGCATCGCTCCCGGCAGGCTGGTGATCATTGAAAAGTCCTCCTCGTTCGCCAGCTACCTGTCCGAGCGATTCCCGCAGATCAGCGTTTTTCATGCCGATGCCGGTGACTGGCCGTCGATTCTCGGACGCTCGGCGGTCAAGACCGTTGTCTCCGGCCTGCCACTGCGTTCCCTGCCCCATCAGGCGGTACACAGGATCACCGACACCTGGGCCCGCTCGCTGACCTGCGATGGCCGCGTGATCCAGTTCACCTATTCGCTGTTTGGAGCGTCCGCCTGGCAGAACGCCGGCCTGAAGCGCATCGACCGCGAAACCGTGTGGGGCAATCTGCCACCGGCCAGGGTGGAGGTGTTCTCACGCCCCTGAGCCCGCGCTGCCGCAGCCTGCTGTGCCTGCCGTTCCGAGGGTAACTGCTGCCTGGCTGATGCCGATCTGTCGGTATCGTTGAGACTTCTGATTCCACAAGGAGACCGGGGCCATGGTGGACATCGTTCATAGGATTGGCATCCGAGCGCCTGTCGGCGATGTGATGCAGGCGATCTCGACCGCTGCGGGCATCGCCGGCTGGTGGAGCCGGGAGACGAGCGCCGATGCCGGGTCCGAAGACGCGATCAGGGCGCGCTTCACGAACCAGGCCGGTGAGGTGCTCGGGCAGATAGGCTTCGATCTCGTCGGGCCGGAGGCGGAACACCGTGTGCGCTGGCGCTTCACGCACGGGCCCGAAGAATGGACAGGAACAGAGGCAACGTTCGAGCTGAGCACGCAGGATGGGTACACCATTCTCGTGTTCGGCCACAGGAACTGGAGCGAAACCGTGGAGTTCACCGCGCATTGCAGCATGAAATGGGCCGTCTTCCTGCTCAGTCTCAAAGCGTTTGCAGAGACCGGCAAGGGCAGCCCCTCGCCCGACGACACCAAGATCGACAACTGGAACTAGCGCTCCAGCGCCCACCGGAGCGATGCCCGTAGGCATCTGCGCCCGCCCCATCCTGCCAGCAAGGCCATGCCCGAAGCGTCCTCGCTGGGCTTTCGGCTTGGCTGCGCAAGGCGCTGTCCGGCTGCGGTCCTCATTTTTTGAAAACATCCCGTCAAAAAAGCCACAAACTGTGCGATCAGCGCGCATAAAACCCGGCGGCAATGAGCCCAGGCACGCTAGTAAACGCTACACTTTGCGCCGCAGGCCTGCGTGATCCCCAACGCAGGCCTTTTTTTCCCGCTTTCGAGGTTTTCGCGCACAGCCATGTCCACCGTCTTCAATTTCACCTTTGTTCCCTGGTTCCGGTCCGTGGCTCCCTATATCCACAAGTTCCGACACCAGACCTTTGTGGTGGGTCTGACCGGTGAAGCCATCGATGCGGGCAAGCTCAGCTCCATCGTCCAGGACCTGGCCATGATCCAGGCCATGGGCGTCAAGATCGTGCTGGTGCACGGCTTTCGTCCCCAGGTCAACGAGCAGTTGCGCCTCAAGGGCCAGGAGCCGCGTTATTACAACGGCATGCGTGTCACCGACTCCATTGCGCTGGACTGTGCCCAGGAAGCCGCCGGCCAGCTGCGCTACGAGATCGAGGCCGCCTTCAGCCAGGGACTGCCCAACACGCCGATGGCGGGTGCACGCGTGCGCGTGATTTCGGGCAACTTCCTCACCGCCCGTCCCGTGGGCATCGTCGACGGCGTGGATTTCATGCATTCCGGTCTGGTTCGCAAGGTCGATGTGGAAGGCATTCGCAGCGCGCTGGACTCCGAAGCCATGGTGCTGGTCTCGCCCTTCGGCTTCTCGCCCACGGGCGAGGCCTTCAACCTCAGCATGGAAGAAGTGGCCACCCGCGTGGCCATCGAACTCAAGGCCGACAAGCTGCTGTTCCTGACCGAAGTGCCCGGCGTGCGCATGGACCCCAACGGCCCGGCCGACGAGAACAATCCCATCGATACCGAGCTGCCGCTGGACGCCGCGCGCCGCCTGCTGGCCCAGCTCCCTCCTGCACAGCAGCCGACCGATGTGGGCTTTTATCTGCAGCACTGCGTACGAGCCTGCGAGCATGGCGTGGAGCGCAGCCATATCCTGCCCTTCTCGACCGACGGTGCGCTGCTGCTGGAGATCTATGTGCACGACGGCATCGGCACCATGGTCATCGACGAAAAGCTCGAAGAACTGCGTGAGGCCACGATCGACGATGTGGGCGGCATCATCCAGCTGATCGAACCCTTCGAGCGCGACGGCACGCTGGTCAAGCGCGACCGTACCGAGATCGAACGCGATATCGCCAGTTACACCGTGATCGAACACGATGGCGTGATCTTCGGCTGCGCCGCCCTGCACCCCTACCTGGAGGCGAAGACCGCCGAAATGGCCGCCGTCACCGTCTCTCCCAAGAGTCAGGGCACGGGCGACGGCGAAAAGCTGCTCAAACGCATCGAACAGCGCGCGCGCGCCCTGGGTTGCGAAACCATGTTTGTGCTGACCACACGAACCATGCACTGGTTCATCAAGCGCGGCTTTCAGCCCGTGGAGCCCGAATGGCTGCCGGAAGCCCGCAAGGCCAAGTACAACTGGGGTCGCAAGAGCCAGGTCCTGGTCAAGAAGCTCTGATCGGCCTCGTTCATCGACCATGGCTTCCAGCGCTGGAGGAAAAGCGCCGGAAGCTATTTTCTTGAGAAGGATGCCGGCAAGGCAGCAACCGGCTCCGGAGGATGGGGACCGGGATGCAGCCGGACTGGCTAGCGCAGCGTTGCCCCTCCTGCCGCTGCCGCAAATGCAGACGGCGGGCGGCCGAACTGCTTGCGGAAAGCGGCCGTATAGGCGCTATGGCTTTCATAGCCGCTTTCCAGCGCCACGGCGGTGATGGGCACGCCCCGAAGCAGCGCGGGAATCGACGTCATCAGCCGCAGCTGCTGATACCAGCGGCCCCAGCTCATCCCCGTGCTTCGCAGAAAGCGGCGGTGCAGCGTCTTGGGGGTCAGCGCGTGCTGCCGGGCCAAGGCTTGCGCCGTGACGCGATGTGCCGGTGCATGCAGCACGCCCTCGCAAATGCGTCGCATCAATGCATCTTCCGGCCATGGCAGGTAATACGGCAACGGCGCGAGTGCTCTCAATTCCTCCATCAGCAGATCGCCCAGCAGCAGGTCGCGCGCAGAATGCCGCCCCTGATGGGGCAACCCGACGATCGCTGCCATCAGCTCACGAACCAGGGGCGAGACGTGGATCACGCAGTCCTGAGCCGGCAGCCGTGCCGACCCGGACTGGTCGATGAACAGGCCAAGGGCCCGCACTGCCGTGGTCGCCGTGATCCGGTGCAGCATGCCCGGACGCAGCCACACCGCGGTGGTCGGCGGCACCAGCCATTGGCCGCTGGGGGACTCGACCAGCAACACGCCCTCCGAGGCATAGATGAGATGGCCGCGCGCATGGATGTGCTGCGGCACCATATGGCCAGGTGGATAGCGCTGCTCCACGCCCGTGACAGGCAGTGACGAAGCCTGTGCTGGCTGCAGATCCAGAGCGTGAGCGCCATGTTCTGGAGAGGAAAAGCCCATGGTATGTCCAAATTTCTACAACGAATGAATATTTATCGATAGAAGTCTATACCTGTGCCGACATACAGTCACCGCACTGCCCCCATCAAACACCTTGCCGTGAAACACCGTCACCCGCTTGCGCTATGCCTACTGGCTCTGACTTCAGGTCGGGGTCCGCATGCACGCGCTTGCGCATGGTCCCATCCCGGTCTCCCCGGACCCCGACCTTAGCCAGCCCCATTCGGTCAGGGAGACCCGGTGATTGCTCCAACCCACTTCAAGGTCTCTATGCTGGCTGATCCCTCTACCAAATACCGCGCATTCCCCGTGGTGAACCTTCCCCACCGTCAATGGCCTGCCCGTACATTGACGCAGGCCCCTGTCTGGCTGTCGACCGATCTGCGCGATGGCAACCAGGCGCTGTTCGAACCCATGAACCACGAGCGCAAGCTGCGGCTGTTCCACGAACTGGTCGCCATCGGTTTCAAGGAGATCGAAATCGGCTTTCCTTCGGCTTCTCAGACCGACTTCGACATCGTTCGCCACCTCATCGACGCCCGGCTGATTCCGAACGACGTCACACCTATGGTCATCTCCCAGCTGCGCGAGGACCTGATTGCCACCACGGTGTGCAGCGTGACTGGCGCACGCCGCGTGATCGTGCACCTGTACAACGCCGTGGCCCCGGCCTTCCGCGAAATTGTCTTTGGCATGGAGGTCGCGCAGATCATTGCCATGGTCGAGCACCATGTGCGCCATCTGCGCGCGCTGACCGAGCAGCACCGCGAAACCGAATGGGTGCTGCAGTACTCCCCCGAGACCTTCTGCATGGCGGAGCTGGACGTTTCCCTGGCCGTGTGCAATGCCGCGATTGCCGCCTGGGATGCCGGTCCCGCCCGCCCCATGATCATCAACCTGCCGACCACCGTGGAGGTTTCCACTGCCAATGTGTTTGCCGACCAGATCGAATGGATGGACCAGCGCCTGGCACGACGCGAACACATCACGCTGTCGGTACACCCCCACAACGACAGGGGCACGGGCGTGGCCTGCGCCGAGCAGGCCCTGCTGGCCGGCGCCCAGCGTGTGGAGGGCTGCCTGTTTGGCAACGGAGAGCGCAGCGGCAATGTGGATCTGGTGACCCTGGCCCTGAACCTCTACACCCAGGGCATTGCTCCCGGCCTCGATTTTTCCGACATCGCTGCCGTGGCCCGCATTGCCGAGGCCTCTACGGCCCTGCCCATCCACCCCCGTCACCCCTATGTAGGCGATCTGGTGTTCACGGCATTCTCCGGATCGCACCAGGATGCGATTGCCAAAGGCTTTGCGGCACAAAAGCCTGATGCTCCCTGGCGCGTTCCCTATCTGCCCATAGACCCCCAGGACCTGGGGCGCACCTACGACAGCATCGTGCGCGTCAACAGCCAGTCGGGCAAGGGCGGGATCGCCTTTCTGCTGCAAAAGGACAGGGGCATCACCATGCCAAGGCGCATGCAGATCGAGTTCAGCGCCATCGTCCAGACCTGGGCCGACAGCAGCGAAACCGAGTTGAGCAGTGCGCAGATCTGGTCATTGTTCGAAGACACCTATCTGCATGCCCATGCCCGGTCACCGGCCTTGCGCTACCGGGAACACCGCCTGTTCGACGGCGAGCAAGGCCAGGGCATCGAACTGCACTGGCGCGATGCGCACGGGCAGAACAGGCAAAGCCGCGGCATGGGCAACGGTCCTATTGCCGCCACTGCTGCTGCACTGGACCTGCCGCTGCGCATCGACAGCTACGAAGAGCGCAGCCTGGGCAACGGTGCCGATGCCTGCGCTCTCGCCATCGTCGAAGCCGCCTGGCCTGGGGTTCCCGGCTCACGGTTTGGCGCAGGCATGCATGCGGACCCCGTCACGGCCTCGGTCTTAGCGGTCGTGAATGCCGCTGTACGCTTTGAGGCCGAGGTGATTCGGGCCGACACGCCCAACCCTCGCTAGGCCCGGCTCCTTGCCGCCTGCAGCGACCTCGTGGGGGCGGCGCTGCGGGCTCCCGCGAGCCGGAACTCGCCCTGTCACCGGGCGTCGCCGCCTGCCAGCGCGTGCCCCTGCTGCCAAAGGGTCTGTCACAATTCCCCGGCGGGGCCGGTCTGCCGCTGGCAGCCCCCGGCCAGCAGGAGTCCTTTGGATGTTGCGCTGTGTCACGTCACTTTACGGCCGTCTGCGCTACAAAGTCGCATTGCATTCACGTTGCATTGAGCATGAGGCACGCCATGAAAACACCTCCTTTGCAGGCCATCAGCCAGGACGTCCTGGCCGAAAAATATCTGGCCGACGGCGAGCAGTCCGAACACGATCTGTTTGCCCGAGTGGCACGAGCCCTGGCCGCCGTCGAGAAGCCCGAGCTCCAAGCGCTATGGGAGCAGAAATTTCTGCTCAACCTGGAACTCGGCGCCATCGGCGCCGGCCGCATCATGGCCGCTGCGGGACTGGACACCAAGGCCACACTGATCAACTGCTTCGTGCAGCCTGTCGCCGATGCCACGAACGGCTTCGACTCCCAGGGCAACCCCGGCATCTACACGGCACTGTCTCAGGCGGCCGAGACCATGCGCCGCGGCGGCGGTGTGGGCTATGACTTTTCCAACCTCCGCCCGCGCGGTGCTCTGGTACGCGGCACCCACTCCAATGCGTCAGGCCCCTGCTCCTTCATCGATGTCTTCGATGCATCCTGCACCACGGTGGAGTCTGCGGGTGCCAGGCGCGGCGCCCAGATGGGCGTGCTGCGCATCGACCACCCCGATGTCATGGAGTTCATTACCGCCAAGCGCCAAAAAGGCCGCTGGAACAATTTCAATGTCTCGGTCGGCGTGAGCAATGCCTTCATGCAGGCAGTCAAGGACGATGAAGAATGGGACCTGGTCCATGTCGCCAGCCCCAGTGATGCACAGATTCAGGCTGGCGCACACCGACGCGATGACGGACTGTGGGTCTATCAAAGCCTGCGTGCACGCACGCTGTGGGATGCCATCATGCAGTCGGCCTACGACTTTGCCGAGCCCGGCATCCTGTTTCTCGACAACATCAATGCAGACAACAACCTCTGGTATGCCGAACAGATTGCCGCCACCAACCCCTGCGGCGAGCAACCGTTGCCCCCCTACGGCTGCTGCGACCTGGGCCCTGTCATCCTGCCGCGATTTGTGCGCGAACCGTTCACACCTCGGGCTTTCTTTGACCTGGAGGCCTTTCGCGCTGCCGTCGCCGTACAGGTGCGCATGCTGGACAATGTCCTGGATGCCACCGTCTGGCCCCTGCCCGAGCAGCAGCGCGAGGCACAACAGAAACGCCGCATCGGCGTGGGCTTCACGGGGCTGGGCGATGCCTTGATTCTCCTGGGCCTGCATTACGCCAGTGCTGAGGGTCTGCAGCAGGCCGAGACCATCGCCCGCACCATGCGCGATGCTGCCTATGCCGCCTCGGTCGAGCTGGCACGGGAAAAAGGGTCCTTCCCGCTGTTCAACGCCAAGCAGTATCTGAAAAGCGGCTTTGCCAAGCGCCTTCCCAAGGATCTGCGCACGGACATCAGAAAACACGGGCTGCGCAACAGCCATCTGCTGTCCATCGCTCCCACGGGCACGGTATCCCTGGCCTTTGCCGACAATGCGTCCAATGGCATCGAGCCCGCTTTTTCCTGGACCTATACACGCAGAAAGCGCAAGGCTGACGGCGGCGAGCAGCTCTACACCGTTCAGGACCATGCCTACCGGCTCTTCAAAGCCTTGCGCGGCGACGAGACACCGCTGCCCGACTTCTTTGTCAACGCGCTGGAACTGAGCGCCAGCGAGCATGTGGCAATGATGCGCTGCGTGCAGCCCTTTATCGACACCTCGATCTCCAAGACCGTCAACATCCCGGCCGACTATCCCTTCGAGGACTTCAAGCACCTCTACATGGAATGCTGGGAGGCTGGACTCAAAGGCTGTGCCACCTATCGCCCCAACGACACCCTGGGTTCGGTGCTCTCCACAGAATCAGCACCAGATACCTCTCAAGCGTCCCCCGGAAGATCGCAAGCTGCCACGCATTCAACTGGCAGCAACGGCATGACGGCCGTCATCGAACGTCGCCCCGAGGGACCGCTCAATGCCGTGGTCGACAAGATCGAATACTTCACGCATGACGGCATACGGCGTCTGTATCTGGTGGTCAGCTTCATGGTGGTCGATGGTGTGGAACGGCCCATCGAGTTCTTCATGCCCGTGGGGCAGACCGGAGAAAGCCAGCAATGGATCACGGCCACCATGCGCAGCCTGAGCCTGGCCGCGCGTGGCGGCTTTCTGGACAAGGCCCTCGCCGATCTGCGCAAGGTTGCCTGGGACCGAGGCCCTGTACGCTACGGCAGCAGAACACGCGAGGACGGCAGCCGCATCCCGCTCTGGCACGACAGCGAGGTGGCATTGCTGGCCTATGCCATCCAGAGCATCATTGCCAACCGGGGCTTGCCCCAGCCGGCCCCCAGCACGGCGGCCACGCCAGCTGCCGCCCCCGAAGACCACGGCTCGGTCCCTGGCAAGAAATGTCCCGACTGCGGAGCACATGCCATGATCAAGAAAGATGGCTGTCAGTTCTGTACCGCCTGCGGCTTTGTCGGGTCATGCGGTTGAATCATGGATCGCATCCGTGGCGACCGCGCTGAACAGCGTGCGGGATGAACGAGTACGCTGCTGCGGCGTCCGTTTCGGGGGCTAGCCGCAGCTCCAGTCCGACGCGGCGTTCGGCGCACCGCCCTGCACTCGACAATGCCATGGATGGCCATGGGGGCGGGTGGCGAGAGGCAATCTTGATTCGAGGCCATCGATCATCGCTCCTTGATCTGAAAGGCATTCCGTCATGACAGTCAAAGTCCTGTGCTTCGGCACCTCGCTGGATGGCTACTCCGCCGGCCCCAGCCAGGATCTGCAGAACCCTCTCGGCGTCGGTGGATCCGCAATCCTCGAGTGGTTCTTCCCCACCCAAGTCTTTCAGCGCATGCACGGAGGGTCTCAGGTTGGCGAGACAGGTGTTGACAATCAAATGGCCGAGCGCTCCTTCGAGAACATCGGTGCGTGGATTCTGGGTCGCAATATGTTCGGACCGGTACGCGGCCCTTGGCCCGATGGAGGCTGGAAGGGCTGGTGGGGCGATGAGCCCCCCTATCACGTGCCGGCATTTGTCCTGACCCACCACGCGCGGCCCATGCTTCGCATGCAGGGCGGCACTGATTTTCACTTCGTCACGGAGGGCATTGCATCGGCACTGGCACAAGCCAGGGCAGCCGCAGGGGCTCGCGATATCCGCATCGGTGGCGGTGTGGCCACCGTGAGACAGTTCCTGCAGGCGCGACTGGTCGACGAGCTTCACCTCGCCGTAGCGCCCCTGTTGATGGGGTCCGGCGAAAACCTGTGGCAGGGCATGGATATGCGGGCGCTGGGCTATGAGGTCGCCGAAGTGAGGCAGGGCGAACGGGCCATGCATGTGATGGTGCGCAAGCAGGCGTAGGGCCTGAAAGCTCGGTCCCTCCTGATACCGCACGCGAGCCAGCGGTAGCGCCCGCCCCCCTGCACGGTGCCTCTCTCAAGGAGCATGCCGGCGCACCCCGCTGGCTGCGCCTCCCCCTGGGTCGACCGCACTCCTGACTGCACCCATGTATCAGCACTTTCCAGCCCAATCATGTTCAATTCCATGCAGGCGGAGCTGATGAATTCAACGGATGTCCTCACCCTGACGCGCCTCATGCACGGTATCCGCTACGGAGGACTCTTCCCGCGTCGCTGACTGCGTGGACTGCGCTGGAGGCACAGCAGTCTCTGGCTCCGGCTCCTTCGGCAAGGAGGCTCTTGCCACCTGGAGCATGTGCAAAGCCAGCGACTCATAGAGCGGCCGCGCAATCATGCGCGAGATCATGCTGGCAATCATGGCGGAGGCCATGAGGCTCAACACCAGGGCATGGCCGTCCACCATCTCCATCACGATGATGAATGCCGTCAGCGGTGCCTGGGTGACGGCCGCCAGAAAAGCCGCCATGCCCATGGCGATCAGGGCCGGCGCTATCTCCGTCGTGCCGGCAAGCGATGCCACGTTATTGCCCACTCCGGCACCGATAGAGAGAGAGGGCGCAAAAATACCGCCCGGCACCCCCACCCAGGCCGACAGCCAGGTGGCGATGAACTTGAGCGTGACATAGAACTCGGGCACATCGGCCTCGCCCTGAAGCATGTGCTTGACAGCTTCCGAACCCGCGCCGAAGGTGGCACCGCCGGTGACCACGCCGATGACGGCGATCAGCAGGGCCAGCACTGCGGCAAAGCGAATCGGAAAACGTGACCTGAGCTTGTTGAGGCGCTCGGTAGACGAGGTCAGGGAATGGGTCATGAGCTTGGCGAACAGTCCGCCCAGCACGCCGCAGGTCAGCGCAACGGCCAGGCACGGCAACAGGTCGCGCCAGCTCAGCTCGGCCACGCGGATGCGGCCGAAATAGCTCAGATTGCCGAAGACCGAGACCCCCATCAGGCCGGCCAGCACAATGGCCGCGATGATGAGGCCGCTGGAGCGCGACTCCAGCTTGCGCGAGAGTTCCTCGATCGCAAACACCACGCCTGCCAGCGGGGCATTGAAGGCGGCAGCGATGCCCGCAGCGCCGCCCGCCACCAGCAAGGCATGGGTGTTGATGACCGACTTGGGGCCCAGCCAGCGCCGCGCCGAATGCATGACACCGGCAGCCACCTGCACCGACGGCCCCTCGCGCCCGATCGACAGCCCCGCGAGAAAACCGGCGCTGGAGAGCACGATCTTGGCAAACGACAGCCACAGCGACACAAAGCGCTGGCGCAGACCCGGATCGACCGAAGGCTCCAGCGTAGCAATCACCTGGGGGATGCCCGAGCCGCTGGCCCCCGGCGCCCATTTGCGCGTGGCCCAGACCGCGGCCGCCGTGATGGCCGGCATCCAGATCAGCACCAGCCAGCCGTTGACGCCGTGGTAGATGCTCTCGAAAAACCCGAAAGCCGCCTCGGCCAGCAGTGTGAAAGCCACCACGCTCAGGCCCGCTGCCGCCGCATACGCCAGCACCACCGTCCGCTCCAGCCAGCGCTTTCCGTCGCGCATCTCTTCATTGAGGTTATGGAAGAAATCTGGCTCTTGCTGCATGGGCGGGCATTCTTTTCGGAGCGGGTGCAAAAATGGGCGGATGCCCACATTCTGCGCCAGCGGCAGGGCTGCGCAGATCGGCAATAGCCACAAGGTGTGCCCACACAGGTCTTTACAACGGCCACCCTGGCGCCACCTACGTGAAGCATCAGACCGGAGAAGCCTGGGGCAGTGCCGGAACGATCAAGCCGCACAGGCCGTATCGCTCACTCCCTGAAGGCCGCCATGAGCGTCCCGGCCAAGGCCGCCAGACCGCCCATGGCCACCAGCACCGCGCCGGGCCCGGGCCAGTAGGCGAACATCCATGTGAGGGCCAGAGCGGCCACACTGAGGCCTCCCAGCCAGAAGATGCTCCCCACCGCTGCTCCCCACAAGCCCGCGCAAAGCCACAGCGCAAGCAGGATCAGGGCCGCCCCGACCAGGCGCAGCACGGCGCGCCGCATGGGGCCGGGCTCGCCGCGCGCCACGAGCTGATCACAATGCCTGTCCATGGCCTGGCTCAGCACCAGCACGCCCGCCAGACACAGCGCCAGCACGCAGACGATCACCTGCCACAGGCTCATGCCATGCCCTCCAGCGCCAGCAGAGCGCCCCCCAGCAGGACGGCCGAGACGGCCATGCGTGCCAGCGCCCTGGGCAGGCTATGTACATGGAAGACCCAGAGCGCCATTGCCGTGTAGAGCACAAAGCTGATCAAGGTGGACAACTGCACGGCAGGTGCTCGCTGCATGGCACCCACGGCCACCAGCACCTGGGCCAGCACGCTGCAGGCCAGCGCCGTGAGCACATACCCGCCCAGCACCGCCATCAGCACACGCAGCAGCACGGCCCAGCAATGACGCCTGGCCTGCGACCTGCTCGTGAAAGCCGTCTTCATGCCGGACCTCCTGTGCTCGCACCTCGACCGGCTTGCGGCTGCGCCCTGCTCCTGCCGCGCTGCGATTTTTCATGCCGCCATGCGCTCCAGGCCGCCATCAGCCCCAGCATCAGGCAGGTCAGCTCCAGCCCGGCCCGCTGACCATCGGCCTGCGCCAGATAGACCAGCAGGTGCTGGCCGGTGGTCATGGCATTGAGCAGCGGCAAGCCCAGGCACAGCAAGGCCAGTGCGCATAGCTGCTCGCGCCAGGCCTGGCGCGCCGTGCGCAGCAGCGCATGCAGCAGGCTCAGGCCCCAGACCGCGAAGAACACGCGGACTTCCCAGCTGGAACGCGCCGTCAGCACCATGGGCAGCAGACGGTTGCCATACAGATAGGCCACGGAGGCCAGTGCCGAGCCTGCCAGCGACGCCACATTGAGCGCATCGATGCAGCGGTACATGGAAGGCGTTGCCACGCCCCATTCATGACCGCTTCTGGCGCGGCGCTTGACTGCGAACAGGATCGTGCCGCTGGCAATCATGGCCGTGCCGATCAGGCCCAGCACAAAGTACAGCCACTTCATCGCCCAGCCGCCAAAGGTGACCAGATGCAGGGCGCTGATGACGGGATAGGTATCGGCTGCGAGATGGCGACCCTGGGGGTTTGCGGGTCCCTGCAGTAGCTGGCCGCTGGCGGCATCGAAGGTCACTGAGCGCGGGGCGTTGACCAGACGACCCGTCGCCGCTGTGTCCGGGTTGCTTTCGGTGAACCGCACCGTGGCTCGGACGCCATCGGGTCGCTGCAGCAACACGCCCGCCACCGGTTCCGTCAGCAAGGACTGCGCCCTCTGCGCGAGGCTGACCAGGTCTGCGCCGGCGAGGGCGGGCGCAGTCGAAAAGGCACCCATGGCAGGTCTGGCATCCAGCTCGGAGTCGTAGCGGCTGTATGCCGAGCGCTCCTGCCCGTACAGGGATTGCAGCGGCCAGGGCATATAGCTGGTGTAGAAATGCGCGAGTCCCGTATACACGATCATGAACAGAAAAGGCAGGGTGAGCACGGCCGATGCGTTGTGCGCATCCAGCCAGGAGCGCTGGCCCTTGCCGGGCCGGAAGGTGAAGAAGTCCTGAAAGATGCGCCGGTGCACGATCACGCCCGAGGCCAGCGCCACCAGCATGCACATGGACACCAGCCCCACCACCCAGAAGCCCGCGAGGCCGCCCTGCAAGGAATAGTGAAAGGACATGAAATGCCGGCCGCCCTCGGTCCGGCGCAAGGCGGCCTCGGGCAGGACTTTGCCCGTCTGTGCATGCAGGCTGGCCTGCATGTTGCCGTCCCTGCCCGAAGCGAACACCTTGACCCCATCACCCTGGCGCTGGGGCACACCGATGCGCCAGAGACTGGCCTCAGGTGCTTTCCGGCCCAGATGCTGCTCGGCCAGCTGCAGGGCGTGCAGACGCTCTTGCGCAGAGAGCGCCGGCCTGTTCCCGTCCTCCACAGGCGCTCCCTGCATCCATTGCGTGATGGGCTCACGGAAGACGCTGATCGAGCCCGTGAGGAAAATCGCACAGAGCAGCCAGCCGCATACCAGGCCGCACCAGGTATGCAGCCATGACATGGTCTGGCGAAATCCGGGTTGTGATGACAACTTGCCTCTCATGCCAGCCTGCTCAGAAAGCACCACGCACGGCCAGCAAGACCGAGCGCGGTTCACCAAAGTAGTTTCCGCGGCGCAGCTGCCCTAGCATGGCGTAGTATTTTTTGTCGGCGACGTTGGCAACAGTGACCGATACCGTCCAGTTTCTGTCGATGCGATAGACAGCGCGCAAGTCGAGCACGACACGCCCTCCTTCCCCCATGCGCACCGAGGTGTCGTCATCGGCAAAGTAGGAATAGCCGCTTTGCGCTGCAACGGCGCCGCCAAGGGTCCAGGCACTCCACTCGCCCGGCAACCGGTAGGTGGTCGATGCACGCAGCAGATGGCGCGGAGTCTCCGCGCTGATGCTTTTTCCTTCGTCGTCGTGGCTGCGCACAAAGGTATAGCCCGCCGCGACCTGCCAGCCGGGAAGCAACTCCCCACTGGCCTCCAGCTCAAAGCCCTTGCTTCGCAGATTGCCGCCGCTGCGATAGCAGTCCGGCGATGCCAGAGAGCTGGGACACAGACCTGCGTGCGCAGCATCCGGCACCGCGAGACCTTTCTTGCGGATGCCGAACACGGCGGCGGACACATTCAATCGCCCACCATGAAGCTCCCCTTTGAGTCCGGCCTCATAGTTGGCTCCGACTGCAGGACTCAGAGGTGTGCCGGATGCGGTCAGATAGGCGCTTTGCGGCTGGAAGCTGTCGGCATAGCTGATATAGGCAGACCACTGCCTGTTCAGGTCATAGACCAGGCCCGCATACGGCGTCAGCTCCCTGCTTTGGCGATAATTGCCCGACACCTGGCCACTGAGGCTGTCAAAGGCGTTGTACTTCAGCCAGCTCAGCCGTCCGCCCAGGCTCAGGTGCAAAGGATCGCTCAGTTGCAGACGCGCGCTCACATAGATGCCGTACTTTTCGTCGCGTGAGCGGCCCTGGCTCTCCCACTCAGGACGCACCGGCTCGGGTATGGCGCCGTGATCCGGGTTCGAAATATCAATCGCCGAGCCGTCACCCAGGCCTGCCGATTGGTCCACCACCCGCTGACGCGAACCATTGGCCCCCATCAGCATCTGATGCCTGCGACCGAAGGCTTCGAAGCTTCCGGAGGCATTCACGTCCAGCCCATGGCTGACGATATGCGTGTCCTTGAAGTACAGAGTGTAGAAACGCGAACCGATGCCCGTATGGCGGTCTACCGCACCGCGCGCAATGGCAGCCTTCTGGTCCAGCTGGCCCTCGGTGCGATTCAGCGAAAGCTTGACGCGCCAGTCCCCCTGCAAACGATGCTCCACATCGGAAAACAGCTCGGTCACCGAACCCTTCTGGCGATTCCAGTTCTGCACCAGTGATGTCGTGCGTGATAGGTCCAGCGCCCCTCCATCGGAGTAGCGAGGCAGACCGAACAGCCAGAAGCCGTCGATGGCCTTTTCCTGACGACGCGCACCGATGGCCAGCGTAGTGTCGCGGCCCAGATCCGCTTCGACGACCCCGTAGAGCATCGGAGCCCGCGACCTGGAAACGTCGTAGAAGTAGCCGCGATCCTGATAGGCCGCCACCACCCGTCCGCGCACCGAACCCTCCTGGTTCAGCGGCCCCCCGGCATCGACTTCCGTGCGCAGATTGCCCCAGGAACCCGCACTGAGCGCCAGCTCCAGGTGCCTTTCCGTACGCGGGCGTTTACGTACCAGGTTGACAGCCCCGCTGGGATCCGCCGCACCAACCTGCAGCCCTGCCGCACCGCGGAGAACCTCCACGCGGTCGTAGATCGCCGTATCCAGGGGAAGCCATCCTACCGAGGAGTAGACCGTGCCCGGCACGCCATCGACCAGGTAGTTGTCGTTGTCCAGCACGAAGCCGCGAATGGCGAACTTGTGATCACCAAAATTACGCTGCGTTTTTGTCACGCCCGTCGCCTGCGCCAGGACCTCGTCCAGGGAGTGGAGGTTCTTGTCGTCCATCTGCTGGCGGGTGATGACGCTGACAGACTGGGGAGTCTCGCGAATCGACAGCTCCGTCTTGCCGATGCTGATCTGCCGGGTGGTGTATGAGCCCGTGCCCTCGGTCATCGGGTTCAGTTCGCCCTGAGCGGTCACCGTCACTTCGCCAAGGGTCACCGCGGCCTGTGCTTTCGGCCGTATCTGGACGACTGCCCCCATCGAGACGGCCTCCAGCCCGCTACCCGCAAGCGATTTGGCCAGCGCCTCGTTCAAGGTCTGAACGCCTTGCAGCGCCGGTGCCGTGCGGCCTTCCACCAAGGCAGCGTCGACCGAAACAGACACTCCCCAGGTTCGGGCCAGTGCATTCAACGCCTGCCCCAGAGGCTGGGCGGACAGGCTCAGATTGCGCGAGGTGGTCATGGCGGCCTGACTGCCGGCGTTCTGGGCATGGGCCATCGGTAGCACCGCAAGGGCAGACCAGACCAGACAGCGCATGGCAATGGTCAGTGCCATGCTGCCCAGGCTGCCGCAATGCGGAACCGTCCCCGTACTCTCCTCCTGATCAGAAGATCCATGAGAGTGATTTGTTTTCATCCGATACATCCTGTGAATGGCTTGTCAAAGTGCTTTCACAGTGAAGACGGATGAAATGGCGTTTCCCGGACAAAAATTTTCAGCCGGCCTTGCCTGTCTTCAGCGCCGACGGATCGAGACTCTGCCATCGGGCAACGACTGCACACGCACCGGCAGTGAGCGCGGCAGGCTGGCGATGAAAACGGCAGGCTCGTGAAGCTTGAAGCTGCCGGTCAGCCTGAGGGAGTGCAAAGAGGGGCCTCCGTTCAGTACCAGTGGCCGGGCGAGATAGTCATTCCACCGTGCCACGACTTCGGACAACGGCGTGTGGTCGAACACCAGCCAGCCTTCGCGCCAGGCCCCTACCTCCGAGACATCGAGCGAGTAGCGCGCAAGCGCGCCGCCTGCATCGATGCGCAGGCCCTGGCCCGGCCCCAGCACGGCATCGGGGTGCTGATCCGCCATACGGGCTTGCTGCCATACGGCCACACGGCCCCGGGCCACGCTGACCTGCAGGCCGGCAGGCCGCAGGGCCACGGAGAAAACCGTGCCCAGCACACGCACCCGGCCCAAGGCTGAGTACACCTCGAGCGGACGCTCTGCATCACGCGCCACATCGAGCCGGATTTCTCCCTGCCGCAAATGGATCCTGCGCCGCTGTCGGTGGAACTCCACCGAGGCATTGGTGCCCGGCGCCAGATCGAGCTGGCTGCCGTCGGACAGTTGACGGCTCAGGTGCTGTCCATGGCCGGTATGCAGCGACATCTGCTCCAGCGGCTGCATCCAGTGCCAGCGGCCGAGCAGGCCTGCCAGGCCTGACACACCGGCCAGCCCGAGCACCGACAGTGCACGTCGGCGGTTCTGTTGCAGGCGCGCCGAATGAGTCGCGGGCAAGGGCACCTCACACTGCAGGGCACTGCCGTCGGTCTGCGCCCAGCCCGCCAGGGCAGCCCGGGCGGCCAGTTCGTTGGCGGGTTCGCTGGCACGCCAGCGGGCCAGCGCGCGGGTCGCGGCCTGGGCCGTTTCGGGACTGGCACCATGCTGGCGAGCAATCAGCAACAAGGCGTATTCCAGCCGCTTGCGCCCGGGCGTCTCCACCGTCATGACTTGAGCCCCATGCAATCGCACACGGCACGCACCACATGCTTTTCGATGGCGGCTTCGCTGATATGCATGTGCGCAGCAGCCTCGGCATGGCTGAAACCATAGATGCGCACCAGCACAAACACCTCGCGACGCTTGCGCGGCATGGCCTGCAAACGGCGGGCGAGCACCGCCAGTTGCTGTCGCGCCTGCACCTGACGCTCGGCCGATGGCGCGTCGTCGACCCCCACCACGGCCAGGGTCTGCAGCATGCGGGCTTCCGCGGCGCGCCGTCGTGCATCGTCGATCACGATGTTCTTGCCGGTGCGAAACAACAGTGCCCGCAAGTCCCGTACTGCAAGATCTTGCGACTGCATGGCAAAGACGCGGGCATAGCTTTCCTGCACCACGTCGGCGGCCGCATCCCGGCTATTGAGCGAGCGGGCAAAGAAACTGACGAGTTCTGCGTAATAGTGCGCAACCACGGGGACACCTCGACCTCTTGCGAGGCATGCAGCGACGAAGCGGAAAAGCGCAGACTCTATCAGAAAATGAGAATCAATCTCATTGATTGCGTATCCCGAAACCTCCTCGCATGGGCCCTGGGCCGGCCTGCCGCCAGGCGCAACCAACGCAGGCGGGTCACCGATCGTTCTCATGCCCCGGGTTCAGACGCAAGCGGATCCTGTCCCTGCAGCTTTCACGCCGAGGGGTATAGCCAGGGCCGCAGAAACGAGGCCCCGGTGCGCATGACGGGCCTCCATCGGATGGACCATCAGCTTCTTGCGACAAGGTTTGGCCTCGACCCGAAGGCATGCGGGATCCTCGCCCACAACCGACGCGCCTGCCGATGCTTCAGATCGCGTAATACCAGCGCTTGATCGCTTCGCCAGCCCTGGCCATCACGGCCTCACGCCCCGCTCCGTCGAGGGCACTGCCGGTCAGATAGGCCGTCACCAGAAGCGGGGCCGATTGCTCGGTCGGCCAGACGATGAGGGTGTCGCAGGCCGTGCCCCGCTCGCCGCTGCCGGTCTTGCCGCCCGCCTTCCAGTCGCCGGGCATTCCGGCGCGCACGCGCCTGTCGCCGGTGCGGCTGTCCACCAGCCATTGCTGCAGCAGGGCACGGGCATAGCCTTCCAGCACATCGCCCAGCAGTAGCTTCTGCAGGCTTTGCACCATGGCCTGTGGCGTCGTGGTATCGCGTTCATCGCCGGGCAAAGCGGAGTTCAGCGACGGTTCATTGCGGTCAAGCCTCGTCGTGCCATCACCCAGTTCGCGCAGCCATTGCGTCAGCGCTGCCGGCCCGCCACTGGCATCCAGCAACACGTTGGCTGCCGTGTTGTCGCTCACCAGCACCATCGCTTCGCACAGCTGCTGCACCGTCATTCCGCCGTCGGCGCCGGCCCGTTTTTCGGAAACCGGCGACCAGGCCACGACCTCGGACGGCGCATAGTAAAGCTTGCGCCACAGGCGAATCTCGTCTTTTTGCGCCAGATACAGCACACGCGCGGCCAGCAGGGTCTTGAAGGTGCTGCACATGGGAAAGCGCTCTTCGCTGCGCCAGCCTGCCTCGGCACCGCTGACGGTATCCAGCACATGCAGGCCGAGGCGCCCTTGTGCCTGGACTTCCAGCGCCGCAAGTTCCTCGCCCAATGTTTTCGCCGCCGCAGCCTGCTGCCTGGAGATAAAAGCACAGCCGCTCAGTCCCCAGGCCCCCAGACCCACGGCCAGTCCTGTTGTCAGCATGCTGCGTCGTTGCATAAGATCCTCTTTTGGTTAACTGCCATGGTGTGCAGCATAAATCGGTAGATTTGTCCAAACCAGCAGTAATAATTGACGCCACCCATTAGAAAAACTTTTATCTTGATCCCCCTATGCAGCTCCCACTGAACGCCTTGCGCATGTTTGACGCGGCGGCACGCCATCTGAGCCTGACCCGCGCCGCACAGGAGCTGCACGTGACGCAGGCCGCCGTCAGCCAGCACATCCGCAATCTCGAGGAACGCCTGGGCAAGCCCTTGTTTCGCCGCCTGCCGCGCGGTCTGGCCCTGACCGACGAAGGCCGGGCCCTGTGGCCCGTGGTGGCGCAGAGCTTCGAGCGCATAGAGCAATCGCTGCAGCAGGTGGCAGAACCCCGGCCACGCGAAATTCTGACCGTGGGCGTGGTCGGCACTTTTGCCATTGGCTGGCTCATTCCCAGGCTGAGCCAGTTCCAGCAGTTGCATCCCTACATCGACCTGCGGCTGCTGACCAACAACAACCGCGTGGATCTGGCCGGCGAAGGACTGGACGCCGCCGTGCGCTTTGGCGACGGTGCCTGGCATGGCACCCACGCACAGATGCTGCTGCGCGCCCCGCTCTCTCCCATGTGCACCCCCATGCTGGCACAGCAGCTGCGCGAACCCGCCGATCTGGCACGGCAGACCCTGCTGCGCTCCTATCGCATGCAGGAGTGGGAAGGCTGGTTTGCCGGCCTGGACCAGAGCGCCCCGCTGGCACGCGGAGCCATGTTCGACTCTTCGCTGACACTGGCCGAGGCGGCAGCCCAGGGCGCAGGCATTGCCTTGCTGCCCGCGCGCATGTTCGAGCACATGCTGCAGCAGGGGCGGCTGGTACGCCCTTTTGTCCACGAGGTCGATACGGGTGCCTACTGGCTGACCTATCTCAAGTCACGTCAGGCCAGCGCCGCCCTGCAGACCTTCAGGCAATGGCTGATGACCCAGCTGCAAGCGGAATGAAGCCCTCGCCTGGACGGTGAAATCGCTCGGACCATTCCAGGCAAGGCGCTCCAGGCGATCAATCCAGAAGCCCGCTGCAGCATCTAAGCCGCACAGGTCTGCATGGCTTCAGGGCAACGGGTACAGTACACGCCCAGCAAGCGCCACAGCGCTTTGGTTTTATTCATCTCATCAGACACCTGCCTTGACTGCTGCCGCCACCCTGCCCGTCCTGTACTCCTTCCGCCGCTGCCCCTATGCCATTCGCGCCCGTCTGGCGCTGGCCCATGCGGGCCTAGCCTGCGAACTGCGTGAAATCAATCTGCGCAACAAGCCGCAGGCACTGCTCGACGCATCGCCCAAGGGCACGGTGCCCGTCCTCGTGCTGCAGGATGGAAAAGTCATCGATCAGAGCCTGGAGGTGATGCTGCATGCGCTGCGCGGCAACGACCCCGATGGCTGGCTGCAACCCACGCATGGCGCCCTGGAGGACATGCTGTCCCTGATCGAGCGCAATGACGGCTTCTTCAAGCAGGCTCTGGACCGCTGCAAATACCCCGAGCGGCACGACGCGGAGGCCGTGAACCAGGCCCAGGCCGATGCGCTGACCTGGCTGTCGGCCCTCAACGATCAGCTGGAGGAAACCGGCTATCTGTTCGGCCTCAACCCCAGCCTGGCCGATATGGCACTGCGCCCCTTTGTAAGGCAGTACGCACGCATCGACGAAGCACAGTGGAACGAGCAACCCTGGCCACACCTGCAGCACTGGCTGCAGCGCTGGATTGACTCGGCCCTGTTCGCCGAAGTCATGGAAACCTATCCGGGCTGGGTTCCGGGCAGCAAGGGACCGACTTTTGTGGGCGAGCGCGTGGAAAGCCTCTGATGCCTGCAGCCATGGCTGCGAACGCTTGAATGACAGCGGCAGCCAGCATTTGACCTGAATCAAAAAACCCCGGCAGCTTTCGCTTGCCGGGGTTTTTGCTTCATTGCCGTCAACAAGCGTCAGCGCCTAGCGCCCTGGAACAGCAGCACCGCCAACGTCACGAAAAACACCACAAAGCAGACAAACGACCAATTGGCAATGGAGCCGCCCAGCAAAGTCCAGTCAATCGCGGCACAGTCGCCCGAGCCCTGGAAGATCATGGGAATGGAGCGGCTGAAGGAGTAGTGCTCGATCATTCCGTAGAAGTCACGGCCGCAGGTCGCAAACTCGGGGGGATACCACTGCAGCCAGCTCTGGCGTGCTGCCACGAACGCACCGAAGCCGCTGGTCAGCAGCGCCAGAACACCGAAGCTCATCCACCAGCCTCTTTGGCCTCTCAAGCTTGCCAGGCCTGTGAATACAGCGACCAGAACCAGTGCATAGCGCTGCACGATGCACATGGGGCAAGGCTCTAGCCCCACCACATGCTGCAGGTAAAGTCCAAACGCCAGCATGGCCACACAGGCGACGCTGATCAGCGCCAGGATGCGCCGAGGCGCGGTTTCAAACCATTGAAGCATCATTCTCTTTCTGCGAAGTTTACGGGTCATGCCTGAGCCAAGGATAACGCCCACTGTACCTGCACCGTTCCTATCGCAGCAAACACCGACGCAGCGCCGTCGCGCATCGAAGGTGTCGTCCCCCTGCCGCAAAGCGAGAGGGGGAAGGCGCATAGCGCCTCAGAGGGTGTCAGATCCCGGCGGCCTCATCGAGGAACACCTTGGCCCGGCGCGGCGTCACCACCAGGGTTTCACCCTCGCGCAGGCCCATGTCCTTGAATTGCTGTGCGGGAATCTGGGCTTCGATCAGCCCGTCCTCACCGGCATGGCTGGCGTTTGGTGTAGTCTCTGAGGGAATAAGTTCCAGCCTTGCGATGGGGCCCACCACAATGGCGCGCGAAAGCTGGGCCACGATGCCTGTGGGGCGCCCCTGGGCATCGAGGTTCTGGCCCGGAGAGTAGCGCTCCACTTCCAGATCATGGGGGCGCACATAGGCAAAAGCCTGGCTGTCCTGAGCACCCCGCGCGTCGCTGCTGTCGAGCTGCATGCCCTCGTCCAGATAGACCCGGCCATCGCTGGCACGGCCCTTGAACAGATTCACGTCGCCCAGGAAGCCATAGACAAACGGCGTGGCCGGATTGTCCCAGACCTGCTGGGGCGTGCCCTCCTGCTCGATCTTGCCCTGGTTGATGACCACCACACGATCCGCCACTTCCAGGGCCTCTTCCTGGTCATGCGTCACGAAGATGGAGGTCACATGCAACTCGTCGTGCAACTGACGCAGCCAGCGCCGCAGTTCCTTGCGCACCTTGGCATCCAGCGCACCAAAAGGCTCGTCCAGCAGCAGCACCTTGGGCTCGACGGCCAGGGCGCGGGCCAGCGCGATACGCTGACGCTGGCCGCCCGAGAGCTGCGAAGGATAGCGCTCGGCAATCCAGTCCAGCTGCACCAGCTTGAGCAGCTTCATGACCTTTTCCTTGATGACGGCCTCGCTGGGCCGTTCCTTGCGCGGCTTGACACGCAGGCCGAACGCCACGTTCTCGAACACGGTCATATGGCGGAACAGCGCATAGTGCTGGAACACAAAGCCCACGTTGCGATCGCGCACGTGGACATCGGTGGTGTCTTCGCCGCTGAAGTGAATGCTCCCCACATCGGCTGTTTCCAGACCCGCGATGATGCGCAGCAGCGTGGTCTTGCCGCAGCCCGAGGGGCCCAGCAAGGCGATCAGCTCGCCGGACTTGATATCCAGACTCACATCGCGCAGGGCCTGAAAATCGCCAAACTGCTTGCTGACATTACGAATTTCGATACTCATGATGAATCTCTTGTTCTGATCCGGGCAGCTCAGGCTGCCTTGGCGGTTTTGTTCTTTGCGAGGCTGATCTGGCCTGGGCGCTCGGGCGGTGCTTCGGCTGCGGCCCTGGCCTGCTGCTCGGCACGCCACTCGGCGAAGGACTTGATCACCAGGGTCACCAAGGCCAGCAGCGCCAGCAGGGATGCCACGGCGAAGGCGGCCGCCGCCTGGTAGTCGGCATACAGCACTTCCACGTGCAAGGGCATGGTGTTGGTCTGGCCCCGGATATGGCCGGAGACCACGGACACGGCACCGAACTCACCCATGGCACGGGCATTGCACAGGATCACGCCATAGACCAGACCCCATTTGATATTGGGAAGAGTGACATTCCAGAAGGTCTGCCAGCCCGAGGCACCTAGCACGATGGCGGCCTGCTCCTCGTCGCTGCCCTGGGCCTGCATCAGCGGGATCAGTTCGCGGGCGATGAAAGGGAAGGTCACGAACACCGTGGCCAGCACAATGCCTGGCACGGCAAAGATGACCTGGATCTGATGCTGGGCCAGCCAGGGCCCCAGCCAGCCATTGGCGCCGAACACCAGCACGTACATCAGACCCGCAACCACGGGCGAGATGGAGAACGGCAGATCGATCAAGGTCGTCAAAAAGGCCTTGCCCTTGAACTCATACTTGGCAATGCACCACGCGGCTGCCACGCCGAAGACCAGGTTCAGGGGCACGGCAATCAGCGCCGTCAACAGCGTGAGCTTGATGGAAGAGATCGCATCGGGCTCACCCAGCGCCGTGACATAGACCTCCCAGCCCTTGCGCAGTGCTTCGCCAAACACGGAAAGCAGCGGCAGGATCAGGAAGACCAGCATGAAAAGCAAGGCCACCGAGGTCAGGACCCAGCGCACCCATCGTGGCTCGGTCGTGGTCATCTTCTCCAGCCTGGCGGCCTGGGGCGGAGCCGTGATCTTGTACAGCGCGACCAGAACCACAAGCGCAATGCCGACGACGGTGAACAGATGCGCCCAGATGGGCAGCAGATTGGGAAACAGCGCCTGAATCGCTGCATGGATCGAAGACATCTCAGCGGCCCCCCTGCGCCTTGCGCTGCCATGCCTGCAGTGCGTTGATCAGCAGCAGCAATACAAAAGAGATCAGCAGCATCACCACGGCAACGGCCGTGGCGCCTGCCACATCGTGTTGATCCAGCTTGGCCATGATGATCAGCGGAGTGATTTCCGAGACCATGGGAATGTTGCCGGCAATGAAGATCACCGAGCCATATTCACCCACGGCGCGCGCAAAGGCCATGGCGAAACCGGTCAGCAGTGCGGGGCCGATATGGGGCAGGATGACCTTGTAGAAAATCTGCCAGCGCGAAGCCCCCAGACTGGTCGCCGCCTCCTCCAGCTCCTTCTCGAAGTCCTCCAGCACCGGTTGCACGGTACGCACCACAAAAGGCAGACCGATGAAGATCAGCGCAATGGCGATGCCCTTGGGGTTGTAGGCCATCTGAATGCCCAGCGACTCGAAGTACTGTCCGATCCAGCCGTTGCCCGCATACAGGGCAGACAGTGCGATACCGGCAACGGCCGTAGGCAGCGCAAACGGCAGATCGACCAGGGCATCCACCACCTTCTTGCCGGGGAACTGGTAGCGCACTAGCACCCAGGCAATCAGCATGCCGAACACCACATTCACCGCCGCAGCGACAAAGGACATGGTGAAGGACAGTTCGTAGGAAGCGACCACGGCGGGTGCAGCAACCGCGGACCAGAACTGCTCCCAGGTCAATGAGAAGCTCTTGAACAGCAGGGCGACCAGGGGGATGAGCACGATGATGCTCAGATAGAAAATGGTGTAGCCCAGCGTCAGCCCGAAACCGGGCAACACTCGCTTGGCACTACGCGCCTTGCGGGGGGCTAGGACAGCAGAGGACATATTCAGAGACAGAACGGGGGGAAGATCTCGCTGACGGTCAATCAGGCACGACCCAGCTCAAAAAACGCGGAGCAAGGGCCGACCGACAGCGAGGATGTTGCCCTGCTCCCGCGCAGCGAGAGAGGGGGCAGCCGCAAGGCGACTCGGAAGAAGTCGGTTATTTGCCGGGGGTATACAGCTTGTCGAACTGGCCGCCATCGTTGAAGTGCACCTTCTGCGCTTCGCTCAGAGAGCCGAAGTACTTGGCCACGGTGAACTGCTTGATGGGCTTGAACTGGTCGGCATGCTTCTTCAACACCGCTTCGGAGCGAGGGCGTATCGCATGCTTGGCAGCGATTTCCTGTGCTTCGTCGGAGTACAGCCACTGCAGATAGTCCGTGGCCAGCTGGGTCGTTCCCTTCTTGGCCACGGTCCGCTCGACCACGGCCACGGGGTTCTCGGCCACGATGCTCACCGAGGGGTAGACCGCGTCGACCTTGCCCTGGCCGAACTCACGGTCCACGGAGACGACTTCGGATTCAAAGGTGATGAGCACATCGCCGATGTTGCGCTGCAGGAAGATGCTGGTCGCGTCGCGGCCGCCCTTGCCGAGCACGGGCACGTTCTTGTAGAGCTTCTGCACGAATTCGGCGGCTTGCGCGTCAGTGCCGCCCTTTTCACGCACCGAGCCCCAGGCGGCCAGATAGGCATAACGGCCATTGCCGCCAGTCTTGGGGTTGACCACCACAACCTTCACGTCGGGACGCACCAGATCGGACCAGTCCTTGATGTTCTTGGGATTACCGTTGCGCACCAGAAACAGCATGGTCGATGTGGTGGGCGATGCATCGTGCGGGAACTTCTTGTTCCAGTCCTTGGCGACCACGCCGTTCTGGGCCAGGAAATCCACATCGGTCGTCGTGTTGAAAGTCACCACATCGGCAGCCAGCCCGTCGTTGACGGCACGCGCCTGGGCACTGGAGCCGCCATGCGACTGGTCCACCTTGATGTCCACGCCCTTGGTCTTCTTGTAATGGGCGATGAAGGCAGCGTTGTAATCCTTGTAGAACTCGCGCGCCACGTCATAGGAGACATTGAGCAGCTGGGTTTGCGCCGAGGCAGCGCCTGCCGCTGCCAGTGCGAGGGATGCCAACAGTGTCTTGAGCTTCGCGGAATGCATGGTTCGCAGCCTTTTCTTGAGCAATGTATATAGATGTACACATTGTGCGAACGACTCCTTAAAACTCAAAAGAATATATTTTTCTTTGTTTTTCTGGAAATCAATATAAAGAATAAAACAGCGCATATTATTGCGCTTAGAACCGCCTCAAACGCTTATCTATAAAGCATATGACGCTATCAAAAATGAATCCAGAAAGTGTCTGAGACCGGCTCTCGTCAGGCCGCAAGTGCTGTTGCCGGTACGGGCCGCACCGCGGCAGGCGGAGTCTGTGCATTCCAGCCGCCCTGCTCTGTCAGCGACTGCAGCAGCGCCAGCCCCAGGGGCCAGGCTCCAAAGCCCGACTCGATATTGATATGTCCGGCATTCTGCAAACGTACCAGCTCGCTGCCCCAGGCCCTGGCATAGGCACCTGCACGACGGATGGGGCAGAACGGATCGTTGCTGCTGGCCACCAGCACGCTGCGATAGGGTAGCGGCGCATAAGGCACGGGCGCAAAGTCCGCCAGCTGGGCACGTCGCTCAGGATCGGCAGGCGCCACCAGCAAGGCACCATGCACGCGCGCTGCCGCAGCCTCGCCCAAATGCGCGGTGGTGATGCAGCCCAGGCTGTGGGCCACGATGACGGCAGGACGCTCGTCGCTGAGCAAGACTCTTTCCAGCTCCCCTACCCAGGCATCGCGGTGCGGCACCAGCCAGTCCTGCTGCTGAACGCGCACGGCGCCCTCCAGCTGCTCGGCCCACAGGCTTTGCCAATGACCGGGTCCGGAGTTACGCCAGCCTGGCACGATCACGATGCGAAATGGGGATGTCATGCTGCCTCCTGTAATCTAGGAGCGGCGGCCCTGGCGTGGGAAAAAGCCCGGCGCGCTCCTGATCTGATAACAAGGCAGTCATTGTGGGCACGGCCTTCGCAAATCCCAACGAATGTTTTGTTGTTATCTTATGGGCAGAAGCTAATGCGCCACGGAGGCCGATGCCGCCTTTTGCGCGGCTGAGATGCTGCTGCCCGGCATGCGCTCTCCGAGAAAGTCCAGGAAATGCCGTACCGCCGGTGCCAGCCCGCGCCGCGAGGGAAACACCGCATGCACGATGCCGCGCGGAGGTGCCCATTGCGGCAGCAGCTGCACCAGCGTGCCCTGGTTCAACGCGTCCTGACACATATAGTCAGGCAGCCAGCACATGCCGCTGCCGGCCAGAGCCGCAAATTTCAGCGTCAGCAAGTCATCGACCACATAGCGCGGCTGCAGCTGCAACCGGTGCTCCTTGCCTTCGGGCCCGACGAGCAGCAGGCTGGAATGGCCGTCAACGGCCGTCATGGCCATGCTGTCCAGCAGTTGCAGGTCCTCCAGCGTGCGGGGCGTGCCCTGTCGCTGCAGCAGATCGGGGCTGGCCACCAGGATCTGACGCGAGCTGTCGAGCCGCTTGACGACCATGGAGCCGCTGTCCTCCAGCGTGGCTCGCACTCGCAATGCGACATCCACCCCCTCCTCGACCAGATTGACAGGGCGGTTGGTGACCTGCATCTCCACCTGCACCAGCGGACAGCGCTTGAGGAATTCAGGCATCAGCTCGCCCAATACTGTCTGGGCCAGCGTCACCGGACAGGTCACGCGGATGGTGCCGCGCGGCTCGGTCTGTACCTCGGCCACGGCATCCGAGGCCGCCAGGGCCGCATCTCGCATGGCCTGTCCATGGCGCAAAAAGGTCTCTCCGACCTGCGTCAGAGACAGCTTGCGGGTGGTGCGCTGCAGCAAGCGCACCCCGAGATGGGCCTCGAGTTCGGCGACACGGCGCGAGAGGCGCGACTTGGGAATGCCCAGTGCCCGCCCGGCAGCCGCAAAGCCGCCGCGCTCGACCACTTCGACGAAGTACAGCATGTCGTTGAGATCCACCATGCACATTTCCTTGGAATCGATTGAATTGATATTTGGAACGATCTATCGCATTTTTGCAGACTTACCGCCAAATCTAAACAAATCTACAATCTATTCCATTGCGATTCACCACCTATCACTGTTTTGCCGCAACGCAGCATCCAGGCGAGGCAAGAAGTGTTCCCTGACTGATTTTTAGAGGTATAGATACCAATATGCAAATCCTGCACATCGACTCGTCCATCACGGGCTCCAATTCCGTGACCCGCGCACTGACTGCCGACATCGTTGCGAGCCTCAAGCAGGCCCAGCCCGAAGCCAAGGTGGACTACCTGGATCTGGCCGTAAACGCCCCCAGCCACCTGAGCGCACAGTCTCTGGGGTTTCGTACCGGCCAGGCGGCTGCCACCGAAATCGAACGCCAGGAAAACGCCGTCTCCGAAGCCCTGGTCAGCCAGTTCCTGGCCGCTGATGTGATCGTCGTAGGCGCCCCCTTCTACAACTTCACGATTCCCACGCAACTCAAGGCCTGGCTGGATCGCATTGCACAGGCCGGCCGTACGTTCAAGTACACCGCGACAGGCCCGGTGGGACTGGCCGGCGACAAGAAGGTCATCGTGGCGTCGGCGCGCGGTGGTGCCTATTCCACCAGCGAAGCGGGCCAGGCCATGGAGCACCAGGAAAGCTATCTGAAGGTGATCTTCGGCTTCATGGGCGTGACCGACGTGACCATTGTTCGCGCTGAAGGCGTGGCCATGGGCCCCGACGCCAAGGCTGCCGCCCTGGAAGCAGCCAAGGCCCAGATCGAGCAGGCACAAGCCGTCGCTGCCTGATCGCCGAGATGCAGACAAGAGCCGGTAACGCCCCAGGGCGTACCGGTTTTTTGCACAAGAAAGCACCCAACTTCAGATTGGCGGACATTTCCGACTGAAGTTCTCGCTGAAAATGCCGATCTGACTCCCTGAACCCGCTGTTTTTGATACGCTGAAAACAGTTCGAACCCTTTCAGGTCCGAGTCCCCTTTGGCTCGGATGTGTTTGCTCAGATGCCAGCTTCCATTCCCAAGTCCTCAGCCGTCCGTCAGGCGCCCCAGCGCTCCGACGAAAATCTCGTCCTCACCGCCATTGCCGCATTTCTGGTGGCAGCGCTGGTTCTGGGCACGGTCGCCTATCGATATTTCAAGCATTCGCAGCAGCAGCAGGAACAGACTCGCAGCGAGCGTCAGGCCTACAAGCGCTACAACGACTATCTGGACTCCACCGAGCAGGCCGCAGCCAAGCCTGCCGCCAGCCAATCCGTACCCGCAACGGCCAGCTCGCCAGCGCCTGCTGCGCCGCCGAGCATGGCCGAGAAGCTGCTCAGCCACCCGGCCGTCACGCCCGGTCCCGGCTTCAGCGCTCCCGGCGTCCAGCAGACTGGCGTGGCCATCATCGATGCGATCGATCACGCCCAGGCAACCGCCAGACAGTAAGGCCAGACGGGCAGCACGTCCTGCAGCCCCCTTCTCAGCGCATCACCAGACCGCCGTCGACCAGCAACAGCTGCCCGGTCATGAAGCCGCTGAGTTCCGACGCCAGAAACAACACCGGCCCAGCCACATCCTCGGGCCGCGCCAGCCGGCGCAGCGGGGTGGCCGCCATCAATGATTCCCGAAAAGACTCCTTGCTGCCCTGCGTGCCCTGGGTGGGATAGACCAGTCCGGGCGCCACGCAGTTGACGCGGATGCCCACCGGCCCCAGCTCGCTGGCCAGATTCCGGCTGAAGGCCAGCAAAGCCCCCTTGGATGTCGTGTAGTCGTGATAGGCGACGACAGGCTGCTCCACCAGGTTGCTGACGATATTGACAATGCTGCCGCGCGCACGCTGGCGCATCAGTGGCAGCACCGCACGACAGACATTGAAGCTTGCCCCCACGGCACCGTCGAACTGGGCCTGATAGTCTGACCATTGCAGATCGTCAAACCGGCTGCGGCGCTCCGGGTCGAAAACATAGGGTCTGAAGGCGTTGTTGACCACGATGTCGATGCCACCGGCATCGCGCACGATGCTGTCCACCATGCTCTGCACCGCATAGGGTGAACCCACGTCGGCCTTGACCGCCCATGCATCGCCGCCCGAGTCCTTGCCCGCAGCCAGGCAGGCATCCACGGTGCCGGCTGCCGCCTCGTCGTTGGACAGGTAGTTGACGGCCACCGTCGCGCCCTCGCGCGCAAACGCCAGGGCGATCGCCGCGCCGATGCCGCGGCCGGCACCCGTCACCAGCACCACCTTGCCGCGCAGGCCCATGGAAGAAGACTGATTCATATTCACGATTTTCCGCTCAGGCAATGGGAGGGCCCCTGCGAGAGACAGCAGACAAGACCTTGGCGGACCGGCAGCGTGCAGTCGTCACCCTCTCGCAGGAAGTGGGGGATGGCGCGGGGCCACCTGGGCAGCGCGCCTCAGGGGAAGATTTAAAGCGCAACCACCACATCCGACACCTTGATCTGACGCTGCACCATGCCCAGCGCCCGGTAGGCATCGGCACCCTTTTGCAGCGCGACCATATCGAAACTGCCCAGCGGCTGACCCTGGACTGCCGGCATGGAGGCGGCATTGCGCAGGCGTATCACGTCCAGATTGATGTCGCGGCGCGTGCCATCGATGGCATATTTGCTGGCCAGCACCGAGGCCTCCTCGGGGTTCGCCATCATCCAGGCGGCGCTTTCGCGATAGCCCTTGACGAAAGCCTTGAGCAAGTCCTTCTTCTGCAGGAATACCTCCTCGCGCACCACAAACATGTCGCTGGACATATTGAGGTGGTCGCTGACCTGCATCACATTGACTTCACCCATGCCCTTGCGCAGCCCCACGGCCAGGCCGGTATCCGTGGCGGCCGTGGCGTCCACCTGCCCCTGCATCAAGGGAGCAAAGTTGAGCAGACCGGTCACGACAATGCTCACATCGGTCTCCTTGAGGCCGGCCTGATGCAGCATCACCAGCAGGTTCTGGCGCGTTCCGCTGGCGAGGCTGTAGACGCCGATCTTCTTGCCCTTGAGGTCAGCGGGCTTGCGAATGCCCGAAGACTTGAGCGAGACCACGTTGAACACGTTCTGCGGATAGATATCGTAGATCGCCACCAGCTTCTCGCCCTTGTCCAGCGCCATGAAGAAGGAGCCGGGGTCGGTGAATGCCACATCCGCCTGGCCGCTGAGGATATTGCGGATCGCATCGCCGCCCCCCGCGCCGGGCAGATAGGCCAGCTCCACGCCATTCGACTTGAAAAAGCCCTTCTCGGGTTCGACCAGGAGATTGGTGATCTCGCTGATGGGCTTGCTCCAGCCCGCCAGGCGGATCTTGCCCTGCAGAGGCACCGCCATGCTGGTGCCGGTCATGGCAAGGCCGCTCAGGCCGGCACAGGCGCCGAGCAGGCTGCGGCGGGAGATGAACGAAGTCTGGTTGCTGAGGTGCATGACAAATGGTGTGAAGAGGCAGTCAGGACCGGGTGCCCGGCTGCGAGGTTGAAAAGTGATGGTGGCGAAGCAAGCGGCGCTCCAGAACAAGGCAGGCTTGATACAGCACCAGGCCCAAGGCGGCAATCAGCACCAGCGCCGCAAACATCAGCGTGGTATCCATCATTCCCTGGGCCGCAATGACCACCGCACCCAGGCCCTGGCTGGCTCCCATGAACTCGGCCACCACGGCACCGACCAGCGCCAGCACAGAAGCCACGCGCAGCCCGGCCAGAATCGTGGGCAGCCCCGCCGGCAGCTTCAGGCGCATCAAGGTCTGCAGACGTGTGGCTCCCAGCATGCGAAACAGCTGCAGGCGCTGGGTATCGACCTGCCTCAGGCCGGTCAGCGTGTTCTCCATCAAAGGAAAAAAGCAGATCAGCGCCGTGATCAGCACCGTCGGCAGCATGCCGAAGCCGAACCACAGGACAAACAATGGGGCCAGGGCCAGCTTGGGCACGACCTGACTGACCACGACATAGGGTTTGAGCACGCGCTCCAGCAACTCGGACTCGGCCAGCACCATGCCGGCCAGCAGCCCCACGACGCTGCCGACGAAAAGCCCCAGCAGCAAGGCCTGCAAGGTCGCCCAGAGATGCGGCCAGAAGTAGCCGGATGCCAGACCTGACCACAGCGACAGCGCCACCCCCGACGGCGCAGGCAGCACCAGAGCCGACAAGCCGAACTGCTTCGCAGCCAGCTCCCATATCGCGAGCACGGCGATCAACAGCGAGGCAGACAGCCAATGTGTCTTGTTCGACCAGCAGCTCATGCGCGACCCCGGTCCATGGAAGTGCGCACCCGGGCGCAATAGTCGTTGAATGCCGCACCGTGGCGCATGCTCTGCTGGCGCGGCTCTGGCAGCTCGATCGACCAGTCGTCCACGATGCGGCCGCCATGCATGAGTGCGATGCGGTCGCCCAGATAGACGGCCTCGTTGATATCGTGGGTAACGAACAGCACCGTCGTGCCATGCCGATGGCAGGTATGAAGCAGATCGTCCTGCAGCTCGGCACGCGTGATGGCATCCAGTGCTGCAAAAGGCTCGTCGAGCAACAGCAGCGGTGGCTCCAGAATCAGGGCGCGCGCCAGCGCCACGCGACTTTGCTGTCCGCCGGACAGCTGACCCGGGTAAAGCAGGGCATGGGCGGCAAGACCCAGTTGCGCCAGCAACTGCATGGCCGCCTGCTGATCCTGCTGCGTGGGTTTGCGCTGCAGCGACACGGGCAGCAGCACATTGTCGATCACCGTATGCCAGTCAAGCAGGGTCGGTGCCTGAAACATAAAGCCCAGCTGCGGCCCCGGCGCCGCCAGTTCGCTGCCGCGCAGCAGGACATGCCCCGCCTGAGGGCGGAGCAGGCCTGCCGCCAGCTTGAGCAGCGTGGTCTTGCCGCAGCCGCTGCGACCCAGCAGGCAGTGAAACTCCCCGGCCCCGATCTGCCAGTCCACGCCATCCACCACGGGCGCTCGATCCGGGTAGCTGAAGCGGGCCTGCTTGAACTCCATGAATGCCACGGCTGTGTCCACTCCCTCAGTCCGCATAAGCGGCCAGCGACTGGGCCGCCAGCTCAGCCGATTGTTCGATCTCCGTCATACGCACTAGGTCCAGCAGGTTGAAGCGTCCGTCATGGTGCCAGCCCGCCTCGGGCGTGCTCATGGAGCCAATGGCGCTGATGCGCGTGACGCCAGCCGCGCCCAGCAGCCCGGCAAGGCGGTACAGCTCCTCGGGGCCGGCCGCCAGACCGGCGGTCTGCAGATAGTCACGCTGAGCAGCCACCACCGGCAGCACGGCATCGAGCCGGTCCACCGCCACCACCGCAATCGTGCGGTACAGCGCGGTCGGTGCCAGTGGCTGGAGACTCTCGCTGTAGGCCACACTCCAGGGCGCGTCCACAGGCCCCAGCAGTTGATGGGAGTCCCCCCCCCACTCCATGCCTTGCTGCCAGCGGGCCAGCGCGGCCCCCTCATCCAGATCCAGTGCGCGGCGCGGGAATCGTCGCTGCAGATTGCTCAGCTCGGCCGCCAGATAGTCGGCAAACGCACGCGGCGAGACGGCCCCGCCCCGCTGAACATAGAACACATGGGGCGAATAACAACCCTGCTGGTCGTAGCGCATCACGTCCCAGGCAGCGAGCCTGGCCATGGCCGGGGCCTTGAGGGTATCCAGCGCCTGGGCACCGATGAGGCCGAAGCCCAGCTTGTGTCCATGGGCCAGAAAGCGCGTCGTCACGGGCAGCCGGCCGCGCAGCGCCTCCAGCGTCTGGTTGCCGCCATAGGCCAGCACCGTATCGGCCCGGGCATAGAGCGCGTCGGCCGCCTCGCCGCCACCACCGCGCCACCAGACCACAGCCAGGCAATCGGCCAGCGGCGGGTGAACCTCCGCCAGCAGGCGTGCAAACCATCCCGCGAACAGGGGCTCGGCACTGGCCAGCTTGCCGATCGCAGGGGCCTTGACCAGCAAGCCGCAGACCAGGCTCCACAGCGACAGCGCGGGCACGTTGCCAGCCCAGCTATGCACGAGCAGATCCGGGCCGAAAGCCCGCACCGCTCCGCCTTTGGCCGCCGGTTGGAAGCCGTCGAGCACGCCCGGGTTGGCAAAATCCTCAGCCACAAAGCGCTTGAGCTGAGCCGCCCGAAAGGTCTTGAAAAATCCCGTCAGCCCCAGCCTCACCATATCCGCGTCATAACCGCTGACCACGGGCAGCCAGGCTTCGGCCTGCTGGCGATAGATGTCCTGGCGATCCAGCAGGCGGGACACGGCCCGATCAATGGCATCGATGATCTCGGCCACCGGCATGGGACGCAGATGGGTGGCCGCTGCATCGCGCACGCGAATGGCCAGTGCCTGCATCTGCGGTGCCGTCAGCACGGGAACGCTGACTTCCAGCACCTGGCCGACCCGGGACTCGAAGTCCAGCGTCTGCCACTGCACTTCGTCGTCGCCCAGGCCCGGCAGATAGCCGGCCTTGATGCGGTGTGCCTTGGACTTTCCGCTCATGCGCCGGCAGCTTTCACAAACTCTTCCACCGCCAGCGAGCATCCCTTGGCGGCGGCGCCCTCGGCCCGCCCGAGCAGCAAGAAGCCGTCTTTTTCCTGCGCGCCGGCCCACAGGCCCACATCCTCGGTCAGTATGGTGGTCACCGCGTTGTAGTTGGCCAGGTCGCAATGCACCAGAATGCCGCGTTCGCCGGCCGCCACATCCCGGCCGGTGATCGGCTCGACCAGACGCGAGCGAATCCAGTGCGGACCGGACTTGACCGAAGGCAACACCGCATTGCCATCGTCGTAGAACTGGGTACTCAGCTCCGTCATGCCATACATATTGATGCACAGGCTGCGCGGCACGCCCAGCAGTTGCGAGAGCTCGGCATAGAACTGCTCAAGAGGAAGCTCGCGCGACTGACCCTTGTAGCCGCCCGTATCCAGTACGCGGCTGCCTGCAGGCAGGCGGAAGCTGCGGCCCTGTTCACGCAGGGCATCCATCACATGGACCAGGCTGAAGCTCGCGCCCAGCAGGGCAAACGGCTGGCCGCTGCGCTCGGACTCCTCCAGCGCTGCACACAGGGCCGGCATGTCCAGCCCTTCCGAGTTCAGGTAGTAGCGGCTGCCGGCCGAGCCAAATTCGGACCGGGCCAGTGCCAGATAGTGGGCCAGCGAGGAATGGGGCATGGCCTGCTCATCGGGAAACAGAATGCCCATGGGCATGCGCTCCATCCCTTGCATGAAACGTCGGGCGAAATAGCGCTTCATGGACAGGTCGTAGACATCGAGCTGCGGATGGAAATGCCGTCCACGTGCCGCCCGGCCCGTGGTGCCGCTGGTCATGAATACGCGCTCTGCGGGCGACGGCGGCTCGCTGCGCAGCTCCATCGCCTTGAAGGCATCGATGGGCACCGCCGGAACATCGCGCCAGCTCCTGACATTGCGCAGCGTGGCGCCGCGTCGCTGGCAAAAGCTGCGAAACGGTGCATTGCATTCATACTGGTAGGCGAAAAGGCGCAGGGCGAGTTGGTTGAACTGATCGTCGGTGCAGTCTTCCATTGCAATGAAAGCAAGCAGATCGGCGACGAGCGAAGCGGCCTTGTCCATGAAATTCCTTCGAGAGCGGGGACATCGTGCTCCGAAGGCTTGCTGACCATGCGAGAACGCACTGCCCTGGGGTCAGCTTGCAAGCTCTTCTTCCGCCGGTATGAACCGGGTCAAGTTCGCGGGTGTAGATCTCAGCACTGGCGTGCACCCCGGAGCGCGGCGCCATCTTACCCCAACGGCATCGCTGCAAGGGGCGTGAGCTGCCGCATGAAAGTCGCGTCACTTGTAACCTGGGGTAATGCGCCGGCACCTGCCAGAAGGTCATCCGTCACCGGCATCCGCAAAGACAGGGCCGCCCAAATACAATCGTCCCTGCACCGCAGGCTGCCTGATGTGCACGCTGACGTGGCACACGCAAAGTCCTGGCAGCGCAATGTCCGGAATAGCGTCGTGTCCCGGCAATGGGCAGCGTCGGCAGACGCCTGCAAGTCAACCAGGGCATCGTATGCCCACCCCGTGCTCCAGAGAGATTCACATGCTTTTTTCGCGCCTTTGTCATCTGGCAGGCTGGCCGGTGGCCGCCGCCGGCCTGCTGCTGACAACCCCGTCGGCAATGGCCCAGCAGCCCCCGGCCGAGCCCGCCACCCCGCAGCTGTCCGAAGTCACCGTGCGCAGCACCTTGCAGCCGTCTGCACTGGAGCAGACCCCGGCCTCGGTCACGGTGATCGACGGCGAGCGCATGCGCAGCCGCAATCTGCAGGTCAATCTCTCGGAGTCCCTGAGTGCAGTCCCGGGTCTGCAGCTGCAGAACCGCCAGAACTACGCGCAAGACCTGCAACTGTCGATTCGCGGCTTCGGCGCACGCTCCACATTCGGCGTGCGCGGCATACAGATCTATGTGGACGGCATCCCCTCCACCATGCCCGATGGCCAGGGCCAGACCAACAATATCGATATCGCCTCGCTGGAGCGCGTGGAAGTGCTGCGCGGCCCCTACTCTGCGCTTTATGGCAACGCCTCTGGCGGCGTGATCAACGCCTATACCGAACGCGGCGAGGGGGCGCCCTCGGTGGAAAGCAGCTTTGCACTAGGCAGCGACGGCCAGAAGCGCCTGGGCCTCAAGGCCAAGGGCGAAACCAATGGGATTGGCTATGTGCTCAGCGCCAGCCGTTTTCTGACCGACGGCTACCGGGCCCAGAGCGCAGCGGACAAAAACCTGTTCAACGCCCGTATTGATGTCAAGCCCGACGAATACAGCCAGCTGACCCTGGTCGCCAACCATGTGGATATCGACGCCAGGGACCCCGGCGGCATCACGCCCAAGGACTGGGCCACTGATCCGAAGGCTGTGGCGTCCAATCCATTGCTCTACGACTCGCGCAAAAGCGTGAAGCAGACCCAGGCCGGCCTGACCTATGAGCGCGAGCTGGGCGGCGGCCAGGCGCTGCGCCTCATGGCCTATGCCGGTCAGCGTGAAATGATGCAGTTTCAGTCCACACCCAAAGTCTCGCAGACCGGCTACAGAGGCGGGGTGATCGGGCTCAAGCGCGACTATGGTGGCATCGATGCACGCTGGAGCGGCAAGTACGAGCTGGGCAGCGGCAGCCTGGGCCTGATTGCCGGCCTGTCCGCCAACACCGTCAGGGAAGACCGCCAGGGCTACAAGAACTTTGTGGGCAACCAGCTGGGCGTGGTCGGCGAGCTGGTGCGCGACGAGCGCAACACCCTCACCAGCATCGACCCCTATCTGCAAGCCTCCTGGGCCTTTGCGCCGCGCTGGAAGCTCGATGCCGGCCTGCGCTGGAGCAATGTGCAGTTCCAGTCGCGCGACCATTTCCTGGCCGACAAGGACGATAGCGGCAATGCCGGATTCCATAAGCTGCTACCGGTGGTTTCACTGCAGCACGAGCTCAATCAGGACACCCATGTCTATGCCTCGCTGGGTCGCGGCATGGAAACACCGACCTTCAACGAGATCTCCTACCGCCCTGGCCCCAACCCGCTTCCCGGCCTGAACTTCGGCCTCAAGCCTGCGGTATCGACCAGTGCCGAGCTGGGCATCAAGCAACGCTTCAATGTGGCCGGCCTGCGCGGCGACTGGTCTGCAGCGCTGTTCCAGACCCAGACCGACGATGAAATCGTGGTGGCCAGCAACGACAATGGCCGCGCCTCTTATCAGAACGCCGGCAAGACCCGCCGCCGCGGCATGGAGCTGAGCGGCAGCACCTGGCTGGTGCCCCAGCTGCGCCTGAACGGCGCGCTGACGCTGCTCGACGCCCGCCTGCGCAGCGGCTATTGCGACAGCAAGGGCCAGGACTGCATTCCCGCCGGCAAGCGGATTGCCGGCACTGCCAGGCATCTGGGCTACCTGGGGCTGGAATGGCTTGCCGCCACCGACTGGCGCGTGGGTCTGGACTGGCGTCACGTGGGCCGTATTGCCGCAGACGATCTGAACACCGTTTACGCCCCCAGCTACAACGTGGCCAGCCTGAGCGTGGGCTACACCCGGCGCCTGGGCGCCTGGAAGCTCAGTGCTTTTGCCCGCGTCGACAATCTGACCGACAAGAACTATGTGGGCTCGGTCATCGTCAACGAAGGCAACGGACGCTATTACGAGCCGGCCCCGGGGCGCCAATGGATGGCAGGAACCAGCCTCAGCTACCAGTTCTAGGCAGGTCGTCATCCGCATAGTCTGACAGCAGCAAGCGGGCCTGGTGCCCGCTTTTTTCATGTCCGGACAGATCAAGGACAGAAATATTTGCTGCGTGCAAACTACCTGTTCCGGTCCGAAATTCGCCCATCCCGTGCCGGCTCACCGGCCTGAAGGCCCACGCCTGCGGCAAGCTTGCGCCCGCCAGCCTGCAAGCCGCGTCAAAACAGGGCGATCGACGGCCAATTTCGGAAAACTTCAGACTGTTGCTCCTGCAGATTGGGCGAAGTTGCCCTCTGATGCCAGCAAGAACGGCACACGAAAATTCTTCACCTGTCAACACGCGGCCATCCCGCTTGCAACTACCCCGAAATGCGGGGCCTACGACAACAGACAGCCCATCCTGGTAAGAAAACCATTTCTTATGGGAAATTCACATAAAAAGCGCTCAGATGGCCATCTTTTGAAAGCAAATTCACAGCGCTAGAATCCGCCACCAACGCTGCTCCGCATGTTTGAAGCCGGGGCAGGTTTCAGATTCCCCCGTATGTCAGCTCTTTTCGTTTTTTGCCACCCACATCCTAGCCCGGCGCCTGGCAGCCCTGCCGTTCCAACAGCAGGAGCCGGCGCATGAGCGATGGAGAGCAAAGCCCGCCCCCGCACGGTGCTCAACTGGTCGACATCCGGTTGCAGCGTGGCCAGACACAGGTGTTTGACGGCCTGAACCTGAGCCTGACGCAAAAGCGCATCGGCGTGATCGGCAACAACGGCGCGGGCAAGTCCAGCCTCTTCCGACTGCTGTGCGGGCTGGAGCTGCCTCAAGCCGGACAGGTACTGGTGGATGGCATGCCCTTGCTGCAGGCGCGCCAGAACCGGCCGGGCCTCGTTGGCCTGATGTTCCAGAACCCGGACGATCAGATCATCTTCCCCACCGTGGAGGAAGAGCTGGCGCTCGGGCTGCGTCCCCAGGGCCTGGACAAGCAGCAGGCCAGAGCCCGGGCGCGCGAGCTGCTGGCCGCACGCGGTCTGGCCCACTGGGCCGAGCGAGCCGTCAGCAGCCTGAGCCAGGGCCAGCGCCAGCTCGTATGCTGGCTCTCGCTGCTGATTGCCGCCCCCGAGCTGCTGCTGCTGGACGAGCCCTTTGCCAGCCTGGACCTGCCCGGTCAGGCCCGCCTGGCCCAGGATATCGCCGCCGCACCGCAACAGGTGCTGGTCTCCACCCATGTGCTCGATCATGTGCGCGACTTCGAACGCGTGATCTGGCTGGAGCAGGGCCGGCTGCGCGGCGACGGCCCGGGCCGCGACATCTGCAGCGCCTACGAGACTTCCGTGCGGGAGCAGCTGATGCAGAAAACCTCCCACGGAGACCTGCATGGGTAGCCTCTACAGCGAAGTGGCGACCTGGCTGCATCGCTGGTCGGCCGGCCTCAAGCTCCTGCTGCTGGCCGCTTCGGGCACGGCGCTGTTCCTGATAGCCAGCCCCTGGGCGCTGGCAGGCTGCGGTGCGGCCTGCCTGATGCTCTGGATATCGCTGGGCCGAGCCACCCAGGTGGCAGGCCGCCTGATGCGTTCGGTCATCGTTGCGGCGCTGCTGGTGGCGGGCTTTCATGTGCTGATGGGCAATCCGGTGCTGGCGGCCGTCAGCAGCCTGAGGCTGATCTGCGCCTCCACCCTGGGCATTGCGCTGACCGTGTCCACCCGCCCCAGCGATCTGGTCGAGGTGCTGGAATGGCTGCTGGCCCCGCTGGCCCGCCTGGGCGTCCCCACCGAGCGCGTGGCCATGCAGCTTGCGCTGATGCTGCGCTTTACCGAGCATTTCTTTGTGCAATGGAAAAAGCTGGACGAAGCATACCGGCTGCGCACCGGCAAAAGCGGCGGCCTGCGCCTGATTGCACCGCTGACGATTCATATGCTGCAGGCCACGCGCCGTGTAGCCGATGCCCTCTGGGCAAGACTGGGCTTCTAGGAGACTGTTGATGACCACCACTCCCTCTCATACTGTATCGCGCGGCGGCGCACGCTCCATGGCCCAGGTATCGCTGTTCGCGGCGCTGATGGCCGTGATGGGCCTGATTCCCAAGATCGACCTGCCGTTCGGCGTGCCCATCACCATCCAGTCGCTGGGCGTGATGCTGGCTGGCGTCATGCTCGGTCCCTGGCGTGGCCTGCAGTCGATGGCACTGTTCCTCGCGGCCGTGGCCGTGGGCCTGCCCCTGCTGTCCGGCGGGCGCGGCGGCATCGGCGTCTTCATGGCCCCCTCTGCCGGCTATCTGATCGGCTATATGCTGGCGGCAGGCATTACCGGCGCCATCATGGCCGCCCTGCCGCAAGGCACGCCGCGCCGCACGGCGCTGAGCGCCTTCATCGCCTCGGTGGTCGGAGGCCTGCTGTGCCTGCATGCCTTCGGCGTGCTGGGCCTGATGCTCGTCGCCAAGATGAGCCTGAGCCAGGCCTTTGCCGTGACACTGGCCTTTGTGCCCGGCGACTTCATCAAGTGCATTCTCTGCGCCCTGATTGTTCATACCGTGGCACGCGGTCTGCCTGACTGGCGCTTTGGCGGTCGCCGATGAACGCGCTGTCCGCTGCCGCGCCGCTGCAAGGCTTCTGGCAACTGGTGCATGGCCCGCTCGCCCATTGGGCGCAGCACCGGCCCGATGCCGTGGCCTTTCAGAGCGAGGCCGGCTTCTGGACCTTCGGCCGGCTGCACGCGGAAGTCGAGCAGCGCTCGGCACGCCTGGCTACGCAACACGCACCGCAGATGCTGCTGCTGGATGCCAGCCGCTCCACGCTGGAGCAACTGGTGGACTTTCTGGCCGTAATCCACAGCGGCCGCTGCGCGGCGGTTGCCAACCCGGACTGGCAACCGGCCGTGCGCCAGCGCATTGAAAGCTGGCTGCCCGGACAGCCCTGCGAACCGGAATCTGCCGCACCGACGACCGCCTTCTACACCGGCTTCACCTCGGGCAGCACCGGCCTGCCCAAGGGCTTCAAGCGCCACCATCTGTCGTGGACGGAGAGCTTTCGCGTCGGACTGCAGGATTTCGGCCCCGTCGTCGCCCAGCGCACGCTGGCACCGGGGCGCATCTCGCACTCGCTGTTCCTGTTCGGGGCCATGCAAGGCATCTGGTATGGCTGCGGCGCCGTCATGCAGGAAAAGTTCTCGGCCTCGCGCTGCCTCGCAACCCTGGCGGGCGGCGATACGCCCTGCCTTGTTGCCGTGCCCAGCCAGTTGCTGCTGATGCTGCAATGGGCGGAGCATCGGCAGCTCGCACCGATTCCCGAGGTCGAGCTGATCACCATCAGCGGCGCGCGCTGGATGCGCGCTCACACGCCGGCGCTGCGCGCCCTGTTCCCCAAGGCCCGCATCATCGAGTTCTACGGCGCCTCCGAGGCCAGTTTTGTGGCCTGGATGGATGCCGACGAAGCCAGCGGCCCGCAGGCCGTAGGCAGGCCGTTCAGCAATGTCGAGCTATCCATTCGCCCCACCGGCAATGATGCCGTCGAGAATGCACTGGCCGAGCCTGGCACCAGCCATGCCGGCGACGGTCTGATCTATATCCGCAGCCCCATGCTGTTCATGGACTATGTGGGCGATGCCCATGACGCCACGGCCGTGCTGCGCGACGGCGACTGGCTGTCCGTGCGCGACATGGGCCATATCGACGAACGCGGCATGCTGTGCCTGGCAGGCCGCCAGAGCCGCATGATCGTCACCCAAGGCAAGAACCTGTTTCCCGAGGAAGTGGAGAACCTGCTGGCCAGCCACCCGGCGATCGCCCAGGTCTCGCTGCACGGCCTGCCCGATACGCTGCGCGGTCTGCAGGTGCACGCGGTGCTGCAATGGAGGCCCCAGATCGAGGCGCCGTCGGCCCTGGAGCTGAACCAGTGGCTGCGCGAGCGCACGGAAGCCTTCAAGGTTCCGCGCCAGTGGTGGATCTGCGAGCACTGGCCGCAGACAGCCAGCGGCAAGACCGACCACGGCCAGCTGGCCCAGGCCCTGCGCGCCCGGATGACAGCGCCTGCTGATGCGGGCATATCCCCTGCCCTGCTCCCCGCATTGCAGCCGTGGCAGAGTTGAGGCCCATGCCAAGCAAGACCCCCATCATTGCCTGGGCCCGCAGCCCGGTGGCTCCGATCGGCTCGGCCCTGGCGCGGCTCAGTCCCCATGAACTGGGCCGGCCGCTGCTGCGATCACTGCTGCAGCAAAGCGGCGTGCCGGCCCACGCCGTGGACGCGGTCGTCATCGGCAACGCCCTGGGCGCGGGCGGTAACCCGGCGCGCATGCTGGCACTGGCCGCCGGCCTGTCCGACGGCTGCGCAGCGCATACCATCGATACGCAGTGCTGCTCGGGCCTGGATGCGGTGGCCATGGCCGTGGGTCTGCTGCAATCGGGTCAGGCCGAGGTGGTGATTGCCGGCGGCGTCGAGGCCTGGAGCCGCGCCCCCATTCGCCAGACCCGCCCGCTGGTCCCCGGCGAGCTGCCCCAACGCTACGAGCGCCCGCCCTTTGCCCCCGATCCCGAGCGCGACCCCGACATGCTGCAATCGGCTGCAGACTATGCGCTCGCGCAGCGCTTCAGCCGCCGCCAGCAGGAAGAGTATGCGCTGCTGAGCCACAGCCGAGCCCTGACCGCCAAGGCGCAGCTCTCCCGGGAAATCGTGCCAGTGGCAGGACTCTCGGCCGACGCCTATCCGCGCGCCCTCCAGGCCCAGCGCGCCGCGCGCATGCCGTCGGTGGCTCGGGCCGGTAGCCAGACCGCCAGTCCAGACGATATCGCTGCCCATGCGCTCAGCCCCCTGACCATCTCGGCCAGGGCCGATGGCGCGGCCCTGCTTTTGCTGGCGACTCCCGAGGCGTGCGCACGCTGGAACCTGCAACCCCGCGCACTATGGCTGGCCAGCGCCAGTGCGGGCGGCGCGCCGGAGACACCGCTGCTGGCCGCGATTGCGGCAGCGCAGCTGGCACTGGAACGAGGCAGCCATGTGCTGGGCAGGCCGTACCAGTCGCCGCTGACGGCCCGCGAGCTGTCTGCCATCGAACTGCACGACGCCTTTGCCGTTCAGGGCCTGGCCTTTTGTGCCGCCATGGGTCTTGCGCCCGGGCAGATCAACAGTGCTGGCGGCGGCCTGGCCCGCGGCCACCCGATCGGCGCATCGGGCGCGATTGCGCTGGTGCGCTGCCTGGCCCAGCTCCAGACTCAGGCGTGCTCGACGCCTCACGGCAGCGCACTCGGACTGGCAGCCATTGCCGGGGCCGGCGGCATCGGTGCGGCAACCCTGGTGCAATCGGTGCCGGCGGCCCCCCTGAATTCAATTGGATAGCTACTACCCCATGCCCAGCGAAGTTTCATCGGCAAACGTGCCTGAAATCCCCGACCTCCCGGCAGGCATGGCGCTGATGCTGCAGCGCCGCTCCACACGTGCATTCCTGCCGAACGCCGTACCCGATGCCCTGCTGGAGCAGTTGCTGCTGACGGCGCGCCAGGCCCCCAGCGGAGGCAATCTGCAACCCGGCCAGCTGATCGCCGTGCGCGGCAAGATGCGCGAGCAGCTGACTGCGGCCCTGCTGCAGGACGTTGAAAGCCATGTGCCCGAATGCGAGGACTATGCCTACTTTCCACGCCCCATGCCCATGCAGCTGCGCAAACGCCAGGTGGCTTCGGCCCAGGCGCTTTATGGCGCCCTGGGCGTGGCGCGCGACGACCGCGCGGGGCGCGAAGCACAGTTTGCGCGCAACTATCGCTTCTTCGATGCGCCCTTGGCGCTGGTCGTCACCATCGACGCCCATTACGGTCCCGGTGGCTATATGGATCTGGGCATGATGCTCTACGGCCTGCAGCTGGCTGCCGCCGCCATGGGCCTGGGCAGCTGCGCCATCGGAGCCCTGGCCTCGTACCCGGCCACCGTGCGCCGCGTGCTGGGCCTGCCCGAAAGCAGGCACATCGTCTGCGGCCTGGCCCTTGGCTGGGCCGACGAGGCAGCCCCTGTCAACCAGACGCGCACGAGCCGCGCCCCTATCACAGAGTGGTTTGAAACTCTTGAATAAATGAGCTGCCTGCGCCATCCCGCAATGGAACTCAGATCATTTTTGATGTGAAATCCAATAACAACAAGCGCTAGCAGCTAGTGCATGAAGAGCAGTAAAAAGCGCTGCAGGTGCAGCGCTTCGTTCGATACCCGTCAAACAGACCCCGTCACAGAGACAGCCAGCAAGCGCCGCCGCGCAACGCGACTGCGTCCCCCTTGGGGATGCCCGGCCTGGGAAAGGCGCAAAGCGCCTCAGGGGTTATCAGAATGCCGGGAAGACCGATCCCTTGAATTCCTTGTCGATGAACTGGCGCACCTCGTCGGAGTGGTAGGACTTGATCAGCTGGGCGACCCAGGGCTGATTCTTGTCGGCATCGCGCACCACCATGATGTTCACATAGGGATTCCTGGCCGACTCCAGTGCGATCGCATCCTTCTTGGGATTCAGACCGGCCGAGATCGCGAAATTGGTGTTGACGGTAGAGGCCTCCAGGTCGTCCAGTGAACGCGGCAGCTGGGCCGCATCCAGCTCGACGAACTTGAGCTTCCTGGGGTTGGAGACCACATCCAGGGGGGTGGCCTTCAGGCCGGCACCTTCCTTGAGCTTGATCAGGCCCTGGGTCTGCAACAGCAGCAGCGCACGGCCACCATTGGTGGGATCGTTGGGAAGACCGAACTTGGCACCCGTGGGCAGCTCGGACAGCGCCTTGACCTTCTTGGAGTAGATGCCGATGGGGAAATTCACCGTGTCGGCCACCCAGCTGAGCTTGTAGCCTCGATCCTTGATCTGGGCATCCAGATAGGGACGGTGCTGGTAGCTGTTCGCATCCAGATCCCCGGCAGCCAGTGCCGCATTGGGCTGGACATAGTCGCCGAACTCGATGACCTTGAGGTTCAGGCCGTTCTTGGCGGCGACCTTCTTCACCACTTCCATGATCTGCGCGTGAGGACCGGCGGTCACGCCGATCTTGATGGTCTTGTCCTGGGCCTGGGCGGCAAAGCCCAGCGAGGCCGCAGCAGCCACGGCCAATGTGGTGCGCAAAAGCGAGCGCTTGTTCAACATGCAGATTCCTTGTACGGAAGATTGAGAGTGGCTAAGACTGTAGCGCCACTTTCAGGTGCCCGAGCGCTGTTTCTTAGACAGTTTGCTCAGATGCAAACTACGGATTGCCATGCAAGCCCGGATGCGCTGAATGCAGCGCGCTGAGCGCCCACAAAAAAGCCCGCTCCTTCACGGTAGCGGGCTTGTGTGGCGCGGGGCAGGCCCTCAGAGATCGGACATGGAAGGCGCAGCCAGCACCTGCTGGGCCACCACATCGAGCACGGCGTGGGACTCGTCTTGCCGGTCGATCCAGACCTTGGGCGTGAAGCTGCCGCGCAGGGCAATCGCGTCGCCTTCGGAGAGACTGCGCAGCACGGCGCAGGGCGCATTGTCGAAAGCGACGATATTCACGGGAATCGAGGAGCCATCGCCTGCGTTGGCCCGCATGCGGGCCACCATGTAGGGGCGGCGGTTGCGATCCACGCGACTCTCGGGAACGCCGGTGAGTCGACCGGTAATCAAACCATCCATCATTTGCTGTTGTCTACCCAGAAAAAAACATGGCCACCCTCAATGCCGAGCGGCCTTTCGAAAAAATTTTGAATCTGCATTCTAGAGGGGGGGCCTGGTGCCGGGCTGCCCCCTTGCCTTAAATTTTGGTAAGGTGCCGTCCGGCTCAGCGATGGCTCAGGCGTCGCACGGCCCAGTCGCCCAGGCTCTGAATGGCCTGCACGAAGAAGATCAGAATGATCACCACCACCAGCATCACGTCGGGCAGAAAGCGCTGGTAGCCATAGCGGATGCCGAGATCTCCGAGTCCGCCGCCGCCGATGGCACCGGCCATGGCCGAGTAGCCGGTCAGGCTGACGAAGCTGATCGTCAGGCCCGCGACGATGCCGGGCAGCGCCTCGGGCAGCAGCACCTTCCAGACGATCTGGCCGGTGGTCGCTCCCATGGACTGGGCCGCCTCGATCAGGCCGCCATCGACCTCGCGCAAGGCAGTCTCCACCAGACGCGCGACAAACGGTGCCGCGGCGATCGTCAGCGGCACCACAGCCGCCCAGGTACCGATGGAGGAGCCCGTGATCAGACGCGTCAGCGGAATGATGGCCACCAGCAAGATGATGAAGGGGGTGGAGCGCAGGGCATTGACGATCCAGCCTACGACCTTGTTGGCCGGGCCGTTCTGCAGAATGCCGCCATGGTCGGTCAGGCGCAGGAAGACGCCCAGCGGAATACCGATCAGACCGCCGATCAGGCCGGAGATGCCGACCATGATCAGCGTCTCCCAGAAGGAATCCAGCAGCAGCTGGAGCATCATTTCCGAAAAATTCTCAAACATCGCTCTCAATCCTTGCTGGACACGATCTGCACTTGCACACCGCCGGCACGCAGGTGCTCCACGGCTGCGTCAATCTTGCGGGCCTCGCCGCTGGCATAGACCGCCAGCGATCCGAAAGTCTGCTCCTGGATCTCGTCGATCTGGCCATGCAGGATCGACAGGTCCAGACCCAGCTCGCGAATCAGGTGCGAGAGAATCGGCTGGTAGGCACTCTCGCCCGCATAGGACAGCCGCAGCAGCTGGCCTTGCTGGCCGGGCTGCAGCTGGGCGGCCAGCTGGTTCACCCGCGTCATCACCGACTCGGGCAGCTGCTGAGGCACGATTTCATCGATCAGACTCTTGGTGATCGCCTTCTGGGGGCGGGTGAAGACATCGATCACGGGCCCCAGCTCGGCAATCTCGCCACCGTCGATCACCGCCACGCGGTCGGCGATCTGCTTGATCACCAGCATCTGGTGGGTGATCAGCACCACCGTCACGCCCAGCTCGCGGTTGACCTTGCGCAGCAGATCCAGAATGGAGCGCGTGGTCTCGGGGTCCAGCGCCGAAGTGGCTTCGTCGCTGAGCAGCACCTTGGGATTGCTGGCCAGTGCCCGGGCAATGCCCACGCGCTGTTTCTGGCCGCCGGAAATCTGGGCCGGATAGCGGTCGGCCAGATGGTCCAGGCCCACCAGTTCCAGCAGCGGCGTCACGCGTTGGTAGATCTCGTCCTTGGAGACACCGGCCAGCTCCAGCGGCAGGGCCACGTTGTCATAGACCGTGCGCGAGGACAGCAGATTGAAGTGCTGGAACACCATGCCGATGTCGCGGCGCGCGGCGCGCAGCTCGCCGTCGGACAGCTGCATGAGGTCGCGTCCGTTGACGATGACCTTGCCATCCGTGGGGCGGTTGAGCAGATTCAGGCAACGCACCAGCGAGCTTTTGCCCGCACCGGAGCGACCGATGATGCCGAACACTTCGCCCGAAGCGATTTCCAGATTGATGCCGCGCAAGGCGTGCACCGGGCCCTTGGGGCCTTGGTATGTCAGGGATAAATCCCGAATTTCTATCATGAAAAATATCGCGAATCACGCATGAATAATGCGCTTACCGCTATGAAAAGTGATTGTTCCCATCCCGGCTGCTGCGCTGCCGGGCAGCGGGCAATGCAGGCCTTCGTTCTGGTAGAAGCCGGCAGATCAGGCCAGCCTACTTTTAGTAGTAACCCTCAATAATGCCTGAGTCTAGGCAAACCTGAGAACAACTGGGACAAGTGAATTCACTTATGGCGCCGCCGGGATGCCCCCAACCCGGGCCCTGTGCGGGCGTCCCCCACTGGCGGGACGATCTGGCAGGGCTTAGCATGAATGCATCTGACCCTGGTTTCCTCAGCCGCCTCATGCAGCCGCTCTCCGTCCCGATCCGCGTTGAATGCCCGCCCGGCGCCTGCGACTGCCGGCGCGAGCAGTTGCTGAGCACGCCGGATGCGGATATGCGCATTCTGCAGCTCACGCGCGAGGAAGAGAAAAAGCTGCTGCTGCGCCTGGAGAGCATCAGCAGTCTGGTCGATCTGGAACATATGCAGCAGCGCATCCATGCACTCCTGGGCCTGGAGATCCGCATCACCCCCGGCAGCAACGAGGTACGCACCATGCGCGGCATCCAGATCGATCTCGGCGACATGCCGGGCCTGTGCCGCAAAACCCGCCAGAGCATTCCTGCCGCGATCCGCAAGGGTCTGGAGCGCAAGCCCGAGATTGCCTGGGCCCTGCTGGATGCCCATGACCTGTTCGGCATGCCCGGCAGCTGATTCCAGCACCGGCAAGGCCTGACAGCAAAGCAGGCACTTCGCCACCTGGACCTTCGGACCGCGCTAGTCCTTGCGGCCTAGGTCGCCCGGCCCATGGCGGCCTTTCGCATTCCAAAGCAACACGCCCGATCTCCCTCAAGCGCATTTTCATCTTGGTTTTCCCGAGGTCGGATGCCACAGGTTTTCCCTTGCCCTAGCGATTCAGCAAAGGGCTGGAGTGGCAGTCTGTCTCTGAGGTGACTTCGCTAGGCCTTACGGGCTAGTCCAAACGAGCGATGGTGGGCCGTAGAGCTCGCTTGAACATTGAATTCATCGACCGGCGTCAAGTCAGCGACTAGCTGACCTGGACTAGACCTGGGCCCGATTCGCGGGCAGATCGATAGTGCAAATGCTGCACACATACATCTTTGAGGAATCGTGATGGAAAGCAACCTGAGCTACCGCGCCCTGATCGCATTGGCCGTGACCACCGTCATGGCTGGTGCCGCCGCTGCCAAAGGCAGCCCCGAGGAAATTGAAAAGCTGGGCAAGTCATTGACCTGTATCGGAGCCGAAAAGGCCGGCACCGCCAGCGGCGTGCCCGAATACACGGGCAAATGGCTGGGAACGCCGCCTGGCATTCAGTACACGCCGCATGCGGGCCAGCACCCGGTGGACCCCTATGCCAATGAAAAGCCCCTGTTCTCCATCACGGCCGAGAATGTTGCCAAGTACGCCGCCAATCTGACCGAAGGCCAGAAGGCCATGTTTGCGCGCTACCCCAAGACTTTCAGCATTCCCGTCTATCCGGGCCACCGCGACTTCCGTTATCCGGACTTTGCCTGTGCCTCGGCCAAAGCCAATGCGCAGAACGCCGTGATCAGCGCCGACGGAATGGGCGCCGACAACGCGGTCAAGGGGGCCATACCGTTCCCCTTCCCCAAGACCGGCATGGAGCTGGCCTTCAACAACCTGTTTCCGCTGCGCTCGTTCACCGAACACACACTGCGTGACAACGCCTACGTGATGCAGGATGGCTCCACCGTCTTCGGCCGCGCCGACAACCGCAGCATGAGCTTGCTGAACTCCCCCGAGCAGGCCGGCAAGCCGCTGGAAGGCACCATGGCCCAGGGCATGAATGCGGTCAAGCTGCCCGAGCGCGAAAAAGGCGGGGTCAGCGTCAGCCGTGAGCCGGTCAACTTCGGCAAGGACAAGCGTCTGGGCTGGAGCTATGACCCGGGTACACGCCGGGTGCGCCAGATCCCCGAGTACGGCTTTGACCAGCCCATGGGCGGCGGCGTGGGCGCCAAGATGACGATTGACTCCGACCGTCTCTTCAATGGCTCGCCCGAGCGCTACAACTGGAAGAATCTGGGCAAGAAGGAAATCTACATTCCCGCCAATGCGTACAAGATTCACGCCAATACCGTGAAGTACGCCGATCTGCTCAAGCCCGGCCATGCCAACCCCGACTACATGCGCTATGAACTGCGCCGCGTCTGGGTGCTGGAAGCCACGCTCAAGGAAGGCTATCGCCATCTCTATGGCAAGCGCGTGCTTTTCCTTGACGAAGACACCGGCCACGCCGTGATGAGCGACTTCTACGATGCACGCGGCAATCTGTGGCAGCAAGGCCTCATCAATTACTACTACGCGTTTGATGCCAACGCCTGGCATGCAGGCACGGCTTTCTACCACGACCTGATCGGCGGCGGCTATGTGGCCTACAACCTGTTCCAGGAGCGCCCCAAGGGCCCCGTGCTCAACAAGGGAGACATGAATCCCTCCATGTTCACCCCTGAGGCCACGCGCAACGCCGGCACCTGAGCGCCGGCCTCTTTGATGAACCTCCGGCACACGCCTCATGGCGCACCGCCGCAGACAGGTTCCGGCCGGGCCGGGCTGCAGAGAGCCTCCGGCCCGGCCATCACCACCAGATCACCTTCTCAATCACATGTCAAAGTCGAATCGCACCGGGCTGCATGCCGCGGCAGCTGCTGCATTGAGCCTTTGCCTGGGCGCAGCCCATGCACAGACATCCGTCGCCACCGAGGAACAGGCGCTGGACAGCCTGATCCGCGAGGCCATGCTCTACGCCTACCCTTATCAGGAATTCATGAAAATGCGGCATGAAGCCCTCGAGGTCAAAGACTCGCCCACGGCCACCACACTCAACCATTTCCGCCACTCGCGCCACCTGGCCACGCCCCGGGACCGCTGGGCCAACGGCCCGATTCGGGACACGTTCTACTCCACCGCCTGGCTGGATCTCGAAAAGTCTCCCATGCTGCTGTCCCTGCCCGAAACCCATGGCCGCTATTACGTGGTCGCCATGATCGGCGCAGACCTCAACACCTTCTCCTATGCAGGCCGACGCCTTGGCGGCACCCAGGCACGCACCGTGGCCCTGGTCGGCCCTCGCTGGAGCGGCAAGGTCCCCCAGGTTGACCAGATCGTGCGTGCGCCTACGCGCGATGTCTATCTGAATCTGCGGGTGCTGGTCACCGGCGAAGACGACCTCGAGGCCGCCCATGCTGTGCAGGACGGCTTTCACATCGCGCCATTGCTCCCAACGGCCGAAGACAGCCCGCGTCTCAGGCCCCGAGCGCAGGACTGGGGCCGCTTTGTCGATGTGGCCAACGAGGCACTGGTGCGCAACCCTCCCCCCGGCACGGAGCAAAAGCTGCTTGAGCGCTTTGCCAGCGTCGGCATCTGCGGCAAGCCCTGCCGCTGGGACAAGCTGCCCGATTCCGTGCAGCAACGCTGGCGGACCCTGGCCCCCGAAATCGAGAAGAACGAGCTCAAGAATCGCCTGAATGCCGACCGCAGGACGGCAGACCCTGGACGCAGAAACGGCTGGACACCTTACCGCCTGCCGGATGGCTTTGGTACAGACTACGCCATGCGTGCCCAGTCGGCAGCCATGTCGGGTGGCATTCTTGGGCTGACCGCGGCAGAAGCCACCTATTTCGCTGCCAGTGTGGATACCAACAATCAGGCTCTCGGCAAAGGACAGGCTTACCGCCTGCATCTGCCCCAGGGCCGCTTGCCCGCCGATGCATTCTGGTCTGTCTCTCTGTATGAATTCGTGACCGGAGGCCAGTACATGGTGGACAACCCCATCAACCGCTACGCCATCGGCGACCGCACCAAGGGCCTGAAGTTCAACGCCGACGGCAGCCTCGACATCTGGTTGCAACCCACGGATCCAGGCCCGGAAAAGCGTGCCAACTGGCTGCCCACGCCCGCAAAAAACCTGTTCTATCTGATGGCCCGTGCCTACCAGCCATGGCCCGAGGTGCTGGACCCTTCGTGGACTCCCGAACCGGTTCAACCAATCCACGCCCAATGAATGCAGCGATGGCAAACATGAAAAAAACATTTAGGCTTTCCCGACACACCTTCGTCACGGCCCTCGCACTGTGCCAGCTCGGTGCGGGCACGGCCAACGCCCACGATCAGGATGACCGCGGGGGCTCGGGAGCGAAAAGCCCCGCCGTGCTTGCTGCCCGCGCCCAGGTGTTCAAGGCCAATCCGCAGATGGTCAGGTCCATCATGGAAGGCGGTGGCTTTGGCACCGAGCTGTCGTATGCGGTGGCCAACAGCATGTACAGCCGAACCGACCAGAACGCCATCGCAGAGGCCCGAGCCAGACTCAAGGTAGAGGCCGTGGCTCCGCGTACCTGGCTGCTGCGCTTTCCCATCGTCAATGTGGTGGTCTTCGAGACCGATGAAGGCCTGGTTCTGGTCGATAGCGGCTACGCCCCCGCAGGCCCAGCCTTGGCCGAGACGCTGAAGCAGCTCAGCAACAAGCCGCTGCACACCGTCATCCTGACCCACTTTCATGCCGACCACGCCTTTGGCGCCTGGGCATTGATGGACCAGAAGCCGCGTGTGGTGACCGAGCAGCGCTTCATCGCCCAGATGGAGCTGGACATGCGCAGCAACGGCCTGATCGCGCGCAACAACCAGCAAAGCGTGGCCGACGTGCCGCGCACCTGGGCCGATGCAGTGCGCCCCACAGAGACCTTCCAGGACAAGACCACGCTCACCATAGGCGGCGAAGACTTTGTGCTGACCCATGCACGCGGCGAGACCGAAGACCAGATCTGGGTTGCCGTGCCGGGCCGCAAGATCGTGGCCAGCGCGGATTACTTCCAGGGCTTTCTGCCCAATGCGGGCAATGGCAAACGCCGTCAGCGCTACCCCGAGGAGTGGGCGCAGGCCCTGCGGGACATGGCTGCACTCAACCCCCGATTGCTGCTGCCCGCACACGGCCCCGCCCTCGCCAGTCCGGAGGAAATCCAGGATCGCCTGCCGGCGCAAGCCCAGATGCTGGACAGCATTGCCAGGCAGGTGGTGAGCGGCCTGAACAGCGGCGAGCGCCGTGATCTGGTGATTGACAAGATCGCGCTGCCGCCGGCTCTGGCCGGGCGCAGCGATGCACGCGAGCTCTATGTGTCGGCCAAGGACATCGGCCGCATGGTGGTCAGCGAGTACAGCGGCTGGTGGGACGATATCCCCTCGCACTGGCGCCCGGCGCCGCTGGCCCATGAAGCCAAGGAACTGGTGCAGCTTGCAGGCGGTGCCAGGCCGATGATTCGGCGGGCCACGGCATTGGCCGACCGCAACCCGGAACTGGCCTCGCACCTGGCCGACTGGGCCTGGTACGCGGACAGCGACGACCCCGAGGTGGCACAAGGGGCGCTCGACGTCTATGCCCGACGGGTCGCCAGACCGCTGCCCACACAGGAAGCGCTGGTCTACGCCGAGCACATGGTACGCCTGCAGCTCAGACTCAACGAACTGGCCCGCCGGAGCACTGCGGGCGATGCGCGGCCCGCCCCGGAGAAGTAATCACTGCGACAGGCCCTGCGGCAGCTTTCCGTCACCGGCAAAGGCATTGATCGGCAGCTGAATATAGGTGCGGCCATCATCCTGTGCAGGCGGCAACTTGCCTGCCCGCACGTTGACCTGCACAGAGGGCAGGATCAGCGTGGGCATTTCCAGCGTGGCGTCGCGTGCGTTGCGCATCTGCACGAACTCCGCCTCGCCAATGCCATCGTGCACATGGATGTTGCCGCTGCGCTGGGCCTGCACGGTGGTCTGCCATTGCGGCTTGCGCCCTGCAGGCGGGTAGTCGTGGCAGACAAAGATGCGGGTCTGCTCGGGCAGCGCCAGAATGCGACGGATCGACCGGTAGAGCGTCGCCGCATCGCCGCCGGGAAAATCGGCGCGTGCCGTGCCCACATCGGGCATGAAAAGGGTGTCGCCCACAAACACGGCATCCTCGACACGATAGGCCATATCGGCCGGAGTGTGGCCGGGCACATGCATGGCCAGCAGTTGCAGCTGCCCCAGCGGCAGACGCTCGCCATGCTGCACCAGATGATCGAACTGGCTGCCGTCTGGCATGAAGCTGCGCTCGAAATGATAGATCTTGCGAAACACAGCCTGCACATCGCGGATATGGGCACCGATTGCCACCTTGCCGCCCAGGTGGTGGCGGATATGCTGGGCCGCCGAGAGGTGATCGGCATGCGCATGGGTTTCCAGGATCCACTCCAGCCGCCAGCCTCTGCCACGCACAAAATCGGTCAATGCATCCGCTGAGCGGGTGCTCAGGGTTCCGGATTTCGGCTCGAAATCCAGCACCGGGTCGATCACGGCAGCCTGACCACTGACCGTATCGGCAACGACATAGCTCAGGGTGCCGGTAGCGGCATCAAAAAACGGCTCGATATGCATCAGGCTGGCGGACATGGCAACTCCTTGAATGGTGCAACTGAAATGCTGAGGCTCGGCAATCAGTTTACTTTTTTATATAATATATGAAAATATTTTAATGAAAGAAACCATGTCTCCTTCAACCTTTGACAACGCTCAAGCCGCCCTGGATCTGCAGGCCATGCGTGCCCATGCGGGCGAAGCCGTGGCCATGCTCAAGCTGCTGGGCAACGAAGACCGGCTTCTGCTGCTGTGCCAGCTCGCCCAGCAGGAGCGCACGGTCAGCGAGCTGGAATCGTTGACCGGCGTGTCCCAGCCCACCCTGTCCCAGCAACTGGGCATTCTGCGGCGCGAGGGTCTGGTCAGCACGCGACGCGAAGGCAAGTTCATCTGGTATCAGCTGGCCGACGCCCGGGCCCTGCAGCTGATGCAAGCCCTGTATCAATTGTTCTGCCAACCTGGAGAGGCTGCATGAATATCTTGTGGAGTGATTTCACGCCCTGGGCATCGCTGGCCGGAGGCCTGCTGATCGGCCTGTCGGCCGCCCTGCTCATTGCCTTGCTGGGGCGGGTCGCCGGCATCAGCGGCATCGCGGCAGCGCTGCTGCAGTTGCCGACCTGGTCGAGCGTCCAGCAGTGGGGATGGCGTCTGGCATTCATCCTGGGCATGGTCTCAGCGCCGTTGCTCTGGTCGCTGTTTGCCCCCCTGCCGCCCATGGCGCTTCCGTCCAGCCCGGCGCTCGTCATCGTCGCCGGCCTGCTGGTGGGCTTTGGCACGCGCATGGGCTCGGGCTGCACCAGCGGTCACGGGGTGTGCGGGCTATCGCGCCTGTCACTGCGCTCGCTGGCCGCCACGCTGTGCTTTATCGCCACGGGTGCCATCACCGTGTTCGTGATGCGCCATGTCATCGCTTGAGTCGCCACAAAGGAACATCATGATCCCCAATATTGCAGCCTTGCTTTGCGGGCTTGTGTTCGGTCTGGGCCTGATTCTCTCGGGCATGGGCAACCCCGCCAAGGTGCAGAACTTTCTCGATTTTTTCGGCCGCTGGGATCCCTCACTGGGCTTCGTCATGGGCGGCGCCATCACGGTCGGCATGATTGCCTTCACCTGGGCCAAACGCCGCAAGACGGCGCTGCTGGGCGAGCCCATGCAACTGCCGACCAGCACCGTCATTGATCGCACGCTGCTGACGGGCTCCGCCCTGTTTGGCATCGGCTGGGGACTGGCAGGCTTTTGCCCCGGCCCGGCACTGATGAATCTGGCGACGCTCACACCACAGGTCTGGCTGTTTGTCGCCGCGATGCTACTGGGCATGCGGGCACACCATCGGTGGACATCGAGGAAAAACTGAAACTCGCAGCGAGCAGCTCGTGCGTTCCCCCGATGGGCTGCCTGGGGCAGGCACGCCGCCTGCGCCGTCGGCCTTCAGTCTTGCGGCATCAAGGCCTGGGCAAAATGCCGGGCCGGAGCCGGCAGCTCTGCAAAGCTGATGGCATACAGCTGAAGGCTGCGCTCCGCCCAGGCATCGGTCAGCGGCACGGCATGCAGAGCGCGTGCCTCGCCCAGGCGCTGGTAGGCGCCTTCGGGCATGACCCCCACGCCCAGTCCGCACTCGATCATCCGGCACATGGCACTCAGGCTGTCGACCTCGATGCGCTGGCGCAGCATGCGCCTGCCCGCGCGGGCCTGCCGATCAAGCATCTCCTGCACGATGCTGCTGTCGCGCAAGCCGATCTGGGCATAGTCCAGCGCTTCTTCATAGGCCAGCTCCTGATGGCGGGCCAGAGCATGATCGCTGGGCATGATCAGCACCATGCGCTCGCGCCGGTAGGGCATGGACTCCAGCCCCTCGACTTCATCGCTGGGGCTGCAGACGCCAAGATCAGCCATGTGATCGCGCACGGCGCGTGCGACCGAGCGGCTGGTCGCCTGGCGCAGATCAATGCGGATGTCGGGATGATGTTTCACGAAGATCGCAATATCCTCGGGCAGAAACTGCTCCACAGCCGAAGCATTGGCACTGAGACGCACCAGCCCGCGTATGCCGCGCGCATATTCGCCCAGGTCGTCGCGCAAATGCTCGACCCCCAGAAGAATCGTGCGCGCATGCGCCAGCAGCAACTCTCCGGCAGGAGTCGGACGCACTCCGCGGGCATGGCGCAACAGCAAGGGCGTGCGCGCCAGGGATTCCAGTTCGGCAACACGCTTGCTCACGGCCGACGCGACCATGCCGCCCTGTTCGGCCGCACGCGCAATGCTGCCGCATTCGCAGATCAGCACGAACAGATCCAGCGATGAAAGGTCGATCTGGCGCAGAAAGCTGCGCGGCGAAGTGAAGTCGGACATGGTCAATGGCCGGCGGGCACTTGAAGGCGCAGCCGGGGATTTCGGCAAAAGGTACCCGGTCACGCCCAGGCACAAAGCACGAGCCATCTCGTTTTGGAACGGCTCGAGGAATTTTAGCCACTTCTTGCCGCAGGCCTGGCTACTTAACATGCCCGCTTTGCAAACACACACTCACATGCTTCTTTCCGCTTCCGACGCGCCACGCGTTGCCCAGGCCCTGGTCGGCCTCGGCGCTGTACGCATTGCTTCGCATCAACCGTTTATCTATACCTCGGGCTGGGCCAGCCCGGTCTATGTGGATGCGCAAGTCCTGATGTCCGATGTCGCACTGCGCGGTGAAATCATGGACATCGCGGCCCGCTGCATGCGCCCTCTGATTGCTGCACGCGGCATCAATGCCATCGTGGGAACCGAAAGCTCGGGCATTGCTTTTGCCGCATGGCTGGCCGAGCGACTGGCGCTGCCCATGCTGTACCTGCGCAAGCGCCCGGTCGGCTGGGACATCACGGCCCAGCTCGAAGGTCGACTGCCCGACAACGCCAAGGTCCTACTGGTGGATGACGTCACCACCGACGGCCGCTCCAAGGCCGGCACGGTTGCCGCCTTGCGCCGCGCCGGCCCCGTGGTAGAGGACGTGCTGGTTCTGCTCGACTATGCGCTCTATGCCTCCCAGGCCGGCACACTTGCCGATCACGCCTTGTCCCTGCACGCCCTGGCAACCTGGAATCAGCTGCACGAAGCACTGCTGGCGAGCGGACAGCTCAGTGCGGAGCAAAAAGCCACTTTGGCGGACTTCTCGGCCTCGCCTGTGGACTGGTCCATCCGCCACGGAGGCAGCGGAGCATGATGGCCTGCAACACCCTGACGGATACCAGCGCACTGGCGCAAGCCTTGCTCTCGGAAATTCGCGAAGCCACCCGTGACGGCCTTGGCGTCACCCGCGAAAGCTATGGCGAGGGCGAGACTGCCGCGCTGCGCATACTTGAGGATCGGGCCGAAAATCTGGGTCTGAGCCATGAATGGGATCGGGCCGGCAATCTGTGGCTGAGCCTGCCTGAAGAAAACCGTGCCGAGCCTTTTGTCGTAGTTGGCTCGCATGCCGACTCCGTGCCGCAGGGCGGAAACTTCGACGGGCTGGCTGGCATTGTCGCCGGCATGCTGATGCTGCTGCAGCTGCGCGGCCGCCACGAACAGGCACCGCCGCTGCGCGTGCTGGCCCTGCGTGGCGAGGAAAGCGCTTGGTACGGCAAGGCCTATCTGGGCTCTCTGTCCCTGCTGGGCAAGCTACCTGCCGCCACATTGAAGCGGCCTCACCGCGATGGCGTCGGCATCCTGAGCGAAGCCATGTCGCGCTGCGGAGCCGATGTCGATGCCATTGAGCGCGCCGAGCCGCTGCTCGATCTCGCGAACGTCTCAGCCTATCTGGAACTGCATATCGAGCAGGGTCCGGTCATGGTCAATCGCGGCTGGCCGGTGGCCCTGGTCACCGGTATCCGCGGCAATGTCCGCCACAACCTGATCCGCTGCATCGGTGAAACGGGCCACTCGGGCGCCGTGCCGCGCTGGTTGCGCAAGGATGCATTGCTGGCGGTTGCCGAACTGCTGTCGCGCATGGACGAACACTGGCGCGTGCTGCTGCAGATGGGCATGGACATGGTGATGACCACGGGCATCTGCTCCACCTCGGCACAATCGCATGCTGTTTCCGTCATTCCCGGCGAAGTGGCATTCAGCTTTGAGGTGCGCAGCCAGGACACCCAGACCCTGGAGCGCTTCTACACCCTGATGCGCGAAGAGTGCCAGGTCATAGAGCGCGCCCGCGGCGTGCGTTTCGAGTTCGACGAGCGCCTGTTCACCGAGCCAGCCACCATGGACGCTGCCTGGCTGAACCGTCTGGAAGCGGCCGCCGGGCAAGGCGTGAAGCTGGAGCGCATGGCAAGCGGTGCCGGCCATGACGCAGCGGTGTTCGCCAATGCCGGCGTACCGTCGGCCATGGTCTTCATCCGCAACGAACATGGCTCTCACAACCCCCATGAGGCCATGGAAATCAGTGACTTCCTCGCAGGAGTCGATCTGCTGACCCGCGCGCTGATGGACTGAAGCTGGCCGGCCTCGGCGGAGAACGTCCGCGCGTTGAGAGCCGTACGGCCGCCTGCTGCCGGGACCGCAGTTCCGGTTGCAGGCGGTCTCGCCCACCACCGCAGGCGGACGTGGCGAAGCGCATCGCGCTGTTCGCGATGTTCAGATCACTGACTCGAGCACGGTTTCCACCTCCTCGCTCGAAAGGAACTTCGCGTTGGTTGTCCAGGCCACAAATGCGTCCGGGCGAACCAGGATCACATCCGATTCATAGCGCGCGAACTCATCCGTTCTGGTGGTTTCGACAATGGTCAGGGGCAGCTGCTTGATGTCGGCCATATAACGAAACGTCTCAAGCGTTTGCGCGGGCGTATCGGCTGCCACCAGCGTGTAGCCCTGCCCCAGATGCTCGAATATATTCCGACCATCACCGAGCGCGGCCGGAGCCAGGTGGTGACCGGCACGTGCCGTGAATATATGCGAGCCCTTGGCGCTGCAATTGCCTACGGCCGACGCCTGAGCGCTGCGCACAATGGGAGAGCCCTCATAGTTGGGCTCGAAAGCATGCACCTCGCCTGCGGCCCCACTCGCCCTCTGATTCCAGGCAGCTTCAAAGGCGCTCCTATCCTTTTCCGGATCAAAGCTGTCCAGAAACTGGTGATCGGTCTCTATGGACTTGGCAATAAAGTCGTCAATGGTGGATCTGAATACCGGGCGGCGTTCCCGGTCATAGGAGTCCAGCAATGTTTCGCTGCCCCAGCCTTTCAGCACGGCTGCCAGCTTCCACCCGAGATTGCGTGCATCTTCCAGGCCCGAGTTCACGCCATAGCCGCCATAGGGAGGATGGCTGTGCGCGGCATCGCCGGCGATGAAGACCCGGCCTGAGCGATAGCTGTCGGCAAGCATGAAGCGCAGATCCCAGAAGCCCATATGCTCGAACTCGACATCGAAAGGCGCTCCGACAGCATCTTCCAGATAGGCCTGGAAGTCGAAGTTGTCTGCCGTGGTTCCCGGTGGCACTGGCGCATGGAAGAACCAGGTATTACCCAGATCGACGCGACCGAAGAATTTCCAGTAGCCCTTGAGCTCAGGCTGGAGCACGTTGTAGTAGGACTTGCCGGGAAAGCGCTCGAGCAACTTGTGCAGTCCCTGTGAGCGAAACACGAGCAGTACCATGAGGCGGTCATGGTCGGTCTTGGTCTGGGTGATGCCTGCTTGCTGGCGCACGCCCGAGCGTGCTCCGTCACAGCCGACGACATAGCTTGCGCGCAGGGTCTTGCCAGCCGATCCGTTCTTCTCGGACAGCGTGACACTGACGCCCTCTTCGTCCTGCTGCAGGGTGTCGAAGTTCCAGCCGTACAAGGTCTGTATGGCGGGCAGCTCGGCAGCCCTGTCGCGCAGAACCGCTTCCGTCGCATACTGGGGCAGACGCTCGTTCGCCTTGAAATAGAACGGCTTGACGAGATCGCGCTGCAGCCAGTCGTAGGCATATGGGCCCAGCAAACTGCCATACGCCGTCAGACCGCCGATGCCGTATTCGGGCGGAATGGTGCGAGCTGCGCGAAGCTGCTTTTCCGCACCCCAGGCGTGGAAATGCTCCATGGTGCGCTGGGTCAGGTTCTGCCCCTTGGGAATCGGTTGCGGCTTGGCGTAGCGCTCCACGACGATACAGCGAATGCCGCGCTGACCCAGCTCTATCGCCAGCCCCATGCCCACGGGGCCGCCGCCCACGATGACTACATCTGCATCCTTGCCTGACGCTGGTGTCTGATTGACTTGCATATTCATATTCATTTGATCTTCTTGTTATGGCTGGCTTATTCGGCAGTAATGCCTTGGGTCTTGATGAGATTGCCCCAGCGCCTGGCATCGGCTTCGATCAAGGCCTGAAAGGCTTGGGGAGTGCTGTGTTGGGGCGTCATGCCCTGGGACTCGAATGCTTTGGCAACTTCAGGCTGAGCAAGAATGCCCTTCAGGGCTTCGTTGATGCTGCGCACAAACTCTGGGGGCAGACCCTTGGGACCCAGCAGGCCATACCACATGTCCACGTTCATATCGCCCAGGTTCAGACTCCTCAGCGAGGGCACCTGAGGCAAGAGCGGGGATGGCGTGTCTGAACTGATCGCAAGCGCACGGAGCTTGCCTGCCTTGATGTGCTGCAAAGCAACGTGGATAGGGAGAAACATCAGATCAATCTGCCCACCCAGCAAGTCCGTCAAGGCCGGGGCCGTGCCGCGATAGCTGACATGTGTGAGCGATATCCTGGCTTTGCTCTTGAGCAGCTCTGTTGCCAGGTGGTGAGGGGTTCCCGCACCGGGCGAGCCATAGTTCAGAACGCCAGGATTTTTCTGTGCATAGCCGATGAGTTCCTTCAGATCCGTGATCCTGGATTGAGAGCCCGTGACAAGCACCAATTGACCTACGCTGGTCTGGCTGATGGCGCTGAGATCGCGAACCGGGCTATAGCCCATCTTGGGGTAGAGCTCGGTATTCATCACCAACGTATTCACGGTAACAAGCAAAGTCGCGCCGTCGGGAGTGGACCGGACTACCTCCAGGGTACCGATATTGCCCGAGGCCCCTGGCTTGTTGTCCACGATGAAGGGGCGCTGAAAGCGCTCCGAGAGCTTGGGACCGATGACCCGGGCAATCAGATCGATGCCTGTGCCTGGCGTGAACGGCACAACCAGCCGCACGGGAGCTTGCGTATTCGCGAATGCCGAACGTCCGGGTGAACCCGTGGCGGCAGCGGCTGCCAGGGCAAGAAGTGCTTTGCGGCGGCTGAAGGCCGGCCGTCCTTCCCAAGAGGTGTGCATGATGTCTCCTTGTTTTCTGTGCTGCAATTGCACTGCGTTCATTGATCTGAATCAAACGGGAATTTCTGGTGAATTCATCATCAAAGCTGATTAATGTGGGAAGCCGTCAACTGCAGGCGTTTCTCGAGATATGCCGGTGCGGCAGCTTTGCGGCAGCGGCTGAGCGCATTCATCTGTCGCCGTCGGGGGTCAGCATGCTGGTCAAGGAACTGGAGCGCCAGCTCGGAGTCCGACTGTTCGAGCGCACCACACGTGCAGTGACATTGACGGACGCTGGCCGGCTGCTGCAACCCCATGCCGAAAGGGTCGTGGCGGAACTGCGGCAACTGGGTGTGGCCCTGCAGGGCAGCTCCTCGGCGGCTCGCTCGACCCTGACCATCGCCGCAACGCCTGTGATTGCCACCTGTCTGCTACCGAAGGTGGTGGCTGAGTTTGCACGCAGGCACCCCGAGGTGCGAATCCAGGTCATGGACGGGAGCCTGGACTCGGTTCGGCAAGCGGTGCTCGAAGGACATGCCAACATGGGGATTGCCTTTTTTGTGAAGCCTGCCGCCGGCCTGCTCAGAGAATCCGTGTGCAGTTTCCGGCTCATGAGCATCGGTCCCGGCGAGAGGCGTCGCAACCCGGCGATCCAGACCCGCAACTGGAAATCTCTGGACGGCCTGCCCATGATTGCGCTGCCGATCTCCAACCCGATTCAGGCGCTGATTGACAAGCATCTGCCGAACGCCAAGACCAGCCAGCAGGAGCGGGCAGAGATGAATTTTCTGGGCACCATGATTGCCATGGTGAAAGCGGGGCTGGGCAACGCCGTCATACCGTCCTTCATGACGGAAGAATGCCGTCAGCAAGGCTTGAAGATTGCGATGCTGACCGAACCTGCCGTTCACCTGAACATGTATGTCGCACTGCGACGCGGAGCAGATCGGCAAGCTGCCGAGACCCAATTCATAGCAACCTTGAAAACGCAGATCGCCAAGTCCGATGAGCTGGAGTGATCTCGCGCCAGCGTTTCCAACCGCCCTACGTGCCCAGCTCTTTCTCTGCGGAGTCTTGCGCCTGCGCAGCAGCGCCGCAACAGGGGTCAGGCAGTTTCGATGGACCACTCCTTGTCTGCGGGGGGATTCGCAGGCTCCGGTCCCGACCCTGCGCTCGTGCCGGGGCATGCATGCAGCAAGAACCACGCCAACGAATGAGAATAGGTATCATTTGTGTAGAATCCGGGGATTCCCAATCACCAGAAGACTCTCCGTGTCATCCCCAGCCAACAGCATCGCCAGTGACGCACTTGGCAGCATGTACACACTGCACAACCGCTGGCTGACCGGCTGGCTGCAGCGCAAACTGGGTGACCGCCATGATGCGGCGGACCTCGCGCAGGACACTTTCACACGCATCTGGGCAACCGCAAGATCGCAGCCCATCGAGGACATCCGGGAGCCGAGAGCCTATCTCACCACCGTCGCGAGACGCCTGATGATCAACCACCTGGAGCGCAGGTCGCTGGAGCAGGCCTATCTGGCCTCGCTGCATCTGCTGCCCGAGGAGACGGCACTGTCTGCCGAGGCTCGCGCCATCCTGCTGGAGACGCTGGAGGAGCTGGATCGATTGCTCGCCGAACTCCCGGCCCAAGTGCGCAGGACATTTCTGCTTTCCCAGCTCGAAGGGCTGTCCTACGACGAGATTGCAGCGCAGATGCAGCTGAGTGTCCGCACGGTCACGCGTTATATGGCGCAGGGCTTTCGGCAATGCCTGCGCGTGATGCTGGATGCCTGACATGCGCATTGCAAATGCCCGCCTGCTCGATGAAGCCGCGCTCTGGATGGCTCGCCAGTATGCACCCGACTTCAGCGAAGCCGAGCTGGCCGAGCTCCTCCGATGGCGCAAGCGCAGTGCCGATCACGAGGAAATCTGGCAACACATGGAACAGCTGAAGTTCCGCATGGACGGCGTACCTGCCAAAGTCGGCATGGCCGTACTGGATCGTGCGCGGGCGGACAACCATCGCCGGCGCATGCTGCGTACCACAGCGCTTGCCTTGGCGACGCCCATGCTGGGCTGGTTCTCCTATCGTCAGCTGCCTTGGCAGATCTGGAATGCGGACTTCAGAACGGCCACCGGCGAAACACGCGAGGTGATGCTGGCCGACTCCAGCCAAGTGCTGCTGAACACCGCCTCGGCCATCAGCGCCCGCTTCGACAGTGCGGCGCGGCGGGTGCGCCATCTTGCTGGCGAGATTCTCGTGCAGACCTCTCATGCAAGCCGCTATCAGTCCTTGCCGTTCATCGTCGAGACCGGCGACGGCGAGCTAAGGGCCCTGGGCACCAGATTCATCGTGCGCAAGCATGCGCAAAGCACGGCGCTGTCAGTACTGCAAGGAGCGGTTCAGGTGATGCCCAGCCAGGCCACGCAGACACTGGTCGTACAGGCCGGCGAACAAGTGAGCTTCGATGCCTTCCAGACAGGCTCGGCCACCCCGCTGCCGCCCCAGGCCGACGCCTGGGTCCGAGGCGTGCTGCATGCGCACAGCATGCGTCTGGTCGACTTCCTGGCAGAGTTGCAACGCTACCGCCAGGGCGTGCTGCGATGCGACCCCGAAGTGGCCGAGCTGCGCGTTTCAGGGGTATTCCAGCTTCGCGACACCGATCGCATTCTGCAGTTGCTGACACAGACCCTCCCGGTACGCGCGCAGGAGCGCACGCGCTACTGGGTGACGCTCACTCGCTCCTGAAGCACCCCGGCCCCACGCCGGCATGCCGAAACCCAGCCCGACTCACCATTTTTGTCCATTGCTGTCCGGTTTTTCATTCTCGCCTGTCAAGCACATCAAGACCCATTCATTGATAGCCAACGAGGACTGACAACCATGCCTGCAAAGCGCTCACCGAACTCCGACACACATTCCCCTGCCAAGCCGGCACACACGGTCACCCTCGCCGTCAATGGCGCACTGGCCGCTGCCCTGGGTACCGCGACACTGGGCCTGTACACGCCTGCGGCCCACGCCGCAGAGCCGGTAGCCCGCACCGCAGAGCAGACCTATCGGATCCCTGCGGGTCCGCTCGGTCCCGCACTGATGGAGTTTGCCACTGAGGCAGGCGTCAACCTCAACCTTGACCTGAACGCGCTCAAGAATCTGCGGACCCCCGGTCTGTCGGGTTACCACACCATCGAGGGCGGCTTTGAGCGCTTGCTGGAAAGCGCAGCGGGACTGCATGTCCGCCGGGTGGGCACGGGCAACTACGCACTGGAAGCCGCACCGGCTGCCAAGGCAGCGGCTGCTGCTTCCAATCTTCAGGCCGATATCTCCGCATCTGCGGACACATCCGGTGCACCGGAACTCGCAGCCGTGACGGTGACGGCTCGCACCCAGAACAATCTCGTGGCCCCTGCTCGGCAGATCAGTCTTCTCGAAGGCGAAGAGGTACAGCAGCTCAGACAGGGCTCGGACAGCCTCGCGACCGTGCTCAGCAAGGTGGTTCCGGGCATGGCGGACTCCAGCCACACCATCACGGACTATGGACAGACGCTGCGCGGCCGGAACATGCTGATCCTGGTCGACGGCATTCCGCTGAACACCAACCGCGACTCCTCGAGAAACCTCGCCAACATCAATCCTGCCGACATCGAACAGATCGAGGTGCTGCGAGGCAGCAGTGCCATCTACGGCAGCGGGGCGGCAGGCGGTATCGTCTCCGTGCGCACCAAGCGCCCGTCGGGCGAGACCAGGGCCGAGACGGTGGTGACCGGATCGTCGCCGCTGTTCAGGCCCAAGGGTGCAGGGCTCGGTGCCGAAGTCCAGCATTACCTGTCGGGCGGTGGCGAGGTCGTCGACTATTCGGTCAGCCTAGGTGCCAAGCATCTTGGCGGCTCATTCGACGCCAAGGGAAACCGTATCGCCCCCGAGCCCAGCCAGGGAGACTTGTTCGACTCCGGCATCTACAACGCATCGGCCAAGATAGGCTTCAAGCTGGATGCAAACCAACGGCTGCAGCTTTCCGCCAGCCACTACAACGCCAGCCAGAACACGGACTATGCGTCCGACCCCTCGGTGGCTCGCCTGCCCGCAGGCAGCGCTGCCGCCAGGCCGGTCAAGGGCCTGGTGCTTGCGGATCAGAACCAGATCAGGAACACCATGCTGGGACTTGACTACGAGAACCGCGATCTCGCAGGCAGCACCCTCGCGGCTCAGCTCTACTACCGGGATTTCTACACGCGCTTTGCACCCTTCGACGCCCGAGCCGTCGCGGTCCGGGGTGCCAACGTCGATCAATCGATGCAGAACTCCGATGTCTTCGGCGGACGCCTGACCATCAAGACGCCGCTGGGACAGGAGAAAAATTCCCTGCTGATCTGGGGTGCGGACTTCCATCACGAGCGCACCGACATGCCGATCGATATCTTTGACCCCCAAGCCTACGACGCCAGCAAAGGCCTGGTGTTCCACAAGATCGGACGCCTGACCTACATGCCGCCGGTCACCACGCGCAGCATCGGAGCCTTTGCGCAGCTGCAGCACAAATTCACCGACCAATGGTCGCTGGAAGGCGGCGCCCGCTACGACCGCGCCCATGCCAGCTTCAGCGACTTCACCCCCTTGTCGCAATCGAAGTTGCCCAATCCCCAGTCGGTGGCGGGCGGCACCGTCAAATATGGTTCGTGGACCTATAACCTGGGCACGGTTTTCGCGCCCACCAAAGGACACGAGCTCTATGCCTCATACAGCCAGGGCTTCGAGCTGCCCGATATCGGGGTCGTGGTGCGCAATGCCACGGCAGGCTTCGATATCGGCAACTCCAATCTGCAGGCCGTCAAGACCAATACTGTGGACATCGGCTGGCGCGGGAAATTCTCGAACGTCATCGCCAGCCTCGGGGCCTTCCAATCACGGTCCGACCTCGGTGCCGTGCAGAGCTTCAACAACGGGCTCACCCTCCTGCGAACGAAGGAAAAAATCCACGGACTCGAAGCCAGCCTGGACTATTTCAGCGACGATGACCGCTGGCTCGGCGGCGGCAGCCTGACCTGGATGAAAGGACGCGAGCTGCCACAGGGCTCGGGCCTTTATCAAAGCATGACGGGCTATCGCATTCCACCTCTGAAGCTGACTGCCTATCTGGAATATCGCCCCAGCGCCCGCTGGAGCCATCGAGTCCAGGCGACTTCCTATGCTTCCAAGGATTACCGCCTGGACGGCAGGACCAGCTTCGGCCGCTACGACACCAAGGGCTACACCACGGTGGACCTGATCAGCCAATGGAAGATCGACCCGAGGAACCGCGTCTCACTGGGCGTGGAAAACTTGTTCAACCGCCACTATTTCCCGCTGTACAGCCAGCTGCTGCGCAGCAACAACAACACCAGCCGCCTTCCTGCAGCTGGCACCGTCATTCGAATCAGCTATGCGCATACCTGGTAGCAGTGCCTGAGCAGTCCGAGCGGCCTGCAGCCACAGCGTTTGATCTGCAGGCATTGCCGCAGATGCGGCCACCGGCCTCGTCACTGACGTTCCGTCGATATTTCAGCCAGCCGCCTCTGGAGTTCTGCGGCCGGCCTGAAGCAGACAAGCAGCGCTTTCCGCTGCTGCCGGGCGTGGGTCTGGGGCCTCTCGGCGAGCGCCTCGGATCACGCAGCAGTTGATGAGGTCAGGCAGGAGACACTGTGACGCGGATGTGCAGATAAGGTCTCTGTCAGGCAGATACAAACCTTTTCGCGCAAAAGAGCAGCCTCAGAAACACCGATGACCAGTCGATACGACACAAGCGCTCGAACCCCAAAAACAAAAAATCCCGCATGGAGCGGGATGTTTTTGCTGCAGACTCTGGTTTTGTCTGCACGTTGGTAGGCGCGATTGGACTCGAACCAACGACCCCCACCATGTCAAGGTGGTGCTCTAACCAGCTGAGCTACGCGCCTGTTGTTCTGTTCGATGAAGCAATTGTAGCACGGGTTTCCCACTCATTTTTTGAGAGCTAACATTTTCTTGTCATCACGCACCGACAGCTGCAATCGGAACTGATGTCAGCGCCTTCTGGCCGAGCGAACGCCGGAGACACCGGCGACGATGCCGAGCACCTTGTTGAGACGCCCAGAGTCCGCCACTTCCACGGTGAAGGTCATCCATGCCGTTCCCTTGACGGACTGGGTCTGCACACCGATGACATTGGTTTTCTCGCGTGCAAACACGTCCGAGATGTCACGCAGCAAGCCCTGGCGGTCGGCCGCCTCCACTGCGACGTCCACGGGATACACCGGTCCGCCCTTTTCCACATGCTTGGGAGTGCCCCAGTCGACCTCGATGACGCGCTCGGGGCTCTTGGCCTTCATCTCGCGGAAATTCGAGCAATCGCAGCGGTGCACGCTCACGCCCTTGCCACGTGTCACAAAGCCGCCGATCTCGTCCGGCGGAGCGGGCTTGCAGCATTTGGCCAGCTGCGTCATGAGCGAATCGACGCCCACCACCAGCACGCCCCCCCGCGAGGAGTCATGACCACGTGCCTTGCGCACCGGGCTGAACGCATCTTCCTCGGATGGCTCTTCGCTGGGTCGCAGCACGACTTCGATATTGCGCAGCGAATACTCGTCCTTGCCTACGACCTCAAACAGCGCATCGGCAGACTTGAAGCCCAATTGTGCCGCCAGCTCCTCGAGCTTGACCGCCGTCTTGCCCTCACGCTGCAGCAGCTTTTCGACGGCCTCGCGCCCGCGCGACACGGTTTCATGCGTGGCCTGGGCATTGAACCAGGCCCGCACCTTGGCCTTGGCCCGGTTGCTGACCAGGTAACCGAGCTCGGCATTGAGCCAGTCGCGGGAGGGGCGGTCCTCCTTGGCCGTGTTGATCTCCACCGTCTGGCCGCTTTCCAGCGGCGTGTTCAGCGGCACCATGGCTCCGTCCACACGCGCACCACGGCATCGATGGCCCAGGCTGGTGTGCACCGAGTAGGCAAAGTCCACCGGCGTGGCTCCCTGCGGCAACTCGATCACTGCCGCATCGGGCGTCAGCACATAGATGCGATCCTCGAACAGTCCACGCTGAGCCGATCCCGTCAGATCGCTGCCCCATGCCAGCAACTGACGCAGCACGGCAATCTTGGCGTCATATTCGCTGGAGGCCGACACGCCCGCATAGCCCTTGGTGCCAGCCTCCTTGTAGGCCCAGTGCGCGGCCACGCCATGTTCGGCATGATCATGCATGGCCTGGGTACGGATCTGGATCTCGATGGTGCGACCGGTTTCATCGCGCACCACAGTGTGCAGCGACTGATAGCCGTTGGGCTTGGGTTTGGCGATATAGTCGTCAAACTCCTTTTCCAGGGGCGTGAACTGCTCATGCACCCAGGACAGGGCGGCATAGCAGTCCTTGACCGTGGGCACGATGACGCGCATGGCTCGGATATCGAAGAGCTGGTCAAAGCTCAGCGACTTGCCGCGCATCTTCTTGACGATGCTGTAGATGTGCTTGGGACGCCCCTGAACGGAGGCGCTGATGCTGTGCGCACGCAAGTCGGCCTCGAGGCGCGCGCGCATCTGCTCCATATAGGCTTCGCGCTCGACCCGCTTTTCGTCGAGCAGACGTGCGATCTGGCGGTAGGTGTCGGGCTCCAGAAACCGGAAGGCCAGATCTTCCAGCTCCCATTTGATCTGCCAGATGCCCAGACGGTTGGCCAGCGGCGCAAACACATACAGCGCTTCGCGCGCGATACTGGGCGAGACCGGACTCTTCTCGGCCGCATAGTAGCGCAGCGTCTGCAGGCGCGACGCCAGGCGCAACAGCACCACGCGCAGATCCCGCGAGAATCCCAGCAGCATCTTGCGCACATTCTCGGTCTGCGTTGCCACGCCATCGACATGCTGGCTGCTCAACTCGGCATCCCGGGCCTGCTGCTGCACACGGATGAGCTTGATGGTCTCGACCGCCAGGGTCGCAAAATTATCGCCAAACGCCTTGGCAATCACTTCCTGCGGCTTGTTCAGGTGTACGCTGGCGTGCACCAGATAAATGGCTGCCTGCATGGTTTCCGAGCCACCAATCTTCTTGAGGATGGCGGCAACGGCGTCGGCGTGGGTCAGGGTGTTCTCGCCGGTTTCCATGACTTCGCCGGCGATCAGCGGTTCTGCGAAGGCACGGGCGCGTGCCAGCGCATTGACCTGATCGGGCAGAACCTCGGAGGTGGCGGTTATCAGATGCGGCGTGGGCTCCGTGAGCTTGGGTGCGGCGTCAGAGACGGTGGTTACGGTATCGCTGGTCTTCATGCAGCTTCCTCTTGGGCCTGCTGCGCGAGACTGATGCTCGCTGGCAGGCCCTTATCCCCTTGTAAAAACTTTTGTATCAAAGCCACTTGTCCCGGCACGACCAGCGTTGGAGCATGTCCCACGCCCTCCAGTTCCGCGCAGTGCGCTCTGGGGCCACGCTCGGTCATGGCTTGGGCGGTACGTCTGGAAAGCAGATCGGACTCGGCCCCTCTGACAAGCAGGACCTGTGCCGTGATCTGGTCGTAAAGCTGCCAGAGCAAGGCCTCACCGGCCTGGGCGGTCTCACGCGTCATCTGGGCCATGGGCACCGCAATACGGGGGTCGTAATGCAGCACCACGCCCCCTTGGGGATCTGGCTTGATCATGGCCTGCGAGAGCCGGCACCACTGCTCATCGCTATGTGGGCCGAATCCCTCGGAAATCAAGCGCATGGCGGCGGCAGCGCTCTCGAAGTTGGGAAATTGCAAGCTTTTTCCGACATAGGAGCCAATGCGCTCCAGCGACTCCCACTCAATCGCAGGGCCGACATCGTTGAGCACCAGCCGTCGCACCGGCACCGGCAGCGGCAGACCGGGCTGGCCCACGATGCCCATGCCGATCAGGCCGCCCATGCTGGTGCCGACCCAGTCCAGGGTTTCAATCGGCGCCTGAGCATGCAACCGGGCCAGCAGCGCCAACATATCGGCCGCGTACAGCGGCAGCTGATAACCCATGGGGTCGGCCAGCCAGTCGCTTTCGCCGCGTCCCACCACATCGGGGCAGATCACGCGGGCAAAGCGGCTGAGCTCGGCGGCCAGCACATCAAAGTCCCGCCCCTGGCGCGAAAGGCCATGCACGCAGACGATGACATGAGGATGTCTTGGATTGCCGGTACGGTTCCACTCCCAGTACGCCATGCGGTGGGTGCCCTCGGGTTGAGCCCCAAGCTGCTCCCGGCGCTGAGCGCTGGCCCAGGTGGGAGCCATTGCAGAGGCTCCGGGACACGATACGTAATTCAGCGTAGGTTGATTCATGGAGAACGTGTTTTCAGGACCGGGGCCGATAATGGCTGTGTCGCATCGTAATTCATTCGGAGACCTTGTATGTCCATGTTGAAAGGCAAAACCGCTCTCGTGACAGGATCGACCAGCGGAATCGGCCTGGGTATCGCCATCGCGCTCGCACGTCAGGGGGCCAACATCGTGCTCAACGGCTTTGGCGATGTCGAAACACCCCGCAATCAGGTACTGGATGCCGGCAAGTCGGCCGGCATCCAGGTCGGCTACCACGGCGCGGACATGAGCAAGACCGCCGAGATCGAGGCCATGATGAAGTACGCCAGCGCCGAGTTCGGCCGCGTCGACATCCTGGTCAACAACGCCGGCATCCAGCATGTGGCCAAGGTGCAGGACTTCCCCGTGGAGAAGTGGGATGCCATCCTTGCCATCAATCTCAGCAGCGCCTTCCACACCACGCGCCTGGCACTGCCCGCCATGCAGCAGGCCAACTGGGGCCGCATCATCAATGTGGCTTCGGTGCACGGTCTGGTCGGCTCGGCCGAAAAATCGGCCTATGTCGCCGCCAAGCACGGCATCGTCGGCCTGACCAAGGTGACGGCGCTGGAAAACGCCACCACCGGCGTGACCTGCAACGCCATCTGCCCCGGCTGGGTTCTGACGCCACTGGTGCAGAAACAGGTGGATGCCAAGGCCGCCGCCCAGCACATCAGCAATGAAGACGCCACCCGAAAGTTGCTGGGCGAGAAAGAGCCGTCGATGCAATTCACCACGCCCGAAGAGCTCGGCGAGCTGGCCGTCTTCTTCTGCTCGGCTGCGGCCAACAATGTACGCGGCGTGGCATGGAATATGGACGGCGGCTGGGCTGCTCAGTAGCCACCGAGAGGCCTGCGCCCATGCTTCTACTAATTAGATAGCATCTGGCGCTTCCCTCAAGCCATATTCATCATTAAATCATGATGAAAATCAAAGAGGAGCAACGCAGGTTGCTCCTTTTCAAATGAACCCGGCGCAGATTCGATCACTGCATCTGAATCGAGCCGCCGACAGTGACTGTCACCTCAGCGCGGTCCGCCTCCACGGGCACGGGTGCGGCGTCGGAATAGCTGGCCTTGGCCATGCTCATCATGCGCGGGCGCGGCATGGGGCGCACGCTGCCGCCGTTGCTGTTCACACTGACCTCTCGCAGGCTGTAGCCCGCAAAGCCGAAGCTCTTGGAGATGGCCGCTGCACGCTGGCGGAAGTTCTCGATGGCCTTGGCCTGCGCCTCGCCCTCCACCTTCTCCCGCGCCTCGCGCGAGAGGCCGAAACCCATGCCGGCCAGCGTCATGTCCTGCACCTTGGCCGCCGCCTGGGTGATGCGCACAAAGTCACGCCCCTGCAGCACGATTTCGGCCTGACCCTGCCAGCCTTCGATTTTGCCGTTGTTGCCATAGCGCGGCGAGATAGAGAAATTGCCCGTGCTCAGCTCCATCTGCCCGCCTTGCGCATCATGGCGCAGCATGGTCATGGCGGACTCCACGATCTTCTGCAATTGGGACTGCACCGAAGCGGCATCGCGACCATCCTTGGTGGCAGACAGCGTCGCCGTCATCCAGTCCTGCTTGACCCCCACCGTACCCTCGGCCGACAGCTGCACCACATTGGCAGGTCTTTGCGCGTCACGCGCTGCGGCCTGCGCCCAGACATTGCCACCGGCACAGGCCGCAGCCAGCGCGAGCGCGGCAGCCGCAGTGCGAGAGGAAGAGGAAGACTTGGAAAATTGATTCATGCGGTTCACCTTGTAAGTAAATCAGGCCATGCAGATACATATGCATTTCACCATTGCGCAAAGTCGCTGCGGTGCTGTCTGTCAGCCCAGAGTGTGACTTTATGTACGAATAGCCAACATTAGACACACCAATAGAACAAACACTGAAACAATAGGGCAAAATACTCGTGAAAAGTTCCTCAAGAAACATTTATTGTTCTATATACAAACGCAACAATCGTAACAAGTAGCAAGACTTGGGCTTGTTTTGCTGGATTTTTCGGATCTAGCGATAACAATGGGCCAGTTACAAATAAATCGACAAGGACGATCATGGCAACGACGAACAACCGTACTGACAAGATCCTCGTGGTGGATGACGATGCACGCATCCGCGACCTGCTGCGCCGCTATCTGACGCAGGAAGGCTTCGAGATCATGATTGCCGAGGACGGCAAGGCGCTCAACCGCATCCTGCTGCGCGAGACTGTCGACCTGATCGTGCTGGATCTGATGATGCCCGGCGAGGACGGCCTGTCCATCTGCCGTCGCCTGCGCTCGGCCAACGACCGCACGCCCATCATCATGCTGACCGCCAAGGGCGAGGACGTGGACCGCATCGTGGGTCTGGAAGTAGGTGCCGACGACTATCTGGGCAAGCCCTTCAACCCGCGCGAGCTGCTGGCCCGCATCCATGCCGTGCTGCGTCGCCGCCCGCCTCAGGAAGCGCCGGGCGCGCCCTCGGGCGACAACGAAGTGGTCACCTTCGGCCCCTTCACCTTCGACCTGGGCACCCGCGTGCTGCAGAAGAATGGCGAGGAGCTGCCGCTGACCACGGGCGAATTCGCCATGCTCAAGGCCTTGGTGCGCCACCCGCGCCAGCCGCTGTCGCGAGAAAAGCTGGCCCTGCTGGCCCGTGGCCGCGAGTTCGAGCCCTTCGACCGCAGCCTGGACGTGCAGGTCTCGCGCCTGCGCAAGCTGATCGAAGAGGACGCTGCCGCACCACGCTATATCCAGACCGTCTGGGGCGTGGGCTATGTGTTCGTACCCGATGGCATGAACTGATACTGCCCGCCTCCATTGCAACAAGCCGCCCCCTGCGCGGCTTGTTGCGCTTGGATGCCGGCCGTAAGTCAAGCTCTTTCGACAATCACCACCAGATAGACACTTTTTGGACAAACCGTAACCCGAGTTCCCCATATTGGGCGTACCCTCGGGTTCAGTTGTTTCCGCATTGCTGTTCATGAGCGCTTTTCACCATCCGCCGCCCGACGCCACCAGCCCCGTACCCCTGGAGTACGAGCGGCGCAGCACGGCGCGCTCCCCTGTGGGGCTGAACCTGTTCTGGCGCACTTTCTGCCTGCTGGCCCTGCTGCTGGTGGGAAGCATCCTGGCCTGGCTGCAGACATTGCGGGCGCTGGATTTCGAGCCGCGCACGCTGCAGACGGCCAAGCAAGTGGCCTCACTGGTCAACCTGAGCCGCGCTGCACTCGAGCATTCGGACGCGATCAACCGTGTCTCCCTGATCAAGACCATGGCCGACCAGGAAGGCGTGCGCATTCTGCCCCGCGAGCCTGGAGATTCTTTCGAGCTGCTGGAACAGAACGCCCTGGGGCAGAAGCTGACCGAGGAGCTGACCACGCGGCTGGGCTACGGCACCGTGGTGGCGCGCAGCGTCAACGGGGAGCCCGGCCTGTGGGTGGGCTTCACCATCAACGGCGACCGCAACTGGATGCTGATGGATCAGTCGCGCTTCACTCCCGCCAGCGGCCAGACCTGGCTGATCTGGCTGATCACCGCCGCCCTGCTGTCGCTGATCGGTGCAGCCGCCATTGCCCGCCTGATCAACCGGCCGCTCAAGCAGCTGTCTTATGCGGCCAACCGCGTGCGCGAGGGCGACTTCGACGCCAGCCAGCTCGACGAGGAAGCCGTGACCAGTGAAATCCGCGAGGTCAACATCGGCTTCAACCGCATGGCGCAGAAGCTGGCCAAGCTGGAGCAGGACCGCGCCGTGATGCTGGCCGGCATCTCCCACGACCTGCGCACGCCGCTGGCACGGCTGCGCCTGGAGACCGAGATGAGCGTCTATGACGATGTGGCGCGCGAGCACATGGTGGCCGACATCGTGCAGCTGGACGCCACCATCGACAAATTCCTGGACTACGCCCGCCCCGATCATCGCGTCATGCTCAGCCCCGTGGACCTGCATGCCGTGGTCGCCTCCTGCGTCTATGCCGTGCAGGACCACCGCGAACTGCAGATCACCATGAACGTGCCGGAGGATCTCTATGTCATGGCCGACGAGGTGGAGCTGGCACGCGTGATCTCCAATCTCTTTGAGAATGCACGCCGCTACGGCAAGACCCCGTCCACCGACACGACCGAGGTGGACGTGGTGGCCAAGGAAAGCGAGAAATGGGTGGTCATCCGCATCCGCGACCATGGTAAGGGCGTGCCTGCCGAGCAGCTGGCCAGCCTGACGCAGCCCTTCTTCCGCGGCGACACTGCGCGCACGGCTGCCGCAGGTGCGGGCCTGGGGCTGTCCATCGTGGACAAGACGGTTCAGCGCATGGGCGGCATGTTTGCCCTGTCCAACTCATCGACCGGCGGTCTGGTCGCGCATCTGCAGCTGCAGCGCGCCATGGGCGTGACGGCCGGTGCGGCACCCGAGCAGCGCCTTCAGCGTCCCCAGGTCAAGCGCAATCTGCCACGCGACAAGAAAGACGAGGAAGCTGGGGAAGATTGAATCGGCCCGCCTCCATGCACAATCGGCATCGCCTTTTCAACCATCTGCCGGAGAGTTCAACATGCAAGCCCGATGCTTGTGCAAAGCCGTTCTCGTCACCGCACCCGACACCCACGAAGTTCATGTCTGCCACTGCAGCATGTGCCGACGCTGGGGAGAAGGCCCCGCCTTCACCCTGCATGGCGGCACGGCAGTGCAGACCAGCGGCCCGGTCACGCGCTATGCATCCTCGCCCTGGGCCGAGCGGGTTTTTTGCAGCAGTTGCGGCACCCACCTCTTCTACCGCCTGCTGGCCAGCAACGAGCATTTTCTGTCCGCCGGACTGTTCCAGGACGCCCGGGACCTGAAACTGGCGCAGCAGATCTATATCGACGAAAAGCCCGACTATTACGCGCTGGCCAATGACACCCCGACCCTGACCGGGGCCGAAGTGCAAGCCCTCTACGGCGATTCATGAGCGGCATTCGCCGCGGCCATGCTGCCAAGCAGGGTCAGCCAGCCCGAACCAGCAAGGCCACTGCACGGGCCTCCATGGCCTGCTGCTGGCCCACGGGCCCCAGCTTCTCGGCCGTCTTGGCCTTGACGTTGACCTGCTCCACATCCAGGCCCAGCACCTGGGCAATGCGCTCGCGCATTTTCTCGATATGGGGTGCCAGCTTGGGTGCCTGGGCCACGATGGTGCTGTCGATATTGCCGATCTCGAAGCCCTTGGCGCGCACGCGCCGTGCCGCTTCGGCCAGCAGCACGGCGGAGTCCGCCCCCTTGAACTGCGCGTCGGTATCCGAGAAATGGCGGCCGATATCGCCCAGCGCCGCAGCGCCGAACAGCGCATCGGTGATCGCGTGCAGCAGCACGTCGGCATCAGAGTGGCCGAGCAGCCCCAGGGTATGAGGCACTTCGACACCGCCGAGAATCAGCTTGCGCCCTGGAACCAGGGCATGCACATCCCAGCCTTCACCAATACGAAAATTCATAAAAATCCTTGTCAAACCCTTGCCCATAAATTACAAGGCGCTATCAAATTAAATACTATCTGTGCCGTTCCGGGTCGGGCACGGCATTCTGCCGATGGCGATGCCCACCGTGCGCTCCGGTACGCGCGAGCCCTGCCGATGCCAAACCGTCTAGCCACGCGCCTTGCGCTGCAGCAGCACGGCCTCGGCCAGCGCGAAGTCGTCGGGATATGTCACCTTGAAGTTCTGCGCACCACCCGGCACCAGTCTCGGTGAGTGACCGGCCAGCTCCATGGCGCTGGCTTCGTCGGTAACCGCAGCACCCGCCGCCTGCAGCGCCGCCAGCAAGGCCGCGATACGGAACATCTGCGGCGTCTGAGCCAGCCATTTGTCGCTGCGCTCCACCGTCTGGGCCACGCGCGCCGGACCCGCGTCGGCGGACTGCTGCTTGAGGGTGTCGGGCAGCTTCAGCGCCAGCAGCCCTCCCACCGCATCGGGCAGGCAGGCATCGATCAAGGCATCGATCTGGGCCGGCGTGACCAGGCAGCGCGCCGCATCATGCACCAGCACCCAGTCCTCGCCGCTGGCCCCCATGCGCAGCAACTCCTGCAGGCCGTTGCTCACGGTCTGGGCACGGGTGGCTCCGCCACAGGCAGCAATGCCGAGCCGGGTGTCCATGGCGCGCCCCTGCCAGAACCCATCGGAATCAGAGACCACCAGCAGAACCCGGTGCATGCGCTCCACCGCCAACAGGGCGGACAGCGTGTGCATGACCATGGGCTGGCCCGCAACGTTCTGGTATTGCTTGGGCAGCTCGGGGGCCGGGGAATCTGCGGCAATGGCGCGCAGACCGACGCCCGCGCAGGGAACCAGCCCCCAGCAGCGGGGTTCAGTGGCTGGCGACGCCGCCGAAGCGCTTGCCTGGTCGTCCGTGATGGACTCCGGCGAGAAAAACCGATCTGTCATGCACAGTATTTTAGAATCAGCATTCCATCCGAAAGCCCGCGAAACCCATCGACGACCTGCTTTGGGCTTGCATCGCCTTGAGGTGTCCCCATTTTGAGTGAATGCGCCGCCAACCCTCAGCTCCGCGCTGATTGGGCTGTGAGCCCTGCCTTCGATGGCCGGACTCGTCCGCATTCAATCTGTCCCCATTTTTTGCACCCAGCCCGCTCCTGCGCGTCGCTGCCTGCGTTTGTCTGTGAAAATCCATGCAACTGCCCAAGCTCACCCCCGGTAAACGCTTTCACCTGCCCCGCCCTGTTGGCAGCGCCGACGCGCTGCTGCTGGCCAGGCTGGGCGAGCG
>NZ_SPEY01000022.1 GCF_009360615.1 Comamonas sp.
TGCTGGTACAGCTGATGATCATGCCGGACATTCTGCTGGTGGCGAACTATCAGACCATGTCCAGGCTGGGCGCGGTCGATACCCTGGTGGGCATGGGCCTTCCGTATTTCGCCTCGGCCTTTGCCATCTTCCTGCTGCGCCAGACCTTTATGGGCATACCGCGCGAGCTGGACGAGGCGGCGCGCGTGGAAGGTGCGAGCACGCTACAGATTCTCTGGCGTGTCTACGTGCCGCTGGCCAGGCCGGTCTACACGGCGTTTGCGCTGGTCTCGGTGAGCTTTCACTGGAACAATTTCCTCTGGCCGCTGATCGTCACCAACAGCGTGCAGGCGCGTCCGCTCACCGTGGGACTGCAGGTTTTCTCCAGCGTGGAATCAGGCGTGGAATGGTCGACCATCTGCGCAGCGACGCTGATGACTTCGGGACCGCTGCTGCTTGCCTTTCTCATCTTCCAGCGCCAGTTCGTGCAGAGCTTCATGCGCGCGGGAATCAAGTGAACGGGATACAGTCAGACTCTTTGAGGAGCTGACGATGCCCGGTCCCGCTGCTGCTGGTGTGCTCATCTATGCCAAGGACTTCCAGGCCCTGGCGCGCTTTTATGAACAGGTGCTGGACATGCAGCGGCTGCATGAGGATGAGCACATCATCGTGCTGGAGTCCGCCGCCCTGCAGCTGCTGATTCACGCCCTGCCTGCCGAGATCGCGGCGCGGGTCCAGGTCGGCAAGCCGCCGCAGCGCCGTGCCGATGTGGCGCTCAAGTTTTTCGTCACCGTGCCCGCGATCGCCGAGGCCGCAAGCGTCGCGCAGGCGCTGGGCGGTCAGGTGTTCGACGAGCGCTGGCAAGGCCCCGGCTTTGCGGTCTGCAATGCCATGGACAGCGAAGGCAATGTGTTTCAGCTGCGCGAGACCCTTGCCTGATCGGCTGCTCTGAAAATAGCCGCTGCCAGCGCTGCGGAGGCAGGCGCAGCAGTCTTTTTCGATGTGGAAAGAAGCGACAAGATGAATATCCTGACCTGGAATGTGCAATGGTGCTGCGGCATGGATGGGCTGGTCAGCGTGGCACGCATCGTGCGTCACGCGCTGCAGATGGGCGAGGACGCGGGCGGACTGGATGTGCTGTGCCTGCAGGAGATCGCGGTCAACTACCCTGATCTGCAGGGCCGGCCTGGCGATCAGCTGGCCGAGCTGAAGGTGCTGCTGCCGGGCTGGCAGATCGTCTTCGGTGCCTCGGTCGAGGAGTTCACGGCCCGGGGGCATCAGCGCTTTGGCAATCTGATCGCCACGCGACTGCCGCTGCTGCAGGTGCAGCACCATCCGTTGCCCATGCCCGCCGAGGCCGATGTGCGTTGCATGCCGCGCATGTGCTCGGTGGCCACGGTGGCCGACGCGGCACTGGGGCCGGTACGCATCATGACCACGCATCTCGAGTATTTCTCGAAGCGCCAGCGCATGGCGCAGGCCGTCGCTCTGCGCACCCTTCAGATGCAGGCCTGCGCACTGGCCGATGCTCCGCCGCAGCCGGCCAGCGACGGTTCTCCCTATCAGACCAAGCCGCACACCCGCCATGCCGTGCTGTGCGGGGATTTCAACTTCGAGCCGCACGAGCCCGAATATGTCGCCCTGTCCGCCCCCTGGGCGGCTGGCGAGGAGGGATGTCTGCACGCCGGGCAGTGGCGCAATAGCTGGGATGTGCTGCACCCCGGTCAACCGCAGCCGCCGACCTTCAGGCTGGTCGATCGAACCTGGGGAGCCGAGCCAGGGGCCTGCGACTTGATGTGGGTCAGCGACAGCTTGTGTCAGAGAGTGCACACTTGGAAGGTGGACAGCGCCACACAGGCGTCTGACCACCAGCCTGTGATGTTGACGCTGGGCTGAGCTTGTTGTTAGGGTCGGAGCTGGATTCGAGAGACCTGCTGCCACGCAAGTCGCAGTGATGTGAAACCCTGAAAGAGAGGAGTCTTCATGCCGGTAGAAATTCCGTCCATGTCCATCATGTTGCACCGTACCTGGTGGGTGCTGTTGTTACGCGGTGCTGCCGCCATCATCTTCGGCGTGCTGACCTGGATGCAGCCTGCGGCGTCCGCTGCCGCGCTGGTGCTGGTGTTTGGCGCCTATGTGTTTGTCGACGGCCTGCTGGGCATCTACACCGCCATCAAGAGCCGCCAGCAGTCGCGCTACTGGTGGGTGGTTCTGCTGTGGGGGCTGACGGGCGTGGCGGTGGGAGTGCTCACGGTCATCAATCCGGCGATCACCGCATTGGTGCTGACCATCTATATCGGTGTCTGGGCTCTGATGACCGGGGTGCTGCAGATCGTCGCAGCCCTGCGTCTGCGCAAGGAAATTCAAGGCGAATGGCTGCTGGTGCTCGGGGGCCTGCTGTCGGTGCTGTTCGGCATCTTCGTTCTGATGCAGCCCGGCGCGGGCATGATGGCCATGCTGTGGGTGCTGGCGACCTATGCCGTCATCTTCGGCGTGCTGATGGTGATACTGGCGTTCAAGATCAAGAAGTTCAGGGCCTGAAAGGCTTTGACTGCTCGAAGAAGCGGCTCGCAGAAGCCGCTTTTTTGTGGCGGCTTGCCTGAAACGACCGTCTGCTGCTCCTTCTTTGGGACAATGCCTGCTGACTTTCAACAGCGCGCAACGACATGGAACAAGGCATGCAGCGGTATTCCCGACCCCCGAGAGTGAAGCAGTCCTGGCGAGCCGTCGGCATGACGCTCGCCTTGTGGCTGGGTCTTGCCGCCAGCAGCCATGCCGTGCCGAGCTACGAGGAGGTGCGCAACGAGCATCGCTCCTCGGAGACCTTGCTGCTCTCGCGCGAGGGCGAGGTGCTGCAGCGCCTGCGCACCGACAGCACGGTACGCCGCGGGCCCTGGGTGGCCCTGGCCGATGTCTCGCCGGCGTTGCGCACCGCCCTGGTGCTCAGCGAAGACAAACGTTTCTACGAGCACAGCGGCGTGGACTGGGCCGCCGTCACCGCTGCCGCCTGGGGCAATCTCTGGAACACGCGCACGCGCGGCGCGAGCACCATCACCATGCAGCTTGCGGGACTGCTCGACGGTGACTGGCGTCAGGGTCCTGGCGGGCGCAGCGTGGTGCAGAAAGTGGGACAGGCCGTGGCCGCCCAGGTCCTGGACAGGCGCTGGCGCAAGGACCAGATTCTTGAGGCCTACCTGAACATGGTGCCGTTTCGCGGTGAGATCGTGGGCATCGATGCACTGTCGCAAAGCCTTTACGGCAAGGCGCCCCATGGCCTGGATGCGCGCGAGGCAGCGATTGCCGCGGCCCTGGTGCGAGCGCCCAACGCATCGGTGGAACGTGTGGCCCAGCGTGCCTGCGGCGTGCTGCAGGTGATGGTGCCCGACGATGTGGCGGCCCGGGATTGCTCGGCCATGCAGCTCTATACCTCCAGCGTGCTGCAACGGCGCCAATGGCTGGCCAGCGAGGGTGTGGCTCCGCATTTTTCGCGGCGCTGGCTGGCGCTGCCGCAGAACCGGGGGCAAGAGCAGGTGCGCTCGACCTTGAACGCTGCATTGCAGCGCTTTGCCGTGGCCAGCCTGCAGCAGCATCTGCGCGAGCTGCAGGGCCGCAATGTGGAAGATGGCGCGGCCGTGGTGCTGGACAACCGCAGCGGCGAGATTCTGGCCTGGGTCGGCTCTTCGGGCACGCTGAGCCAGGCGTCCGAGGTCGATGGCGTCACCGCCTTGCGCCAGCCCGGCTCCACGCTCAAGCCTTTTCTCTACGCCCAGGCGATTGCCGAAAAACGCATCACGGCTGCCTCGCTGATCGAAGATTCATCGGCCCATATCCCCACGCAGAACGGCCTCTACATTCCGCAGAACTACGACCGTCGCTTCAAGGGGTGGGTGTCGGCTCGCACGGCGCTGGCGTCATCGCTCAACGTGCCTGCGGTACGCACGCTGGTCATGGTCACGCCCGATGCGTTTTTCGAGCAGCTCAAGAAACTGGGCCTGCCGCTGCGTGAAAGCGGCGGCTACTACGGCTTCAGCCTGGCGCTGGGCAGCAGCGAGGTCGCGCTGCTCAATCTGACCAATGCCTACAGGGCACTGGGCAATGGTGGTCAATACCGCCCCGTGAGCTGGGCCCTGCCCCGGACAGACGGCCGCAGATCCGGCGATGCAGCGCCGGGCAACGAGGCGCCGCTGCAGGCACTGGATGCGCGCGCCGCCTTCATCGTCGGCGACATTCTTTCCGACAATATGGCGCGGGCCCCGACCTTCGGCACCGACAGCGTGCTGGCCACGCGCTTCTGGACGGCCGTGAAAACCGGCACCAGCAAGGATATGCGCGACAACTGGGCTGTGGGCTGGTCCGAGCGCTATACCGTGGGCGTCTGGGTCGGCAATGCCGGTGGCGAAGCCATGCATTCCGTGAGCGGCACCAGCGGCGCAGCGCCCATCTGGGCCGAGATCATGGGCTTCCTGCATCGCAATGTGTCCAGCCATGCACCCCGGCCACCCGCTGGCGTGCTGCAGCAACAAGTGCAGTTTGGCGCGCTGGCCAGTGGCGGCACGCCCATCGAAAGCGCGCGTGGCGAATGGTTTGTGGCAGGCACGCAGCAGTCGCTGTTTGCCATGGATCACGTGGCGGGCAGTGCAGAGCAGAAAAGCCTGGCCAGGCAAAAAGGCAGCAAGTCCGGCAGCGCTGCGGCTGCGGCCGCTGTGCGTATCTCGCGCCCGGCCAATGGCACGATTCTGGCGCTGGACCCCGATATTCCACCCGACAGCCAGCGCGTGCAATTGGTGGCGCGTCAGGCCGGTATGGCGGCCGAGCAGGACTGGCGTGACGGCAGCTTGCGCTGGCGGCTGGTAACCCGGCAGTACGGCCCGCCTGCGGCTGCCGACAAGAATGCGCAACCCGTGATGCGGGAAGTGCAGCGCGAGCTGGGGCGTGGCAGTCAGCTGGGCTGGCTGCCCTGGCCGGGGCGCCACAAGCTGGAGCTGCTCGATGCCTCCGGCAAGGTGCTGGACAGCATCGCGCTGGAAGTGCGCGGCGCCGGTGCCCTGGTGGCCGGGCCGGAGCAGATCCAGAGCCAGCGCCGGCGCTGAATGCCGGCCGGTCAACCGGTCAACCGGTCAGGCGCTCGGTTGCCGGAATCGAACTGCGCTACCAGAAAGTCCAGCAGCGCCCGCAGCTTGGGCGTCATATGCTGGCGCGACGGATAGATGGCATAGAGCGCGGTCTTCACCGTGCTCCAGTCTTCCAGGGCGGCCTGCAACCGGCCCGTGCGCAGGTCTTCCTCGACATAGGGCAGCGGGATCAGGCTGACGCCAAAGCCCGCGCGCAATGCATCGCGCACTGCAAGGCTAGAGGACACCGAGTAGCGCGCATTGACCGCCACGCGCTCCATGCGCCCGCCTTGCTCAAATTCCCAGACATCTGCATGGCCCGAGAGGCTGAAGCGTATGTGCTCGAGGCCGTTGAGGTCGGCAGGCGTGTGTGGGCGACCGCGCTTCTCGAAATAGCCGGGCGCGGCGCACAGCACATGCGACATCGAGGTCAGTGGTCGCGCAATCAGCGAGGAATCCTCAAGCCGGTCACTGCCGCGTATGGCCAGATCGAAGCCTTCGCGTACGATATCGACGCGTCTGTCGTCCAGGTGCAGGTCCAGCTGCAGCCCGGGGTGGCGCTCCAGGAAGGCGGGTAGGGCGCAAGAGATCTGCGTCAGTGTGAATGTCATGGGCGCGCTGACCTTGAGCAGGCCGCTGGGCGCGGCTTTGAAGGGGCATAGCGCCGAGTCTGCATCGGCCAGCGCATCGAGCGCCCGCGTGACGTGCTCGAGATACAGGCGGCCTTCTTCCGTCAGCGCCATGCGTCGCGTGGTGCGCTGAATGAGGCGCGTGCCCACATGGGCCTCCAGCTCGGCGATGTTCTTGCTGACCGCGGCCGGCGACAGGCCCAGGCTGCGGCCCGCCTCGGCAAAGCTGCCGCGCTGCGCGATGCGATGAAAGACTTGCAAGGCGGTCAGTCGGTCCATGTGATTCTTATCTGCTGGTGAATGGTTTATTTTGATAATCGCCAATTATCAATTCAGGGTGAATTATCTACAGTCGTGCCATGACGACACTTCATCCCACGCTCACCCTCATCGAGCAGCGCATCTCGGCCAACCGCTTCGATACCTCCCACCATCTGGCGGATGCCGACATATCAAGGCTGGTGCAACTGGCCACGCGCGCACCCACGGCCTACAACCTTCAGAACTGGCGCTTCATCGCCGTGCGCACGCCTGGGGCCAAGGCCAGGCTGCGCGCCGTGGCGCAGGACCAGGCCAAGGTGCAGGAGGCGGCCGTCTGCTTCATCGTCTGCGGCGTACTGGCCGACCCCGATGCGCTGGCCGAACGGCTGCAGCCCTCTGTGGACGCGGGCTTCATGCCGGCCGCCATGGCGCAGGGGTGGCTCCTGGCCGCGCAGCAGCAGTACGCCAGCGCGCAGGCGGCGCGCGACGAGGCCCTGCGTTCGGCCAGCTTCGGCGCCATGACGCTGATGCACGCGGCGCAGGCGCTGGGTCTGGCGTCCTGTGCGATGACCGGCTTCGACGCCGAAGGCGTGGCAGCCAGCTTCGGTCTGGCGAGCGAGGAGGTGCCGGTCATGCTCGTCACCGTGGGCCGTGCTGCGCCCGGCAACTGGCCGCAGAAGCCACGCCGGCCGCTGGATCAGGTGCTGGAGTTCGCATGAGTGCCGGTCAATCTGAGCCTGGTTCCAGGCGGACCCAGGCACGCGATCTGCTGCTGACGGCGCTGGCACCCGCCATCTGGGGCAGCAGCTACATCGTCACCACGCAACTGCTGCCGCAAGCGCCCGCGATGACTGTGGCCTTGTTGCGCGCGCTGCCCGCAGGCCTGTTGTTGCTGGCATTTGCACGGCGCCTGCCGCAGGGCGTGTGGTGGCTGCGGGTGTTCGTTCTGGGAGCGCTCAATTTCGCGGTGTTCTGGAGCATGCTGTTCGTCTCGGCCTACCGCCTGCCTGGAGGGGCAGCCGCCACCGTCGGGGCCGTGCAGCCATTGGTGGTGGTGTTTCTTTCAGCCGGGGTCCTGGGCAGTCGGTTGCGGCCAGCGTCGGTGCTGGGTGCCCTGGCCGGTCTGGCGGGGGTGGCCTTGCTGGTGCTCACGCCCGGTATGAGGCTGGATGCGACAGGGGTTGCAGCAGGCCTGGCCGGAGCGGTTTCCATGGCCTGCGGCACGGTGCTCACGCGCAAGTGGCGTCCCCCCGTGCCGCTGCTGACTTTCACGGCCTGGCAACTCACGGCCGGCGGCCTGTGGCTGCTGCCGGTGGTGCTCTGGGCCGGCTCGGACTTTCCGGCACCTACGCCAGGCCATTTGATCGGGCTGGCCTGGCTGGGCCTGGTGGGGGCGGCGCTGACCTATGTGCTGTGGTTTCGCGGCATTGCCCGGCTGGAGCCGGACATGGTGTCTCCGCTGGGCTTTCTGAGTCCGCTGACGGCTATTTTGCTGGGCTGGGCATTTCTGGACCAGACTCTGACGGCCGTGCAGATGGCTGGCGTGGCCCTGGTCCTGGGCGGCATCTGGCTGGGGCAGCGGGGCGCGGCGCGCTGATCCCCGCAAGGCCCGGCCCAGGGCCGGAGCCTGTGCGGTATCAGTCCCGTACCAGCAGATTGCCAGTGATCTCCGAGACGTTCTTGACGCTGGTCAGCGTCATGGCCACGCGCATTTCCTTTTCGAGCAGGTTCAGCAGGTTGGTCACGCCGGCTTCGCCTTCTGCGGCCAGCGCGTAGACGAAGGCGCGGCCTATCATGGTGCAGTCTGCGCCCAGGGCCAGCAGGCGCACGATGTCCAGGCCGTTGCGCACGCCCGAGTCGGCCAGGATCTTGATCTGGCCCTTGACGGCATCGGCAATGGCAGGCAGGGCGCGTGCCGACGAGAGCACGCCGTCGAGCTGGCGCCCGCCGTGGTTGGAGACGATGATGCCGTCGGCCCCGAAACGCACGGCATCCCTGGCATCCTCGGGATCGAGAATGCCCTTGATCAGCATGGGACCCTTCCAGAAGTCGCGGATCCACTCCAGGTCCGACCACGAGATGGAGGGATCGAAGTTCGCGCCCAGATAACCCATATAGTCTTCGAGCGAGACGTTCTGACCCTTGTAGGTGGAGATATTGCCCAGCGTGTGCGGGCGGCCCATCAGGCCCACGTCCAGGGCCCAGTGTGGATGGGTCACGGCCTGCAGGTAGCGGCGCATGGCGGCGTTGGGGCCGCTCATGCCCGAGTGCGCATCGCGGTAGCGGGCGCCGGGTACGGGCATGTCCACGGTGAAGACCAGGGTGGAGACGCCCGCAGCCTGGGCACGCTCCAGCGCGTTCTTCATGAAGCCCCGGTCCTTGAGCACATAGAGCTGGAACCACATCGGGCGGCCCAGCCTGGGTGCGACTTCCTCGATGGGGCAGACCGAGACGCTGGACATGGTGAAGGGAATCCCCTTCTTGTCGGCAGCCATGGCGGCCTGCACTTCGCCGCGGCGGGCGAACATGCCGGTCAGCCCCACGGGAGCCAGCGCCACGGGAATCGAGAACTTCTCGCCGAACAGCTCGATGCTGGTATCGAGCTGGCTCATGTCCTTGAGCACGCGCTGGCGCAGGGCCACGTCGGCCAGGTCATCGACATTGCGCGCCAGCGTCTTCTCGGCATAGGCACCGCCGTCGAGGTAGTGGAACAGAAAGGGTGGCAGGCGCTTTTGCGCAGCTGCGCGGTAGTCGGTTGTGGAGGAGATGATCATGAAAAAATGGCGGAGGAAGAGGAGAAACGATCCAGCCGCTTGCGTCGGGCCGCCTCGGCATCCGACTCGGACAGCTTTTCGTGAACATAGGCCAGGTGCTGGCCGATGGCGCTTCTGGCCTGCTCGGGTTCGCCGTCGACAATGGCCTGCATGAGATTGTGGTGCTGTGCAGTCAGATGCTCCAGTGTCGAGGGATCATCATGCACGAACATCAGGCGCCGGTTCTGCGCCACGGTACCCAGCACCAGCTCGAAGAGGCTGCCCATGAGCTGCACCAGCACGGCATTGTGCGAGGCTTCGGCAATCGCCAGATGGAACTGGGCATCGGAGCGGGCTGCGCTGGCGGCATCGCGCGCCTGCTGGTGGCGCAGCATGTCGTCGAAGCAGTGGCGGATGCGGTCCCTGTCCTTGTCGGTGGCGCGCTGGGCCGCATACCAGGCGGTGCTCAGCTCCAGGGCCTGGCGTGCTTCCAGCACGTCGTAGCGGTACTGGGGGTCGTCGCGCAGCAGGGACTCCAGCGGTGCGACGGCCTGCTCGTGCCACAGCGGCACGCGCGCGCCGACAAAGGTGCCGGCCCCCACGCGGCTTTCGAGCACACCGCGGCTGGCAAGCTTCTGTATGGCCTCGCGCAGCGCCGTGCGCGAGACCCCCAGCTGCTCGGCCAGCGCCCGCTCGGTCGGCAGCTTGGCGCCGCTCTGGAGCTGGGTGCTCTGGATCAGCTCCAGCAGCTGCTGGGCAACGCGGTCGGAAAGGCGGATGGCGGGCATGGGATCGGGCAGGAGTTTCAGGTGGTGGGAATCATCCACGGAAACACATAAGCCTGCAGCGTGCAGATGATGCCGATCAGCACCAGGAAGGCCAGACTGTGCTTGACGGTAAAGCGGAACAGGTCCGATTCCTTGCCGGCCAGGCCTACGGCCGCGCATGCAATGGCAATCGACTGGGGCGAGATCATCTTGCCGGTCACGCCGCCCGTGGTGTTGGCCGTCACGGCCAGAACCTCGGGCAGCCCCAGCTGGGCGGCCGTCGTGGCCTGCAGCGCGCCGAACAGCGCATTGGCCGAGGTGTCGGAGCCCGTGAGGAACACGCCGACCCAGCCCAGGAAGGGCGAGAAGAACGCAAAGGCCTTGCCGGTATGGGCCAGCGCCATGGCCAGCGTGGTGGACAGGCCGGAGTAGTTGGCAATGAAGGCGAAGGCCAGGACCATGCCGATGGAGTAGATGGGCAGTGCCAGTTCCCTGAAGGTCTCGCCCAGGGTCTGGATTGCGGTGGCCGGCTTGAGGCGCAGCAAAAGAATGGCGAGCACGGCGGCGATCAGGATCGCGGTCCCCGTGGCCGACAGCCAGTTGAAGGAGTAGACCGCGCCATAAGGCGTGGGTGTGGCAACGACCGGCGCCATTTTCTGCACCAGATTGTGCAGCATGGGCACGGGAATGCTGAAGACCGTGCCGGACAGCGCGCCGCCCGAGGCGAACAGCGCCTTGAAGGGCTTGAGGCTCCAGATGGTCACCATGGCGGTGAGGATGATGAAGGGCGACCAGGCCTTGATCACCATGCCGGTCGTCAGCTTGACGGGGGCCGTCGTCTGAATCTTGGCTGCGCCCGGCTCGGAGTCGAAGCGGAAGATGCGCTTGGGTTGCCAGAACTTGAGAAAGGTGGTCAGTGTCACCAGGGCGAAGATGGCCGAAGTGATGTCCGGCAGTTCAGGGCCGATGTAGTTGGCCGTCAGAAACTGCCCGAGTGCAAAGCTGCCGCCTCCCACCAGCACCGCAGGCCAGGTTTCCTTCACGCCGCGCCAGCCGTCCATGATGGCCATGAGCCAGAACAGCACGATGATGGTCATGAACGGCAGCTGGCGGCCGGCCATCTGGCTGATCGCCATGACATCGACGCCCGAGACCTGACCGGCCACGATGACGGGAATACCCATGGCGCCGAATGCCACGGGGGCGGTATTGCCGATCAGGCACAGGCCCGCTGCATACAGAGGCCTGAAACCCAGGCCCACCAGCAGCGCTGCCGTGATGGCCACGGGGGCGCCGAAACCGGCGGCTCCCTCGAGGAAGGCACCGAAGCAAAAGCCCACCAGGATCAGCTGCAGGCGCTGGTCTTCGGTGACCGACAGGATCGAGGAGCGGATGATGTCGAACTGCCCGGTCTTGACCGAGACCTTGTAGAGAAAGACCGCCGCGACAATGATCCAGGCAATCGGCCACAGGCCGTAGAAGAAGCCATAGACGCCTGCGGCCAGCGCATTGGCCACCGGCATGCGGTAGAAAAGCAGTGCCACGGCCAGGGACAGTGCCACCGTGATGGTGCCCGCCACATAGCCCTTGAGGCGCAGCTTGGTCAGCGCGAGAAAGAAAAAGATGATGGGTATCAGCGCCACCAGCGCCGACACCCACACATTGCCTGCGGGGTCGTAGTTCTGCGACCAGATTTCTTGCATTGCCGTGATCTCCTGGATTGGTGCGGGGAGGGCAATCCTCCTGAGCATCCAGAAGCTTCCCCGTCATTTCTTTGAACAACCGTGTCGCCCCGTGCCGGACGCTGACATGCAATCTGCTTCGGCTCCATCGATCTAATTGGTATTACCAATATGCGACAGTTTCGGGTCGGATGGATTATAGAAATGAGGTTTTATTCATAAATTAGTGGTTTTCCCTTGATTCTTGGAATTAATTGGTAATACCAATATTTGAATTGGTATTCCATCGATCCTTATCAAGGAGCGCAAAAAAGCCGCAGGCCCGAAGGCGCTGCGGCTGCTGGGGTGCCCACGTGATGGGCTGAGAAAGGGGGAGGCGGGAAATCGCCTCAGCCCAGGCCGGAGATACCGAGCGGCCTGGATGGCCTGTCCGGATTCCCCCGGGATGCTCCGTCGAAGCGGCTCGGGGACTCAGTTCACCATCAGCTTGAACGGCCAGACATAGGCCTGCATGGTGACGAACAGGCCCATCAGGCAGGCCAGGGCGATCGAGTGGAAGAACACATAGCGCAGGATGTCGCCCTCGCGGTTGAACCAGCGTGTGGCAGTCGACGCCACGACAATGGATTGCGCATCGATCATCTTGCCCATCACGCCGCCCGAGCTGTTGGCGGCACCCATGAGGTTGGGGGACAGGCCCAGCTGGTCGGCGGCGACCTTCTGCATGCCGCCGAACAGCACGTTGGAGGCCGTGTCCGAGCCCGTGAGCGCCACGCCCAGCCAGCCCATCAGCGTGCCGAAGAAGGGGTAGAGCACGCCGGTGTTGGCAAAGGCCAGGCCCAGAGTGGTGTCTGTGCCCGAGTAGCGCGTCAGCGTGCCCAGGGCCAGCATCAGCACGATGGTCAGCAGCGAGTAGCGCACCAGCCAGGTGGTCTTGAAGAAGGTGCGCACGATGGTGACCGGGTTGTACTTCATGACGAAGGCGCTGACGATGGCCGACAGCAGGATGGCGGTGCCGGTGGCCGACAGCAGGTTCAGCGTGTAGACCGCGCCTTCCTTGGTCGGCTGTGGCACCACGGGAGGCATTTTTTCGATCAGATTGTGCAGACCCGTCATGGGGAACGCCGGGGCAAACAGGCTGTTGAGCCAGGCCTTGACTGGCGGCAGGCCCCAGATGAAGACAAACACCGAAAGAATGATCCAGGGGGTCCAGGCCGCGATCAGCGCGCTCCTGCTGTGTTGGGTCACGGGCTGGGGAGGCTTGACTTCCGAGGCGCTGACATCCTTGCCGCGCAGCGATGCCGAGGTCCAGATCTTCCTGGGCTGCCAGACGCGCAGGAACAGGATCAGGCTGGTCATGGAGACAATGGCCGCGATGATGTCCACCAGCTCCGGGCCGATGAAGTTGGAGACCAGATACTGGGGAATCGCAAACGACAGGCCGGTGACCAGAATCGCGGGCCAGATCTCCATCATGCCCTTGCGACCGGCGAAGGCCCAGATCAGCCAGAACGGCACCAGCACCGAGAAGAAGGGGAGCTGGCGGCCGATCATGGCGGTCACTTCCATCAGATCGTAGCCATGGACCTTGGCCAGCGTGATGACGGGCGTGCCCAGGGCGCCAAAGGCCACGGGAGCGGTGTTGGCGATCAGAGACAGGCCGGATGCCGCCAGCGGCGAAAAGCCCAGCCCGATCAGGATGGCGGCCGTCACGGCCACGGGAGTCCCGAAGCCGGCGGCGCCTTCAAAAAAGGCACCGAAGGAGAAGGCGATCAGCAGCAGCTGGATGCGGCGGTCCTCGGTGATGCCCGAAAGCGAGTCCTGCAGCACCTTGAAGCTGCCGTTCTGCTCGGTCAGCTGGTGCAGGAAGATGATGTTGAGCACGATCCAGCCGATGGGCAGCAGGCCGGTGAAGCCGCCGAACAGGGCGGCACGTCCCGCCATCTCGCCGGGCATGTTGTAGACGAAGACTGCGATCAGCAGCGCCGCAATCAGGCCGGCGCCTGCGGCCAGGTGAGCCTTCATGTGCAGAAAGCCCAGGCCCACCAGCATCACCACGACCGGGACGGCCGCAAGCAATGTGGACAGCCACATATTCGATAGGGGGTCGTAGACCTGTTGCCAAACCATCTCTGTTGTCTCCTGCCAGTTGTGATGACAGGGATGGTCGCCGTGCACGTTGGCTTGCATACCTAGCATTAGCCCTTGATTTTCCGGTGGTGAAGAAAATTTCAACACCGGCATAAATCACTTCAAACCAGAGCGCGGCACCGATGGAGGCGTTGGGGACTACCATCGGGTCCAATTTCAATGACAAGGCTAGAAGTCGTGAGCGATCTCTCCAAAATCACCTGTATCGAAGACCTGCGCGTGGTGGCCAAGCGCCGCGTGCCGCGCATGTTCTATGACTACGCTGATTCGGGCTCCTATACCCAGGGCACCTACCAGGCCAATGAGCACGATTTCCAGAAAATCAAGCTGCGCCAGCGTGTGGCAGTGAACATGGAAGGGCGCAGCACGCGCACCACCATGATCGGCGAGGAGGTCGCCATGCCGGTGGCGATCGCGCCCACGGGCCTGACCGGCATGCAGCATGCCGATGGCGAGATTCTGGGCGCCCGGGCCGCCAAGGCCTTCGGCGTGCCGTTCACGCTGTCCACCATGAGCATCTGCTCGCTGGAGGACATTGCCGAGCACACCGACCGTCATCCGTTCTGGTTCCAGCTCTATGTGATGCGCGACAAGGCCTTCATGGAGCGCCTGATCAACCGCGCCAAGGCGGCCAACTGCTCGGCGCTGGTGGTGACGCTGGATCTGCAGATCCTGGGCCAGCGCCACAAGGACATCAAGAACGGCCTCTCCACCCCGCCCAAGCCCACACTGGCCAATCTGATCAATCTGGCGACCAAACCACACTGGTGCCTGGGCATGCTGGGCACGAAGCGCCGCAGCTTCGGCAATATCGTCGGTCACGTTGATGGCGTGGGTGATGTGTCCTCGCTCTCGTCCTGGACGGCAGATCAGTTCGATCCCACGCTGAACTGGAGCGATGTGGAATGGATTAAGAAGCTCTGGGGCGGCAAGATCATCCTGAAGGGCGTGATGGATGCCGAGGATGCGCGCTTGGCTGCGCAAAGCGGTGCGGATGCACTGGTGGTCAGCAACCATGGCGGCCGGCAGCTCGACGGCGCGCCTTCCTCGATCGAGGCCCTGCCTTCGATTGCAGAGGCCGCAGGCAAGGACATCGAAGTCTGGATGGATGGCGGCATCCGCAGTGGTCAGGACGTGCTCAAGGCCCGGGCCCTGGGCGCTCAGGGCACGATGATCGGTCGCAGCTTTCTCTACGGTCTGGGGGCCTATGGCCAGGCCGGCGTGAGCAAGGCGCTGCAGATCATCCACAAGGAGCTGGATACGACCATGGCCTTCTGCGGTCACACCCATATCGACCAGGTCGGCAAGGAGATCCTGTTGCCTGGCACCTACCCCAAGCCGTTTGCCGTGATCTGATCTGCGTTGTCGGCGGCTTGCTGCACTGCGAGCCGTCGCGACCTCTGCCCGGAGGTCAGGATCTACCGGTCTTGGGCTTCCATTCCTGAACCTGCAGCTGGATCTTGGCCCGTTGCGCCGGCTTCAATTTCTTGGCGATGATTTCCTGCTGCTTGGCCGAATCCTTCTCGCCATCTCTGGCTGCCAACAACGCCCAGAAGTAGGCCTGAGGCCAGCTTTGCCTGACACCGCGTCCCAAGGCATACATGGAGCCCACGTTGAACTGGCTGTTGGCATCCCCTTGTTCCGCCGCAGTCATATACCACCTGAAGGCCTCCTGGCTGTCTTGCGCCACGCCACGGCCATGGTCGTACATGTATCCGAGATTGCTCTGGCTCGACACATGGTTTTGTGCCACGGCAAGGCGATACAGCCTGACGGCCTCTTCCTGATTCTCAGCCACGCCACGGCCGTCGTCATACATCACCGCGAGGTTGAACAGACCGTCGGCATCGCCTTGTTCTGCGGCCAGGCGATACCATTTGACCGCTTCCTCATCGCTTTGCGGAACGCCGCGCCCGCGGCCGTACATCAGGCCGATATTGGACTGGCTCTCGGCGTGGCCCTGCTTTGCTGCCAGCAGGAACCATCTGGCTGCTTCCTCATCGTTTTTGAGGGCTCCACGGCCTGTGAGGTAGGCGGCTGCGAGTTTGAACTGTGACTGGGCGTCGCCGCCCTCGGCTGCTTGCAGCAGGTCGGGCGATTGTGCGATGGACAAAGTGCTGCAGAGCAGCAAGGCGGCCGCGCAAAGGAGACGGCTGAAGGGCTTTTTCATGGCTTGCTTGTCAATGGGGAGTTGCGGTTTCGAGCGTGCAGATTCAGTGCATTTGCGGCTTGGGTTTCCAGCGGCTGATTCTCGAGTCCTGTGCAGCTAGTTCTGCGGGTTTGAGCTTGCGGGCCGCCGCATCGCGCAGCGACACCGTGTCTTCCAGGCCTTGGGCGGCCGCCAGGGCGTACCAGAAATAGGCCTGAGACAGGCTGCGTCTGACGCCACGCCCTTCCTCGAACATCGTGCCGAGGTTGACCTGGGCCGTCGCATTGCCTTGTTCTGCGGCCAGGCCCAGCAGTCTGGCTGCTTCCTTTTCGTCGAGTGGCACGCCGCGGCCGGCGGCATACATCACGGCGAGGTTGGCCTGGCCCGAGTCATGACCTTTTGCGGCCGTTATGCCAAACCATCTGGCGGCCTCCTGATCGCTTTGTTCCACGCCACGGCCGCTGACATACATCAGTCCCAGGTTGTACTGGGCATCGAGATGGTTTTGCGCTGCAGCGAGCCGATACCACTTGACGGCCTCCTGATCGCTTTGCTCGACGCCACGACCATCGTCATACATCACGCCCAGATTGAACTGGCCGTTGGCCTCTCCTTGCGCAGCCGAAAGGCGGTACCACTTGACGGCCTCCTGGTCGCTTTGCTTCACGCCACGGCCCCGGTCATACATCAAGCCGAGATTGCTCTGGCTCAATGCATTGCCTTGTGCTGCCGCAAGACCAAACCAATGAGCGGCTCTCTCGTCGCTTTGCGCCACACCTCGGCCTTCCACGTATATCTGGCCGAGATCCAGCTGTGCCTGTGCATCCCGCGCTTGCGCTTTGTGCAGCAGGTCCGCTGGCTGAGCCATTGCCAAGGTGCTGGCAAGCAACAATGCGGCAGCGGAGTAAAGGTGAGCCATTTTTTTGTGCATTTCTTTTGATGTTCTTGCGATAGATGGGCTGTGCCCCGCCTGCAACTGCAAGGCGGCTCCTGATTTCAGACTGCCCTGATGTCTTGCCCTGAATGCTCGGGCAGACCCACGGTTCAGCAGTCGGCAGAGCGTGAGCGTGCCGCGAAGCAGCATGGCGAGAGCGCCGACCATCGGGTCATCGCTGATTCACGCTGGTTATGGGTCTGGAACGTCTGGAGCATCAGTCGGCGCCCTTCATGGCACAGGCATTCCGATGTCCGGACTGTGGGCCAGGGCGAGGAGGCATTCTAGTCACCTAACGAACTGCAGCCGCCAGTCGCTCATCGCGCCTGGCGGCTGCAGTTCGTTGATCAGGGGCGCTTGTCAGCCCCGATTCCGGTCGGGCATCGTGACCGGGAAGTGCTTATGTGCACTGCAGGCGCTTGCGCATGGCAAAGCCATAGCCCAGTCCCAGCAAGGCGGCGACGGCCGAGCCGGCCAGAATGCCCAGCTTGGCCGCACCCAGGAGGGAGGCATCCGCAAAGGCCAGGCCGCCGACAAAGATCGACATGGTGAAGCCGATGCCGGCCAGCAGACCCACCAGCAGCACGCCGCGCCAGTTCAGCCCCTCGGGCAGGCTGCACAGCCCGCTTCTGACGGCCAGCCAGGTGCAGAGGAAGATTCCCGTGGGCTTGCCCAGCACCAGTGCCACCAGCACGGCCATGGCGGTGGTCTGCGGTGCCGCAGCGCTCAGGTCTATGCCCGAAAACTGCACGCCGGCATTGGCCAGCGCAAAGATGGGCATGATGCAGAACGCCACCCAGGGATGAAGAATCATGGGCAGGCGCAGGGCAGGCGGCAGCAGGTCGCGCTGTGCGAGCTGGGCGGTGCGCAGCTCCTGCATCAGGTGTTGCGGGTCGGGCCGGCCGCTGAGCATCTGCTCGCCGGCCTTGCGCATGGCCGTCTGCGCCGTGATCAGCAATGGCATGGCAGCGGGGCGTGTAAACACGGGTGTCATCAGGCCCAGCACCACGCCTGCCAGGGTGGGGTGCGCACCGGTCTTGAGCAGGCCGAACCAGAGAATGGCTCCGGGCAGCACATACAGAGGGGCAGCGGCAAAGCCCATGCGGTTGAACAGCAGCACCAGCAACACGCCGGCTGCGGCCACCGCAAAGCCCATGGCCTGCAGCCCGCCCGAGTAGAAGAATGCGATGATGAGCACGGCCACGATGTCGTCGATGATGGCCAGGGCCAGCAGGAAGATGCGCAGCGCTCCGGGAATATTGCGACCCAGCAAGGCCAGCACGCCGACGGCAAACGCGATGTCGGTCGCCGTCGGGATCGCCCAGCCGTTGAGCAGCGTCCTGTCATTGCCCGCAAGAGCCATGTACAGGAGCGCGGGCACGGCCACGCCGCCGATGGCTGCGATCAGCGGCAGACTGGCCTGGCGCAGGCTGGCCAGCGCGCCGTTGTGAAGCTCGCGACGGATCTCCATGCCTACGACCAGAAAGAACACCGTCATCAGCACGTCGTTGACGATGAAATGCAGATCGGTGCTGAAGCTCCACGGGCCCAGCGTCAGCGCGACGGGGGCATGCCACAGTGCAAAGTAGCCTGGCGCCGCACCGGAGTTGGCCCAGATCAGGGCGGCGGCGGCGGCCAGCATGAGCACCATGCCGGCAAACGATTCGATATGCAGCAGGTGCGAGATCTGCGCCTGCACGCGCTCGGTGGCGGATTGCAGCGCGGGGATGCGGAGTGAATTTTGGGATGCACAAGGCGCAGGGGCCTGCACAAGTGTTTGTGGGTCCATGTGTCGGTAGGTGTCTGAAGTCGTCTGCCGACAGGCGTATTGCACCCGAGCTCATGCCTCTTGGTGCTGTCAGCACTGCAAACGACTGGTGCGCTGGCGGCCCGACCTGCGCGTGAACATTCACCTGCCATCGCCACCTTGTGTGACGGGCACCCATGTCGAATTGTAGCTAAAGCTGCTTCAACGGGCAGGATATGGGGTTTATTTGCCGGTAGCTAGACCTCGCCATCAGGACGGTTGCCTCTCGCGCTTCACGTCGCCTTGGCTCAAGTGGGTGGACTGCACGAATCGCGTCAGCGCCGTCCCGCCGCCGGCGCTATGCTGGCGCGCCAAGCAGAAAGAAAGCGTGTCATGTCGGGCATAGGAACGGAATATTTGTGGGTGGGCGTGGTGCTGTTCGCGGCGGCGGCGCAGACGGTGCGCAATACGGCCCAGCGCTCGCTGACGGCGCAGGTCGGCACGCTGGCGGCCACGCTGGTGCGTTTTCTCTACGGCCTGCCCTTCGCCGCTGTCTATCTGTTGGCGCTGTACACGCTGGGCGATCCGTCCCAGGTACTGCCGAAGTTCAGCGCCGCCTATCTGGGATGGATTGCGCTCGGTGCCTTCTTTCAGGTCGCGGCCACGGCGGCCTTGCTGGTGGCCATGAAGGAGCGCAACTTTGCCGTGGCAGTCACGCTGTCCAAGACCGAGGTGCTGCAGGTGGCCTTGTTTGCCGCCATGTTTCTGCACGAGCTGCCGACCCGGCTGGCGCTGCTGGCCATGGTGCTGGCCACGGTGGGCGTGCTGATGCTGTCGCTGCCGCCGCGCGGGCAGCTGTTCACGCTCTCGGCCTGGACCAGCAAATCCTCGGTCTACGGCCTGATCTGCGGTGCCTGCTTTGCGCTGGCCACGGTGGGCTTTCGCGGTGGCGCGGTCGAGATCGCGACACTGGGCGTGCACTCGCCCTGGCTGTCCGGAGCCTGGGGCGTGCTGATTGCGCAGACCATGCAGTCCGTCGTCATGAGCGCCTGGATTGCCAGAACCCAGGAGCACGGTCTGCGTCCCATTTTCAAGGCCTGGCGGATCTCGCTGCTGGCCGGCAGCATGGGCGCTGCGGCCTCGCTGGCCTGGTTCACAGCCTATGCCATGCAGGGGGCGGCCGCCGTACGCACCCTGGGCATGGTGGAGGTGATGTTCAGCTATATCGTCTCGCGCAAGGTGTTCAGCGAGACACTGTCGCGGGCGGAAAAGCTGGGCATGGCATTGATGATGCTGGGACTGGTGCTGATCTGTCTGCAGCTCTGATATCAAGCGCTGCCTGCGCTCTGCAGTGTTCATTTTCAAGGGGAGTGGTCCTTGAAATCATCCACGGAAAAGCGCAGTCAGCTCCTGAAACAATAGCTTTTCGCAGCAACGATGCGCGATGCCGGGCCTGGCTGGTTGGTGCAGTTCCTGGACGTAGCTATCCGGCGCTGGCGGTGGTCAGCGTGGCCGGCCGGAACGGCCTGCTGGTGCTGCCCAGGGACTGCAGCACGACATCGGCCACCATGTCGGCGGTGATGGCCGACAAGGTCCAGCCCAGGTGGCCGTGGCCGGTGTTGTAGAACACGCAGGGCTTGTTGCCAGGGCCCACGCGCGGCAGCATGTCCGGCATCATGGGGCGCAGGCCCGCCCAGGGCACGACGCTGCGCGTGCTGACGCCCGGGAAGCATTGCTGCACCCATTCGATGAGGGGGCGGATGCGGTCGGCGCGGATGTCCTTGTTGTAGCCGTTGAACTCCGCCGTGCCGGCCACGCGGAAGCGATCCTCGCCCAGGCGGCTGGTGACCAGCTTGGTCTCGTCATCCAGCAGGCTCACCACGGGAGCCGCGGCGCGGCTGGCTTCGTCGGTCAGGTTGACCGTGATGGAATAGCCCTTGACCGGATAGATGTTGACGCTGTCGCCCAGCTGGGCGGCCAGGGCACGGCTGGCCGTGCCCGCGCAGACCACCATGGCGTCGAAAGTCGAGGTTTCGGTTTCCAGATCCCGGCGCACGGTCACGCTGGCCTGTTTGCCGTTGCTGTTCACCGACACGATTTCCTGGCCGTAGCGGCATTGCACGCCCAGTCGCTCGCAGGCGGCGGCCAGGCCGCTGGTGAACTTGTGGATGTCTCCCGTGGAGTCGCTTTCGGTGAAATAGCCGCCGTAGAACCGGCCCGACAGCGTGGGCTCGATGGCCCGCATCTCGTCGGGCGTGACGGGGCGTCGCTCCAGCCCCCCTCGGGCCAGCAACTGCGAGACCTTGCCCGCATGTTCGAAGCCCGTGCGGTCGCGATAGATATGCAAGATGCCTTTTTGCTTCAGATCGAAGCCAATGCCTTCGGCTGCCGCCCATTCGAACAGATGCTCGCGCGCCGCAATCGCGAGTCTGGCGGTTTCCACGGTGTTTTTCTCGTAGTGGGGGATGGCTGCAAGAAACTGGCAGAACCAGGAAATCTTGTGCCAGCTGGGCTTGGGGTTGAGCAGCAGCGGAGCATCACTCTTGAGCATCCACTTGAGGCCTTTGACGATGGTGGACCCGTGGGTCCAGACCTCGGCATTCGAGGCCGAGAGCTGGCCGCCATTGGCGAACGAGGTCTCCATGGCGGCATAGCGCTGCTTCTCGAACAGGGTGACGGAAAATCCGCGGCGTGCGAGGGCGTAGGCGGTGGTCACGCCCGTGATGCCACCGCCGATGACGGCGATTGTCTTCATGATTCAGATTCCAGACACGTCAAGGGTGGAGCCCGTGCGCGACATGCGCAGCGGACGCCCCCTCTGTTCTGGACCTGAGAGATTCACGAGGCAGCGCCCTGGGCCGCTGCTCGCTTGCTCCTTCGGTATGCCCGGCGGACGATGGCGTCCAGACATTCTTCAGAGTGTGTGACAGCGATGCCGATCCTTTGGCCTGAGAGTTTCCGGGGCGGTTGCTCCTTCGGCGCTGCATGCGCCTAGTTTGCGCTGCAGTCTCTCTCGGCATCGCCGGGCTGAGAGCCTCGGGCCAATGTAGGAAGAATGGCGGCGCCTGGATATACGGGTTTTCGAGACTTCTGCGCCAGGGCTGGCCATGTGTGCGCGAATGCTGCTGGATGGCGTCTGTGTTGCGCTCTGAAAGGAGTTCATCGGGATCTTGTTGAAAAGTGAGGCTGCTCGGGTGCGAGCAGCTTCGCAATTCATGGCAGCAAGCCCTGTCAAGTGCCTCCGAGCAGCCCCAGAGCCAGCCCCTGCATTGGCAGGGCAGCGCATGGTCCCTGACGGATTTGGGCAAAATACCGGCTTTGCCTGTCAATGGACCCGGCGGTATCACCGCATTGCCATTGAAGCGCCCGACCGGGGTGGCTGCCGATTCAGGATGCAACTGGCCTATCCGCCAGGCGCTCTGCTGTCATGGCTTCGTTCCTTTGTCCTTGTTGCCCGCGGCCTTCTCGGTCGCCTTTTTGCGTTGCCTGTCGCAGCGCCTGCGGGATGGTTGGGTGTTGGGTCCGGATGGGCGCAAACCATTACAACAAGACATTTATGTCCCAACCCAACTCAAGCCAGCCGCTCGCGCAGCCTGGCGATGGTGACGATAACCAGCCCCGCCTGCACCGGGTGCTCAAGCAGCGCCACCTGAGCATGATCGCCATTGGCGGCGCCATCGGCACGGGCCTGTTCGTGGCGTCCGGATCGGCCATCGCCCAGATCGGGCCCGGCGGTGCCGTGCTCACCTATCTGCTCATCGGCATCATGGTCTACTACATCATGACCAGCCTGGGAGAGCTGGCCGCCTTCATGCCTGTGGCCGGTTCCTTCTCGACCTATGCCTCGCGCTATGTGGACCGTGGCTTCGGCTTTGCGCTGGGCTGGAACTTCTGGTTCAGCTGGGCCGTGGTGGTGGCGGTGGACCTGGTGGCCTCGCAGCTGGTCATGGCCTACTGGTTCCCCGATGTGCCGGGCATCCTCTGGAGCGGCCTGTTCCTGTTGCTGATGGTGGGGCTGAATGCGTTTTCCGCGCGCGGCTTTGCCGAGGCCGAGTACTGGTTCGCGCTGATCAAGGTGCTGGCCGTCGTGGCCTTCCTGGTCACCGGCGTGCTGATTCTGTCCGGCATCATCCGCAACGGTCATGTGCCTGGTTTCGAGAACTGGACCACGGGCGATGCGCCGTTCGTCGGCAATTTCGCGACCTTTGTGGGTGTGGCCATGATCGTGGCCTATTCCTTCCAGGGCACGGAGCTGGTGGGCGTGGCGGCGGGCGAGTCCGAGAATCCGCGCGAGAACGTGCCGCGTGCCATCCGTCAGGTGTTCTGGCGCATCCTGCTGTTCTATGTGCTGGCCATTATCGTCATCGGTTTTCTGATTCCTTACACCGATCCGCAACTGCTGCGCACCGATGTGGCCGATATCGCCGTGAGCCCGTTCACCCTGGTGTTCCAGCACGCGGGTCTGCTGTCGGCGGCCACGGTCATGAATGCGGTGATTCTGACCTCGGTGCTGTCGGCCGGCAACTCGGGCATGTATGCGGCCACGCGCATGCTCTACAACATGGCGACCGAGGGCAATGCGCCGCGCATCTTCTCCCGGCTGACCCAGAACGGCGTGCCGCTGGTGGCATTGATCGGCAGCACGCTGGTCGCCAGCCTGTGCCTGTTTTCCTCGCTCTACAGCCCGCAGGCCGTCTATATCTGGCTGCTGAATCTGGCTGGCATGACGGAGTTCATCGTCTGGCTGGGCATTGCCGTCAGCCACTACCGCTTCCGTCGCGGCTATGTCATGCATGGCCATGATGTGGGCCTGCTGCCCTACAAGGCCGGCGCCTTCCCCTTCGGTCCCATCTTCGCCTTTGTGCTGTGTCTGGTGGTGACGCTGGGCCAGAACTACCAGGCCTTCCTGGAAGATCGCATCGATTGGGGCGGCGTGGTGTCGACCTATCTGGGCATTCCGCTGTTCCTGCTGTTCTGGCTGGGCTATTGGCTGGTCAAGCGCAAGACCTGGGTCCGCTATGCCGATATGCGTTTTGACGAGCTGGAAGACATCAAGCGGGGCAAGGTTCCGTCCTGAGACCGTTTGCGACGTCTCCCTCTCTGTGCGTCAAGGGCTGGGGCAAGTCTGCGGGGGTGGCGCTGCTTGCGGCTTTCCCGTGCGTGTGCGTGGCGTATGCTGTAGACGGGGAGGCCGATTCCTGCAAGCCCAGGCAAAATCGGCACTGTGAGCGATCTTTCCACCATGACCGAGGCCAGGCCCAGGCGCATAGCGCATCTGGACATGGATGCGTTCTACGCTTCCGTGGAGCTGCTGCGCTACCCGCAGCTCAAGGGCCTGCCAGTGGTGATCGGTGGCGGCCGGCGCAGCTTTGACGAAGCGCTGCTGGCGCGCCATGCGGGGCGGCCGTTATCCGAGATTCCGGTAGCGGATTTCCCGCTGCTGCGTGATTACACGGGGCGCGGCGTGATCACCACGGCCACCTACGCGGCCCGCCAGTTCGGAGTGGGCTCGGCCATGGGCATGATGAAGGCTGCAAGGCTGTGCCCTCAGGCGATTCTTCTGCCCGTGGACTTTGCCGAGTACCGGCGCTTTTCGCGGGCCTTCAAAGAGATCATCGTGTCGATTGCGCCGATCATGGAGAACCGCGGCGTGGACGAGGTCTACGTCGACTTCACCGACGTGCCCGGGGGGCAGCGTGAAGGCGGGCGCGTACTGGCCCGGCTGATCCAGAAATCCATCTTCGATGCCACGGGTCTGACCTGCTCGGTCGGAGTGGCGCCCAACAAGCTGCTGGCCAAGATGGCCAGCGAGTTCAACAAGCCCAACGGCATCTCCATCGTCCAGCCTGAAGACTTGCAAAGCCGGATCTGGCCGCTGCCCTGTCGCAAGGTCAACGGGATCGGCCCCAAGGCCGATGCCAAGCTCAAAAGCCTGGGCATCGAAACCATTGGCGACCTGGCCGCGCAAAGCCTGCCGCAACTGCTGCACTGGTTTGGCAAGAGCTATGGCCACTGGTTGCACGAGTCGGCCTGGGGGCGGGACGAGCGGGCAGTGGTGACCGAGAGCGAACCGGTGTCCATGAGCCGCGAGACCACTTTCGAGCGCGATCTGCATGCCGTACGTGACAAGGCAGAGCTGGGTGTCATCTTCACGGATCTGTGCGAGCGGCTGGCCGAGGATCTGCGGCGCAAGGGCTATGTGGGGCGAACCGTCGGCATCAAGCTTCGCTATGACGATTTCAGGATCGCCACGCGGGACCAGACCCTGAATCTGCCGATACAGGATGCTGCCGCCATCCGTCTGGCTGCAGGCCAGTGCCTCAAGCGCGTGCCGCTGGGCAAGCGCATCAGGTTGCTAGGGGTCAAGGTCTCGGGCCTGATTGCCGAGCCGCTCTGGCAGGCCAGCGCCAGAGACCCGGTGGCCAGGGAGTTGCTGCTCAGGCCTCATGGTTTGACCTCCGTCAAGAATTCGGATCCCTATACCGCATCTCTGTTCTGAGCAGGGGGCCACGGGAGTCCTCGCTGTGCGATGATCCCTGTGTGAATTTGTGTATCTGGGTAACCAGCTGTCGACGGATGCCTGATCGCTCACTCTCGAACAAAAACTAAATAGGCCTATTGGAGGAGTGCAAAGCATGCGCCTGAACCTGCCGGTATCTCAACAGAACTACGACTTTCCGGGCGACGAGCTGCTGGTCTCCAGCACCAACACCAAGGGCGAGATCTTGCATTGCAATCCCGCATTCGTGCGCGTCAGCGGCTATGCCTATGAGGAGCTGATCGGTCAGCCGCACAACCTGATCCGCCATCCCGACATGCCGGCAGCGGCCTTCAAGGACATGTGGCGCACCATCGCCCATGGCTATCCCTGGACGGCGCTGGTCAAGAACCGCCGCAAGAACGGCGACCATTACTGGGTACGCGCCAATGTGACGCCCATCATGGAGGGCGGTAAACCCAGCGGCTACCTGTCGGTGCGTACCAAGCCTTCGGCAGCTGAAGTGGCAGAGGCCGAAGCACTGTACGCGCGCATGCGCAACGAGGAAAAGCAGGCCCGCGCCAGCTTCCGCCTGCGTGCGGGCGCGGTGCGTCGTCTGGGATTGATGGGTTGGTGGGACGGGCGCAAGGATGTGGGCCTGGTGGCGCGCATGGCCTGGTTGCTGGCCATCGTGGCCTTGATCGCCATGCTGCCGGATATGCTGGGGTGGCAGGGCATGGCCGCATGGGGCTGGCGTGCTGCCAGCCTCGTGGCAGGTGGCGCATTCGTGCTGTGGCGCTTCCAGCAGCGTTGCGTGGCCGGGCTGGAGGACGCCAGCCGCTTTGCGGCCGATGTGGCGGCGTGCAACCTGAGCACCGAATGCAACCAGAGCTACAGCGGTGCCGTGGGGGCGTTGATGCTGAGGCTGCAGCAGATTCAGATCAATCTGCGCGCCGTGGTGGGTGATGTGCGCACCGAGGTGCAGGGCTTTGCCCGAACCGCCCATGAAATCGCCCAGAGCAGTCTGGACCTGGCAGGGCGTACCGAGTCGCAGGCCACCAGCCTGCAGCAGACGGCAGCCTCGATGGAGGAAATTTCGGGCACGGTGTCGCAGACGGCCGATACGGCCCAGTTCATGGCGGGTGCCAGCGACGAAAGCAGCAAGGTGGCCAGCCGCAGCGGCGCGGCCATCAGCGAAGTGGGTCTTGCCATGGAACATATCCGGGGCTCCTCTACCCGCATGAGCGAAATCATTGGTGTGATCGAGAGCATTGCCTTCCAGACCAATCTGCTCGCGCTGAACGCGGCCGTGGAAGCGGCGCGGGCCGGAGAGCAGGGGCGCGGCTTTGCCGTGGTGGCGGGCGAGGTGCGGGCGCTGGCCCAGCGCAGCGCAGAGGCGGCCAAGGAGATTGGCGTGCTCATCAACCGCACGGTCGACGGCATCAACGATGGCAATGCGCGCATGCGTGCCGCAGGCCAGACCATCGACGGCATGGTGCAGGCCGTGGACAAGGTCGGCTCCCTGGTGCACCAGATCAGCATTGCCACGCGCGAACAATCGATAGGCATCTCCCAGGTCAACGAGGCCGTGGCCCAGCTCGACTCCGTGACCCAGCAGAATGCCGCCCTGGTGGAGCAGTCGACCAGCGCCGCGCAGTCGCTGCGCCACAGCGCCAGGACGCTGGAGCGTTCGGTGGACGTGTTCCTTCTCTAGGCTTTTGCGGTCTTGCTCCGAAAAGGCAGCCGGGGAGCTGCCTTTTTCACACCGGCTTTCGGTAGGATTGCGGCATGAGTGTTGTGCTGACCCTGATCGCCATTGCGGCGCTGGCCCTGTGTTTGCTGATCTGGCTGATCTCGCGTTTGCGCGCGGACTCCAGACCCGTACCGTCTGCAACTGCCGGGCAGGCGGCCGAGCCGTCCGTGGCCCGGACCGGAACCGCGTCGGAGGCTGCGGCGCAGGCACCCTCCGATCAAGCGCAGGCGGACATGGCGGATATGGCGTCGGAGTCCAGCCGCGATGTGAATTTCCGTCCCCAGGGCGAGCGCGGCATGGGCGGTCCCATCTATGGCGATGTGCTGTGTGCGGACGGCGTCTATCTGCCCCATGTCTGGGAGATGGACATGCACACCTCCTACGACGGGCGCTGGCTGCGCACGGGCTTTTATGACAACGAGAGCGCCCATCTGGTCGACCGCAAATCACGCCGCAGCTGGGTGATCGGCAGGCCGGAAGGCGAGCTGCTCGACGCCATCCACTGGCGCATGCCGCGCTGGAGCGGCGAGAGCATCAACGAAAGCGGCATTGCCGACGATGCGCATGTGATCATGTCCGATGCCAGCTTCGAGGCCTGGCTGGGCGAACACATGGAGGCGCAGCCGCAGCCCCTGCTGCAGGTGGTGGATCTCTGGGTGCCGGCAGACTGCCTGCCGGCCGAAGTCGCCCGGGCCATGCCGACGCTGCCGCAACCGGCTCAGCCCACCCCGGTGCCGCCGGTGCTGCTGCAGCGTCACTGGCCGGCTTCGCTGCGCAAGCTGCGCTACCCGATGGCTCCGCTGCAGAATCCGCACTGGCAGCTGATGCTGGGTGAGGCTGCCCAGCCCTGGGTGCTCGACGAGAGCCACAGCATGGTCTGGCGTGCCGATGCCCAGGCCTTTGCGCTCTATGCCTACCCTGCCCAGGGCGATGCCAGCCAGGCCAGCCTGCGGCTGGCTGTCTGGACCCTGGAGCGAGGCTGGCAGCAATGGCCGCAGCTGTTGCCCGAGGATCGCAAGCCCTGGGCCCTGGGCCTGCCGGATCTTGAGCCGCCGAGCGAGCCGCAAGTGCCAGCGGTTTTGCCGCTGAGCTGGCTCAATGAGCTGCTGCTGCAGAAGGTGCAGCTCGATATGCCCGAGACCGAGCGCCTGCACGATGGCACCAGCATCAGCTGCGCCATGAGCGAGGTGGATGTCTGCGCTGCCCATCGGCGCGATGGCCTGCCCATCCTCAAACCCTCGCTTCCCCTGTGTTTCGACTGGCTGCGTGATCCGTCGCAGCCCGCGCTGTGGCGTGCGCAGAGCGAGCTGCTCAAGGGGCAGCGCCTGATCTGGACCCTGTCCAAGCCGGCCCGGGAGGAGCTGGGCGAAACGGCGGCCTACAACCTGCAATGGGGCGAACGCCATTTGCCCGGCACCTGGGCACTGGAACATGTGATCGTGCAGGGACGCTGGGCGATTCTCATGCCGCACGGCCGTGCACCGATTCGCGGTGGCAGCGGCAGCCTGCAGGTCTGGGACGGGGAGCGCCTGCAAGGCGTGGACCTGCCCTGGCCTGTGGTGCGGCTGGCCGCTGTGCCGTCGGTCAAGGGCGGTATGGCTGCTCGCCTGCGCGTGCTGGCGCTGACGGCCAGTCTGGCCGACAAGGACTGGGACCCCTCGACCGCATCCTGGCGCTGGCCTCTGCAGTCCGTATCGGCCAGCCATCTGGCAAGACCCGACTGGCGACCGCTTTACTCCGAGCGTGAACTGGCACCCGATGCGCAAGGGCGCTGGCAGCTGCTGCCGCGCTGGCGGGAGGTGAGACAGATCCAGCATCCCTGCGCCGACGGCGACTATGTCTGGCGCGACGATGTGCGCGGCGACACCGTCTGGTGGTGGGGCGGCGTGAACGAGCGCGTCAACCACGATTGGCAGCATGATGAACCTCGCAAGGACGGCGTGATCATGACGCGCAGCGGACTGGCGTTCTGCGGTGTCGGGCCCTGTGCCTGCCCCCATCCTTCAGGTGAAGGCTGGGCCTTGCTGGAGCCGGTGGAGACCCGCCATGGCGAGCTGGGTCAATGGCAGCTGCACTGGCTCAACCCCGTGGAAAAGGAAGTGCGCACGCTGACCCTCAAGGCGCGCATGCCGGTGCTGCAGGGCTGGGATGCCCAGGGACTGCATTGGCAGGATCTGCCCCTGCCGGATGCTGATGTGCAGCAGGGTGAAGCGAACACGGCTCCCGAGATCCGGGCCGAACCGGTGGCTGCGCACCAGCTGGTGGTGGCACAGACCTGGCAGCGTGCTGCCGTCGAGCCCCTGCGTCAGGGCATGAACGGGCTGTGGCTGCGCGTCCAGGATCTGCGTTATGCCGAAGCTTTGCTGGGGCAGGATGACTGCCCCTGGAAGAGCTGATTCCCCTGCTTGCGCCCGCAGGGACGGCAGTCTTGCGAAGGGCAGCCCCTGCTGGCTGCCCTTGACCGGGGCGTTCCGGTGCTATTGGCGTGCGGTACGCACATTGGCGGGCAGGGCACCCGGGTGGCTGGTACGGAAAGGGTTGATGTCCAGGCCGCCGCGGCGCGTGTAGCGGGCGTAGACGGCCAGCTTGATGGGTTTGCAGCGCGTCCAGATATCCATGAAGATGCGCTCCACGCATTGCTCATGGAACTCGTTGTGGTTGCGAAAGCTCACCAGGTACTGCAGCAGGCCTTCCTGCTCGATCTGCGCACCGCTGTATTGAATCTGAACGCTGCCCCAGTCAGGCTGGCCGGTGACCAGGCAGTTGCTCTTGAGCAGGTTGCTGACCAGGGTTTCGCTGACGGGGGCTTCGTCGTGGTTGGCACGCAGCAGCTCGGGAGCGGGCGTGTACCGGGTGCACTCCACATCGAGTCGGTCCAGCAGCAGGCCGTCGAGCTCATGCACTTGCTGGGCATCGAACTGCTCCGCTTCCAGCAATCGGACGCCCACGCTGCCCTGGGCCTCGCTGCCGCGCCAGGTGGCTTCGGACAGATCCGTGCGCAGGCGCGCCAGCACCTCGCTGGCGTCGGCAAAGCGGGTGTTGTTGAAGCTGTTCAGATACAGCTTGAAGGATTTGCTTTCGATCAGGTTGGGCGTTTCGCAGGGAATGGTGAAATGCGCCAGCGCCACCTGGGGCTTGCCGCGCAGATTGAGCCAGGAAACTTCGAATGACGTCCACAGATCGGCACCAAAGAACGGCGGGTTGACGGCTGCGCCGATTTCCTCGCGCTTGGTCAGGCGTGGCAGGGGAAAGAGCAGTGATGCGTCGTACTGGTCCACATAGGCCGAGCTTTTGCCCAGCTGCGATTGTTCAGGGGTGTGCATGATTCAAAAAGAAAATGGCCAGCAGTAAAAAAGATAGCTGCTAGCGCTTTATGGGTAAGGGCTATAGCCTGTTTTTACTTGAACTCTCGTTCGCGTAGCCACTTGGTGGCTATCCATTTTTCGCCCTCGAGAACGGGAGCGCCGCCGTGCAGGCTCTTGGTCGCCGGGTCGGGCCGGTCATAGCTGAAGAATACGGCATTGCCGCGGCGCGGCACGACCTGCAGCCCTACGTCGGGAAAGGTGGTTGCACCGCCGCGCGCGGGCTCGTTGAGATACATGACCAGGGTTCCCACACGCTGGCCGCCTCGTTTGAGTATGGTCGGCGTGCCGGGTTCGTTGGGTGCGAAGTAATCGTAGTGCGGCTTGTATTCGGCGCCTGGCCGGTAGTGCAGCACCTGCATGCCTTCGCCGTTCTCCTGTGGCCAGTTCAGCAGGCGCGCAATGCGCTGCTCCACACGACCGATGAGCTCGTTTTCTCCGCGCTGGAAGAACATGCCATGGCTGGTGCGGTCATCATTGACGGCCTCGCCACCGCTCTGGTTGTCCACGGTCAGAGAGCGCTGCATGCGCGGTCGGGCGGCCGCGATGATGGCATCGCATTCCTCGTCGGAGAGCAGGTTGCCGAACACCACGACCCGGGGATGACGCATGTTCATCAGCACATGGACATCGCGATCGCCGGTGTTGATGCAGCAGGGATCGCTCTGCAGATCGGGCTCGGGCACGCCGGAATCACGAATCCCCACACCCACCCCGGCCTCGGCCCTGGCCGGCGCGAAAGCCAGCGGCAGCTCGCCCTCTTCGGGCAGGGCCAGCGCCCGGCGTGCCAGGTGCTCGGCCCAGCCCGCCTTGCGCATCGATTGCAGCAGCGATGGCAGCGGCACGCCGGAGGCACTCTGCGTGCGCACCCATTGCATCAGCTCGGGTGTCAGGCCGGGAGGGGTGACGAACTCGTCGTGGGTGGAGGTGCTCATGTCGACAATGCTAGTGTGCACTGATGCCGATTTCAATGCGCGGCGTCAGTCTTGCAGCTTGCGGCGGAACACCAGCTTGCCGGGCGTGCTGGCCTGCTCGGCCAGCGCATAGCCCTCCAGATCGAACTTGCGCAGGTCGGCCACCTTTTGGGCCTTGTGCTGGACCGCCCAGCGCACCATCAGTCCGCGCGCACGCTTGGCATGGAAGCTGATGATCTTGTACTTGCCGCCCTTGAAGTCCTCGAAGACGCATTCGACGACAGGGGCCCCGAGCGCCTTGAGATCTACGGCCTTGAAGTATTCCTGCGATGCCAGGTTGACGACAATGCGCTCGGCCTGGGTGTCTCCGCGCTCGGCCTGTGCAGCAATGCGCTCGTTCAGATAGTCTGCAATCTGGGTTCCCCAGAACTGGTAGAGGTTGCTTCCCTTGGCGTTTTCCAGCCGGGTACCCATCTCCAGGCGGTAGGGCTGCAGCAGGTCCAGCGGGCGCAGGACGCCATAGAGACCGCTCAGGATCACGACATGCTCCTGGGCCCAGTCCAGCTCCCCGGGCTTGAGGCTGGCCGCGTTCAGCCCCTCGTAGACATCGCCATTGAAGGCCAGAACGGCCTGGCGCGAGTTCCTGGCGGTGAAACGGGCGCTGAACGCTTCATAGCGTCCCACATTGAGCACGGCCAGCTTGTCGCTGATGCCCATGAGTTCCGAAATCTGCTGGGGCGACTTCGTGCGCAGCACTTCGATCAGCTCCAGGGGCTGTTTTTTGAATACCGGCAGCGTGTGTGGCAGCTCGGCGGAAACAGGACTTTCATAGTCCAGCGATTTGGCCGGGGAGATCAGAAACAACATGGCTTGACGTTCACTCCATCAAAGAAAAGGGCGCATGAAAAAGGGCCAAGGCCCCGTTCACCGAAGTGGACGGTCCCCTTGGCCCTGTGATGCCGGAAGGCGGTCTTCTGCTTAGGCGCTGGCGCCTGCAGCCTGCTCTTCCTTCTCGAACGGCAGCTGCATCAGGCTCAGATCCTTGCGGGTCTCGACCAGGATCAGCGGGCCTTCGTCGAGCACCACCACGGGCGGACGCTCGCGTGGAATCCGCACGGGCTTGGGCTCGGCGGCAATCGCAGCCTGGACGGCAGCGATCTTTTCGGCATCGGAGTTGATCCATTCCAGACCCGACGCGGCTGCCAGGGCTTGCAGCTCGGCAATCGGCAGCACATAGCTCTGTGCCTTGGGCGATGCGACGGTCGGGGCAGGAGCCACGGCTTCGGTCACAGGCTCCACGGCACCAGTCTGAGGCTCCGGGGCAGCCGCAGGCTCGGCCGGCACGGGCTGGGCAGGCTCTTGCGCAGTTGCGACAGCCGTCAGGGCCTCTTCTGCAACCACGGGTGCCTGCACTTGCGCAGCCACAGGTGCCTGTTCTGCCTCCACCTGAGGAGCAACCGCATCGAAGTAGCTGCGGCGTGCCGGCGGCTCGCTCGCATCCGCGGATGGCACTTCGACCGGAGCCTGGACTTCGGCCGTCTGCTCGGCAGCCAGGCCTTCGGCCTGGGCCTCGCGCGGTGCGCGGTCGCGGCGGTCACGGCCGTAGCGGTCACGCGAACGGCGCTGACGGGGCTCGCGTGCGGTATCGCCTTGTGCACCATCCTGTGCCAGGACATCCGCTGCGTCGGCCGGTGCGGTGTTCAGCACCGCTTCATCGCTCACGGCCTGCAGGACGGGCTGGGCATCGGCGTTGCGATTCTGCCGCTCGCGGCGGCCTTCACCGCGCTCATTGCGTTCACTGCGCTCATTGCGTTCCGCACGCTCGCCGCGTTCCTGGCGGTTGCGCTCGGGCTTGGGAGCTGCGTTGAACTCTTCGGCATTCAGCGCGGTTTCCGCCACCTGGGGCTGGCGGTCGTCGCGGCGCTCGCTGCGTTCGCCACCGCGACGGTTGCCGCGTTCGGGGCGGTCCTGGCGCTGTTGCTCGGGGCGCTCGTTGCGTTGCTGCTCATCACGGCCCTGGGCATTGCGGCGGTTGTTGCGGTCCGTGCGTTCGCCGCCAGTGCGCTCCGCGCTGTTGCGGTCGCTGCGCTCGTTGCGGTCACCACCACGGCGGTTGCGGTCGCCGCCACGGCCCTCGCCCCGGCGGCCGTCGCGGCTGCCTTCACGGGCGGCAGGGGCGGGAGCCTCGGCCACGGGAGCGGGTGCAGTCACGGGGGCAGGGGTGCCGAAGCCGAACAGGTTCTTGAGCCAGGCAAAGAAGCCTTGCTCGCGCACCACCGGGCGCGCTGCCGCAGGAGCCGGCGTCGCAGCGGCAGCACGAGGCTGGCGGGGCGCACGAGGCTCGGCAATCGGCGCGGGAGCATCGGGCAGCACCCCCTTGATGACGGGAGTCTGCTTGTTGGTGGGTTCCTGCGAGCGTCGGGTGACAGTGGTCACCTCTTCGGGCTCGTCGGCCAGCTTGTAGCTGGCTTCCATGGATTCCAGGCGAGAGTCGTCGTGCTTGAGGCGCTCGAGCTTGTAGTGCGGCGTGTCCATGGACTTGTTGGGCACCATGATCACGTTGACGCGCTGCTTGAGCTCGATCTTGGTGATTTCGCTGCGCTTTTCGTTGAGCAGGAAGGAGGCCACTTCCACGGGCACCTGGCAGTGCACGGCGGCCGTGTTGTCCTTCATGGACTCTTCCTGGATGATGCGCAGAATCTGCAGTGCAGAGCTTTCCGTGTCGCGGATGTGGCCGGAGCCGCCGCAGCGCGGGCAGTTGATGTGGGCGCCCTCGGACAAGGCGGGCTTGAGGCGCTGGCGGCTCATTTCCATCAGGCCGAACTTGCTGATGGTGCCGAACTGCACGCGGGCGCGGTCCTGGCGCAGCGCATCGCGCAGGCGGTTTTCCACTTCGCGGCGGTTCTTGGCCTCTTCCATGTCGATGAAGTCGATCACGATCAGGCCGCCCAGGTCGCGCAGGCGCATCTGGCGCGCCACTTCGTCGGCTGCCTCAAGGTTGGTGCGGGTCGCGGTTTCCTCGATGTCGCCGCCCTTGATGGCGCGGGCCGAGTTCACGTCCACGGAGACCAGGGCTTCGGTGTGGTCGATCACGATGGCGCCGCCCGAGGGCAGGGTCACGGTGCGCGAATAGGCGGACTCGATCTGGTGCTCGATCTGGAAGCGCGAGAACAGGGGAGCGTCGTCGCGGTAGCGCTTGACGCGGGCTGCATGCTCGGGCATCACATGTGCCATGAACTGCTGGGCCTGTTCGTAGATGTCATCGGTGTCGATCAGGATGTCGCCGATGTCATTGTTGAAATAGTCGCGGATGGCACGGATGACCAGGCTGGACTCCTGATAGATCAGGAAGGCGCCCTTGGAGGCCTTGGCGGCGCCGTCGATGGCGCTCCACAGCTTGAGCAGGTAGTTCAGGTCCCACTGCAGCTCGGGGGCCGAGCGGCCGATGCCGGCAGTGCGCGCAATGATGGACATGCCCTTGGGGTACTCGAGCTGGTCCATGGCCTCCTTGAGTTCGGCACGGTCCTCGCCCTCGATGCGGCGCGAAACGCCGCCGCCTCGGGGGTTGTTGGGCATCAGCACCACATAGCGGCCGGCCAGCGAGATGAAGGTCGTCAGGGCCGCGCCCTTGTTGCCGCGCTCTTCCTTTTCGACCTGGACGATCAGTTCCTGGCCTTCGCGGATCACGTCGTTGATGCGGGCCTGGCTGGGCGAAACGCCTTCGGCAAAGTATTGCTTGGAGATTTCCTTGAAGGGCAGAAAGCCGTGGCGATCCTCGCCATAGTCCACGAAGCAGGCTTCGAGAGAAGGCTCGACACGGGTCACGACGGCCTTGTAGATATTGCCCTTGCGTTGTTCGCGACCTTCGATCTCGATCTCGTAGTCCAGCAGCTTCTGGCCGTCCACAATGGCCAGGCGGCGTTCTTCGGACTGCGTCGCGTTAATCAGCATCCGTTTCATGATGCGTTTCCTTTATTCGTTTTATGGGGCACGCTGGTCACAGACCAACGTGCCTTTGACTGGTAATCAAAGACAGGCTCAACAGGAGCCGTGATGCCAGACGAACGTGTTGAAACGGATGAGGAATCTGGGGCGGTACAGGACGGCGCTACTGGCCTGATCTCAAGTCAGTAGCGGAGGTACAGGCCGGGGGACGAGCGGGAGAGGACGCGCATGCAGACGGGGTACGAAAGAAGCCGGCGCGCGTGCTAGGGAGGTGGGTGGTTTCTTCGAGACACGGCTCGTCCCGGGGGCCGGCCGTGCCTTGCCCCAGAGGTTGATCAGCAATGTCCAAAAGATCCACATGCTCGTTGAGAGAACCGACAGTTGCAGGCTGCTTTTGCCTGGGCAACTGCGCGGTATGAGATTCCGTATCAGTGTTTCAATTCGTCAGCCTTTGCCAGGCTTTCACAGGCTGCTGCAGCTCATCTTGGCTGCAATTTGCGTGTGCAAAACTGGCGGGCATCGACCTGCCTGTGCGGTGGGAAATGATTGTTTGGACTAAACTCCATGAGAATCAATCACTTACAACTAAGCTCGGCACAGGTGAAACACATTATAGAGGGCAAACCGGCACAGGACCGGTCCCAGATGACGGCCACGGCCTCGGTACGGCTGATCGAGGTCGATGAAGACTCCTCCGGACAGCGGCTCGACAACTTTCTCATGCGCCACCTCAAGGGGGTGCCCAAGACCCATGTCTACCGCATCATCCGCAGTGGTGAAGTGCGGATCAACAAGGGGCGCGTGAGCGCCGAGACCCGGGTTCAGACCGGCGATGTGGTGCGACTTCCGCCGGTCCGGATTTCCGAAAAAGTGACCGAAAAAGCGGAACGCCCGGCACCGGCTAAGGACTTTCCCGCCCTGTTGGATGACGAACACATGATCGCGCTGTCCAAGCCTGCCGGCGTGGCCGTGCATGGAGGCTCGGGTGTGAGCTTTGGCGTCATCGAGCAACTGCGTCAGGCGCGTCCCGAGGCCAAGTTCCTCGAGCTGGTGCACCGGCTGGATCGTGAAACCTCCGGCATCTTGCTGGTGGCCAAGAAGCGCTCCGCGCTCATCAATCTGCAGGACCAGTTTCGCGAGCGCGAGACCGGCAAGACCTATCTGGCACTGGTGCAGGGGGCATGGCCGGCCAGCAAGAAGGTGATCGATCTGCCGCTGCACAAGTATCTGCAGGCCGATGGCGAACGCCGCGTGCGCGTGACCACGGCCGATGACCCGGACGGAATGCGTTCCATCACCCTGGTCAAGGTCAGAAAGCTGATCGAGCCGCGTCCCCTGCAGGGGCTGCCAGCCATGAGTCTGCTGGAGGTGACCATCAAGACGGGGCGTACCCACCAGATTCGCGTGCATCTGTCGTCGCAGGGGCATCCCATCGTGGGCGATGACAAATATGGTGATTTTGATCTCAACCGTCGTGTGCAAAAGCAGGGGCTCAAACGCATGTTTCTGCACGCCTGGCGGCTACAGTTCAACCATCCCGCCAGCGGCGAGCGTGTCGAGCTGCGCGCCGAACTGCCGCCGGAGCTGGCGGATTTTGTGAACTGACTAGGCTTCATGACTACTGAAAACCATAGCGCCCGGCGACCGCGCCGCTTCGACCTGATTGCATTTGACTGGGATGGAACCGTGGCAGACTCCACGGCCATCATCAGTCGCAGCATCCAGGAGGCGGTGCGGGATGTGGGAGGCACCGTGCCCAGTGACGAGCAGGCGGCCTATGTGATTGGCATGGCATTGATGCCGGCCCTGGCGCGCGCGGCACCCGATGTGCCGCCCGAAAAATATCCGGAGCTGGCCAATCGCTACCGCTTTCACTTCTTCAAGCATCAGGACGATATCTGCGTGTTTGACGGCATCCTGCCGCTGCTTGCCGAGCTGCGCGAGCGCGGCCACTGGCTGACCGTGGCCACCGGCAAGAGCCGCATGGGGCTCAACCATGCGCTGCAGGACCCGCAGCTCAAGGGATTGTTCGACGGTTCGCGCACGGCCGACGAGACCGCCGGCAAGCCCAGTCCGCTGATGCTGCACGAGCTGATGGCCGAGTTCGGTGTGGAGCCCGAGCGCACGCTGATGATTGGCGATACCACGCACGACCTGCAGATGGCGCAGAATGCCGGCTGTGCCTGTGTGGGGGTGTCCTATGGTGCCCATGCACCCGACGGCTTTGCCCAGTTCGATCCGCTGTTCGTGGCCGATTCCACGACGCAGCTGCGGGCCTGGCTGTTGGCCAACGCGTGAAGCCAGATATGACAGATGCCGTGGAGCTGTGCGCCAGTGCGGATCTTGCCGACGGTGGCCGGGCGGTGGGCTTTGATGTGCTTTATGCGGGGCAGAGCAGCCGCGCTTTTGCGATTCGATACCAGGGCAAGGTTCATGCCTATCTGAATCGCTGCAGCCATATTCCCATGGAGATGGACTACCAGGAAGGTCAGCTTTTTGACGATTCCGGCCGCTGGCTGTTGTGTTCTACCCACGGGGCGGCCTACGAACCTGACAGCGGCGTCTGCGCAGGCGGTCCTTGCCGTGGCGGGCTGGTAAAAATTGCCTTGAGCGAAAGCGGCGGCATGGTGCGCTGGCATACTGGACCACAACTGAAACCATTGAAGTTTTGAGATGAGTTCCCCAAACACACCTGATAACCATGATTCCCAGCCGCATGTGACGCCGGGTGCCGACCTGTGGTCCAAGGCGCCTGCAGCGTCCGCTGAGGCCCCTGCGGCGGCGGCCAAGGCCTTCGGGAGCGGGGGGTGGGAGCGCGATGTGCTGGAAAAGCTGGTGTTCGCCTCCATCAAGGAGCAGCGAGCCGCGCGGCGCTGGCGCTTTTTCAGCCGTCTGCTGTGGTCGGTGGTGGTGCTGCTGGTGCTGTGGGTGGTCTTCTTCAAGGACACGGCCACCAAGGCCAGCACGTCGCCGCATACCGCGGTGGTCGAGATCAAGGGCGAGATTGCATCGGGAGCGGACGCCAGTGCGGAGTTCGTGGTGGCGGCCATGCGCAGCGCCTTTGAGGACTCGGGCTCGCGCGCCGTGGTGCTGCTGATCAACTCCCCCGGCGGAAGCCCCGTGCAGGCCGGCATCATCAATGACGAGATGACGCGTCTCAAGGCCAAGTACAACAAGCCTCTGTATGCGGTGGTTGAAGAGTCTTGCGCCTCGGCGGCCTATTACATCGCTGCGGCAGCCGACGAAATCTTCGTCGACAAGGCCAGCATCGTGGGCAGCATCGGGGTGCTCATGGATGGCTTTGGCTTTACCGGGGTGATGGACAAGGTGGGCGTGGAGCGCCGCCTGCTGACGGCCGGCGAGAACAAGGGCTTCCTCGACCCCTTCAGCCCCATGTCGGCGCAGCAAAAGGAATTTGCGCTGCAGATGCTGGAGCAGATTCACCAGCAGTTCATCGGTGTGGTCAAGGCCGGTCGTGGTGACCGTCTGCACGAAACTCCCGAGATGTTCAGCGGACTGTTCTGGACCGGTCAGCAGGCCGTGGAGCTGGGGCTGGCCGACAAGCTGGGCAGCCTCGACTATGTGGCGCGCGAGGTGGTCAAGGCCGAGGAAGTCATCGACTACACCCGGCGCGACAATGTGGCCGAACGTCTGGCCAAGCGCTTTGGTGCCGCCATTGGCGAAGGATCGGTGAAGGCCATGCGCGGCCTGGTGCCCAGCATTCGCTGATCAAGCGCCTGGAGGGCAGATATCCCTTCCGGATAAGCGCTTGTAGCCATCCATCAAAAAAAGCCTGCGGTGTCTGCCGCAGGCTTTTTTGATTCCGGGCGCTCATCGGCCTATGGCAAACACCACCGGCGTACGGTTGTCGGGCGGTGCATTGCGCTGGCGCCATTCGCGCACCAGATGGCTTTCAATGCGTGCCGTCTCCAGCGTCAACCCGCTCGCCAGGGCCAGCCGGGTATTCGGCTGCAGGGTTTGCAGCAGCGCCTGCCAGAGTGCGGCATTGCGGTACGGCGTCTCGATGAACTGCTGGGTCTGGCCTTGGCGCAGGGCCAGGTTCTCCAGCTCCTTGATGCGGGCCGTGCGCTCGGCGCCATCCTGGGGCACATAGCCGACAAAGGCAAAGTTCTGGCCGTTGAGGCCGCTGGCCGCCAGGCCCAGTAGCAGCGAGACCGGTCCTGTCAGCGGCACGACGCGAATGCCCAGATCATGGGCCGCGCGCACGATGGAGCTGCCCGGGTCGGCCACGGCCGGCATGCCTGCCTCGCTGATCAAGCCCATGTCCTGTCCGGCCAGTGCTGGCGCCAGCAGGGGCTTGGGGTCGAAGACGGCGCCGCCCTTGTTGCCATGGTCGCCTTTTTTGTGGGCTTCGCGTGGCAGCTCGGCAATGTTCTGGGCCTGCAGCGGCGCAGCCAGCGGGAACAAGGCGTCGATGCGCTTGAGATAGGCGCGTGCCGTCTTGGCGTTTTCGCTGATCCAGTGGGTCAGGGAGGCGGCGCGGCGCAGCGTGCCCTCGGGCAGCACCTCGGTCAATGCAGTCTGGCTTTCGCAGCCGAAATCGAGCGGTGCCGGCACCAGGTAAAGGGTGCCGGCCTTGCTTTTAGATGTCTCGCTCATGGCAGAACCACTCCTGCAGCGCGCAGCAACTGGCAGGTGCGGATCAGCGGCAGGCCAATCAGTGCGGTGGGGTCGTCGCTGACGATGGCGTCCAGCAGTGCGATGCCCAGGCCTTCGCTCTTGGCCGAGCCTGCGCAGTCGTAGGGCTGCTCGGCACGCAGATAGCGCTCGATCTCCAGGTCGTTCAGTGTGCGAAAGCGCACCTGCACCGTGACCACGCTGGATTCCATGAAGCCGGTTTCGGCACAGCTCACGCAGACACCGGTGTGGAAATTCATCTGGCGGCCGCTCATCTGCCGCAGCTGCTCGGTGGCGCGCTCGTGGGTGCCGGGCTTGGACAGGGGGAGGCCATCAAGTTCGGGAACCTGGTCGGAGCCAATCACGATGGCGCCGGGGTGCAAGCGAGCCACGGCCTGCGCCTTGGCCACGGCCAGACGCAGACTCAACCCGTGGGGCGTTTCGCCGTCGAGCGGGGTTTCATCCACTTCGGGAGACACCGTTTCGAACGGCAGTTGCAGGCGGGCGAGCAGCTCGCGGCGGTAGCGCGAGGTGGAGCCAAGAATCAATGGACGCTCAAGTCGTCCGGCAATCAATAAGTCGGGCATTGCGCGATTCTCTTACACTGGCTGCATGAGCAAGGATTTTTCTGCGACCCGGCTGGACGTGCGCGCTTTCGCGCAGGCTGCGGGTCATCTGCATGGGCAGGCGCCATTGTCGGACTTCAAGCGTCTGGCAGCCGATGCGCTGCCCATTACGGGCGAGCAGCCCCTGGTGCGCTGGGAAGCCGAAGGCGAGCTGGTGGCGCAAAAAGGCGGCAGCGGCCACGTGTGGCTGCACCTGAGTGCCGAGGTGGATCTGCCGTTGACCTGTCAGCGATGCCTGACCGAGGCCGATATTCCCCTTTATGTGGATCGGTCATTCCGCTTCGTTACGGACGAGGCGACGGCGGAGCTGGAAGATGACGACAGCGATGAGGATGTGCTGGCACTGAGCAGCGAGTTCAATCTGCTGGAGCTGATCGAAGACGAGCTGCTGATGGAGGTGCCCGTGGTGCCCCGCCACGAAGTCTGCCCGGTACCCGTCAAGCTGGAGGTCAGCGACGACGCCTTCGAGCAGGCCAATGAGCAAAAGGAAAACCCTTTTGCCGTGCTGCAGTCTCTCAATGTAGGCAAGTCTGCCGACTGAACCATCCCGGAGCACGATGGGGATTTGATTTTGCATGGGCTGCGAAAAGCGTTTGCGCTATAATCGTGAGCTTCGCGCGAAACCCCCTCGTGTCTTTAATGGGCTGATCGCGTTTTTTTAGGACTTGCACAGACAAGGGTGCACCTGCTCTCGGTGGGTGTGTCGAAAGGCAGAATTCTTTGCCCGGTCTTGTCGTGCGGGTCGTGTTACCAACCCTTTCAAGATACACAGGAGCCATCATGGCTGTTCAGCAAAACAAGAAGTCTCCCTCCAAGCGCGGCATGCACCGTTCGCACAATGCACTGAATGTGCCTGGCATCGCTGTTGAAGCCACCACCGGCGAGACACATCTGCGCCACCACATCAGCCCCAACGGCGTGTACCGTGGCCGTCAAGTGCTGAAGAACAAGTCCGAAGCCTAAGCGACGACTGCATTCGCAAAGCCTGTTGCTACATTTTTTGTAGCAACAGGCTTTTGTTTTTATGGGAGATATTTGCAAAATCAGCCTTGGCTGGCCTTGCTGCACAATTCCAGGGCTGGTTTTGCAGATAACTCCTGTGGTGGTCCCTGGACCATTCAGTTCATTACCCCAAACCCGATTGGACCTGTCAGTCGCCCATGATTACTTTGGCTGTTGACTGCATGGGGGGCGATCATGGCCCCCGCGTCACGCTGGCCGCGTGTCGTCAGTTTCTGAATTTACACCCCGATGCGCATTTGCTGCTGGTCGGCAAGGCCGAGGAGTTGGCTGGTTTCAAGCACGAGCGTGTGACCATCGTCCCCGCCACGGAAGTGGTGAGCATGGATGACCCCGTGGAAGTGGCCTTGCGCAAGAAAAAGGACTCTTCCATGCGCGTGGCCGTGCAGCAGGTCAAGAACGGAGCGGCCCAGGCTGCAGTGTCTGCCGGCAATACCGGTGCGCTGATGGCGATCTCGCGCTATCTGCTCAAGACCCTGGACGGCATCGACCGTCCGGCGATTGCCTTCGGTTTGCCCAACGCCAAGGGCAGCGACACCACCATGCTGGACTTGGGAGCCAATGTGGACTGCACGGCGGAGCATCTGCTGCAGTTCGCGGTCATGGGCTCGGCCCTGGTGTCGGCGCTCAAGAACACGGAGGCTCCCAGTGTCGGTCTGCTCAATATCGGTGAAGAGCTGATCAAGGGCAGCGAAGTCATCAAGCGTGCCGGCGAGTTGCTGCGCGCCGCAGGCGATGCGGGCAACCTCAACTTCTACGGCAATGTGGAAGGCAACGACACCTTCAAGGGAGTGGTGGATATTGTGGTGTGCGATGGCTTCGTCGGGAACGTCGCACTCAAGACCACCGAAGGGGTTGCCTCGATGATCTCGGGAATTCTCAAGGAAGAGTTCAAGCGCAATATCTTCACCAAGATTGCTGCCATCATTGCTTATCCGGTGCTATCTGCGCTGATGAAGCGTGTTGATCACCGGCGCTACAACGGCGCTGCCTTGCTGGGTCTGCGCGGACTGGTCTTCAAAAGCCATGGCTCGGCCGATGCAATGGCATTCGAGCACGCGTTGAACCGCGCGTATGATGCGGCACGCAACAACCTGCTTGACCGTGTCCGCAGCCGTATTGCTGCTGCCGCACCTTTGCTGCTGGCAGCGCAGACGGAATCTGGAACTTCGGCGCCCTGATAGAAGACATGAGACGCTACGCACGCATCATCGGCACCGGCAGTTACCTGCCGCCCCGCCGCCTGACCAATCACGACCTCGCAGCCGAGCTGGCTCAGCGTGGCCTGGAAACCTCGGACGAATGGATCGTCGAGCGCACCGGCATTCGTGCCCGCCACTTTGCCGAGCCGGATGTGACCAGCAGCGATCTGGCCCTGGAAGCCAGCCGCAAGGCCATCGAGGCTGCAGGCATAGAAGCTTCGGGGATCGATCTGATCATCGTCGCCACGTCCACGCCGGACATGGTGTTCCCCTCCACGGCCGCCATCCTTCAGCACAAGCTGGGTATCAGCAACGGCTGCCCTGCATTTGATGTGCAGGCTGTGTGCAGCGGTTTCGTCTATGCCCTCACGGTGGCGGACTCCATGATCCAGTCCGGCGCTGCCAAGCGCGTGCTGGTGGTGGGCTCGGAGGTCTTCAGCCGCATCCTGGATTTCAACGACCGCACGACCTGCGTGCTGTTCGGTGATGGCGCAGGTGCCGTGGTGCTGGAGGCTTCCGATGAGCCCGGCATCCTGTCCACCGAGCTGCACGCCGATGGCAGCCATGTCGGCATCCTCTGCGTGCCGGGCAATGTCTCCGGCGGCAATGTCCTGGGCGATCCCCTGCTCAAGATGGACGGTCAGGCCGTGTTCAAGCTGGCGGTGAGCGTGCTGGACAAGGCTGCTCGCTCGGCGCTGGATAAGGCCGGCCTCACGGATGCCGACATCGACTGGCTGATTCCGCACCAGGCCAATATCCGCATCATGCAAAGCACGGCACGCAAGCTCAAGCTGTCGATGGACAAGGTGGTGGTGACCGTCGATCAGCATGGCAACACCTCGGCGGCCTCGATTCCTCTGGCGCTCGACCATGGCGTGCGCAGCGGCCAGGTCAAAAAGGGTCAGACCGTCTTGCTCGAAGGTGTCGGCGGTGGCTTCACCTGGGGTGCTGTGCTCGTCAAAATGTAGCGTTGGACGAAAGCTATATAAGCGTTCAAGGTAGTTTTATACAAAGAAATATGAAGAAATTTGCATTTGTATTTCCGGGTCAGGGCTCTCAGTCTGTCGGCATGCTGGACGGCTGGGGGGATCATCCCGTCGTGGCCCAGACCGTGGCCGAGGCCTCCGAAGCTCTGGGTGAGAATGTGGGTCTGCTGATCAAGGAAGGCCCCAAGGAGGCGCTGGCGTTGACCACCAATACCCAGCCCGTGATGCTGGTGGCCGGTGTGGCGGCCTGGCGTGTCTGGCAGGCCGAAGGCGGTGCGATGCCCGATGCCGTGGCTGGCCATTCCCTGGGTGAGTACTCGGCCCTGGTGGCCTCCGGCGTGCTGACGCTGGCTCAGGCCGCTCCCCTGGTGCGCCTGCGCGCTGGCGCCATGCAGGATGCCGTGCCTGTGGGAACGGGCGGCATGGCCGCCGTTCTGGCGCTCGATGCGGAAAAGGTCAAGGCGGTCTGTGCCGAAGTGACGGCCCAGCTGGGCGGCGCAGAAGTGGTGGAAGCCGTGAACTTCAACGACCCCGGTCAGACCGTGATCGCCGGCAGCAAGCTGGCCGTGGAAAAGGCCTGCGAAGCGGTCAAGGCGGCAGGTGCCAAGCGCGCCCTGCCTCTGCCTGTGTCGGCGCCTTTCCACTCCAGCCTGATGAAGCCTGCCGCGGAAAAGCTCAAGGCTGCTCTGGCCGAGCTGACGCTGGCCGCCCCCTTGATTCCCGTCATCAACAATATCGACGTCACCGTCCAGACGGACGCTGACTCGATTCGTGATGCCCTGTACCGTCAGGCCTTTGGTCCGGTGCGCTGGGTGGAGTGCGTGCAGGCCATCAAGGCTCGCGGCGTGACCCATGTCGTGGAATGTGGACCCGGCAAGGTGCTGGCCGGCATGGTCAAGCGTATTGACGCCGACCTGACGGGTGCTCCCCTGTTTGATACAGCCACCCTGGCTGACGTGAAAGAATTGCTCGCATGACTGAGAACCAGACCAAGCCCCAGGTTGCCCTGGTCACCGGTGCCACCCGTGGCATTGGTGCCGCCATCGCGCAGGAGCTGGCCTCCAAGGGCTATCAAGTGATTGGCACGGCCACATCGGATGCCGGTGCCGAAAAGATCACCCAGGCACTGTCCGCCTTCGGTGGCCGTGGTGTCACGCTGAACGTGACGGACGGCGCTGCCGTGGATGCCCTGATCGACTCGATTGTCAAGAATGACGGCGGCCTGCATGTGCTGGTCAACAATGCCGGCATTACCCGCGACACCCTGGCGATGCGCATGAAGGACGACGACTGGGATGCCGTCACCGACACCAATCTGAAGGCTGTTTTCCGAGTCAGCCGTGCGGCTATTCGCCCCATGATGAAGCAGCGTTTTGGCCGCATCATCAGCATCACCAGCGTGGTCGGTGCCTCGGGCAATGCCGGTCAGGCCAACTATGCCGCAGCCAAGGCTGGCGTGGCAGGCATGACCCGTGCTCTGGCCAAGGAGCTGGGCAGCCGCGGGATCACCGTGAACTGCGTGGCTCCCGGCTTCATCGCCACCGACATGACGGCAGACCTGCCAGAGGCGCAGAAGGCTGCGCTCAAGGCGCAGATCGCCATGGGCGACCTGGGGCAGCCCAGCGACATCGCACACGCCGTGGCCTACCTGGCCTCTGCCGGTGCCGGCTATGTGACGGGGCAGGAATTGCACGTCAACGGCGGCATGTACATGTGAGAAATTTCGGCAGCGCGGGCGGTGTTCGCCACCCCTGCTGCCAGAGGCTGAACATTTTTGCAAGTTCAGTGGCCGTTTCCTCGCGACGGCCAGCCGCCAAGGGGCTTCTCCCGAAACGGCTAGAATCGCGGGTTCATTCACAACCCCCTGAGGGAAACCATGAGCGATATCGAAGCACGTGTCAAAAAAATCATTGCTGAACAACTCGGCGTTGAAGAGTCCCAAGTGACCAACGAAAAGGCCTTCGTGGCTGACCTGGGCGCTGACTCCCTGGACACAGTGGAACTGGTGATGGCCCTGGAAGATGAATTCGGCATCGAGATCCCTGACGAAGACGCAGAGAAGATCACGACGGTGCAAAACGCCATCGACTACGCCAATACCCACCAAAAGGCCTAAGGTCTTTTTTCAGCGATCAGTTAAAGGTTTGAACGCATGAGCCGTCGTCGCGTTGTCGTGACCGGTCTGGGCTGCATCTCCCCCGTGGGTAACACGGTGGGCGAAGCCTGGGCCAATCTTTTGGCCGGCCAGTCCGGTATTGACCTCATCACCAAGTTCGATGCGTCGAACTTCTCCTGCAAGATTGCGGGTGAGGTCAAGGGATTTGATGTGGAGAAGTACATGAGCGCCAAAGATGCGCGCTCCATGGATACCTTCATTCATTACGGCATCGCGGCTGCGGAGCAAGCCGTTCTGGACGCAGGCCTGCCCACAGGCGAAGCCCTGTCCGAAGACCTGGCCACACGCATTGCCTGCGTGATCGGCTCGGGCATTGGCGGCCTGCCGCTGATCGAGAACACTCACGCAGAACTGGCAGCTCGCGGTCCTCGCCGCATCACGCCGTTCTTCGTGCCTGCTTCCATCATCAACATGGTGGCAGGGCATGTATCCATGCGATTTGGCTTCAAGGGGCCGAATCTGTCGATCGTCACGGCCTGCACCACGGGCCTGCACTGCATCGGCGAGGCCGGACGCATGATCGAATACGGCGATGCAGACATCGTCGTGGCCGGTGGCACGGAAGCCACTGTGTCGCCTCTGGGTGTCGGCGGCTTTGCTGCCATGCGTGCGCTATCCACGCGCAACGACGACCCCAAGGCCGCCTCGCGCCCCTGGGACAAGGACCGTGACGGTTTTGTGCTCGGTGAAGGTGCCGGTGTGCTGGTGCTCGAAGAGTACGAACACGCCAAGGCCCGTGGCGCCAAGATTTACGCGGAGCTGGCAGGCTTTGGCATGAGTGCCGATGCCGGTCACATGACCGCACCCAACATGGACGGCCCCCGCCGCGCCATGCTCAACGCTTTGCGCAATGCCGGTGTGAACCAGGACCAGGTCAACTACCTGAATGCGCACGGCACGTCCACGCCGCTGGGCGATGCGAACGAGTCCAATGCCATCAAGGCGGCCATGGGTGAGTTTGCCAAGAAGAATCTGGTGGTCAGCTCGACCAAGTCGATGACGGGTCACCTGCTGGGTGGCGCTGGCGGCATCGAGAGCGTGTTCACCGTGATGGCGCTGCACGACCAGAAGATTCCTCCGACCATCAATCTGATCAACCAGGATCCCGAGTGCGATCTGGACTATTGCGCCAACACGGCGCGTGACGCCAAGCTGGAAGTGGCAGTGAAGAACAACTTCGGCTTCGGCGGCACCAACGGCACGCTGGTCTTCAAGCGCGTCTGATCCGCTTCGCGCTGTTGCTGCACAAGCCCGCACAGGTCCAGGCCTTGCGGGCTTTTGTCCATGTACGGCGTGACGGTGCTTTCCCTAGCTTTGCTGCAGAGGAATTTTCACTCATGGTCGCTCCATGAGTGCTCGCTACCATGCCCCTGCCGTCGCCTACGGCTTCGATCGGCCCGTTTGGGCTGGCGGGGCGCTGCTGCTGATCGGGGCGGGTCTGCTGACGGTCCTGCTGGTCTGGAGCCTGCTCGCAGGTCAGAGCGCTCTGCAAAGGCTGCTGACCTTGCCGTTCCTGATGCTGGCGGCGGTCCTGCTTTGCGGGCAGTGGCGGAACTGGCCGCAAGGGCGTCTGCTCTGGGATGGAGGGCATTGGTTGCTGGAGGCTGAAAACCTGCCGACCGCACAGTCATTGCCGGTAAGGCTGGGAATGGGGCTGGATGGCGGGCACTGGATCTGGCTCAGCGTTTCGGACGTTCTGGTGTTCAGGGCCGGGGGCGGCAAGCGCAAGCAGCTGTGGATTTTCCTGTCTCAACGACACAGCCCCGAGCAATGGGGAGACTTGCGGCGTGCGGTATATTCCTCCATCGTGCAGCTGGCAGAGCAGGGCTAGGCCTTCGCCGGTTATGGCAGCACGCCGCTTGGCCTTTCATGACACCTCCCGATTTCCCCACTCCCTCTGCCGACAGCGATCTGGCTCTGGTCGAACGAGCCAATGCTGGCGACACAAGGGCTTTTGAGCTGCTGGTCATCAAGTACCAGCGTCGCATCGAACGTCTGGTGGGCCGCATGGTGCGCGATGTCGATCTGGTGCCTGACATCACCCAGGAGACCTTCATCCGCGCCTACAAGGCCTTGCACCAGTTTCGCGGCGAGGCCCAGTTCTACACCTGGCTGTACCGCATCGCCGTCAATACGGCCAAGAAGGCATTGATGGAAATGCATCGCTCGCCGGTGATGACCGAGAGCGCGTTACATACTGGTGACGACGAGGATGAAACTTCTGTTCACAGACAGGAACTAACGACTCAGGAAACCCCGGAAACAGTGTTGGCGGCGCGTGAAATCGCCGAAGCCGTCAATGCCGCCATGGAGGCTTTGCCCGAGGATTTGCGTCAGGCGGTCACGCTGCGCGAAATCGAGGGCCTCAGCTATGAGGAAATCGCGCAGGCGATGGACTGTCCCATAGGCACGGTGCGCTCGCGCATCTTCCGGGCGCGCGAGGTGATCTCGGCCAGGGTCAGGCCCCTGCTGGAGCGCCAGGGTGGAAAGCGTTGGTAGTACAGGCAAGACGAGCAGGTGAACTTCATGAATGACGATCTGATCAAGCAGGAACAGTTGTCGGCCCTGGTGGATGGCGAGGCTTCCTCGGCCCAGATGCAGGCCGTTCTCTCCTATGCGGAAAGCGACGAAGGCCAGCAGTCCTGGGCCATGTATCACCTGATTGGCGATGTGCTGCGTTCTCCCGAGCTGGCCCACCACAGTCAGCATGATATTTTGAGCGGCGTGCGCGCCCATATGGAGCGTGAGCCGATTCGCGGCATTCATCTGCCCGGTGTGAGCGCAGATGCGGCCAGTTCCCTGGGTCTGGGCAGCCTGGAGCAGATCACGGCGGCCGATGAGCGCGGGCAGGCGCTGGGCAATGGCGCCACCGTGGTCAGCCTGCCGGCCCGCCAGGCCGCCAATGCATCGGTCTTTCGCTGGAAGATGGCAGCCGGCTTTGCCTCGGTAGCCGCCGTGGCCGCTGTCGGATGGGGGGTGATGCTCGCGGGCTCGGGCGGTCTGTACGGTCGCCAGGGGGGCGCTCAGCTTGCGGCTCTGAGCCCGAATGTCGTCGTGGCTGCAACGCCCGCCGCATCGCTGGGTTTGAGTCAGCCGGTCTCCGGAGCTGAGGAAGCGGTCATGCCACTGAGCTCTGAAGCCCAGTCGTCCACCGTGGTGGCCGTTGCCAGCCCCAACGGCCAGACCGTGATGCTGCGCGATCCGCGTCTGGACGAGCTGCTGGCTTCGCATCCCCAGCAAAGCAGTGCGCCGAATCTGCAGATGCCCGCCAGCTTCCTGCGCAATGCAAGCTTTGCCACGGCTACCCGCCATTGATGCGACGGAGCATGGCCGGCCTGAGCCGGCATAGATTGTTTTCCGGCCTGGAGCCTCGTGCTGACTGCGTCAGCGATTATTGATTTCAATGCAGTTGGCCGCAGATGCTGTCTCATCCGCGCCCAACCGGACGCAGCAGGGCACTTTCAGTCGATGCCGGCTTTTGCCAGAATGAGCTTTCGACGCCTCTACCCGCTTTCTCCCATGGGTCTGATTTCACGACCGCTTGTGTCAGACGATTCAAACAAGGAACAAAAACGATGCGCACACCCGCCTGGATGACGCTCAAATCCCGTGTTTCGGCGACAGCCCTGGCCAGCACCATGGCAATTGCGGCGCTCGCCGCAGGAGCCGTGTTGCCGGTGACCGCCCATGCCCAGAGTGCCGCAGCGGCGCGCGGCCTGCCGGACTTCACGGACCTGGTTGATCAGGTCGGCCCCTCCGTGGTCAACATCCGTACGTTGGAGAAAGTCTCCAACAACAGTGCGGAGGCTCTGGGCATGGATGAAGACATGCTGGAGTTCTTCCGCCGCTTCGGCCTGCCCGTGCCCAATGTTCCGCGTCAGCGCTCGCCCAAGGGCGGCCAGTCCGAAGAGGAGCAGCCGCGCGGCGTGGGGTCGGGCTTCATCCTCACTGCCGACGGCTACGTGATGACCAACGCCCATGTGGTCGATGGTGCCGATGAAGTCATCGTCACGCTGACCGACAAGCGCGAGTTCAAGGCAAAGATCGTCGGTGCCGACAAGCGCACCGATGTGGCCGTGGTCAAGATCGATGCCAAAGGCCTTCCCGCAGTCAGGATCGGCGATGTGAGCAAGTTGCGCGTGGGCGAGTGGGTGATGGCCATCGGCTCTCCGTTCGGGCTCGAGAATTCGGTGACGGCCGGTATTGTCTCGGCCAAGCAGCGCGACACTGGCGACTATCTGCCCTTCATCCAGACCGATGTGGCCATCAATCCCGGCAACTCGGGCGGCCCGCTGATCAACATGCGCGGCGAGGTGGTGGGAATCAACAGCCAGATCTACTCGCGATCGGGCGGCTTCATGGGCATCAGCTTCGCGATTCCCGTGGATGAGGCGATCCGTGTCAGCGATCAGCTGCGAGCCAGCGGCAAGGTCACGCGCGGCCGTATCGGCGTGCAGATCGGTCCCGTGACCAAGGATGTGGCCGAGTCCATCGGCCTTGGCAAGCCCGAAGGCGCCCTGGTGTCGGCCGTCGAGCCGGATTCCCCTGCGGCCAAGGCCGGTGTGGAGGCGGGCGACGTGATCACCAAGTTCGATGGCAAGGCGATCGAGAAGGTCTCCGATCTGCCGCGTCTCGTGGGCAATACCAAGCCTGGCACCAAGAGCACGATCACCGTGCTGCGCCGCGGCAAGCTCCGGGAGCTGAGCATGGTGATTGCCGAAGTGCCTTCCGACGATGTTGCCAAGGCCAAGGCCGGCAACAATGGGGCAGGCAAGAATCCTGCGACCGGAACACTGGAGAACAAGGCTCTGGGCCTGACGCTGAGCGAGCTGACGGCCGCGCAGAAGAAGGAGCTGGCCATCAAGGGGGGGGTGCGCGTGTCGGCTGCCGTGGATGCCGCAGCCCGTGCGGGCCTGCGTGAGGGCGATGTGATTCTGCAGCTGGCCAACCTGGAGGTCACCGACCTCAAGAGCTTCGAGGCGGCATGGGCCAAGGCCGACAAGTCCAGGCCTGTGAATGTGCTGGTGCGCCGCGGCGACTGGGCACAATATGTGCTCATCCGTCCAGCCAAATAAGGGTGACGAAAAGCCGGCAAGAGCTTGTTGTCATTTCGTGATCTGAAATGACAACAAGCCCTCAGCCTGCCAGTGCCCCTATGCCATTGGGTAGAATCCCACGCAAATGCATGGTGGTTGGACGCAAAAAATCACGCTGACAAGCGGTTTTCAAGCGGTGCAAAAGCCTTTGCAATCTCCTGCTGCTGATGGCTAAACGGCGTTTTCCGGTCTGTGGATAATTTGTTGACAAATGAATTTGAGAATCACAAACCGGAACTTGTCAAGCCTTGCTGGGTCTTGGTTTGCGGCCAGTTTTGCCTACAATAAAGTCCCAACTATCGCAGTTGCCAGAGATTGTTGGTTAAGGGCGCGCCGCTTGAGGGACGCGCCCTTTTTTCTTGCTGCTGCAGGCCACTTTTTTCAATTCCAAGCTGTCTTTCTCGTTGATGAATCACATCCGTAATTTCTCCATCATTGCGCATATCGACCATGGCAAGTCCACGCTGGCGGACCGCCTGATCCAGCGCTGCGGAGGCCTCGCCGACCGCGATATGGAAGCCCAGGTGCTGGACTCGATGGACATCGAGAAGGAGCGCGGCATCACCATCAAGGCCCAGACTGCGGCCCTGCAGTACAAGGCCAAGGACGGCAATGTCTACAACCTGAACCTGATCGACACCCCCGGCCACGTGGACTTCTCCTACGAGGTCTCGCGCTCGCTGTCGGCCTGCGAAGGCGGTCTGCTGGTGGTCGATGCCTCCCAGGGCGTGGAAGCCCAGACCGTGGCCAATTGCTACACGGCGCTCGATCTGGGCGTGGAGGTGTTTGCCGTCCTCAACAAGATGGACCTGCCCCAGGCCGACCCCGACAATGCCAAGGCCGAGATCGAGGACGTGATCGGTATCGATGCCAGCGACGCCATTCCCTGCTCGGCCAAGACCGGCATGGGGATCGACGAGATCCTGGAGGCCATCGTGGCCAAGGTGCCGGCTCCCAAGGGCAATCCCGACGGCCCTTTGCGCGCCATGATCGTGGACAGCTGGTTCGACCCCTACGTGGGCGTCGTGATGCTGGTGCGCGTGGTCGATGGCGAGCTCAAGAAGAATGAGCGCTTCAAGATGATGGCCAGCGGCGCCGCCTATGAAGCCAACAGCATCGGCGTGTTCACCCCGGCCAATCAGCCGCGTGACGTGCTCAGGGCCGGCGAGGTGGGTTACATCATCGCGGGCATCAAGGAGCTCAAGGCCGCCAAGGTGGGTGACACCATCACGCTGGAAAAAAAGCTGCCCAACAACATGGGCCCCGCCGACAAGCCGCTGCCCGGCTTCAAGGAAGTCAAGCCCCAGGTTTTCGCAGGCCTGTATCCCACCGAAGCCTCCGAGTACGACCAGCTGCGTGATGCGCTGGAAAAGCTGCAGCTCAACGATGCGGCGCTGCAGTTCGAGCCCGAAGTCTCGCAGGCGCTGGGGTTTGGCTTCCGTTGCGGCTTCCTGGGCCTGCTGCACATGGAAATCGTCCAGGAGCGTCTGGAGCGTGAATTCGACCAGGACCTGATCACGACCGCTCCCAGCGTGGTCTACCAGGTGATCAAGGGCGATGGCGAGCTGATCGACGTGGAAAATCCCTCCAAGATGCCCGACATCGGCCGCATCCAGGAGATCCGCGAGCCCATCGTGACCGTGCACCTCTACATGCCGCAGGACTATGTGGGGCCGGTGATGACGCTGGCCAACCAGAAGCGTGGCGTGCAGATGAACATGCAGTACCACGGTCGTCAGGTCATGCTGACCTATGAGATGCCGCTGGGCGAAATCGTGCTGGACTTCTTCGACAAGCTCAAGAGCGTCTCGCGCGGCTATGCCTCCATGGACTACGAGTTCAAGGAGTATCGTGCCTCCGACGTGGTGAAGGTCGATATCCTGCTCAACGGCGACAAGGTCGACGCACTGTCCATCATCGTGCACCGCTCGCAGTCCGTGTATCGCGGTCGTGCCGTGGTGGCGAAGATGCGCGAGATCATCAGCCGCCAGATGTTCGATGTGGCCATTCAGGCTGCCATCGGCGCCAACATCATTGCGCGTGAAACCGTCAAGGCCATGCGCAAGAACGTGCTGGCCAAGTGCTATGGCGGCGACATCACGCGCAAGCGCAAACTGCTCGAAAAGCAGAAGGCCGGCAAGAAGCGTATGAAGCAGATTGGTTCTGTGGAAGTGCCGCAGGAGGCCTTCCTGGCCATTTTGCAAGTGGAGGATTGATGCAAGTCATGCAGTTGATCACGGCCGCCATCCTGGCGGCCTTTGTAGGCTATATCGCGGCCTGGTATACCGGCTCCATCGAAGGCAACTTTGCCTTGTTGCTGTTTCTGGCAACCATGGTCACCGGTCTGTACTGGCTGGCCGAGCGCCTTTATTTCCTGCCGCGGCGCCGTGCGGCTGCAGCCGCTCTGGAGCAGGCCGCCGTCGAGCGCCGCGCCGAGCTGGATCGCATGGGGATTGCCAAGACCGACATCGAAGTCTCCGCCGACGCCAGGGATCGCATTCTCATGCAGCCGTGGTGGCTGGACTGGACCGCCGGTCTGTTTCCGGTGATCGCCATCGTGTTCGTGCTGCGCTCGTTCCTCTTCGAGCCGTTCAAGATTCCCTCCGGCTCCATGATCCCGACGCTGTTGGTCGGCGACCTGATCCTGGTCAACAAGTTCACCTACGGCATCCGTCTGCCCGTGATCAACAAGAAGATCACCGAAGGCAACAAGCCCCAGCGCGGCGACGTGATGGTGTTCCGCTATCCGCCCCAGCCCACGCTGGACTACATCAAGCGTGTGGTGGGTGTGCCTGGCGACGAGATCGCCTACCTGAACAAGCGTCTGACGATCAACGGCAAGGAGCTGCCGGTGTCCGAAATGCCGGACTTCCTGGACCGCGACGTGATGCGTTACTTCAAGCAGTTCGAAGAAACCCTGGGCGATCAGCCGCACCGCGCCATCGTCAACAACGATGTGCCGGCCTTCATCCAGGGGGCGAGCAACTTCGAGTACAAGGAAAACTGCCGCTATAGCGTGGAGGGCGTGACCTGCAAGGTGCCCGAAGGGCATTACTTCATGATGGGCGACAACCGCGACAACTCGCTGGACTCGCGTTACTGGGGCTTTGTGCCGGACCGGAACATCGTGGGCAAGGCCTTTTTCGTCTGGATGAACTTCGGTGATCTGAGCCGTATCGGCCGCTTCCACTGAGCAGCGGCAATCGTTTCGTCATTTTTCTGGGATACACGGGCAGGAACATGCCCGCCTTGAGAGGGAAAAAGCATGAAAAATCTGTCATTGCGCTCCAGGCAGCGTGGTCTGTCCTTCATCGGCCTGGTGTTTCTCGTGGCCATCATCGTGGCGGCTGCTGCAATTGGCGCACAATCGGTGCCCGTCTTCCTGGAGTACCAGGCCATCACCAAGGCGGCCAACAAGGCCGCCGCTGAAGGCAGTACCGTTGCCGAAGTCAAGGCCAGCTTCGATCGCTCGGCCTCCATTGATGATTTCAAGTCCATCTCCGGCAATGATCTGAACGTGACCAAGGTCAACGACAAGATCGTCGTGGGCTTCGAGTATTCCCGTGAGATTCATCTGGCAGGCCCTGCCTACCTTGTTTACCGTTTCAAGAAATAGACCTTTCAGGTGGAACCTGCTCTAGTCGCTCTGCAGCAAAGGCTGCAACATCAATTTGCCAACCCGGCGCTGCTGCAGCGTGCCATCACGCACCGCAGCTTTTCGGCCGACAACAACGAGCGACTGGAGTTTCTGGGCGACTCGGTACTGAGTCTGGCCATCTCCAGCTTGCTCTATGCCAAGTTGGCCTCCATGCCCGAAGGCGATCTCTCGCGCGTTCGGGCCAATCTCGTCAAGGAAGGCACGCTGCACAAGATTGCGCTGAAGCTGCAGCTGCCCGATCTGCTGCGTCTGGGTGAGGGTGAGGCCAAGTCCGGTGGCAAGCAGCGCCCGTCGATCTTGGCCGATGCCGTGGAGGCGCTGATCGGTGCCGTCTACCTCGATGCCGGTTTTGCCGCCGGCGAGAAAGTCGTCCACCACCTCTTCGAGGGCGTGGACATCAATCCCCACATGCGTGCGGCCGACAAAGACCCCAAGACCGCACTGCAGGAATTGCTACAGGGCAAGCGCATGAAGCTGCCGCAATACCATGTGGTGGAAATCAGTGGCGCCGCGCACAAGCAGACCTTCAAGGTCGAGTGCACGATTGCCGAATGGAATATCAGCGCCCAGGGCTCGGGAGCATCCCGCCGCATGGGCGAGCAGGCGGCGGCTGCCGCCTTGCTGGACAAAGTGAAAGCCAAGAATCCATGACCGATGCTGCCAAGAAAAAAATAGCGGGCACCGCAGGTGCAGAAAAGGCGAAAGGCCCCAAAGGCTCCAAAGGCCCCAAGTCTGTGACCACCGACATCAGTGATCCCAGCCTGGACTACATCAGCGCCATGCTGGCCGCTGCCAAGCCCGGTAGCACGCCGACGGCCATCCGCGACCAGGAAGAGGAGGCTCCGGCCCGTGTCTACGCGCCCGAAGAGCAGCGCTGCGGCCTGATCGCCATTGTCGGCAAGCCCAATGTGGGCAAGTCCACGCTGATGAACGCGCTGGTGGGCCAGAAGATCTCCATCACGTCGCGCAAGGCCCAGACCACGCGTCACCGTATCACCGGCATCCGTACCAAGGACGAGACCCAGTTCGTCTTTGTGGATACCCCCGGTTTCCAGACCAAGCATTCCACGGCCCTGAACAAGTCGCTCAACAAGACCGTGATGGGTGCCATTGGCGATGTGGACCTGATCCTGTTCGTGGTGGAGGCGGGCAGCTTCACACTGGCCGATGCCAAGGTGCTGAGTCTGTTCAAGCCCGGCATTCCCACGCTGCTGATCGCCAACAAGCTGGACACCGTGGGACGCCGCGCCGAGATCGCCCCCTGGCTGCGGGATATGCAGGAGCGCCATCCTTTTGCCGAGTTCGTGCCCATGTCGGCCAAGAACAAAAAGGATATCGAGCGCATGTATGGCATCTGTGCCAAATACCTGCCGCAGCAGCCCTGGTTCTACGGTGAAGACGAGCTGACCGACCGCAGCGAGAAGTTCCTGGCTTCCGAGACCCTGCGCGAGAAGCTGTTCCGCTTCACGGGCGACGAGCTGCCCTATACCTCCACGGTGGTCATCGACAAGTTCGAGGAGGAGCCCAGCCCCAAGTTCGGCCGTTTCATGCGCATTGCCGCCACCATCGTGGTCGAGCGCGATGGTCACAAGGCCATGGTGATCGGTCAGGGAGGCGAGCGCCTCAAGCGCATCTCCACCGAAACCCGGCAGGAGCTGGAAAAGCTGCTCAATGCCAAGGTGTTCCTGGAAGTCTGGGTCAAGGTGAAGTCCGGCTGGGCCGATGACGAGGCCCGGGTCAAATCCTTCGGCTACGAGTAAGTGACCCCCACGCACCCTCACTGCGTGTGGTCGCTGCCCCCCGAGGGGGTCCTGACCTGGCTGGTGCCAGGTTTGGCCTTGGGGCGGCCCGGCGGCAAAATCGCCTTCCTCTCGGTTTCGTTGGGTTTTTGGGCGCAGCCATGCGCCACTGACCAGGCTGGAGTGATTCATGGCTAGCGCCAAACGCGTCGGCGACGAACCTGCTTATATCCTGCACCAGTACGACTGGAGCGAATCCAGCCTGATCCTGGAGGTGTTCACGCGCCATCGCGGGCGCGTGGCGCTCGCGGCCAAGGGGGTCAAGCGCCATACCTCCAACTTTCGCCCGGTGCTGCTGCCGCTGCAGCCGCTCAAGCTCAGCTACACCCTGGGAGCAGAGGGCAATGCCGAAATTCACACCCTGAAGGGGGCGGAATGGGTCGGTGGTCATGTCATGCCCCAGGGCGATGCGCTGTGGTCCGGCATGTACCTCAACGAGCTGCTGATGCGCTTGCTGGCACGCGATGACCCGTATGCGGCGCTGTTCGACATCTATGCCGGGGTGGTGCGCGTGCTCGCCGGCCAGCATGGGGGCACCACCGAGGCCATCGAGCCCGTGCTGCGCGCCTTCGAGCTGGTGCTGCTGCGCGAACTCGGCCATCTGCCCGATCTGCGCCAGGAGAGCGCCACGCTCGGGCAGGTCAACAGTGTTTTGCGCTATACCCTGGTCGCCGACGGAGGCCTGCGCCAGGCCTCCGGGCACGAGCGCGCTGCGCTGACCGGCCTTCAGTGGCAGGGCATAGAGCTGGCGCTGCAGGCCGAGCAGCCGTTTCCGAGAACCCTGAACGCGCTGGCCGAGCCCGAAGTGGCCCAGGCCCTGAAGCCGCAATTGCGCCATCTTCTGCAATACCATTGCGGCTCAACCATGCTGCGCACCCGCCAGCTGATGATGGATCTGCAATCGCTATGAATATCCCTGCCTTCCCACGCACCGCGCTTTCGGTCAATGTCAACAAGGTGGCGCTGCTGCGCAATACCCGCCATCTGGGCATTCCCTCCGTGACGCGTGCGGCGCAGATCTGTCTCGAGGCCGGAGCGCAGGGGATCACCATTCACCCGCGTCCCGACGAGCGCCATATCCGCGCGCAGGATGTCTTTGCGCTGCACGAGCTGCTCACGAACTGGCCCAGTGCCGAATTCAATATCGAGGGCAATCCCACGCAGAATCTGATGGATTTCATCCGTCAGACGCGCCCGCATCAGGCGACTTTCGTGCCGGACAGCGAAGACCAGTTCACCAGCGACCATGGCTGGAGCTTTCCCCAGGATGCCGAACGTCTCAGGCCATTGATTGCCGAATGCAAGGCCCTGGGGGTGCGCGTGAGCCTGTTCATGGACCCCATTCCCGAACAGATGGCGGCCGCCAGGGCAGTCGGTGCCGACCGCGTGGAGCTTTACACCGAGCCTTTTGCCGCCCACTGGGGCAAAGCCGGGCAGGAGCAGCAGCTGCAGGCCTATGCCAGGGCTGCCCAGGCCGCGCTGGATGTGGGCCTGGGCATCAATGCCGGGCATGACCTGAATCGCGACAATCTGGCGGCCTTCGTGGCCCGGGTGCCCGGCCTGGCCGAAGTCTCCATCGGCCATGCACTGATCGCCGATGCCCTGGAGCTGGGCTATGCCGAGACCGTCAAGGCCTACCAGGCCTGCATCGATGCCGGCATGGTGCAGAAGAATTCCTGAAAAGATAGCGGCTGGTGCTTGATGGAAAAGCGTTTGAGGCCTTTTTCTCTCTAAAGGAGTCATGGATGATTTACGGCATCGGCACTGATATCTGCGATGTGCGCCGCATTCGCGCAAGCCTGGAAAAGCATGGCGAGCGTTTTGCCCGCAAGGTTCTGGCCGATGGCGAACTGGCGACCTGGAGGGCGCGCAGCGCGCGCTGGCCCGAGCGCGGCATCCGCTATATGGCCACGCGCTTTTCGGCCAAGGAGGCCTTCAGCAAGGCCGTGGGAATGGGCATGGTCATGCCCATGACCTGGCGCCATTGCGAAGTCATCAAGCTGCCCAGCGGCCAGCCTGCCATTCGCCTGCATGGCGAACTCAGGGAGTGGTTCGAGAAAAACCATCTTACGGCGCACCTGTCCGTGACGGACGAATCCGACTACGCCGCCAGCTTCTGCGTGGTCGAAAAAATGTCTCTCCCCTGAGCCGCTTTGCGGCGCTCCCCCGGGGACAGCCGCCCTGGCTGCGGGGCGCCCCTGGCGGGAGACCTCCGGCCCGGGTCGGGGATGCCTTCAAGTTCATTTTTTTCGGAAGTATTCATGAGCATGCACGCCCCTCTCATCATCGATATCGCAGGCACATCGCTGACCGATGTGGACCGCGCGCGCCTTTCCCATCCGCTGGTGGGCGGCATCATTCTCTTCAAGCGCAACTGGGAAGACCGCAGTGCACTGGTCCAGTTGTGTGCCGATATCAAGGCCGTCAAGCCCGACCTGCTGATCAGTGTGGACCACGAGGGCGGCCGCGTGCAGCGCTTTCGCACCGATGGCTTCACGCACATCCCGCCCATGCGCGCCTTTGGTGAGATGTGGATGGATGATGGCGGCAAGGGCCGGAAATACCGCGAAGGCAGTGGCGCCATGCGGGCCATGAACGCTGCCACGGCCGCCGGCTATGTACTGGGTACTGAGCTGCGCGCCTGCGGTGTGGATTTCAGCTTCACGCCCGTGCTGGATCTGGACTACGGCGAATCCTCGGTCATCGGTGACCGCAGCTTTCACCGCGACCCGCGCGTGGTGGCCACGCTGGCCAGGAGCCTGATGCAGGGTCTGCTGCAGGCCGGCATGGGCAATTGCGGCAAGCATTTTCCCGGCCATGGCTTTGTGAAAGCCGATTCGCATGTGGACATTCCCGTCGACAAGCGCAGTCTGACGGCCATTCTCGACGAAGACGCCGCGCCCTATCCCTGGCTCTCCAGCGTGCTGACCGCCGTCATGCCCGCCCATGTGATCTATCCCAAGGTGGACAAGCGCCCGGCAGGCTTCAGCGAGAAATGGCTCAAGGACATCCTGCGTGCCCGTCTGCGCTATGACGGAGCCATCTTCAGCGACGACCTGAGCATGGAGGGCGCGCGTCGCATCGACGGCGAACTCATCAGCTATACAGATGCCGCGTTGACCGCCCTGAATGCGGGCTGCGACATGGTGCTGCTGTGCAACCAGAGCCTGGGTCTGGGGGAACATGTGGACGAGTTGCTGGACGGCATGGATGCCGCGCTGCGCGAGGGCCGCTGGGTACCCGATATCGACTCCGAGTCGCGCCGTGTCTCGCTGCTGCCCGACACCGAACCCCAGACCTGGGACGATCTGATGCGCCAGCCTGCCTATCTGCAGGCGCTGGATCTGTTGCCCTAGGCGGCACTGGGCCGACCCTGCCATCCGCTGCCTTTGACGCAAGGGCAGCGGATTTTTTATGCCTTTCGAAGGTCCGGCAGGGCGGCTGCCGGCATTTAAGTCTGGCCTCAGTTAAGCGGCTTAGGGTGAGTTCAGGAGCCTGGCAGCGGCATCGCCGCAGCGCCTTTGTTCATGAACCACCGAGAGCCTGCATGAATTCAAAGAACCCGGGACTGGAGTCCCGCCAACACCGGTCGGGCGTGCTGCGCCAGGCCTTTTCGCTGACCCGACCCTATTTCCAGTCCGAGGAGAAATGGAAGGCCTGGGGGCTGCTGGCCGCCATCGTGGGCCTCAATCTCGCTGCGGTGTTCATGCTGGTGCAGATCAACGAATGGAACCGGGTGTTCTATGACGCATTGCAGAACAAGCAGGCCGAGGTGTTCTGGCAGCAGCTATGGCGCTTTCTCTGGCTGGCCCTGGTGTACATCGTCATCGCGGTCTACAAGTTCTATCTGACGCAGTTGCTGCAACTCAACTGGCGACGCTGGCTCACCGAGCACATGTTGCAGCGCTGGCTGTCGGCCAAGGCGTTCTACCGGCTGGAGCTGGGGCGCTACGGCGTGGACGGCGACGGCAAAGCCCCCGACAACCCCGACCAGCGGATTCAGGAGGATCTGAATCTCTTCACCACCTATACCGTGTCACTGTCGATGGGGCTGCTGAATGCGGCGGTCACCTTCGCGAGTTTTGTCGGCATACTGTGGAGCCTGAGTTCCGTCGTCGATATCGGCCTGCCGGCCCTCTTCGGCGGCGGTCAGCTGCAGGTTTCCGGCTTCATGGTCTGGATGGCGGTGCTGTATTGTCTGGTCGGCAGTGCGATCACCTTCTGGATCGGCAAACCCCAGGTCTGGCTCAATAGTCGCCAGCAACAGCTGGAGGCCAACTTCCGGCATCACATGATCCGCGTGCGCGAGCACGCCGAAGCCATCGCCCTGGACGGTGGCGAGCGCGTCGAGGGCACGCAGATCGGCCTGCGTTTTGGCGATGTCCTTGGCAACTCCCTGAACCTGATCAGGAAGCAGAAGAGTCTGGGCTGGTTCACCAACTTCTTTGGTCAGGCCGCCGTGGTCTTTCCCTTCATCATCGCCGCACCGCGTTTTTTCAGCGGCGCCATACAGCTGGGCCAGCTCATGCAGATAGGCTCCGCCTTCAATCAGGTGCAGGAGTCGCTGAGCTGGATCGTCAACAACTACTCCGATATCGCGGCCTGGCGGGCCACGACTCTGCGTCTGGGCGGCTTTGACGAGAGTCTGCGCGAGCAGGAGGCGCATCCGGGCGGCGTGCAGCTTGCCGCGTCGCAGCAGTTGCAGACCCGTGCTCTCGATGTATCCCTGCCTGCAGGCAGTCCCATCGTGCAGGACGCCGGTCTGCTGGTGCGCCCGGGTCAGAGGCTGCTGATCAGCGGACCTTCGGGCAGCGGCAAGTCCACCTTGCTGCGGGCTTTGGCGGGTATCTGGCCCTATGCGAAAGGGCTGGTGGAGCGTCCTCGGGACGCAATGTTCATTCCTCAGCGTCCCTACTTTCCCGATGGCCGCCTGCGCGACGCCCTGGCCTACCCGGAGCCGGCGGCAAGCTACAGCGACGCTGAGCTCAAGCGTGCCCTGCGCGAAGCGCAGCTGCCTCAGCTGCAGGAGCGGCTGGACAGCCAGGCGGCCTGGAACAGCAGCCTGTCGGGGGGCGAACAGCAGCGGTTGTCCGTGGCGCGGGTCCTGCTCAAGCGACCGGCCTGGGTGTTTGCGGACGAGGCCACGAGCGCGCTGGACCATGCCGCCGAAGCCCAGGTCTACAGCCGGTTGGTGCAACTGGTGCAGAGCAAAGGCGGGGCATTGGTTTCGGTGGCGCACCGCGACAGCGTGACGGAGTTCCACACGGCCCGCTGGCTGCTTCAGCCGCAGCAAGGGGTCCGGGAAGACGAGCTGCCCGGCAGCCGCTGAAGCAGGCGGGTTCCGGGACAGGCAGTCTCAACCGCAGAGCAGGCCCGGAAGGCTTTGGCGGCGACTTTCTCGTGGGATGATGTGCACTCGAGAATCTCTGGAGAGCGAACCCATGCGCGTTGGTGTGCTGACCGGTGGCGGCGATTGCCCCGGCCTCAATGCGGTGATCCGTGCGGTCACCAAGTCCCTGATCAACCATGGCCAGTGCGAGGTACTGGGCATTGCCGACGGCTTTGAAGGGCTGATGGATGCGAGCCCGCGCGTCAGAGCGCTGAGCTGGGACGAGGTCAGCGGCATTCTGCATATCGGCGGCACGATCCTGGGCACCAGCAACAGCGCCAATCCATTGCGCGATGCGGCCACGCTTGCCCAGGTGGGGCGCAATGTCAAGGCGCTGGCACTGGATGTGGTGGTCGCCATCGGCGGCGACGGCACCATGAGTCTGGCCCATGGCCTGGCGCAGGTGGGACTGCAATGCGTGGGCGTGCCCAAGACCATCGATAACGACATTGCCAACTGCGAGCGCAGCTTCGGCTTCGATACCGCCGTGGCCACGGTGACCGAAAGCCTGCGCCGCATCGAGAGTACGGCCATGAGCCACCATCGGGTGATGATCGTGGAGACCATGGGTCGCCACGCGGGCTGGCTGGCGCTGGAGTCCGGCATCGCCGGTGCTGCCGACATCATTTTGCTGCCCGAGATCGATTACGACCTGCAGTCCATCATCAAGGTCTGTCAGGAGCGCGAGCGGCGTCAGCGCTACACCATCATCTGCATCGGCGAGGGGGCCAAGGAAAGCGGCCAGAGCCTGACGGTGCGCGAGCGGATTGCGCACAGTCCCGACCCCGTGCGTCTGGGCGGCGTCGGCCATGTGCTGCGCGAGCGCCTGCAACCCCATCTCCAGAGCGAGGTGCGCACCACGGTGCTGGGGCATGTGCAGCGCGGCGGCGATCCGACCCCGTTTGACCGGGTGCTGGCCACGCAGTTCGGCCACCATGCGGCGCAGCTGGTGCTGGGCGGTCAGCTGGGCCATATGGTCACGCTGCAGAACGGCCGCATCGGCAGTGTGGCGATTGCCGATGTGGCCAATACCCAGCGCACCGTGCCGCTGGACAGCCCGCTGCTGACCATGGCGCGCGATATCGGAATTTGCTTCGGCGAGGCCTGAGCTGCGCTAAGGTGTGAACCTGCGCGCACTTTCGGCGCGCCGGAGAAATTCAGCATGGACCGACATGAAGAAGCCGTGATGCAGCTGCTCACGGCCAACGGTGAGACTTTTGTGGCCCCCAAGTATGAGGTGGCCGATGGCTGGCAATGTCCGGCTTTCGTGGCATTGCGCCCGGCTCGTCGCCAGGTCTATGTGGTCGAGGTATCGGCTTCCGGCTATCCGCTGGCGCTGGTCAACCGTCTCAACGAGCGGGTCGAGAAATGGTATGCCCCGCTGCTGTCGCAGCTGCACGGCCTGGGCATCACGCAGCCTGACTGGGAGGTTGCCTGCCTGGTGTTTGTGCGCAGCGACCAGATCGACTGGCTCAAGGAACGCGTCAAGGACCTGAGCGGCGTGCATGTGCTGAGCCTGGAGCAGGCCAGCAGCCCCTGGGTCTGGGACGACGGGGTCTGGACGTCCGAGATGCGTTTCGATGCGGGAAGCATCCCGCAGCGTGGCGGCAAGGCGGTCGGTCTGACGCACTGATACCCATAAAAAAACTCCATGATATTGGCCTCAATCCCTTTGTCTTGAAGCGATTAAAGCTATCTATTTGGTAGAGATGCTGGCCCATGAACACCACTCACTTGCAGGTAGGCAGATGACTTCTTTCCGAATTCTGATTGCGGCGGCTTTGAGCGCCTGCGCCGCTGCCGCCCAGGCTGCAGACTGGCAGATCTGCGATCTCAAGGTGCAGGTGCGAGAAAAGCAAAGCGGTGGCCGCGCGCTGCAGACCCGCGTGCTCGAAGCCCAAGCCAGGGGCGACGCCGAATGTCCGCAGCCGGGCACGGCGCTGAGCTTCAGGCCCGAAGCGGCGGACTACCAAAGCGAGCTGCCGCGCCGGCAGTGGCCCGGCCCGGGTGCTGCCGTGACGGTACGCTACCGCTATCTGGACGGGCAATGCAAGCATCGCGGCGCCTGCCGCATCGAGCATTACTCGCCGATGCCGCACTGATTCTGCAATCAATCCCGCCATGTGCTTCGACGCTCGGCGCTGAAAGCGGCCGGATTGCCAGGCTGCAGCCCGGCGAGGCCTGGCTGCTCGCCTATGATCGGGGGCTTGGCCCCATATACGCAGGATGCAAACATGACCACCCTAGGAACCCCTCTCTCCCCCAATGCCACCAAAGTCATGCTGCTGGGCAGCGGCGAGCTGGGCAAGGAAGTGCTGATTGCCCTGCAGCGCCTGGGCGTGGAAACCATTGCCGTGGACCGCTATGACAACGCGCCGGGCCAGCAGGTGGCCCACCATGCGCGCACCATCACCATGAGCGATCCGGCCCAGCTCAAGGCGCTGATCGAAGAGCTCAAGCCCGATCTGGTCGTGCCTGAAATCGAGGCCATTGCCACGCCCATGCTGGAAGAGCTGGAGGCGGCGGGCGTCATCACCTGCATTCCCACGGCCCGCGCCGCGCGTCTGACCATGGACCGCGAAGGAATCCGCCGTCTGGCCGCTGAAACCCTGGGCCTGCCCACCAGTCCCTACCGTTTCTGCGACTCTCTGGCCGAGCTGCAAGCCGCGATCGACGGCAGCGACGGCCAGCCTGCCATCGGCTACCCCTGCGTGGTCAAGCCCGTGATGAGCAGCTCGGGCAAGGGTCAGAGCAAGATCGACGGCCCTGCCGATGTGGCCAAGGCCTGGGATTACGCGATGGCCGGCGGCCGTGTGGCCAAGGGACGTGTGATCGTCGAAGGCTTTATCGACTTCGATTACGAAATCACCCAGCTGACCGTGCGCGCCAAGGGGGCGAACGGTCAGATCGAGACCCATTTCTGCGACCCCGTGGGCCATATCCAGCAGGCCGGCGATTACGTGGAGAGCTGGCAGCCCCACCCCATGCATCCTGCGGCACTGGAGAGGTCGCGCCAGATTGCCAAGGCCGTTACCGACGACCTCGGCGGCCTGGGGCTGTTTGGCGTGGAACTGTTTGTGAAGGGCGAGCAGGTCTGGTTCAGCGAAGTCTCGCCGCGGCCTCATGACACGGGTCTGGTGACGCTGTGTACGCAATGGCAAAGCGAGTTCGAACTGCATGCCCGCGCGATTCTGGGCCTGCCCGTGGATGCCAGCCTGCGCAATCCCGGTGCCAGCGCCGTGATCTATGGCGGTCAGGATGCCCAGGGCCTGGTATTCGACGGCGCGGATCAGGCCCTGGCCGTGCCGGGTACCGATCTGCGCCTCTTCGGCAAGCCGGAGAGCTTTGTCAAGCGTCGCATGGGCGTGGCCCTGGCGCGTGCCGGCGATGTGTCGCAGGCCCGGGTGAATGCCAAGCTGGCCGCCAGCAAGGTCAGGCCTCGTCTGCCTTGAGGCCATCATGAGGGCTTCCAGGAAGCCCTTCTGCACGGATCAGCCAGTCTCTAGGTCGAGGCCGCGGCCCTGCTGCCAGGGGTCGTGATGGCCACGGCGCAAGCCTCCTCCTGGTGGGTGGCCGGCGTGTTCTCCGTCACCACCGGCATGCCCCCTTTCCAGCGTCGAATGACGCGCTGGAAGATCAGGGCGTTGGGGATCTGCAGCAGATTGGGAATGCCTGCCGGTGCGCTGTCATCCTGCAAGGTGATGTAGAGCATGTTGAGATCGATCACGCGGCCCTTGGCTCCGGGCTTTTCGGCAGTGTCCAGCACCTCGATATAGTCGCCCAGACGGAACGGGCCGACAGTGACGATCAGCAGCGCGCAGAACAGGTTGGAGAGCACACTCCAGGCCGCGAAGAAGGCCACGGCACCCACGGTGGCAAACCCGGTGAAAGCCGTCCAGAGCACGGTGGCCGACATGCCAAGCCGCTCCAGAATCGCCAGCACGGCGGCGGCGATGATGATCCAGCGAAACACGCCGCGCAAGGGCATGAGAAGCTCATGCGGCAGGTCATAGGCCTTGCCGGCGCGCGAGATGATGCGCTTGATGAGCCAGTTGATCAGCCAGGCCACCAGGATGATGAGAAAGATCTGAATCCCCGGAACCAGGATTTCAAGCCAGTCCTGCATCCAGTCGGGCAGGTGCATTTGAAGACGACGCATAACCAGTCAATCGAGAAAAGCGGCAGAGGTCAGCCCCTGAGGACTGACAGGACAATGCGCCAATCCTAGCGGTTCTTGAGGGCCGGGTCGGAAAGTGTCGCGCGGGCGGCCTTCAGGCAGACTCGGGCACGCTGCTTCCAGCGGGTACGAGGGCCCCGAGCTTTGGCTCGCAGAGGCATCAGATCTGCCTTTGCTCTATGGTGTCCATCTGCATTTCGAAGCTGAAAAAGCGGTTGCGCCCTTGCGTTTTGGCGGCGTACAGGGCTTCGTCGGCTCGCATCAGCATGGATTCGGCGCTGGTGTGCTCGTCGGGAATGCAGGTGGTAATGCCTCCGGAGAGGGTCAGCGGGATGTCCTCGCCCGATCCTGGCGGACGAATCTTGAGGAATTTGAGCATCTGACCGAGCGCTCGGGCGAAGGTCATGGAGCCGGAGCGCGGGGTGTTGGGCAGGATCAGGGCAAACTCTTCACCACCGTAACGCGCGGCGATGTCGCGCGGGCGTACGCAGACTTCGCGCAGCAGACGGCCGACCTGCTTGAGGCATTCGTCCCCCTGGACATGGCCGTAGGTATCGTTGAAATGCTTGAAGTGATCGAGATCGCACAGCATCAGCGTCAGTGGCCTGCTCTCGCGCCTTGCGGCAGCGATCTCGGCATGCAGCATGCGATCCAGCCCTCTGCGGTTGACCAGGCCGGTGAGTGCATCGAGCTCCACCATCTCGTTGAGTTTCTGATTCGCCAGATGCAGCTCTGCAGAGACGGAGACGAGGCGGCGACGCATGTCCAGCAGACGGCGCATGGCACGCAGCTTGGCGACCAGCACAATCGGCTTGACGGGTTTGACCAGATAGTCGTCGCCGCCCGCTTCGATGCCGCGCCAGACGTCCAGGTCGTTGTCCAGCCCGGAGAGAAAGATGATGGGCGTCCATTCGCCGGGCTCGGCCTCGCGCAGCTGACGGGCGACCCAGTAGCCGTCCTCGCCGGGAAGGCGAATGTCCAGCAGCACCAGATCGGGTCTTTCGCTGCGAAACAGTGCCAGTGCGGTGCGGCCATTCTCGGCTTCCAGTACCTGGGTCACACCGGCCTGCCGGAGTTCGGTCACCAGAGCAGCCCGCATGACGGCCTGATCCTCGACAACCAGCACGGAAAAGGGCGTTGCAGAGTCGGGTGACGAGAACCGAGCCCCGCTGGATTCGATGGCAGACAAAGCTGATGCAGGAGGTGGCAGAGCTGTCATGGGAGGAGGTTCAGGGTCGGACGCATCTGTGGTTCAGGCCGGTTCCGGGGGGAAATATATTGTTACTTTATACGCCGGTTTTGAGCAACAGGCATTGTGAATGGTCACGGACTGATTCAGGCCAATGCCAGAGTGGAGTGTGCCTTGCTGCATTCATCGTGCCAGGTGACAAAGGTCCGAGCCGCCGAGCACTGCGTGCTCTCGCCCAGCTGATCGACAAAGCGGCATGCGGCGAATTGGGCGGACCTGGACTCATAGTCCGACACCCACTGCTGGCGTGAAGCCTGGGAGACGGCAGGCAGGGGCCAGCGCCTGTCCTGGGTGGACAGGCCGTTCATGCCCATGCGCCAGGGCTTGCCGCTGACGCGGGCCCGGAAGCATTGCTGCTGCCGGCATAGCATGGCATACAGCGGGTCCACCTCCAGCTGCTGGAACAGCATCTGAACTTCGGAGGAGGACGGACTGAACGCCGCGTGAGTGACGATGACGCGCAAGCCCTTGGGTGTTTCATAGACGCGCAGGCCCCAGTCGGGATGACGGGCAGAGAAAGCCTGGATCCTTGCCAGGGCGATCTCGATGGGCGGAGGCTGCCGGGCGTCGTTGCGCAGGGCCTGGCGGGCGTTCAGCCATTGCTTCAGGCCTGACCAGAAGAACAGGCCGATGCTGGCGAGCAGCAGCATCAGCACCGCTGCGCCAGGATTCCAGCTCAGAGGGGCCACCCACAGCCAGGGCAGGGCCAGGGCCAGCAGCAGCGAGGAGATGACGGGGAAGCGGGCAGGCTTCTGGCGAGCTGGCAAATCAATGTCGGCAATGGCCACGTTTTCCGTGTTCAGGCAGCGCGCGCCATAGCTGTTGCGGGTCATGACGGATTCGTCGCGCCGCTCCAGCACTTCTTCGCGGATCGGCGTTCCGTCCAGCAGCCCGTATTCGGTGCGCCATTCCATGCGCTCGAAGTCCTGTGGCAGACCGCGCGCTGCGGCGGGTGCCAGAGCCATTTCCAGTGCCTGACGAGCTCTTTGCTCTGCATGGGCCTGAGCCTCTGACTCGCTGTGGTCAGACCAGCCCCAGCGTTGGACGGTGACGCCGTGGCGCACGCCGGTGTGATGGCGTAGTCTTGCCTGAGCCCAGTATTGGGGAATCTGCATGCCCAGCAGTATAGCCAGCCCATATGGCTGCAGCCCGTTTTGAGAAACCGGCGGGACGCCGGGCCCCGGCCGTCGGTGTCTGCCGACGATCAGGGGGACCGTTGCGGCCTGGGGCTCCCGATTTTGGCTTGCGTGCGCGAGCCTGCTCTCCGGATGAAAGGGGCGCGAACGGCAGGCACTCGATCTGAGTGCCGCGCACGACGATTGCCGTGGCCTCGACAAGGCCCGTCATGCGCGCGATGGCCCGCAGAGGACCTGCTCCAGCCCGAAGCCGATGGCCAGTGGAAACAGGGTTTCCGAGTCCGTCGAGCCTTGCAGCGAGGTGAAGAGCGGCGGATCGATGACCATGAGCAGATCGCGCAGCAAGAGCGAAGAGTCCTCGATCATGCCGTTGTGCAGGAGCATCCAGCGCCGGTGGCGGAACGGACGGCAGTTGGCCTCCTGCACCGGGGTATGCGTTGCCGCGCGGATATGTGCCGCAAGCATGGGGGCCGATACGGCGCGCGACAGCTCGCGCAGGTTGTGGTCGTGCCAGGCCGGCTGGATGCAGCGAAAGCGAAAAGGCATCTCGTGCGGATGCTGGTACCAGCCCAGTCCGAAGCCATCGCCATTGGTCGTCGTCGCTCCGAATCTCGAATGCAGGCTTTGGTCGATCAGCGAATGGCGCGCATGGAACAGCATTGTTTCCAGCGAAACAGGATGGCCCGTATAGGCCAGCCAGCGACACATGGCGCTCTCCTTGAGACATGGAACCGATGATTCATCCTATCGGTTCCAGGTGCCTGCGGGGCAAAGCCTGTGTTTTGCCGATTCGTTGATAGCAGGTAGCGCTTTCTCTGTGCGGTTTTTAGTGATGAAAAGTTCTGAAAACCAAGACAGTCAAGCGCTAAAAGCTATCGATTGCAGACTTACTGCTCGCGACGCAGGGCGGGGAACAGAATCACGTCACGGATGCTGGCGCTGTCGGTCAGCAGCATCATGAAACGGTCGATGCCGATGCCGCAGCCGCCGGTGGGGGGCATGCCGTATTCGAGGGCGCGCACAAAGTCGTGGTCGAAGTACATGGCCTCGTCGTCGCCGCCGTCCTTGGCTTCCACCTGGGCATTGAAGCGGGCGGCCTGGTCTTCGGCGTCATTGAGCTCGGAGAAGCCGTTGCCGAATTCGCGGCCGGTGATATAGAGCTCGAAGCGCTCGGTCACTTCGGGACGCTCGTCGTTGGCGCGCGCGAGCGGCGAGATCTCGGTGGGGTGTTCCATGATGAAGGTGGGGTTCCAGAGCTTCTCTTCCACCACCTCTTCGAAGTACAGCACCTGCAGGCTGGCCAGCGTGCGGGTGGACAGCTTGTCCTTGTCTTCCTTCATGCCCAGCTTCTTCAGGGCATTGGTCAGCCATTCGCGGTTGGCCACGTTGTCACCGGCTTCCGTGTACTTGACGATGGCTTCGGGGATGGTCAGGCGCTCGAAGGGCTTGGCCAGATCCACAGGCTTGCCGCCGTAGCTCAGCGAAAGAGTCCCCACGGCCTTCATGGCCGCGTCGCGGATCAGCTTTTCGGTGTAGTCCATCAGGTCCTGGTAGTTCCAGTAGGCCGCGTAGAACTCCATCATGGTGAACTCGGGGTTGTGGCGCACCGAGATACCTTCGTTGCGGAAGTTGCGGTTGATCTCGAACACGCGCTCGAAGCCGCCGACGATCAGGCGCTTGAGATAGAGCTCGGGCGCGATGCGCAGGTACATCTCCTGGTCCAGCGCATTGTGATGGGTGATGAAGGGCTTGGCGTTCGCACCGCCGGGAATGGGGTGCAGCATGGGAGTCTCGACTTCCAGGAAGCCGTGCTCGACCATGAAGTCGCGGATGCCGGCCACGGCCTTGCTGCGGGCCACGAAGCGCTTGCGGGCTTCTTCATCGGTCATCAGGTCCACATAGCGTTGGCGCACCTTCTGCTCCAGGTCGGCCATGCCGTGGAATTTGTCGGGCATCGGGCGCAGGCTCTTGGTGAGCAGGCGGATTTTCGTGGCCTTGATCGACAGCTCGCCGGTCTTGGTCTTCATCAATTGACCTTCGACGGCAATGATGTCGCCCAGATCCCATTTCTTGAAGTCGGCATAGACCTCTTCGCCCACGGCATCGCGGGTGACATAGGCCTGGATGCGGCCCGTGGCGTCCTGCACGGTGGCAAAGCTGGCCTTGCCCATGACGCGCTTGAGCATCATGCGGCCCGCCACGCTAACGGCGATGGCGGCCGCGTCCAGGGCTTCGGCATCCTTGTCGCCGTGTTCGGCAATCAGCGCTGCGGCGCGGTGCTCGGGCTTGAAGTCATTGGGAAAGGCGACTCCGCCATTGGCCTTCGAGGACTCGCGCAGGGCCTTGAGTTTTTCGCGGCGCTCGGCGATGAGTTTGTTTTCGTCCTGAGGGGCGGTGTTGTCTGCCGCAGAAGAGGTGTTGTGTTCAGTCATGAAAAGAGAGCGCCAGCGACAAGCGCCGGTTGGAGGCCAGAAGTAAGGGCCGGCAAAGCTGCCGGCAGCCCGAAACCAGCGATTTTAAGTTTTTTGTCGACGCCAGGGGTGGCGGCCGTGCAAAGCGCTGACAGGCGCTGCGGTATGTCGACGCCATGGCGGGGGCCACCGCCGGAAAAGTCCGCTTTGTGCGGTCTGGGAAGTCGCTGGTATCGAGCACCCGCAAAGGGCTCAAACCGATCTCAGGAATCATCCTGTGGAGCCGATCCGGTGATGCCGCTTTGCTCCAGGACATCGGCAATCAGCTCCAGCCGCAGCAGCGGGGCATCCAGCGTCATCAACTGCTGCTTGATGCGCACCGGCAGGGGCAGCATCTCGGCCCAGCGATTGGCCACCCAGGCGCAGTCGTGCATCTGCGCAGGCGTGGGCAACTGCGCGTGATCGGGGTCGTGGTCGTGCAGGTTCAGCAAGGCCTGAGCGAGTGCATGGGAGGTGCCGAGCAAGTGCTGGGGGACGGTGACTTTGGGGTCATCGGGCAACATGGCGACATCAGCCACCCATAGTCCATGGGGCAGTTGCCAGCAGCGCTGGATGTGAAAGCGCTGAGCGCCCTTGCACTGCAGATGCAGCAAACCGGGCTGGGGCGAATCGAGCCGGGCGATGCGGGCCAGCACGCCTTCCGAGTGCAGGCGTTCGGTCTGGGCGCCGGCCTTGCGCACCTCCTGTCCCGATTGCAGCGCCACCACACCGAACGGGGCGTCGGCATGCTGGCATTTGCGGATCATGTCCAGATAGCGCACCTCAAAGACCTGCAGGCTCAGCAGGCCTTCGGGAAACAGCACCGTGTTCAGCGGGAACAGGGGCAGGGAATGCAGACTTTGCGTATCGGTCATGGTGCCCGGCTATCATCCCATGAATAGGTGATTTGCTCACTGTTTTCTGAATTGGGTCCCATGCTGTTTGAAATCGTTCTGTTTCTGCTGGATGTCGTCGTCGGCCTGATCAGCGGCGCCTGTCTGCTGCGCATGTACATGCAGGCGCAACGCGTGCCCTTTGGCAACCCCGTGGGGCAGCTGGTCTTTGCGCTGAGCGACTGGATCGTCATGCCACTGCGCAAGGTCCTTTCCGCCAAGGGACGCTGGGACACATCCAGCCTGATTGCCGCCCTGCTGCTTCAACTGTCGCAGGCGCTGCTGATCTGGCTGATGCTGGGCGGCAAAGGTTCGGTGCTGGCGCTGCCATGGCTGGCGCTTTGCGGTCTGGTCAAGGTCATCCTGTCCGGCATGATGGGCATCCTGCTGATCTATGCCATCCTGTCCTGGGTTCAGCCTTATTCCCCGATCTACGGGGTGCTGCAGCGTCTGGCGGATCCGCTCGTGGCTCCGATCCGCAGGGTGGTGCCCCTGATCGGCAATGTGGACTTTTCGGCGCTGATTGCCCTGATTGGTCTGCAGGTGCTGCTGATGGTGCTCAACTATGTGCAGGCCGGCGGTCTGTCCATGATTGCCGGTGTGCGCTAGGGGGCTGCACCTGCAGGGGCAGCGCGAGGTCTGAGCGGCGAGGCCGGAAATCGTCGGTGAACCCGTGCTGCATCGGCTGGCGCTGCCAGTGGCCGGTCCGGCAGCGCCGCCGGGATGCTTCTTCAATCCCGATGCCTGCATCCGAATGCTCGGTCGATGTTCCGAGCCGCAGTCCCCGGAAAAAACGGCTGGCGCAGGGCATTGCCGCGTCAGCCGTTCGGGTGGGGGGGCGTCCGGTGCTTATTCCACGGCGTCCGCTGGCAGGCGCTGCAGCATGGCCAGAGAGCTGGCCACGCGATCGCGCAGCTCGCGGCGGTCGACGATCATGTCCACGGCGCCCTTGTCCTGCAGGAATTCGGCGCGCTGAAAGCCCTCGGGCAGCTTCACTCGCACGGTGGTCTCGATCACGCGAGGGCCGGCAAAGCCGATGAGGGCCTTGGGTTCGGCGATCACGATATCACCCACGAAGGCGAAGCCTGCGGACACGCCGCCCATGGTCGGGTCGGTCAGCACGGAGATATAGGGCAGGCCCTTTTTGGCCAGCCGTGTCAGTGCTGCATTGGTCTTGGCCATCTGCATCAGCGACAGCAGGCCCTCCTGCATGCGGGCGCCACCGGTCGCCGTGAAGCAGACGAAAGGCACTTTCTGCTCGATGGCGGTTTCGACGCCGCGCACAAAGCGCTCGCCGACCACGGAGCCCATGGAGCCACCCATGAAGTCGAACTCGAAGCAGGCCACGACCACATTGATGCTCTTGACGGAGCCGCCCATGACGATCAGTGCATCGGTCTCGCCGGTGTTCTCCAGCGCTTCCTTCAGACGCTCGGGGTACTTGCGGCTGTCCTTGAATTTCAGCGGGTCGACAGGAATGACCTCCTGTGCGATTTCATAGCGGCCTTCGGCATCGAGGAAATGGTTCAGACGTGCGCGCGCGCCAATGCGGTGGTGGTGGCCGCAGGTCGGGCAGACGTTCTGGTTCTTTTCCAGATCGGTCTTGTACAGAACGGTTTCGCAGCTGGGGCACTTGGTCCACAGACCTTCGGGAATCTGCTGGTGGCGTTCCGTCGGATTGGTCTGCTGGATTTTGGCAGGCAGAAGTTTTTCAAGCCAGGACATGGTATTTCCTTTTCAATTTCCGTTGCTCTGCATGTCACCTGAAGCATTTGAGGGCAGCAGGGTGCATCCAGGGAAGGACAGCAAGCAAGGGCCGCCCCGCAGCGAAGCTGTCGTCCCCCTTCAATGAGGACGCGGCGCAGCCGCTCAGGGGGGGCTAATTTCTAGGGGTGCATTATGCGTCGAGAGCCTTTCGCACACCACGCAGAAAGTCTATTGCCAGAGGCACGATCTTCTCATGGGGCTGGTTGTCGAGCAGATCGATGATGCGGCTGCCGATGATGACGGCATCGGCCACCTGTCCCACCGTCTGTGCGGTCTGGGCATCGCGAATGCCGAAACCCACCCCCACGGGGACGCTGACATGCTGGCGGATGCGCGGCAGCATGGCCTCCACGGCCGAGGTGTCCAGAGCACCCGAACCAGTCACGCCCTTGAGCGAGACATAGTAGACATAGCCACTGGCCACACGGGCCACCTGCTGCATGCGTTCCTCGGTGCTGGTGGGAGCCAGCAGGAAGATCAGATCCATGTCGCGGGCCTTGAGCTTGGCTGCAAACCCTTCGCATTCCTCGGGCGGATAGTCCACGATCAGGACCCCGTCAACGCCGGCTGTGGCGGCGTGGTCGACGAAGGCATCCTCGCCATGTACCTGGTCGTAGCGCTCCACAGGGTTGGCATAGCCCATGAGCACCACGGGCGTGGTCTGGTCCTTCTTGCGGAACTCGGCAACATAGGCCAGCACCTGGCTCAGGCCCACGCCGTTGGCAATGGCCTTGTCGCCTGCGCGCTGGATCGTGGGGCCGTCTGCCATGGGGTCGGAAAAGGGCACGCCCAGCTCGATCACGTCGGCACCGGCCTCCACCATGCCGTGCATGAGGGGCGGGGTGATGGCTGCGAAAGGAAAGCCTGCTGTCACATAGGGAATCAAGGCCTTGCGGCCTTCTTCCTTGAGCTTGCTGAAGGTGGCGGTGATTCGACTCATAACTTGTTGCCCCCTGCGGCAGCCTTGGCTGCATCATGTCCGGGAGCGCCCTTGACGGTGAGACCGCGCATGGAAGGGCGGTCGAAGTACTCGGCACCCGACAGGTCGGCCACGGTGCCGATGTCCTTGTCGCCACGGCCGGAGAGACTGACGAGTATGGACTGGTCGGGGCGCATGGTCTTGGCCAGCTTCATGGCATAGGCCACGGCGTGGCTGGACTCGAGGGCCGGGATGATGCCTTCCGCGCGGCACAGGTAGTGAAAGGCGTCCAGCGCTTCCTGGTCGGTAATGCCTACATACTGGGCGCGGCCGATCTCCTGCAGCCAGGCATGTTCAGGCCCCACACCGGGATAATCCAGGCCCGCGCTCACCGAGTGAGTTTCGGTGATCTGGCCGTTTTCGTCCTGCAGGATGAAGGTGCGGTTGCCGTGCAGCACGCCCGAGCTGCCCTTTTGCAGCGAAGCCGAGTGCTTGCCGGACTCCAGGCCTTCGCCGGCCGCCTCCACGCCGAACAGCCGGGTGTTCTCGTAGGGGATGTAGGGGTAGAAGATGCCCATGGCATTGCTGCCGCCGCCCACGCAGGCGACCACGGCATCGGGCTGTGCATCGGCACCCAGGAACTCGGGCATCTGGGTCAGGCACTCCTCGCCGATGACCTTCTGGAAGTCGCGCACCATCATGGGGTAGGGATGGGGGCCGGCCACGGTGCCGATGATGTAGAAGGTGTTGTCCACATGGGCCACCCAGTCGCGCATGGCTTCGTTGAGCGCATCCTTGAGTGTTTTGGAGCCGGACTCCACCGGCACCACGGTCGCGCCGAGCAGCTTCATGCGGTAGACGTTGGGGCTTTGGCGTTTCACGTCCTCGGCGCCCATGTAGACGATGCACTCGAGGCCGTAGCGCGCGCAGATGGTGGCCGTGGCCACTCCATGCTGGCCGGCGCCTGTCTCGGCAATGATGCGCGGCTTGCCCATGCGCTTGGCGAGCATGGCCTGGCCGATCACATTGTTGATCTTGTGCGCACCCGTGTGGTTGAGGTCTTCGCGCTTCAGATAGATCTGCGCTCCGCCCATTTCACGGCTCATGCGCGAGGCATGATAGACGGGTGAGGGGCGGCCTACATAGTGGGCCAGTTCGGACTGGAATTCGGCGATGAATTCGGGGTCGTTCTGATACTTGGCGTAGGCCTCGCGCAGCTCGGTGAGTGCGTGGGTCAGGGTTTCGCTGGCGAAGCTGCCGCCGTAGCGGCCGAAATGGCCGTGGACGTCGGGATAGTGGTATTCAAACATGTGTCGGTCTGCAAAATTGGAGCATCAGCTGCGCGTACGGCAGCAATGAAGCGATGAATCTTGTGGGCATCCTTGATGCCTTTGAGGGGCTTGCCATCGGGACCTTCGGCCTCGACACCAGAACTCACATCAACGGCCAGAGACAACCCGCGAGGGCGCACTTGCAAGATGCCATCGGTCACGTTTGCAGGCGTGAGTCCACCAGACAAAACGAGGTGAGAGTCGACGCTTGTTGGCAGAAGTGACCAATTGAATGCCTTACCGCCGCCGCCATAACCATCGACATGGGCGTCGAGCAGGATGGCTTGGGCCTTTGAATAACGTTGGGCATATTCTACGAGGTCAAACTGCGCTGCATCGTCTCCGAGGGGTATGCGCGCTGCGCGCAGCCAGGGCTGGCGGCCGCGGGTGGAGACTTCGCAATCCGCTGGCGATTCATCGCCATGAAATTGCACGCAGGCGTTTGGTATCCGGTCGCAGGCAGCTATCACATTGGTAGCTGTTTCATTCACAAAGAGCAAAACAGGTGTGACAAAGGGCGGCAGCCGCCGTGCCAGCTCGGCCGCTCGGTGCAGCGTCACTGCGCGCGGGCTGGGGGCATAGAGCACGAAGCCGATGGCGTCGGCACCGGCGGCCACCGCGACATCGACATCCTGCTCGCGTGTCAGGCCGCAGATCTTGATGCGGGTGCGGGAGGCAAGGGAAGACATGACTAATCCGTGGCGTTGCAGCAATCGTTGGCAGGTGGCTGCTCAGGGCAGCCAGGCAAACGGTGGGGTGTCGGCAGGCAGGCCCCAGCGACTATCGTACAGGGGGCCGAGAAAGTACAGTCCGTCCGGGGAGAAGGTGGGGGCCGCCACCTCGCGCGAGCGTGCATCGAGCACCTGCTGCATCCACTGCACGGGCTTGGAGCCCTGGCCCACGTAGATCAGGCAGCCCATGATGTTGCGGATCATGTGGTGTAGAAAAGCGCTGCCCTCGAACTCGAAACGCCAGTAGCCACATTCCATCTGCGCATCGCGCATCGGTGCCCGGCCAGCGGGGCGGTAGTGGATGTCGATGCGGTGCAGGGTCTTGACCGGACTCTTGGCCTGGCAGCCCGCGGCGCGAAAGGACGAAAAATCATGCTCGCCCAGCAACAGGTCGGCGGCCGCGCGCATGCGCTGCGCATCCAGGGTCTGAAACACCCAGCCCACCCGGCCCTGGTCGACGCTGGGGCGCACAGGGGACTGCAGCAGCACATAGGCATAGCGACGTGCGGTGGCACAGGCGCGGGAGTGGAAGCCGTCCGGGACCTCGGCTGCCCATTGCACGGCGATGTCCTTGGGCAGGAAGGTGTTGGTGCCACGTACCCAGGAGTTGGGCGCGCGCTGCAGCTCGGTGTCAAAGTGCACGACCTGCATCAGACCGTGCACACCGGAATCGGTGCGGCCGGCGCAGATCGTGGAGACTTCTTGAGCAGCAAAGCGGCCCAGGGCCGCTTCGAGTTTGTCTTGTACGGTGTTGCCATCGGGTTGGCTTTGCCAGCCGCGATAGGCCTGACCGTTGTAGCTGACGCCAAGAGCTATGCGCATGGCATGGCTCCCGGCGCGGGGTCTGAGTGCATCAAATCAATCAACCAATCTGAGAGAGAAGGCTGTGAGCCTTGGCCTTGAGATCGCCATGGGCCTCGGCGATCACTTCCTCGATCAGTGTACGCGCTCCGTCGCTGTCGCCGATGGCATTGAACTCTTCGGCCAGGGCCAGCTTGGTGGCCAGCGGGTCTTCGGGTTCGGAGGGGGCAGGCACGGTATCGATCGTTGCCGCACCATCGGAGCCTCCCAGGTCCAGCGACAGGCCGCTGAGGTCGAAAGTCACCTCGGGCTGCGCTGCCGTGGCAGCGACAGGGCTTTCGCGCTCCCCGTCCGGCTGCTGCAGGGTCAGCGCTTCGAGGTCATGGTCAGCGTTCAGGCTCTCCTGGCTGGAAGAGCGTTCCAGCGGTGTGGTTTCCTGTCCGATTGGTGGCTCGGGGCGGGACTGCGAGGGCAGGGCGAAGCTGTCGAGATCGAACTCGAGCGCGTTCAGGGCGTTTGACTCGGAAGGGGCCGGGGGCTCCACCGGAGCCTGCGGGGCCGTGGCAGGCAGGCTGAACGAAGCCAGATCGTCGAGATCGAGGTTCAGGCCGTTGTCTGCAGCCGCTGGCTCGGGGGGCGTGGCGGCGGGTGTGTCCCACTGTGCCAGTGCCGCGAAATCCTGTTCGTTGGGCAGGGAGACCGGCTCGGATGCCACAGGAGCGGCGCTGGCCGCAGTGTCGGGAAGGTCGGCCGGCAACTCGAGGTCCATGTCGAAGTCCATGCCTGCGGGCTCGGTGGGCGGGCCTTCGCGGCTGGCCGCTGCCTCGGCGGCCTGTGCAGCAGCCAATGCCGAGCCAAAGCCCACGGCGGCGGCCGCTGCGCCTTGCAAGGCGGGCGACGAATCGGAAGCCGCGAAGGCGCTCGGGGCGGCCGTCGCCAGGGGCTGAGGGGCGCCGCCCAGCTGATAGGTCAGGTTTTCAGGATCCAGGATACGGCCTTGGTCTGCCAGTCGCTGCCATTCAGGGCCCTTGCCCTGGGTCAGCGCAAAGACGTTGTTGGCCACCGAGGCGAAGGCCATGCGGTCATGGCGCTTGGCATAGATTTCAGCCAGCTTCTGGTGCAGCACCAGGCGGTTGGGGTCGTTGCGCAGCGCTTCCTTGAGGATTTCCTCGGCCTGGAGGTCGCGGCCGTAGGCCAGGTAGACATCGGCTTCGGCCAGCGGATCCACGTCGCCGGCATCGAGCTGGCTGGGAGAGTACTGCATGGACTGGCCCGACATCTGGCTGCTGCTGGTCGTGGTGTCCACACGCTGGCCGCCGCTGGCGCCAAAGAAGGAGTCCGCCGACAGCTGGCTGTCGCCCAGCATGCTGTCCGCGCCTGCCGCCGCAGCCTTGCGACGCTGGGAGACTCGGTAGCCGCCATAGCCCAGCAGCAGTGCCAGCAGTGCTGCGCCCGCCAGCGGGACGGTCGGATCTTCCATCAGGCTGTCGATAAAGCTGGGCTCTGCAGGAATGGGGGCCGGTGCCGCCACGGGCTTGGGAGGTGCAGCCGGTGCCGGTGCTGGAGGCGCGGCAGTGGCCTGCGCCGATTCGCCCTCGGCCTGTGCCGGCGGGGTGTCGCCGGGTTTGCCGGGCCCGGCGGGAGCGGCTCCCGATGTCGGAGCATCGGCTGCCGCAGTGGCGGGCGGAGCTGCAGGTGTGGCAGGTGCAGCCGGTGCATCCGTGACGGGAGCCGGTGCTGCGGTATTGGCTGCGCCGCCCGCGGGGACGGTGACGCTGGGGCCTGCCGCCGGTGCAGGTGCCGCAGCGGTGCCGGACGCGGAGGCGGCCGGCGTACCGGCAGGCTTGGTCGCTGCCGCAATCTGGCTCAGCTCGGCCATATTGCGCTTGAGTTCATCGGCACGCGCAGACTGATCGGCCGCCTGTTTCTGCTGGGCCATCTGTTCGTCCGCAGCCACCCCCTTGACAGACCCCTTGGACAGGGTGAGCTTGTCAGGTGCTGCGGTGGCGGACTTGGCATCCGCGACATGCGCCTGAACCTGGCCGGAGGCGCTGCGCGAGGCGGCTTCCACAGTGGCCACGGGAGCCACGCCGGCCAGCTGGCGGCGGAACTGGTTGAAATCCTGCGACTGGGCCGCCATGATCTGGCGTGCTTCCTTGGCCGAGGTGGCCTGGGCCGCAGCCTGATCGGGCATCTGAATCACGACGCCACTGCGCATGCGGTTGATGTTGCCATTGACAAAGGCCTGGGGGTTGCTGCGCAACATAGCCACCAGCATCTGATCGAGCGAGACGCCGGCGGGCTTGTGCGCCGCAGCAAGGCGACCGGCCGTGTCACCGGTCCGGACGCGGACTTCGTCACCGTTGCCGGCGGGGGCTGCGGCACCGGTTTGGCGCTTGCGCTGCGGCTTCGCGGCAGCTTCGTCCTGGTCGCGGTCATTGCGCAGATCCCTGCCGGCGGTGCTGACAGGGCTGGAGGCGGCACGAGGGGTCGCTGCGGCACGCGCAGGTGCTGCCGCCGCAGCAGGCGTGGCCTGAGCGGCGGTGGTGGGTGCAGGAGCAGCGCGGCGCGTTGCCGGAGGATCGAGCAGCAAGGTGTAGTTGCGCTGCAGCTTGCCCGATGCCCAGTTGGCGTCGATCACCAGGTCGACAAAGGGGTCGTTGACCGGCTGGAAGCTGCTGAGCTTGAGCACCGCCGTGCCGTTGGCGCGCTTTTGCACCTGCACGCGCACCGAGTTGGCCGTGCCGGTGAATTCCATGCCCTGGGCGCGGAAGGCGGCCGGGGAGGCTATGGCCGCCTGCAGGCTATCGGCTTCGGCTGCGCTGAGCTGAGGGATCTCGACCTCGGCACGCAGAGGTTCGCCCAGAGCCGACTGCACCGTGATGCGGCCCAATGCCAATGCCCACGCATCGGTTGCCGGCAGGCTTGACAGTGCGAGGGAGGCTGCGGCGAGCGCAGAGAGTTTCCAGCGTTGCATAGGGCTCAGACTTGATTCGTGCAGCCTACAGCCCTCTTGTTCTTGATCGGGTTTGTGGCTGCGGTGCACATAAAAAATGGGAAATTCCAGCAGGCGGCAAAGGTCTCTCGGGCCGGCGGACACAGTTTGCATTGTCAACGACGCTATTGCAATGTGAGCAAAAGCATGGCTGGCAAGGCGCTGAATTGTTGTCGATTGGCAACGAGATGAAACCTAATGTAGGTTAGTTGACCGTTTGCATTCGCCCGAACAGGCGGGCAATTGTCGCCCAAGCCCGTAGCCCGGGGATGAAAAAAGCGCCAGTCATCACGCGGATGAGCGGCGCTTTGCTGCGCTGGATCAAGCCGTCAGGCGGCTTGATGGCGTCGGGATCAGGCCGCCAGCAGGATGCGCAGCATGCGGCGCAGGGGCTCGGCTGCGCCCCACAGCAACTGGTCGCCGATCACGAAGGCCGAGACGTATTCAGGGCCCATGTTGAGCTTGCGCACGCGGCCCACGGCAACCTCAAGGCCGCCAGTGGTCGCTGCGGGCGTCAGTTCCTTGACGGTCAGTGCGCGGTCGTTGGCCACGAACTTGACCCAGGGATTGCCGCCCTTGATCAGGGCTTCGATCTCTTGCAGGGGCAGGTCCTTCCTGAGCTTCAGGGTCAGAGCCAGGCTGTGGCAGCGCATGGCGCCGATGCGCACGCACAGGCCGTCCACGGGGATGGTGGCGTCGGTGCCGAGAATCTTGTTGACTTCGGCCTGGCCCTTCCATTCTTCCTTGGACTGGCCGTTGGGCAGCTGTACGTCGATCCAGGGGATCAGGCCGCCGGCCAGAGGCGCGCCGAAGAATTCGGTAGGCACATCCTCGCGGATGGTCTGGGCGACCTTGCGGTCGATTTCCAGAATCGCCGATGCCGGGGTTGCCAGCTCGTCGGCGACGGCAGCGTGCACCACACCCATGCCCTTGAGCAGTTCGCGCATATGGTTGGCACCACCACCCGATGCGGCCTGGTAGGTCATGGAAGAGACCCACTCGACCAGACCCGCCTTGAACAGGCCGCCCAGACCCATCAGCAGAATGGAGTTGGTGCAGTTGCCGCCGATCCAGTTCTTGCCGCCGGCGGCGAGCTTTTGCCGGATCAGATCGTCGTTGACGGGGTCCAGCACGATGACGGCATCGTCCTCCATGCGCAGCGAAGAGGCGGCGTCAATCCAGTGGCCGTTCCAGCCGGCGGCGCGGATCTTGGGGAAGATTTCCTTGGTGTAGTCGCCACCCTGGCAGGTGATGATGATGTCGCACTTGGACAGCTCGGCGATGTCGTTGGCGTCCTTCAGCTCGGTGTGCACCGTGGCCATGGCCGGAGCCTTGCCGCCGGCATTGGAGGTGGAGAAGAACACGGGCTCGATCAGTGCGAAGTCGCCTTCGGCCTGCATGCGGTCCATCAGCACGGAGCCGACCATGCCGCGCCAGCCCACCAAACCTACCAATTGCTTGCTCATTTGAAACGCCCTTTCAGTTTTGAAAACAGTTGCTTGAGACTGATTCGTCCGGCTCGTCAGGGCCGGAGGGGGCGCGCGACGAACCGGGCTGGGTCAGCCTGTAATCGTCTTAATGGTGATTGCGCGCGCATTCACACCGGCAAGCTTTGCGGGTGTGACGATCTCGTGAGCGAAGGTGCGTGCGGCAAACATAAGAGTTGTCATTCTAGCGACTAGAGAAAAAGCTTGAAGAATCAAAAGTGCTTGAAACTCTAGTCATAACGTCGAAATATATGATTTATTTTTGACGTTTTGTTTTATTTGATGCCGAAATTTGTATCAACCCCAAAGCCGCCGCTTGCGGCGGCGGCGGGGCTTTGGCGGTTTCGCTGCTTCAGACGCCGGCCAGGGCCTTGACCACGGCATCGCCCATTTCACGGGTGCTGACCTTGGTCGTGCCTTCGCTGTAGATGTCGGCGGTGCGCAGGCCGTCGGCCAGCACTTTTTGCACGGCCGCTTCGATCTTCTGGGCGGCGGCTTCCTGGCCCAGACTGAAGCGCAGCATCATGGCGGCCGAGAGGATGGTGGCCAGAGGATTGGCAATGCCCTTGCCGGCGATATCGGGGGCCGAACCGTGGCTGGGCTCGTACAGGCCTTGCTTCTTGTCGTTCAGGCTGGCGCTGGGCAGCATGCCGATGGAGCCGGTCAGCATGGAGGCTTCGTCGGAGAGGATGTCGCCGAACATATTGCCGGTGACCACCACGTCGAAGCGCTTGGGCTCCTTGACCAGTTGCATGGCGGCGTTGTCCACGTACATATGGTCCAGCGCCACATCGGGGTACTGCTTGGCGACTTCGCTGACCACGTCCTTCCAGAGCTGGAAGGTTTCCAGCACATTGGCCTTGTCCACGCTGGTCACGCGCTTGCTGCGCTTCTGGGCGGCCTGGAAGGCGACATGGGCGATGCGCTCGATTTCGGGGCGGGTGTAGCGCATGGTGTCGAAGGCCTCCTCGGCTCCGGGGAAGTGGCCGTCGGGAGCCACGCGGCGGCCGCGCGGCTGGCCGAAGTAGATGTCGCCGGTCAGCTCGCGGATGATCAGGATGTCCAGGCCTGCCACCAGCTCGGGCTTGAGGCTGGAGGCATGGGTCAGCTCCTTGTAGCAGATGGCGGGGCGGAAGTTGGCGAACAGTCCCAGGGCCTTGCGCAGGCCCAGAATGGCCTGCTCGGGGCGCAGGGGGCGGTCCAGCGTGTCGTACTTCCAGTCGCCCACGGCGCCGAACAGGATGGCGTCGGCTTCCTGGGCCAGCTTCAGCGTGGCCGGAGGCAGGGGGTGGCCGGCAGCTTCGAAGCCGGCACCGCCCACGGGAGCGGTTTCCATCTCCAGACCCAGATTCAGGGCCTCGAGTACCTTGACGGCTTCCGCGACGATTTCGGGACCGATGCCATCACCGGGCAAAACTGCAATCTTCATGATGTTCCTTTGATTAATTTGATAGCTGTTAGCGCTCGTTATTCATAGATTTCAGATTGAATTAATGCTGATGTTCATGAATAGAAGGCGCAAGCAGCTCATTTATGGGTAGCAACCTAAAAACAAGCACGCCCCAAACAAGGGGCATCAAGCAAGGGCCGCCCCGCAGCGAAGATGCCGTCCCCCTTCCGATGCAACGCATCGAGAAAGGGGGAAGCCGCGCAGCGGCTCAGGGGGTTACTTCTGAATCAACGTATGCGCCAGCCAGGGCTTTTGTGCCAGACGCTCGGCTTCGAAAGCCTTGATCTTGTCGGCATGGCGCATGGTCAGGCCGATGTCGTCGAAGCCGTTGAGCAGGCAGTACTTGCGAAAGGCGATGACGTCGAAGGCGATCTCCTCGCCCTGAGGCCTCAGGATCACCTGGCGCTCCAGGTCGATGGTCAGCTCGTAGCCGGGAAAGGCTGCGACTTCATTGAACAGCAGGTCGATGGTGGCTTCGGGCAGGACGATGGGCAGCAGGCCGTTCTTGAAGCTGTTGTTGAAAAAGATGTCCGCAAAGCTGGGTGCCAGGATGGCGCGGAAGCCGTACTGATCCAGGGCCCAGGGCGCGTGCTCGCGGCTGGAGCCGCAGCCGAAGTTCTTGCGTGCGAGCAGGATGCTGGCGCCCTTGAAGCGGGGCTGGTTGAGCACGAAGTCGGGGTTGGGCTTGCGGTCGGCTTCGGGCACACCGGGCTGGCCGGGCTGGTCCAGATAGCGCCACTCGTCGAACAGGTTGGGGCCGAAGCCGGTCTTCTTGATGGACTTCAGGAACTGCTTGGGGATGATGGCGTCGGTGTCGACGTTCTCGCGGTCCATGGGGGCGACGAGGCCCTTGTGCACGGTGAATTTTTGCATGGTGTGATTCCAGAATCTTTGGTCTCGGCGACGTTCGCGTCTTGCATCAGAGACGGCCAGCAGGGGCCGTCCCTCGGCAAAGGCCGTCGTCCCCCTTGGGGGGCGGCGCGCAGCGACTCAGGGGGTTACGCAAATTTACGGATGTCGACAAAGTGACCATGGATGGCGGCCGCAGCAGCCATGGCGGGGCTGACGAGGTGGGTGCGGCCACCCGCGCCCTGACGGCCTTCGAAGTTGCGGTTCGAGGTCGAGGCGCAGCGCTCGCCGGGCTCCAGGCGGTCTGCGTTCATGGCCAGGCACATGGAGCAGCCGGGCTCGCGCCATTCAAAGCCGGCAGCCTTGAAGATCTGGTCCAGGCCTTCGCGCTCGGCCTGTTCCTTGACCAGGCCGGAGCCGGGCACGACCATGGCCAGCTTGATGTTCCTTGCAACCTTCTGACCCAGCTTCTTGACCAGGGCCGCAGCTTCGCGCATGTCTTCGATGCGGCTGTTGGTGCAGGAGCCGATGAACACCTTGTCCACAAAGATGTCGTTGATGGGCTTGCCGGGCTCCAGTGCCATATAGGTCAGCGCACGTTCGATGGCGCCGCGCTTGTTGGGGTCCTTTTCCTTGTCGGGATCGGGAACGGCGGCATCGATGCCCAGCACCATTTCAGGGCTGGTGCCCCAGGTCACCTGCGGCACGATGTCTGCGGCGTTCAGCTCCACCACGCGGTCGAATTTCGCATCGGCATCGGAATGCAATGTCTTCCAGTAACTGACGGCGGCATCCCATTCGGCACCCGTGGGTGCCAGCGGGCGGCCCTTGATGTAGTTGATGGTCTTGTCGTCCACGGCCACGAGACCTGCGCGAGCGCCGCCTTCGATGGCCATGTTGCATACCGTCATGCGGCCTTCCACGCTCAGGTCGCGGATGGCTTCTCCGGCAAACTCGATGGTGTAGCCCGTGCCGCCGGCCGTGCCGATCTTGCCGATGATGGCCAGCACGATGTCCTTGGCGGTGATGCCGGGTGCGACCTTGCCGTTGACCTGCACCAGCATGTTCTTGGCCTTCTTGGCCAGCAGGGTCTGGGTGGCCATCACATGCTCGACCTCGGAGGTGCCGATGCCGTGGGCCAGCGCGCCGAAAGCGCCGTGGGTGGAGGTGTGGCTGTCGCCGCAGACCACGGTCATGCCGGGCAGGGTCGCGCCCTGCTCGGGACCCATGACGTGAACAATGCCCTGGCCCTTGTCCATGAAGGGAAAGAAGGCCGCCGAGCCGAACTCGGCGATGTTGCTGTTCAGCGTGGTGATCTGTTCCTTGCTGATGGGGTCTGCGATGCCGTCATAGCCGCGCTCCCAGCCGTCGGTGGGGGTGTTGTGGTCGGCCGTGGCCACGACCGAGCTGACGCGCCACAGCTTGCGGCCGGCCATGCGCAGTCCTTCGAAGGCCTGGGGGCTGGTCACTTCATGTACCAGATGGCGGTCGATATAGAGGACGGAGGTGCCGTCTTCCTCGGTATGAACGACGTGCTCGTCAAAAATCTTGTCGTAGAGGGTGCGTCCCATGGTGGTCTCGTGAGGTTGGTTTGTTGGGAAGATTCGGTGTCCGGTGGCGGGCCCAAGCGCTGTTTCAGGCCTTGGCACTGGCGGGGCAGAGGTGATCGACCAGCAGGCGGGTGGTCACCGGCAGCGCTTCAAAGTCACGCGCCACCACGCAGAGTTCGCGGTGCGCCCAGTCGTCAGTGAGCTGAACGGCGCGCAGATGGCCCACGCCATGCATCAGCTCGAACGCGCGGTCGGGCAGCAGGCCCAGTCCCAGGCCGTTGTCGATCATGCGGCACATGGCGTCCAGGCTGGTGACCTGGATGCGCTGGTGCAGCGGATGGCCGGCCTGGGCTGCGGCGGCGCGCATGGCCAGGCTGATGGAGGAGCCCGCATGCAGGCTGACGATGTCCCATTCCAGCACTTCCGTGAAGGCCACGCTCTCGCGATCGGCCAGTGCATGGCGCTCGGGCACGACGACGACCAGGCGGTCTTCGCGATAGCTGCGGTATTGCAGCGGCACGTTGCCCTGGGTCAGCTGCACGGTGGCCTGATGGCCCTCGCTGCTCCTGATATTGCCCAGCGTGCAGATGCCGATATCGGCCGTTCCCTCGGCCACGGCACTCAGCACGTCGGGGCTCAGGTGTTCCTGCAGGTCGATCTTGATCTGGCTGTGCTCGCGCGCAAACGCCCCCAGGTCTTCGGGCAGAAACTGCACGATGGCCGACATATTGGCGTGCATGCGCACATGGCCGCGCACGCCGTCGGCGTATTCGGAAAGCTCGCCCTGCATGCGCTCCAGCCCGTACAGCACATTGCGGGCATGGTGCAGCAGGCTTTCGCCGGCCGGCGTCAGCGTCACGCCGCGGCTGTGGCGATAGAGCAGGGCGGTATCCACCGTCGCTTCCAGGTCCGACAGGCGCTTGCTGACGGCCGAGGCCGCAATGAACTCGCGCTCAGCGGCGCGGCCAATGCTGCCCAGTTCGCACACGGCGACGAACAGCTGAAGCGAGGTGAGATCGATGCGGCGCGCAAAACTGCGCTCTGAATTCTTCATGGGTCAGGCTCAAGTCTTCTCGTTTCGAGAAGTTTTGAGCATTTTTACCGATTAATTCAGTCGAATCCATCTTTGAATGAGATGTCTTGCATGGCGATGGGTAAATTTTGGCGATGGGTGATTTCTGATTTGGCGATGGTCCGGCATGAGCGGGAGTCGCCATGCGGCATGGGCCGCTCCTGCATGCCTGCATTTTCATGGCGCAGCCTCCGGATGCCCGGATCATTCAGGCCTGATCGGGCCCGAGGCGCTGCATGCCCTCCCCGGTCCGGGTGTGCGCAATCTTTTACAAAGTAAATCGTCAGTAAAGCAGCCTGGAGGCGACTTCATTCGCTGCAAAAATGTGAGTCATGAGAGTTTCCCACCATCCGATCTCCGAAAGTGAGTCTCCCGAGCTGCCAGCCCTGGCTTCGGGGGCACCCCTCTTGCACCGCAGCCGTTGCTGGGGCCGGGCCTGCCTGATGGCGGCGGCGCTGGCGCTGGGCGGGGGCACGGTCTTGCCAGCCCTGGCCAAGGGCAAGACTCCGGCCAAGTCCAGTGCGGCTGCGCCCGCCAAATCGTCCAAGTCCGCCAAGAGCACGGCTGCGGGAGCTGCCAGATCCTCGTCGGCCAAGCCTGTTCCATCCAAGACCGGCAAGAAAGGACGTGCCGGTCGCCATGCGGCGGCGGCTGGGGCTGCGGCTGCCGGCGCTGCGGCAGCCGCTCCGCTGGGGCGCGAGCATTGGACACCGGAGGCCACGAACCATCAGGCCGAAGATGGCAAGGAGCTGGCCGCCATGCGTGCCGCAGCGCAGGCGGGTGATGCCAAGGCCCAGTATCTGCTGGGCTCGCGCTATCGTTTTGGCAAAGGCGTGAATCAGGATCTGGCTCAGGCCGTGCACTGGTACCGCCAGTCTGCGGAGCAGGGCTATGCACCTGCGCAATCCGATCTCGGGGTGCTCTACGCCAATGGGCGCGGTGTGACTCTGGATGAGGTGCAGGCCGTGAGCTGGTACCGCAAGGCGGCCGATCAGGGCGACGGTATCGCCCAGAACAACCTGGGCCTGATGTATGCCGAGGGGCGTGGCGTGGCTGCGGACGATGCTCAGGCCGTGCAATGGTTCGAGCGTTCGGCCAAAAGCGGCGAGGCCGCTGGTCAGTACAGTCTTGGCGTGATGCTCTCCAGCGGTCGGGGCGTCAAGGAGGATGGGCGTGCGGCCTTGCAGTGGTTCGAGCAGGCGGCAGAGAAAGGTCACGCCGACGCCCAGTACAACGCCGGCATGATCTACGCAGTGGGCGCTCTGGTGCCTCAGGACCTGACGCGCGCCGCACACTGGCTGGACAAGTCGGCTGCCCAGGGCAATGCGGCCGCCCAGTCTTCCCTGGGTGTTCTCTATGCCAACGGCCAGGGTGTGCCGCAGGATGCTGTCCAGGCGGCCCGCTGGTTCGATCGCGCGGCCAAGCAGGGCTATACGCTGGCGCAGTCGAACCTGGCGGCCATGTATGCCAGCGGCCAGGGCGTGCAGAAGGACATGGGCAGGGCCTATTTCTGGCTGGCCATCGCCCAGGCCAAGGATCCCTCGCTGCAAAGTCGCTTGCAGGCGGCCGAGCGGGCCTTGAGCCCGGCGGAGCGGCTGAAGGTTCAGCGCGAGGTGCGCAACTGGAAGCCGGGCAGGGAGTGATTCCCGCTCGCTGAAAAAAAAGCCCATCGCATGGCCGATGGGCTTTTTTGAGAGGCGTCGGTGCCTAGCTGAAGAAGCTCTTCAGGCGGTCCGTCCAGCTCTCGCCGCTGGGCGAATGCTTGGAGCCCCCCTTCTTGAGCGATTCATCCAGATCCTTGAGCAGCTTGCGCTGGTACTCGGTGAGCTTGACCGGGGTCTCCACCACGATGTGGCAGTAAAGATCCCCGGGGTAGCTGGAGCGAATGCCCTTGATGCCCTTGCCGCGCAGGCGGAACTGCTTGCCGGCTTGCGTGCCTTCGGGAATGTCGATCGCCGCCTTGCCCTGCAGCGTGGGCACTTCGATCTCGCCGCCCAGCGCAGCGGTGATGAAGCTCACGGGCACGTTGCAATGCAGATCGTCACCGTCGCGTTCGAAGATGTCATGGTCCTTGACGCGAATCTCGATGTAAAGGTCGCCTGCCGGGCCGCCATTGGTGCCGGGCTCGCCGTTGCCGGCCGAGCGGATGCGCATGCCGTCGTCGATGCCTGCGGGGATCTTCACTTCCAGTGTTTTCTGGCGCTTGACCTTGCCCTGGCCGCCGCAGGATGTGCAGGGTTCGGGAATGATCTTGCCCGTGCCGCGGCAGTGCGGGCAGGTCTGCTGCACGCTGAAAAAGCCCTGGCGCATCTGCACCGTGCCCATGCCGTTGCAGGTGGAGCAGGTCTTGGTGCTGGTGCCGGGCTTGGCGCCGCTGCCACTGCAGGTGTCGCAGCTGTCCCAGCTCGGAATGCGGATCTGTGCATCCTTGCCCTTGGCGGCTTCTTCCAGGGTGATTTCCATGGAATAGCTGAGGTCGTTGCCACGGTAGACCTGACGGCCGCCGCGACCGCCGCGGCCGCCGCCGTTGAACATATCGCCAAAGATGTCGCCAAAGGCCTCGGCAAAGCCGCCGAAGCCCTCGCCGCCGCCCATGCCGCGGTTGGGGTCCACGCCGGCATGGCCGTACTGGTCGTAGGCCGCGCGTTTCTGGCTGTCGGAAAGCATCTCGTAGGCCTCTTTGACCTCCTTGAAGGTTTCCTCGGCTTCCTTGGCCTTGTCGCCCTGATTGCGGTCAGGGTGGTACTTCATCGCCAGCTTGCGATAGGCCTTCTTGATGTCATCGTCCGAGGCGCTTTTGGCAACGCCCAGAACTTCATAGTAGTCACGTTTGGACATGTGAGTTTTCGGTCGGATGGAACAGGAACGCCGCGCCAGCTCCTGGGAGCCCGGCGCGGCGGCAAGCGGTCAATGGTTTGAGGCCAGGACCTGCCCGCGCTTAGTCCTTCTTGACTTCCTTGACTTCGGCGTCAACCACGTTGTCGTCAGCGGCAGCCGAGGCGCCGGCACCGGCGGAGGCACCGGCTGCGGCAGCAGCGGCTTGGGCACCGCCAGCGGCCTGTGCGTCGGCGTACATCTTCTCGCCCAGCTTCTGGCTGGCCGTCATCAGGGCCGTGGTCTTGGCGTCGATGGCGTCCTTGTCCTCGCCCTTGAGCGCTTCTTCCAGTTCCTTGACGGCGGCTTCGATGGCGCCCTTTTCGGCGGCATCGAGCTTGTCGCCATGTTCGGCCAGGCTCTTGTTGACGCTGTGAACAGCAGCTTCGCCCTGGTTCTTGGCAGTCACCAGTTCCAGCTTCTTCTTGTCGTCGGCGGCGTTCAGTTCCGCATCCTTGACCATGTTCTGGATTTCTTCTTCCGACAGGCCGGAGTTCGCCTTGATGGTGATCTTGTTTTCCTTGCCGGAAGCCTTGTCCTTGGCCGACACGTTCAGGATGCCGTTGGCGTCGATGTCGAAGGTCACTTCGATCTGGGGCGTGCCACGCGAAGCGGGCGGGATGCCTTCCAGGTTGAACTCGCCCAGCATCTTGTTGGCGCTGGCGATCTCGCGCTCGCCCTGGAACACCTTGATGGTCACGGCAGGCTGGTTGTCTTCAGCCGTGGAGAAGGTCTGCGCGAACTTGGTGGGGATGGTCGTGTTCTTGCTGATCATCTTGGTCATGACGCCGCCCAGGGTTTCGATGCCCAGGGACAGGGGTGTCACGTCCAGCAGCAGCACGTCGGAGCGCTCGCCACCCAGCACCTGGCCCTGAACGGCAGCGCCCACGGCCACGGCTTCGTCGGGATTCACGTCCTTGCGGGGATCCTTGCCGAAGAATTCCTTGACCTTCTCCTGCACCTTGGGCATGCGGCTCATGCCGCCGACCAGGATCACGTCGTTGATGTCGGCGACGGAGATTCCGGCATCCTTGATGGCAGTGCGGCAAGGTGCGATCGTGCGCTCGATCAGATCATCCACCAGGCTTTCCAGCTTGGCGCGGGTCAGCTTGATGTTCAGGTGCTTGGGACCTGTGGCATCGGCCGTGATGTAGGGCAGGTTGATGTCGGTCTGGGCGGAGTTCGACAGCTCGATCTTGGCCTTTTCGGCAGCTTCCTTCAGGCGCTGCAGGGCCAGCACGTCCTTGGACAGATCGACGCCTTGTTCCTTCTTGAACTCGTCGATGATGTAGTTGATGATGCGCTGGTCGAAGTCTTCGCCGCCCAGGAAGGTGTCGCCGTTGGTCGACAGCA
>NZ_SPEY01000086.1 GCF_009360615.1 Comamonas sp.
GCTGGGCAATGCGCTCGCGGATGGTGGCGGCGTCATACACCCACAGCGGCGTGCCGTACTGGTCGGCCAGGTTCCAGAGCTGTGCAGGAGAGAAGGGATTTGCCATGGGCGGTCTCTTGAAGGTAAAGGTTGCGCGCATCATGCATTCGGGATGCCTATCCAGTCCAATCGCATGATTTATGAAGATCATTCAATATTGATATGCTTTGCGCATGACCGATTCAGAAGCCTCCTCGCGCATCACCCATCGCCACATCGAAGTGTTCCGGGCCGTCATGACGGCCGGCAGCGTCACGGGCGCAGCGCAGCTGCTCTACACCTCGCAGCCCACGGTAAGCCGCGAGCTGGCGCGCATGGAGCAACTGCTGGGCTATGCGCTGTTCGAGCGCGTGCAGGGCCGGCTGCGTGCCAATGCGCGGGCCCTGCTGCTGTGGGACGAGGTGCGGCGCAGCTGGCAGGGTCTGGAGCGCGTGATAGACCGCGCCGTGGAGCTGGGACGCCCTCAAGGCGCGAGCATCAGCGTGCTGTGCCTGCCGGCACTCAGCCACGCCTTGCTGCCAGGCGCGCTGGCACGTCTGCATGCCCGTCATGGTGCAGTGGCCGTGAGCGTTAGCACGCAGGAGGCCCCCCTGCTGCAGGAATGGATGGCGGCGCAGCGCTTCGACCTGGGCCTGTCCGAGCTGGCCGATGCGCCACCGGGCACGCGCAGCCAGTCCCTGCCGGCTATGGATGAAGTGGCCGTGCTGCCTGCAGGCCATCCGCTGGCGCAGAAGGCGTTGCTGAACGAGCGGGATTTCGAGGATCAGTCCTTCATCAGCCTGGCGCGCGACGACCCCTATCGGGCCCAGATCGACGCGGTGTTTGCCCGCGCCGGCGTGCAGCGCCGGCTGAGCCTGGAGACCGCCAGTGCCGTGGCCGTCTGCGCCATGGTGCAGCAGGGGCTGGGTCTGGCCATCGTCAACCCGCTGACGGCGCGCGCCTGCGCCGGCCCGCAGCTGGTAGTGCGGCCGCTGGCGTTTTCGATCGCGTTTCAGGTGCATATGCTGCTTCCGTTGCACCGGCCCGCCGATGCCGGCCTGCCCTGGCTGATTGCGGCGCTGCAGCAGGAGGCGCTCAGCCTGCTGGAGAACCGGCTCTGAAGCCTCCGGGAGGGCTTTCACAAGTGAGCTTGCGCAAACTTCTATGTTGCAGTGCACAATGAAGCGCCCGAATGCAAGGAGTTACGCATGCCTGAATCCGCCATCCCCCATCGCACGGCCAGCGAGCTGCTGGACATCAGCATGGCTGCGCCTCAGGTCATCAACCACCGTCTGACGCGCATGGCGCTCAGCGGCCCGGTCCTGTCTGCGCGCGATCAGAAGGAGTTCACCCGCATGGTGGTGGAAAAGCAGGTGGCCTTCAGCCAGGCCTGGCTGACCATGGGGGCGGAAATGTTCAAGGTGCAGCAGCAGCTGTGTCTGGCCTGGATGCGCAATCCCTGGACCATGGGCCAGAAGCTTCCCGTGGCGGCCGACAAGGTGGCGGCCCGAAGTCTGGCTCCGATTCGCCGCAAGGCCGTGGCCAATGCCAGGCGCCTGTCGCAGGCCCGCCTGAAATAAGCGGCCCCAGCCGCCGGTCCTAGACCCTGATGCGCTCTATGAGCCTCTGGCTGGCCTCGTCCAGTCCATGGATCTCGACGCGGCAGCCATGCTGGCGCAGGCGCTCCGTCACCTTGTCCAGCGCGCCAACGGCGGTGATGTCCCAGAAATGCGCGCCGCTGACATCGATGCGGGCCTGCTTGCCGGCTGCAGCACGCACGTCGAAGGCCTCGATCAGCGCATCCGCCGAGGCAAAAAACACCTGGCCGCTCACCGTCCAGGTATAGAGATGGCCGGCAGCGTCCAGGCTGCCTGTGACCTGCAGCATATTGGCCACCTTGAAGGTGAAGAACACGCCCGAGAGCAGCACGCCGGCGACCACGCCGGCAGCCAGATTGTGGGTGGCGATGGTGATGAGCACCGTCACCAGCATCACCGAGCTGGACAGACGCGGGTGGCGCACCAGATTGCCCAGCGATTTCCAGTCAAAGGTCGAGACCGATACCATGACCATGATGGCCACCAGGGCGATCACCGGCACCTTGGACACCCAGGGCTTGAGGGCGACCATCAGAACCAGCAGGAACACCCCGGCAAACAGGGTGGAGAGGCGACCGCGCCCGCCGTATTTCACATTGCCCACGGCCTGACCTATCATGCCGCAGCCCGCAATGCCGCCGAACAGGCTGGCCGAGACATTGGCCAGGCCCAGGCCGCTGCACTCGCGGCTCTTGTCGCTGGGCGTGCCCGTCAGGTCATCGACCACGGCTGCCGTGAGCACGGACTCCAGCAGGCCCACCATGGCAATCGCCAGGGCCGGCAGGGCGATGATGCGCAGCGTCTCCAGACTCGCGGGGATTTCGGGCAGCGCGAACAGCGGCAGGCTGTCCGGCAGATGACCCAGATCGGCCACGGTCTTGAGCGGCAGCCCCGTGAAATGGCCCAGCAGCGTCAGCACCAGCACGCAGATCAGTGGTGAGGGAATGGCGCTCAGCGCCCCGAGCTGCAGTCTCTGCCCCAGCCAGGGCAGGCCGTAGATCAGGGCCAGACCCAGGGCCAGCATGACCCAGGTGGCGCCATTGGCGCCATGCAGGTGCGGCAGCTGGGCGGAAAAGATCAGAATGGCCAGCGCGTTGACAAAACCCGTGCGCACCGAGCTGGAGACAAAGCGCACCAGGCTGCCCATCCTGCACAGGCCGAAGGCGATCTGCATGGCACCTGCCAGCAGGCCTGCGGCCAGCAGGTATTGCAGGCCATGGGAAGCGACCAGCGGTGCCGCCACCAGGGCCACGGAACCGGCTGCTGCCGAAACCATGGCCGGGCGCGCACCGAACACGGCAATCACGATGCTGATGATGAAGGAGGCGTACAGTCCCACGGCCGGGTCCACGCCGGCGACAAAGGAAAAGGCAATGACCTCTGGAATCAGCGCAAACGTGGCGACGGCGCCGGCCAGAAGCTCGCGCGGTACGCTGGGCGCCCACTCGGCGCGCCATCGGCTCGGGGAAAAGGTGGAATTCATATCGCAGCAGCAAGTGATGCGCGGCCTGTGCAGGGCAGGCCGCGCCGGTGGGCGATGTTAAGCAGTGCCCGGGACTTTTGCTGCAAGAGGGTCAGGACGGACGCCGGAAGCACACCATCCGGGGCCTGAAGCGCTGCAGCACCTCGCCGCGCTGGTTTCTGGTGTGCGCCAGCACGCGCACCAGGGCACGGTTGGGTTTGGACTGGGAGGGAATGATCTCCACGATCTCGGACTCCACCTGCAGCACGTCGCCGGGGCGCGTGGGCTGGGGCCAGGCCAGCTCTTCCATGCCGCCGCCGATCACGCCGTCGGCCAGCGGAATGCTCTGCGTCACCAGCAGCATGCTGATGGAGGCCGTATGCCAGCCGCTGGCCGCCAGGCCCTGGAAGAAGGTGTGCTTGGCCGCTTCGGGGTCAAGGTGAAAGACCTGGGGATCGAACTGCCTGGCATACGCAATGATCTGCGCTTCATCCAGGGGATAGCCCTCGCTGACAAACTTCTGGCCCACGTACAGATCATCGAGATACAGCTTTGTGCTCATTGGCGTCCCCTTTCATGCCGGTGTGTATGGAGTGGGTGACAGTATGCGCGGCCGCGTTCGGGGCCGCTGTTGCCAAGGTGCCAGAGCGCTATGCTTGGGCGCATGAATGTCGAGTTTGAAGATTCCGAGATTGCGGCAATCAGCCGGCAGGACGGCGCGCTGCAGATCCGCTTTTCCGCAGCCCGTGTGCTTGACGGTGACCGAGCCGGTGCCGGGGAGGGGCTGTGGCAGCCGTTGCTATTGATATGCAAGCACATTGCGCAGACTGACAAGGCTTCAGAGGCTGATTTGACTCCAGTCCTGGCCGCCGTGGGCCGTGTCCGGCAAGCACAACTGCATGTCGCCGGGCAGCGTCTGCGCCGCCTGCCCCTGCCTTTTGCCAGCGATGCGGGTTTTGTGCTGGAGCTGGAAATGGGCGACGGCCTGTTTTGCCGGCTCAAGGGGCAGGGACTTGCGCTGCAGGCTTTGCCCGGTCAGTCGTCTGTGGACTCCTACCAGTGCTGATGGCGCTCCTTGCCTCTGTCTTGTTCTTGACGCTGGACACCGACGCGGCCGGAATCAGAGGCACGGGGCAAGGGGCAGCTGCCCTTGCCCCGTGCCTAAGAGGGATACGGAATCCTAGAACTCCAGGTTGTCGATGAGCCGGGTGCTGCCCAGGCGTGCCGCGCCCAGGGCCACCAGTTCACCGCTGCGCGCATCGGCAGGCGTTTGCAGATCGCTGCGCCGGCGCACGCTCAGATAGTCGGGCTCCCAGCCCTTGGCGCGCAGCGCGGCCATGGCCTGTGCCTCGAGATCGGCCAGATTGCCGCCCTGGCGAGCGGCATCGGCCAGAGCCTTGAGCGCCTGCGACAGCGCCATGGCCTGCACGCGCTGCTCGTCGCTGAGGTAGCCGTTGCGCGAACTCAGCGCCAGGCCGCTGTCGGCACGCGCCGTGGCGCAGCCGACGATCTCTATGGGCAGAGCGAACTGTTGCACCATGCGGCGGATCACCATCAGCTGCTGGTAGTCCTTCTGCCCGAAAACGGCTGTCCCGCCGCCCGTGGTGGCAAAGACGGCCTGGAACAGCTTCATGACCACGGTGCAGACGCCGGTGAAGAATCCGGGGCGGAAGTGCCCCTCCAGGATGTCGGCCAGCTGCGCATCGGGCTGGACCTTGAACGTCTGCGGCTCGGGGTAGAGGTCTTTCTCCCTGGGAGCGAAGACGATGTCGCAACCTTCGGCTTCCAGCTGGGCGCAGTCGGCATCGAAGGTGCGCGGGTAGCTGTCGAAGTCTTCGTGGGGCAGAAACTGCAGGCGGTTGACGAAGATGCTGGCCACGGTCACGTCGCCATGCAGGCGGGCCTGGCGCACCAGGGAGAGATGGCCCTCGTGGAGATTGCCCATGGTGGGCACAAAGGCAGGGCGGCCGCGACCGGCAAGGGCGGCGCGCAGCTCGGCGATGGTGTGAACGATTTGCATGACTCAAACAGTGCAGGGGAACGAAAACAAAGGCCCGGGTTCACCAGGCGTGCAGGGCATTGTCGGGGAAGCTGCCGTTCTTGACGGCCTGCACATAGGCCTCCATGGCGCCCTTGACGCTGCCTGCATCGGCCATGAAGTTGTGCACGAATTTGGCCATCTTGCCCAGGTTCACGCCCAGCATGTCGTGCAGCACCAGAACCTGGCCGGCCGTGCCGTTGCCTGCGCCAATGCCGATGGTGTGGCACAGCGGCAGCTCCTCGGTCAGCTGGGCGGAGAGGGCGGCGGGCACCATCTCCAGCACCAGCATGGCGGCACCGGCGTCCTGCAGCTCCAGTGCATGCCTGCGCAGCGTGGCCGCAGCCTGCTCGTCCTTGCCCTGGACGCGGTAGCCGCCCAGGGCATGCACGGTCTGCGGCGTCAGTCCCAGGTGGGCGCAGACGGGCACGCCGCGGTCGACGAGAAAACGCACGGTGGGAGCCGTCCAGCCGCCACCTTCGAGCTTGACCATATGGGCACCGGCCTGCATCAGCTGGCAGGCGCTGCGCATGGCCTGTTCGGGACTTTCCGCATAGCTGCCGTAGGGCATGTCGGCAATCACCCAGGCCGTGGCCTGGGCCCGGTGCAGGCCGCGCGTGACGCTGGCCGTGTGATAGGCCATATCCTGAAGCGTCACCCCCACCGTGCTGTGCAGGCCCTGGCACACCATGCCCAGCGAGTCGCCGACGAGAATGCACTCCACACCGGCCGCATCTGCCACGGCGGCAAAGGTGGCGTCGTAGGCGGTCAGCATGGTGATTTTTTCACCGGCAGCACGCATCTGGGCCAGGCGCGGCAGGCTGACGGGGCGGCGCTGGGGCTGGGGCGAAGAGGGGGGGATGGTGCCGTAAGGCGTGCCGGTAGCGGTCATGAGCTGTCTCCTGTGGGGTCTGTGGCCTGGCCGAGCCGAAAAAGCCTGCAGGCAATTTTGCCCGCGAGTCTATGCGATGCTGCGATGCAGCGCCACGTCAAAAAGGGCTAGGGCTGCGGTCGTCCGCATTACTATGCGGTGGGCCCAGCGTTGCCCGGCCCTGCGTTGACTGCGCTTTCACCTCTATTTGCACAAGGTTGTTCATGTCCATGCCCGAGTCCCTGCAGCCTTCGGTTCCCGTGCCCGTGTCAGCCGTGGCCTGGCAGGGACTGCGCAGCGTGAGCTGGCTGGAGTCGCTGTCCGACGAGAGGTTGTCCGTGCTGGCGGGCCAATGCCAGTGGCACCGGCTGGAGGCCGGGCAGGTGCTGCACGGAGCCTACACCGATCAGCGCATGTACATGCTGATCAGCGGCCAGCTCAGTGTCGGCAGCTACAGCGCCAGCGGACGGGCCATGATTCTGGGGTATCTGGAGCCCGGCTACTTTTTTGGCGCCTTCGCGCCGCAGCCGCCGGTCAAGCATGTCTCCGTGCAGGTGCAGGCCACGCATGAGAGCCTGGTGGCGTCGCTGTCGAATGCCGAGCTCGAAGAACTGATCATGAGCGATGTTCTGGTCATGCGGGCCGTGGTCCAGCGTCTCAGCGAACTGGCGGGGATACTGGCGCGGCGTGTGGTCAGCCTGGGAACCCTCTCGGTGCGTGGTCGCCTGCATGCCCAGTTGCTGGAGCGCGCCGAAATGGCGGGAATCGAGAACGACGAGGCACTGCTGTCGCCAGCCCCGCGCCAGAACGATCTGGCCCTGATGCTGGGAACCAGCCGCGAAGAGGTGGCCCGCGAGATGTCGCGGCTCACGCGTCTGGGTCTGCTCCGGCGCGAAGGACGCAATCTGCGTCTTTGCCGCGTCGATGGCTTGCGGCTTCTGCTCGAGGAAGCCCATTGATTTTTTGTAATGTGGAATGATTTTTTGCGTGAGAAAACGCACAGACGTTCGGTGGGGCCCGGTGCATAGTTCAGCCGTGCTGCAGCACGGCAGGTTCTATTCCCGCTGCTGGGCCGTTGAAAGGATTGAAATGCGCTCCCTCACCCGTTTGTTGACTGCCGCCGTGCTGACCGCCAGTGCCGCCGCAGCCATGGCTCAAGACCTCCCCCAAACTTCCGTAACTCCCAGCAAAAGTCGTGCCGAAGTGATGGCCGACCTCGAGATGTACCAACGCGCGGGCCTGGGCTATATGCCCACGCCCGCAGCCTATGTCGAGACCGAATTCAGCAGCGAATACCGCAAGGCCTATGCCGAATACCAGCGTCTGCTGGCCAGCCCGGCCTATACGGCAGCCGTGGCCAAGTACCAGTCGCAGCTGGGCGGCCAGTAACGGGGTTCTCTCTTAGCCATCCGACAGAGGTGGCCCATTGGTGGATGCGCGCTGAGGGATTCCTTCAGCGCGTTTTTTTATGCCGGCAGCACTGGGCGGATGGATATGGCAGGTTTGATAGCATTGAGCGTATGTCGATAGTGCGCTTGCAGGTGATCTGACTTGAGAACCGTTCTAGATTTCACCGCGCCCTGGCAGGCCGGTGCACCCCGTTTGCGGCACGGCTTCGGCGAGCCCGAGCAGATCCTGCAAGCGCATCGGCCAGAGGACGTGCCTGCCGTGCTCGAAGCCGTGCAGCAGGCGGCCGAGCAGGGTCTGTGGTGTGTGGGCTGGCTGGCCTATGAAGCAGCCGGCGGGCTCGACCGCTCCTATGCCGAGGCCGTGCACAGGCCTGCGGCTGACCAGCCGCTGGTCTGGTTCGGTCTGCACCGTGCACCGCTGGCAGACGATGCGCAGATCCTGCCGGTGCGGACTGGGGCGATACGCTGGCAAACGGCACTCAGCCGCGAGCAGTTCGATGCCCATGTGGCGCGCATCCATGCGGCCATCGCGGCGGGCGACTGCTATCAGATCAACTACACCGCTCCCCTGTCTGCCGAGCTGGGTGAGCCGCAGCATGGCGATGCCGTCGCCCTGGCCCAGGCGCTCTTCGCCAGGTTGCAGCAGGCCCAGCCCGGTGGCTATGCGGCCTTGGTCGACAGCGGCGACATGCAGGTGCTGTCACTGTCTCCGGAGCTGTTTTTCGACTGGGACGGCGCGCGGATTCTGACTCGCCCCATGAAGGGAACCGCTGCGCGCGGAGAGACCCCGGACGCCGATGCCCGTGCAGCGCAAGCCATGCGCGATTCGGTCAAGGAGCGGGCCGAGAACGTGATGATTGTGGATCTGCTGCGCAACGATCTTTCCCGCATTGCCGAGCCGCACAGCGTGAAAGTGCCCCAGCTGTTTCAGGTCCAGGCGCTGCCGGCCGTCTGGCAGATGACCTCGGATGTGGTGGCGCGCACGCGCCCGGATGTGCGGCTGGTGGACGTGTTCCGGGCGCTGTTTCCCTGCGGCTCGATCACGGGGGCTCCCAAGCGCCAGGCCATGCGCCTGATTCGCGAACTGGAGCCTGAGCCCCGTGGCGTTTACTGCGGTGCGCTGGGCGTGGTGCGGCCGGGGAGCGAGCCCGGGCGCATTCACGCCAGTTTCAATGTTCCCATTCGCACCGTGGTTCTCCGGAATGGGCACCTGCGCTGCGGCATAGGCAGCGGCATCACGTCCAGCGCCAATGCGGCCGATGAATGGATGGAATGGCAACACAAGCAGGCTTTCCTGAAGGTGCTTGAGCGAGGCGTTGGCGTATGAACACGAATCTGGAAATCCTTGAGACCCTGGCGCTCAAGGACGGCCGCTGGCAGAACTGGGCTTTGCACTGGGCCCGTTTGCAGATCACGGCGCAGCATTTTCGCTATCCGCTGATGCAGATGCAGCTGGAGTCCGATATGGAGCGCATGGCGCGACAGACCCATTCCATGGGCGACTGGCGTGTGCGGCTGGCGCTGTCGGCCACGGGGGACGTGCAGATCACGGCCGAGCCCCTGCCGCCCAATGCCGGGCCTGTCGCGCTGCGGCTGGCGCATCGGCCCATCGCCAATGCGGTGGCGTACAGCGATGTGGTGCGTTTCAAAACCTCGGTACGTCAGCATTACGACGCTTTCAAACCCCAGAGCACCGGCATTTTCGATATCGTGCTTTTCAACGAGGACGGCCAGATCACCGAAGGCACACGCGGCAATATTGCCGTGCTGCTCGATGGACGCTGGGTCACGCCGCCGCTGCAATGCGGCTTGCTGCCGGGCGTGGGCCGGGCACTGGCCCTGTCGCAGGGCCGGCTCATAGAGCAGGTGGTGACGCTGGAGCAGGCGCGCCATGCGAGCGGCTGGGCTTTCATCAATAGCCTGCGTGGCTGGCTGGATGCTCGTTTGATCGCCTAGGCGCGGTTTGTTATCGTGCGCACGTAAGCAACCTGGAGGAGTCTCAGCCATGGATGACGACGACTTTGATGCCCTGTACCTGGACCTGATGAAAGAGTTCCTGGACACTGCCACACCGCTGCAGTGGCTGGCCGTGGTCACCACCATGAACTACGACAACGGCAGCGCATTGCCTGACTGGATCAGCAAGCATCCCAAGCTGGAGCCGGCCGTTGCCAAGGCGCTTTATTGGTATCAGCAACCGGGTTACTTCCAGCACTATGCCTCGCAGGACAAGGTGCCCAGCATCAACCGTCCGGGATGGGCCCGCATACAGGCGCTGAGCCAACGCTTCGAGCAGGGCAATCTGGCTCCCGCCACCATCGGCTGGGACCCGGCCAACGATCTGGCGTCCCCCACGGGCAACGAAAAACACCCGGGCTATGACTGGACCAGCGAAGCCGTCAAGGGCGATGACGCCAGATGGCAGATTCCGGCCATCATGCTGGAGGCCGTTCCTGGCGAGCAACCCGACATCTATGCCTATGTCGACGAGCATGGCTGGGAGGACGGCATGCCGCCCCATGTGCAGGAAGAGCTCAATGCCGCCATGGATGGAGACGAAGTCGAGGATGAGGACTAGCTGCAGCGCATGCAACGGCGATTGCCCGTGCTTCGGGTGAACCGGCGGTCGGCGGGGGAGAAAGCCGGATGCGGTTCCGGTCAGCCTTCGGTCGGCGAGCGAAAAAGGTCTTCGGGTATCTTTTGGCGATACCTTGCGAAGAAAGGCTTGGCGTGGGTGAATGAATTTTCTACTATCCGTTCACCACAACTTCCGAGACCCGCTCATGAACTCCCAAGCCATTACCAGCCACAAGCCATCCTCCGCTTTTGTCGGCGCATCCTGGGCCGCCTTGCTGCTGGGCATCATCGCTTTCATGGCCGGATTGTGGAATGCTGCCATGCAGCTCAACGAGAAGGGTTTTTACTTTGCGGTGCTGGTGCTGGGTCTGTACTCGGCCATCTCGCTGCAAAAAACCGTGCGCGACAGGCTTGAGGGCGTTGCCGTGACCGGCATCTACTACGGCATCAGCTGGGTGGCACTGATCATTGCGGTGCTGCTGCTGGGCACCGGACTCTTCAACGCCACGTTGCAGCTCAGCGAAAAAGGTTTCTATGCCATGGCTTTTGCACTGGCCCTGTTTGGAGCGATTGCCGTGCAGAAGAACACCCGTGACAGCCTGAGCGCCGACGATGCAACCGCAGAGCGCAAGCGCGGAAAGAGTGAGCGCAGCGGGCCCGCACTGGTGGTGGCCGATCCCGCCAAGTCCGCCGATGTGCCGGAGCCGGTGGCCCACAACCGCTAAGCCGCAAACCCGCCCGACCGCTGAAGCTCAGACGCCCCTCGGGGGCGTCTGATGCCGTTGGCGCAGCTGCAGCTGCAGCGCCACGAACTGCCGGAAGACCTCCTGCAGCACGGCATGGGCCGCCGCGTCTTCGGGGCGATTCTGCAGCTGTGACAGGGCCAGTGCTGCAGCCTCGAAGCTGGAGAGCTGTCCGGGCAGATGGGCCTTGCGGATGCGATAGCCGGAGTCCTCCACATCGAGCAGGGGCAGGCGCGGCAGGGCCTGCAGTGCCGGATTGAGATAAAGCATCTTGCGGCTTTTGCGCCAGGTGCCGTCGATGACCACCAGCCGAAGGTGCTCTGGCGGCTGCGGCCAGGGCAGAGGCAGGGGGCCGGCGGCAGCCAGCCCCAGGGCGGCATCCTGGCCTGCTGTATTGGGGTAGAGCAGCAGGCTGTGGTGTGGTGCACTATCGATATCGGCCCGGCTGCCCCATCTGCCATGCAGAGCCGCTTCCAGCGCGACGGCATCGAATTCCTCGCCCACCAACACCCGGCTGTGTGGCAGGCACAGATGCAGCAGATGCCCCGTGCCCTTGGCTTCATGCACCTCCATGGGATGCATGAGGATCAGTACTTCGACCCGATGAGCGATCGGACGGGCCAGCGCGCAGACGCAGGTGCGCAGCGCCCGGTGACAGCGGGGGCAGCGGGGGCGAGGCTCGGATTTGCTCATGATTCAGGAGCTGCTTGCTCTTTTAGGGTAAGGGGTTGAGGCGATTTTTATCTCTAACCAAGCCCTGAAACAAAAACGCCCGCAAGCAGGAGCTGCGGGCGCTCTGGCTTGTGCGGCCGAGGGCTTACAGGCGACCCTTGAAGTAGGTGGCCTTGTCCATATCGGACACGTCCACGCTCAGCTGCACCACCACGTCGGCAGGCTGGGGCACGAGGCGGCGCAGGACTTCGGCAATGCCGTCCGACATCTGCTTCTTGGCTTCGGTGCTGCGGCCGGCCATCAGCTGCAGGTGCACGTGGACGAAACCACGCTGGTCGGGCTGGGTGCCGATATAGACCTGGTCCATGTTCAGCCGGGCAATGCGGGCCTTGACATCGGCTTCATCGAGAACGGTGGGGTGGGCGCAGACCACGGCATTGATGTCGCGCATGAGTTCGCGCTCGTTCAGGCCGGTCAGGTTGTCGGTGTATTCAATATGCAGATGAGGCATGGATTTCTCTCGCTCGGTGTGGGAGGCAGTAGCCGTTTTTACAGCATCTGGGTCGGCACTTTGTGGCGCAGCTCGACCTGTTTGTTGCGCTCGTCCACAAAGACCAGCTGTGGCTGGTGCTCGGCCACATCGCTTTCATGAACCTGGGCGAAGGCGGCGATGATGAGCAGATCGCCCACGCTGGCCCGGCGGGCGGCCGAGCCATTGACGGAAATCATGCCCGAGCCGCGCTCGCCCTTGATGGCGTAGGTCACAAAGCGCTCGCCGTTGTCGATATTCCAGATATGGACTTGTTCGTTTTCAGCAATGTTGGCGGCATCCAGCAGATCCTCGTCGATGGCGCAGGAGCCTTCGTAGTGCAGCTCGCATTGCGTGGTCTTGACGCGGTGGATCTTGGATTTGAGCAGGGTGCGGAACATGGTTGTCTCTCTGGGGCGCTTTGCGCGTTGCTGAAATGGGCAGGCCTGTGCTTGCGAAAAATCACGCAAGTCTAAATGCGATCGGCAAAACCCATGTAGTTCATTGAGGGCATTGACAAGAGAATGCCGTGCTGCGGATGGCCGAGGCGGGGGACTCTGCACAGGGTCTCTGCAGGAGCATGCAGCGATTGTGTGGGGGATTGTTGTTCTGTTGCAAATTTAAGGGTTGTAACTAATGTTTCATTTTCACTTTGTTTAATGACTTCAGTCCCGGACGGGGCCCGTCCAAGGCAGGCCGTAGTCGCACTGCATGGGCTTTCTCATTTCGACAAACACAGTGAACAGCATGAAACGAACTCTTCTCGCCCTGGCCGCCCTGACCGCCTCGGCCGGTGCCCTGGCCCAATCCAGCGTGACTGTCTTCGGCGTAGCCGACGTCTCGGTGGCCCATATCTCCACCACCGGCAAAAGCGTTTCCGGCCTGGCCAACGGCGGCAACTCCAGTAGCCGTCTGGGCTTTCGCGGCGTGGAAGACCTGGGTGGCGGCCTGAAGGCCGATTTCTGGCTCGAAGGCAGCCTGAGCGTGGACGACGGTACGGCTTCGGGCTTCAAGTTCGATCGCCGCTCCACCGTCAGCCTGCTGGGCAATTTCGGTGAGGTGCGCCTGGGTCGCGACAAGACCCCTGCCTACCAGAATCTGGAAACCTTTCACGCCTTTGGCGACACCGGCATGGGCGCCATCAACGGCCATAACCTGATCAGCGGCTCGGCAACAGGCACCTCCGAAGGTTCCAACCCCAAGCGCAACTCCAACGCCATCAGCTATCTCCTGCCCAAGCTGGACGGCGTCTACGGCCAGCTGACCCACAGCTTTGGCGAGCAGGCCGACGACCACAGCCTGGCCAGCTCCACCGGCCTGCGTCTGGGCTATGCCAACGGTCCGCTGAACGTGGCGGCGGCCTACGGCATTGCGCGCGGCGGCACCGCAGCCGTCGGCGTGGACTACAAGACCATGAATCTGGGCGCGTCCTACAACTTCGGCGTCGTCACTCCCCTGCTGCTGATCGCTTCCGATCGCGGCAACGGCAAGCGTGTCGATCTGTACAGCCTGGGCGTGAAGATGCCCCTGGGCGCAGGCGAGTTGCGTGCGGCCTATACCTGGTACAAGGACAAGAAGCAAAGCGATGCGGACTCCCAGCGCCTGGCCCTGGGCTATGGCTACAAGCTGTCCAAGCGCACCGAAATCTATGCGGCCGTGGCACGCATGAGCAATGACGACAAGGCTTCCCGCAAGCTGGGTTCGTCGCTGAGCCCTACACCCGCTGTGGGCAAGAGCCTGACGGGTTACGAGATCGGCCTGCGCCATAATTTCTAAGCGCATGGGCAGCCCAGACTTGCGGCGTCGGCCACGCTGTGCTGCCTGATGATCTTGCCGAGTGAGGCCTCCTGGTGGGGAAGCCGTCTGACTCTCAGCAAGCTGGCCCCGCATCGGCGGGGCCTTTTTTTGTGGTGGCTGTGCGGCTGTCTTCAGGACAGGTCGAGCACGCAGCCGTCGCCGATGCTGTCGCGCCAGACACGGATGCGGCTGGGCGCGGGTTGAAGGTCGGCCAGGGCGTTGGCGATGAAGAGACAGAGGTTTTCGAGCGTGGGCTTGCCCAGGCCCGGCACTTCATCGAGAAAGTGATGGTCGAGCTGATCGCGAAGCCGCTCCAGGCGCGTGCGCAGGTGGCCGAGGTCGATGACCATGCCGTTGTCGGGATTGCGCGGGCCGGTCACGCTGACTTCCGCCCAATAGGTGTGGCCGTGAATGCGGCGGCTGCTCTCGGTCTCGATGGCGCGCTCCAGGGTGTGGGCGGCATCGAAGAAAAATCGCTGGTGAACGGTGAACTGCATAAACGTTACTTCTGGCTTTGCCCATGCAACCGGCGTGCACCAACGCCAGTGGCAGCAAGCAAGGGCCGGGGCCGGTCGCGCCGCCCCGCAGCGAGGCTGATGTTGCCCTTCTGCGTTGCGAAAGAGAGGGCAGGCGCGAAGCGACTCAGGGGGGTCATCTGATTCCGGTGAGCTTGTGGGTTTGCAGGCTCAGGCGCCAGGCAGGGCGCTGCATGCATTGCGCAATACAGGCGGCAATGTTGCTGTCCTGCAGGGCATTGTCCATGGGCTGCAGAAAATAGTGCCGGAACTCGGTGCTGGCTTCAATGGCAGCCAGATCGAATGTCGGCTGAGGCCAGACCAGCTTGAGCTCCTGGCCGCTGCGCTGAATCCAGTCGGCGCCAGCCTTGGGGCTGATGCACAGCCAGTCTATGCCCTCGGGTGCGGCCACCGTGCCGTTGCTTTCCACCGAAATACGAAAACCGCGCGCATGCAGGGCCGCGATCAGGGCCTGGTCGACCTGCAGCAAAGGTTCGCCGCCCGTCAGCACCACCATGCGGTGTCGGCGGTCGTCGGCTGGCCACAGGCTCAGAATGCGCTCGGCCAGCGCGTCGGCGGTGGCGAACTTGCCACCCAGGGTGCCGTCCGTGCCGACAAAATCGGTATCGCAGAACTGGCAGATGGCATGGGAACGGTCCTGTTCACGGCCCGTCCACAGATTGCAGCCCGCAAAGCGGCAGAAGACGGCAGGCATGCCGGCCTGGCCGCCTTCGCCCTGCAAGGTGTAGAAAATTTCTTTGACGCTGTATGTCATGTCGAATGTGTCGCGTCAAGGCGCGGCGGAACAAGGGGCGGCTGCGCAGCAGCCCGGTATGAGAATGTAAGCCCTTGCTGAACTTCTCGTGGGCCATAGGGTTACAGGGCGCCTGCCTTGCAGGCGGCCGCAGGCCTTACACAGGGGTGTAGGCCAGGCGCACATAAATGGGCGCGTAGGCTTCGGCCTGGGTGATCTCGATCAGCGTTTCCTTGGCCAGCTCCAGCATGGCGATGAAGGTCACGACCAGCACGGTCGAGCCTTTTTCCGGATCGAAGATGCGCTCGAACTCCACGAACCGCTGGCCCTGCAGCTGTTTGAGGATCTGGCTCATGTACTCGCGCACCGACAGTTCTTCCCGCGTGATCTTGTGGCTCTGCACCAGCTTGGCACGCTTGAGGATGTCGCGCCAGGCGGCCTGCAGCTCGCTGATCTCGACATCCGGAAAGCGCGGTTGCAGGCTTTGCTCGATGTAGACCGTGGCCTTGAGAAAGTCACGCCCGTAGGTTGGCAGCTGTCCCAGCTGCTGTGCGGCCAGCTTCATCTGCTCGTATTCGAGCAGGCGGCGCACCAGTTCGGCACGCGGATCCTCGGCCTCCTCGCCGTCCTCCTGCTTCTTGGGCGGCAGCAGCATGCGCGACTTGATCTCGATGAGCATGGCTGCCATCAGCAGATACTCGGCTGCCAGCTCCAGATTGCGGCTGCGAACCTCATCCACGTAGGCCATGTACTGCCGCGTCACGTCCAGCATGGGGATGTCGAGGATGTTGAAGTTCTGCTTGCGGATCAGATAGAGCAGCAAGTCCAGCGGGCCTTCAAAGGCTTCGAGAAAGACCTCCAGCGCATCGGGCGGGATATAGAGATCCTGGGGCAGCGCAAACAGCGGCTCGCCGTACAGGCGTGCCAGGGCTACCTGATCGACGACCGAGGGCGAGGGGTCAGGCGCGTCCGGGTGCTGGCCCGGCAACAGGGTCTGTGCTTCAGCCTCGCTCATGGTCTGCGATGGATTGCAGAGCTGAGCGCGCTCGGTGGGTAAGCGCTGGAGGCTGATTTCATCGATGAGATCAGGAGTGGTTGGTCTGGTAAACGTAGGGCTTTTGCTCCACGCGGCCGGCGCGCAGATCTTCCCAGACTTCGTAGTTCACATCCTTGTCCCACAGCAGGGCGCGGCCGGCTTGCTGCTGCTTGTCCAGCTCGGGCTTTTGCTGCTTGAGTTCGTTGATGAAATTGGTGGTGTCGGAACGGTAGTCGGGGCGGCGGAAGAAAGACATATGTGTAAAACCTCTCAGATCAGCGGATTTTAGCCCGTCGCGGGCGCCGGGACCGCTGCGGGCTATTAGAACGTGCTTGCGATCTCCTCGCGCCGCGACAAAGGCTTTGCGGGATGGGATGCAAGGGGGCGGCCCCCCGCGCGCGATACCGCAGCAATAGCTCTGCTATTGCGAGGATTCGCAACGCCGCAGACCGCCCCTGACCGGGCGTTTGCAAAGACACTGTCCCGCAGGGTTGGAGCGAAATCGGACGATTTCCGCACGCTGTCTCTTGCTTGCACCCCGGTGCAAGCGCCGAGTCATCCCTTCGAACTCATCCCGATTGCGCTCCAACGCGGCTGCGTAGAGATCGCAAGCACGTTCTCTTATAGATCCTTGAGACAGATCTGCGCGAACTCCTTGCAGTCGTCCGAGGCCAGGGGCGAATCGACGATCTTGCGCAGCACGGCGGCAAATTCGGCGGCTCCGACCGGGTTCGGGTCATTGCGCTGGAAGTCCTCGTCCACGCGCATGGTGCGATCCAGCCAGCCTATCACCTGAACGCTGGGTTGACGCTCCAGCGATGCCAGCAAGGCGGGGGTGTAGGCGGCCATGGGGTGTTCCTCGATCAGGCTGCCGAACGGGCCAGGGCCGCCATAGTCCAGCTCGGGATAGCGTTCGATCAGTGCCAGGATATGGGGCAGCACCTGCTCCAGGGGGGCGTCCTGCAGCGTCTCCAGATGCTCGTAGACAGGGTCGATGATCAGCCATTTGTCCTGCTGATCCCGGGCAGCCTGTGCCGCGCTGCTGAATTGGGAAAACAGTTGTTCTAGGGTTGTGCTCACTGGGGATGGCTCCGTTGTGACAAGCGTTTGCAAAAGTGGCGCGCTTGCGCGGGTGGCTTGCTGTCAGAATTCACATTCTGTCAGGCAAGCATTGTGATTCAAGCCATGAATATTTTTTCCCGTGTGACGGCGGCCCTGGCGGCGGCTGCGATCAGTACCCTGGCGCTGCTGGGCTGTGACGAGCAGAAGATCCGGGAGCTGGAGGAAGGCCTGTCCACCGAGGCTGATGTACGCGCGAAGTTTGGCGAGCCCGAGCGCATCTGGAGCGAGGAAGACGGCTCGCGCACCCTGGAGTACAACCGCCAGCCTGCCGGTGCCAGGAACTACATGATCACCATAGGCCTGGACGGCAAGATGAGTGCGCTGCGCCAGGTGCTGGCCCCGCATGTGTTTGCCAAGGTCGTGCCCGGCATGGAGGAGAACCAGGTGCGCCGCATGCTTGGCAAGCCCGCCAAGATGATGACGTACCCGCTCAGGAAGGAGACCGAATGGGACTGGAACTACATCGACCCGCCCACGCGCGAGATGCAGTTCACGGTGACCTTCGGCTCCGATGGCCGGGTGCTGCGCACGCTCCACCGCGAACGCCTGCCCGACGAGCCGCGCGGCTGATCGCCTGTCGGGGAGCGGGTCTCGCTGCAAGCCCTGTCTGCACGGTGCGGGCAGGGCTTTTTGCCATCCTCCAGGCAGGCCTGCGCGAATGCATGGCGGGTGGGTCGTCTGGGTGCTTCTGAATTGATAGCTGTTGTTGATTTGTCTGTAAGCGATGGAGCCCGGAAAAGCTTGAATTTCGTGGCAGCGGTGCTTGCGAAATTCCCCTGCTGGATTTGTTGCGTTGCAGCAAATCATGTGCATCCCGCATGAGTCCATCCGTAAAATTAAGGGGTTTCCCGGTGTTATCCGCGCCGGCTCGCCCCGGTCTTTATCGAGACCATGGGCATCCCTCTTGCTGTCTTACCCGACATGTCCACACCGCTATCTTCTTCCGCCGGCCCAGCTCTGGCCGGTCGCATGGATGTCTCCGCTGCTGCTGCACCGGCCACTTCGGGCCTGCGCCATGGCCGCTTCGAGGACGCGCAGGCCCTGTTCACGGGCTCGCTGTTTGTCTCCATCACCATGATGCTGTTTGCACAGGCGGGACTGCTCACGGGTAGCACGGCGGGCGTGGCTTTTTTGCTGCACTATGTGACGGGACTGCCTTTTGGGGCCATCTTCTTCGTCATCAATCTGCCGTTCTACTGGTTTGCCTGGAAGCGCATGGGCGCGGAGTTCACGGTCAAGACCTTTGTCTCGGTCGCCATGCTGGCACTGATGGCCGATGTGGGTCCACGTTTCATCCATATCGACTACCTGAATCCGCTCTATGCGGCCGTGGCGGGCGGCTTGCTCATGGGGTCGGGCTGCCTGTTCCTGGCTCGGCACCGTTCCAGCCTGGGCGGGGCCACCATCGTCTCTCTCTATCTGCAGGACCGCTACGGCATTCGCGCCGGCAAGGTGCAGATGATGATCGACTGCACTGTCGTGCTGCTGGCGCTGGCGATCGTGCCCCTGGAGCGTGTGGCGTATTCGGTGCTCGCTGCGGTGATCATGAGCATGTTCCTGTGGATCAGCCATCGTCCCGGCCGCTATCAGGGCAACTGAGGCATGACCTGCAGGAAAAAGCCCCGCCCCGGTGCAAGCCGGGCGGGGCTTTTTCACGGCGCTTGCCATCAGGTGACGCTGATCGTCTTCTGTGCACTCAGCGTCTGGCCCTGCTCGTCCTTCCACTGCATTTGCAGCTCGCCGCCTTCCCGGGCCACGAAGGTGAACTCGATATAGGGGTTCTGGGCAATCGAGATGCCGGGCTCCCAGCTGAACAGCAGGCTGTTGCCCAGCCGGGCCTCGAAACGGTTCACGATATTGCGCGGGCGCACCCTGCCCGTGGCCGGGTCGGTGCGCAGACCGCTTTCCATGACATGCTCGATCTGCGCGCGCACGCGCAGCACTTCGCCTTTCTTGGGGTTGGCATTGCTGACCCAGACACGGGGTGGTTTACTCATCAAAATTCCTTTCAGTTCACGCATCCAGGGTGAGCCTGGAAGCCGCTATGTTCGAATTTGCTGGGGGCTCGAGTCCGGCAAGCGCCGCGCAAAGGCCGTCCTGCTGCGCTGGCACCGTCCCCCTGTGGGCGAAGGCGCGAAGCGACTCAGGAGGAGTCCTGGATTCACATGCCGCAGCCGCTGGCGGCCACGGTCGTCGCCTGCTTGGCGATCAGTATCCTGCCGCTTTTCATGCGGGCCAGGGCATGCACGGTCTGCGACTGCGACAGGCGTATGCGCACCGCCGCCTCGGCCGTTCCGGCCGCTGCGGTGAACTGCATGCGGCAGGTCAGCGGCGAGGGATTGAGTTCGGCCAGCACAATGATTTCCTCGCACCAGTCCTGCTCGGTGATGGGCAGCGTCACCTTGACCTTGACGGGCACGGCGCTGGGGTTGTCGGCCAGCACGGGCACCTCCAGCTGCAGGCCTTCGGCAAAGCCTGGCTTGCCGCCCGTGAATTGCTCCATGACTTTCCTGAACTCTGCCGGGTTGGGGGCCAGCGGTCCGACCAGCGGAGTCCTGGCCTGGGCGAGAGCAGGGGCGGGCAGGGCCAAGACGGCCCCGGCTGCTGCCGCGCCCAGCACCAGACTTCTACGGGAGGTGTGCTTGAACATTGCTTTTCTTCAATCCAATCAACAGAACTTCAAAACGCGCGCCAGCGTCTGGCGAGAAACGGCGCCCCGGAGCCGCCTCGTGGTGGGGGCCTTTCTGATGGCTAGATCCCCAGGAAATCACCAAACTTGCCGTTGATCCAGGCAAAGTCTTCCTTGACCAGATCGGAGGTGCGCACATCCATGTCGATCTGGGTCTGGTTGACCTGGCCGCTGGCATCGACCTCGTATTCGAACTTCACCGAAATCTCTTCCTGGGGGTCGCCGTTGACCATCATGTAGCAGAGGTTGTCGGGCAGCCGGGCCACGACTTCCTTGCCCGCCACGCGCTCGGCAATGTTCCGGGCCACGATCTTGCCGATGTAGTTGGCCACATGACCGCTCTTGGGGTAGTGGCCGAACTGGGGCGAGATCGCGCCCATCAGATCGCCCACAAAGTACACGCGGTCGTCGCTCCTGGCATGGAACAGGCGGTTGTGCATGTCGGCCCAGCCCGTGGGCTTGCCGGTGGCGACATCCTTGCCGATCAGGTCGGCCTTCCAGACCATGTCGGCGGCCTGGTGGGGTGGCATGAGGATGGCGTCGTCAAACTTGAAGTCGCCCGCTGCCGTCTTGATCTGCTTGTTGAAGGGGTCCACCTCCCTGACGCCTGCATTGGGCACATGGGTGATGATGTCCGCGTACAGCTCCTCGAAGGCCTGCTTGTAGCCCACGCCGATGGGGGCGATCTTGGGCTTGGGGTCGAGGATCACGATCTTGCCGGGAATCTTGTTCTTCTTGATATGCCAGGCGATCAGGCAGGCGCGCTCGTAGGGCGAAGGCGGGCAGCGATGCGGCGGAGGCGGCAGTGTCATCACCAGCGTGCCGCCCTTGAAGTTCTTGACCTTGCTCTTGAGCGAGAGCATTTCCTGGTTGGGGATGTAGGCGTTGGGGAAGCGGGTGCGCGTGTAGTCGATGGCGCGCTGGTCGTTGCCGAACCAGGCCTCGTAATCGTTGCGAATGCCGCCCGAGAGAATCAGGAAGTCGTACTCGATCAGTCCATGGGCCGTGCGCACCTGTTTTTTGTCGCGCTCGAAGCCCGTGACTTCGGTCTGCAGCAGCGTGTAGCCGTATTTGTTGGCCGGGTGCAGCATGTCGCGGTTCACGAAGTCCGTGCCCACGATGTCCACCAGCCATTTGTTGCTCATGGGGCCGGACCAGAACGTGGCGTTTCGCTCCAGCAGCACGACGTCTGAGTTCGGGATCAACTCGCGCAGATAGCGCGCAGCTGTCATGCCGCCCCAGCCGCCGCCGCAGATCACGATGCGCGGCCCCTTGCCCTTGCGCGGCAGGATGGGTGACTGGCTGCCGATGATGGCCGGGGCTGCCATTGCCGGGCCGGCAGCGGCGCCCAGGGCAAGTGCGGGTGGGGTCCAGAGGAAATGGCGACGTTGCATGGGCATTGCTCCTGTCATGGGCATGAGGCCCGATCAGGACCTCGGATTCGTTGGGGGAAGCAAGCTTGGCTGCAGCGCGATGCGATTGTCTCTCAGCCGACACGCGGCACAAGCAGAGCTGGTGGCTGGAGATTCTAGGAGCAGGCCCTGATCCGGAATCGGTGAATACCCAAGCGAAGCCAGCGCTATTGCTGGCGCAGCAGGCGCAAGCTGACAAGCGCTCCGAGCAGGATGCCGGCAACGGCCACAAAGCTGGCCAGCGACAGCGTGGACAGCCCGCTCAGCCCCTGGCCGATGGAGCAGCCTGCGGCCAGTACGCCACCCACGCCCATCAGCAGGCCACCACCCGCGCTGGCCGCGAGGCGGCTGGTGGTGTCGAAGCCTTCCCAGCGCGCCGTGCGGCTGCCCAGGGCGGCGAACAATGCACCGGCGAGCACGCCCGCCGTCAGCGCCAGGCCTATGCCGGGCTCGCGTCCCACGGACAGTTGCAGATAGAGCAGGGCCTCGGCGATCGGGCCGATGAAGCTCAGCGAGGTGAGGCGGGCCGGCTCGAATTCATCGACCCCGATATGCGCAGTCAGCCACCAGCCGGCAGCCACCAGCAGGCCGATGAGCAGTGCGCAGCCCCATTGCAGCGGGTTCTGGCGCAGGCCCGGGCGCAGCAGCGCGTAGGCCAGCAGCGGCAAGGCCAGAGCAGGCGTCAGCAGCCAGGCGCTCAGAGCAGAGAGGTAGGCGGGCAGGGTGGCGTGTGCCAGCGTCAGGGGGGCGAGGTCCTGCAGCCACAGGCGCAGCGGCGTCAGCACGCCGGTCATGGCCAGCTGCGCGCCGATCGCCAGAAACACCAGCGTCACCAGGGAGCGCAGATTGCCTCCCGCCAGCAGCACCAGGGAGCGGGCTCCGCAGGCGCGGGCCAGCACCATGCCAATGCCAAACAGCAGGCCGCCGATCAGCACGCCTGCCATGGAAAAGCTGGGCCGCGCAATGGCGGCCTGGCTCAGATCGAGCGACCCCTGAGCCTGCAGCCCCTGCGAGCCCAGCAAGGCCACTGCCAGTGCCAGGGCAAAGGCCTGCAATGCAGGTGCCTGGCCGGGCGCAGCTTCCGCGTCCAGTCCCACCTGCTGGCGCAGCCCGCGCAGCAGACAGAAACGCCCCAGCCGCGCGGCGACGCCGAAGGCCATGCCCAGCCAAAAAACAGACCACAACAACATATCAATGACTCAAGCAAGGCAAGCGGCAGCGCCGCCTTGAAATACAGCTGCTGCCGGCTTGGGACACGCAAGGGAGGGCCACCAAGCAAGGGCCGCCCCGCCCCGCCGCGATGGTGGCGTCCCCTTCCCGCAGTGCGAAGCACGTACAGATAAGGGGAAGGCGCAAAGCGCCTCAGGGGATGAGCCAGTTAACTACCCCAGATATCCGCGCTGATGGCCTTGTACCAGGCTGCGCCGTAGTCGGCCTCGGCCTTGCGGAAGGCGGCATCGCCGTTCATGGGGCTCACGCCGCCGGATTCGGGTACTTCGATCAGCTTGCCCGCTGCAGTGCGGTAGACGCCGGCCACGGAAATGCCGTAGTCGGTGCCGATCAGGCTGTAGCAGGTGTTGGCAAAGGCCGCCGCAGGCAGGGGGCTGCCGCTCAGCTCGGCGGCAATCGCGGCAGCGGCCACCTTGCCTTGCGTATTGGCGGCAAAGCCGGACTTGGGCATGGGCGCGGCAATCGTGGCGTCGCCCAGCACATAGACATGCCGGACCTGGGTGGATTCAAAGGATTCTGGCTTGACCGGAACCCAGCCGCTGGCATTGGTCACGCCGGCACGGTCGGCGATAAAGCCGGCCTTCTGGGGCGGGATGACGTTGAGCACATCGGCCTTGTGCCTGGTGCCGAACGCGGTTTCCACTTCCAGGTTCTTGGCATCCACGCGTGCGACCTTGCCGTCATCGGCCTGCTTGACCCATTCGATCATGTCGCCGTAAAGCGCCTTCCAGCCCTGAATGAACAGGCCTTGCTTGGAGAAGGCATCCTTGTCGTCCAGCAGCAGAATCTTGGACCTGGGTTTGTGCTGCTTGAGGTAGTGGGCCACCATGGCCGCGCGCTCGTAGGGGCCGGGCGGGCAGCGGAAAGGGTTGGCAGGGATGACCATCACGAACTTGCCGCCATCGGGCATGGCTTCGAGCTGCTTCTTGAGCAGCTGGGTCTGCGCTCCGGCCTTCCAGGCATGGGGGGCAAGCTGGGCGGCTGCCTCGTCATAGCCTTCCAGCGCATTCCAGCGCATGTCGATGCCGGGCGAGAGCACCAGCTTGTCATAGCTCAGCGCCTGACCGTTGGACAGCAGCACGCGCCTGGAGTCGGTCAGGACCTGGTCGGCACGTGCATGCACCACGTCCACGCCGGCCTTGCGCAGACCGCCGTAGCCGTGGCCTATGCTCTCCCAGCTGCGCAGGCCGGCCAGGTACAGATTGGAGAAGGGGCAGGTATAGAAGCGCTCGGCCGGCTCCACCAGCGTGACCTGGACATGCGGTGCGAACTGGCGCAGATAGCGGGCGGCCGTGGCTCCGCCAAAGCCGCCGCCGATCACGACCACGCGGGCCGACGCTGCCTTGGCCTGCACGATGGCGGGCATGGCGAGGCTGGCTGCACCGGCGGCGGCACCGCCGAGAATTTGACGACGATTGATCTGCATTTACGGCCCCTTCTTGCTGAACCATTGGGCCAGCGCTTTGATTTGCTCATCGTCGTAGCCCTTGGCCAGACGGGTCATGACGGTGGCGTCCTTTGCGCTACCGGCCTTGAAGGCCTGCAGGCGTTGCAGCAGGTGGGCCTCGGGCAGGCCGCGCAGTTGGGGAATGACGCCCGTGGAGCGGCCGTCCGGGCCGTGGCAGTTGGCACAGCTGGCAGCCAGCAAGGCCACATCCTGCACGCGCAAGGAGGTGGCGGCAGAGCTGGCCAGGCTGGGCAGCGGGGCTGCCAGGGCAACAGCCAGCCATAGCGCGGAGCGCGCTGAAGTGAGCAAGGGTTTCGATCGCATGGAGTCTCCCGTTGTCCCCAAGCGGGCCGCGTGGGGGGATTCGTGACCTCGATGCCTGAATGTGCGCAGCCTTTGTGATGTGTGTTGAATGCCGGGCATTCTTCTGGGCAGGGACGGTGCAGGCAGAGCGGATGAAGCTGGATTCTAGGAAGCGGACCGGCCCCGACAAGTCCAATATCCTGGCGATGTAACAGGAAGTTATTGGTTATTTAGTTATGCGCTGCGAATGTGCTTGCAGGGCGCACCTGGGCATGAAAAACCGCATGGTGCTCCCGGGCAGGGAGCGCAAGGCGGTCTTCTTTGAACGGATGCAGGCGGTTCGTCAGTATTGCGGCGGCAGACCCTCAGGAGGGGGAGGCGTGGTGTTGGCGGCTGCAGCCGGCATTTCTGCCCCTGCGGGAGCCGCAGCCGAGGAGTCGCGGTAGCGTATGTGCACGCCGCTGGTATCGGGCGGGTCGTCATCCATCAGGGCATCAGCCGCCTTGCCCACGCCCTTGCCCACGATCCTGGCCGTACCGATGGCCGCATCGGCGGCCAGGCCCACGGCCCCGGCCGTCACGCTGATGGCGGTGCCGGTGACGGCGATCACGGTACAGCCCGAGAGTGCCAGGCTGAAGCAAAGAGCCCCCAGGGCCAGGAGGCGCGGGGGCTTGCGCGACATCATGATCCTATTGCGTCGCACGGTGTGCAGCGCCTTTGCAAAGGGCAAAGCCTTGCCCGGGGTCACCGTGCAAGGGCCTAAGGCGGCCCCGCCGCCCCGCCGCGAGGCTGTCGTCCCCCCAGGGGGAAGGCGCCGAAGGCGATTCAGGGGGGACCATAGGATCAATGAATCCGCATGCCGGGTTGTGCGCCGGGGAAGGGTTCCAGCACATAGATCCCAGGATGGGTCTTCTCGTCGGCGTGGCTGGCCGCCAGCACCATGCCTTCGGACAGGCCGAACTTCATCTTGCGCGGTGCCAGATTGGCCACCATCACCGTCAGCTTGCCCTGCAGTTGCTCGGGCTGGTACATGCTGCTGATGCCGCTGAAGACGTTGCGGGTCCTGGGCTGGCCGTTCTCGTCCTTCTCGCCCACATCCAACGTCAGCTGCAGCAGCTTGGTCGATCCTTCCACCGCCCTGCATTCCAGAATCCTGGCGATGCGCAGATCGACCTTGGCAAAGTCGTCGATGCCGATGGTCTCGGCCAGCGGCTCGCCGCCGGGGGCCGTGGGGTCGATCGCGGGCTCGGCCTTCTTGGCGGCCTTCTTCTCGGCCTTGGCCGGTTCGGCGGCGGCCTGGCCGGCGGGTGCTTCAAACAGGGCTTCAAGCTGCTTGGGGTCGACGCGCTGCATCAGATGCTGGTAGACGCCGATCTGGTGGCCGGCGCCCAGGGGCCTGACCACGTCGGCGAAGCGCTCGGGGGGCACGATGAGGAAACGGGCCACTTCGGCGGCCACGCCGGGCAGGATGGGGCTGAGGTAGATGGTCAGGATGCGGAAGGCTTCGATGCAGGTCGTGCACACGTCGTGCAGACGGGCATCCATGCCTTCCTTCTTGGCCAGCTCCCAGGGCTTGTTGGCGTCCACATAGCTGTTGACCTTGTCGCACAGCAGCATGATCTCTCGCGAGGCGCGGGCGCTGTCGCGGGCCTCGTAGGCGGCGACGATGGCGGTTTGCTGCTCGCGCAGCGCGCCCAGCAGGGCCTGGCCGTCTTCGCTGACCTGACCCAGCCTTCCGTCAAAGCGCTTGCTGATGAAGCCCGCGGCGCGCGAAGCGATGTTCACGTACTTGCCGATCAGGTCGGAGTTGACGCGCAGCATGAAGTCTTCGGGATTGAAGTCGATGTCTTCGTTCTTGCCGTTGAGCTTGGCACCCAGGTAGTAGCGCAGCCACTCGGGGTTCATCTTGAGCGACAGGTACTTGAGCGGATCGAGGCCGGTGCCACGGCTCTTGCTCATCTTCTCGCCGTTGTTCACGGTCATGAAGCCGTGCACGCAGATCCGGGTCGGCGTCTTGCGGCCGCTGAACTTGAGCATCGCGGGCCAGAACAGCGTGTGGAAAGTGATGATGTCCTTGCCGATGAAGTGGTACTGCTCCAGGTCGGGGTCGGCCATATAGGCGTCGTAGTCCTCGCCGCGTCGCTTGAGCAGTTCCTTGAGCGATGCCAGGTAGCCCACGGGCGCATCCAGCCAGACATAGAAGTACTTGCCGGGCGCATCGGGAATCTCGATGCCGAAATAGGGGGCGTCGCGGCTGATGTCCCAGTCGTCCAGGCCTTCGCTGGTCGAGCCGTCGGGGTTGGTGCGCACGCCGAACCATTCCTTGATCTTGGCCGCCACCTCGGGCTGCACGTGCTTGCCGTTCTGCGTCCACTCGGTCAGGAACTCCACGGCGCGCGGATCGGAGAGCTTGAAGAAGAAATGCTCGGAGGACTTCATCACCGGCGTGGCGCCCGACAGGGCCGAGAACGGGTTGATGAGGTCGGTGGGCGCATAGACCGAGCTGCACACTTCGCAGTTGTCGCCGTACTGGTCCTTGGCGTGGCAGCGCGGGCATTCGCCCTTGATGAAACGGTCGGGCAGGAACATGTTCTTCTCCGGGTCGAAGAACTGCTCGATGGTGCGGGATTCGATGAAGCCGGCGGCCTTCAGGTCCAGATAGATCTGCTTGGACAGCTCGTGGTTTTCGGCGCTGTCGGTATTGCTCCAGTTGTCGAAGGCGATGTGGAAGCCGTCGAGGTACTGCTTGCGGCCGGCAGCGATGTCGGCCACGAACTGCTGGGGCGTCTTGCCGGCCTTTTCGGCGGCAATCATGATGGGCGCGCCGTGGGCGTCGTCGGCGCCCACGAAGTTGACCGCATTGCCCTGCATTCGCTGCGCACGCACCCAGGTGTCGGCCTGGATGTATTCCATGATGTGGCCGATGTGGAAGTTGCCGTTGGCGTACGGCAGGGCGGTGGTGACGAATAGTTTGCGTGCGGTCATGAGGAAACAGCTTTCACAGAGAACCCGTCATTCTAGAAGGGCTTGGCTCCAGGCTGCGGGCGCGGGTTTTGCGCAGGCGCGCGCCGCAGCCGGCCCGGGGTGGTGATTGCTTTGTTTTTCATAGCTGTAATCGCATGAATAATTTGGATTCCAAAATGAAATCAATTTGAAATCTATGATTGAAAGTCGATTGAAGCTTTTGTATTCATAGCGATCAGGCGAGGCACGCCTCATCGCACCGAAGGAGTTTTGTTGCGGTACATGTCCTGATCGGCGACCTTGAGCAGGCTTTGCGCATCCTGGGCATCTCTGGGGTACAGGGCCTGGCCGACCGACGCACCCACGGTCACGGTCTCGCCCTCGGGAACGCCCTGGAGCGAGGTCAGTGGCTGCAGCAGCGCATGCTCGATCTTCAGGCGCACGGCCTGTACCTGCGCCTCGTCGCTGACGCCGCGCAGGATGAGGATGAATTCGTCGCCGCCCAGGCGTGCCACGACATCGTCGGGGCGCAGCAGGTTGCGCAGGCGCAGGCTGATCTCGGCCAGTGCCAGGTCGCCGTTGTCATGGCCCCAGCGGTCATTGAGCGGCTTGAAGCGGTCCAGGTCCACGAACAACAGGGCGAACGGGGCGGCCATGCTCTGGCCGGGAAGGGGGCGGGTGAGCGTGGCCAGAATATGCTGCAGCGCGCTGCGGTTGCTGGCGCCAGTCAGCGGATCGGTGAACAGGCTGTGGCGCATGCGGTGGAAATTGTGGGCCAGCTCGCCAATTTCGTCGCGGCGCTGCACGTCGATGGGCGTGTCGATCTCGCCCTGGCCCACGCTGCGCACGGCGCGGGTCAGCGAGCGCATGTCGTTGGCCACGGCACCGAAGATACGGGTTCCGATGACGACAGCCACAAGCAGTGCCAGCAGTCCCAGGCTGCCCACCAGCACCATGTGACGGTACACGCCGGTCAGCATGTCCCTGTGCGGCACGGCCACCACGGCCATCCAGTCCTGGCCGGAGTCCAGGCTCAGGCGACGGTAGGCGATGCGAGTATTGCGGTGCACGGCATCTTCCAGCAGGGCCGTGCCCGGCGCCGCACCGGACGTGGGGGCATGAAATGCGCTCTGGATGCGGTCGTACACGGCCTGGATCAGCGGGTCCTGGCTGTTGGCGGCGGTCAAGCGCTCGAGCTGGCCGTCTTCGCGCCGTCGGATGTTGGGCATGCCGGTGGCGGCGATCAGGGAGCCGTCGGCCTCGATGATGAAGGCGCGGCCATGCTCGCTAAGGTGCAACTGGCTGACGAATTCGTTGAGAGCGCGCAGCGAAATATCGGTGGCTACCACCCCCTCGAGACGGCCCTTGCCGGAAAGAATGCGGCGGGCGCGTGTCAGCACCAGGTCCTTGGCGCTGAAGTCGATATAGGCAGGAGTCCAGATGACTTCGGCCGACTCTGCCGCAAGCTTGAACCAGGGGCGCTGGCGCGGCTCGAACAGGTGGGTCTCGGTGGATTCATAGACCGGCTCGGCATGCATTCCGGTAAGCCTGAAGTAGCTGCGGTGCTCTCCGGCCTGGGTCTTCAGGCGCAGTTGTCCCAGCTCCGGTGCCAGGCGCTTGAGGGCAATCCCCTGCCCTGCGACATTGGCGTAGTAGACATAGTCGTTGGGTCGGGTGTGCAGCGAGCTGGCCACCCACAACCGGGAGATCAGGGCCGGGATGTGGCCGCGGATGTCGGCAGGCACGGACTGGCCGCTGGGAAATGCGGCCTCCAGCACTGCGCTGGACGGATACAGATGCCGGTCCACGGTCAGCGCGATACGTTCGGCCTTCTCTTGCATCACCTGCTCGGACAAGGCGGACACCGCGTTGCTGCCGGTCCAGTACCAGAGCATGCCCAGGGCCGAGGTCAACAGCGCAATCAGGGCGACAAAAGGCAGGATCAGCGAGAGCTTGAGCGATTTGGAGGCGCGGACAGGCTGTGGAATTGGAATCACTAGGCAGTGGCAATAAAGATGATGAAGGTCAAGCAAAGTGTCTCATGCATCATGGAACCGGCTCCTTTTTCATCATTAACATTTGTTACATCAAGGTGGCCAGCCCAGGAAGCGGCAGAGCTCCTCTCTTCGAGCCAGCGTGTCCGTGCGGCCCAGTGCTATCAGTTCGCGGGTGTAGCCCTGCTCAAATAGCAGGTAGCTGGCCAGCGCGCCGTCTCGCATGGGGTTGCCGGTGCCGGCTCGCACGCCCAGCGTGGCCAGCAGGGTGCGCACCGGCATCGGCAATTTGTCGATATGGCGGGTGGCGATATCGTCGATGCGCTCGCTGGGGGTGATGGCCAGCACCTCGACGGGGCGCAGCCGGCTGTGGATGCGCTCGGCCGGCGAGATGAGGCTCAGTGTGTGATTGATGCGCTCGGCGCGCTCAATGTCCACGGCCAGCGTGTCCAGGAAGATGCTGGACAGCGCGTGCCCGGCCACCTGGGCCAGTGTGGGATAGCTGGCATCGGCCTGGGGCTGGCTGCCCAGGGGCTCGTGGCGCCTGCCGGCGCCGACCACCAGCAACTTGCTGGCGCCCAGATGAATGGCCGGTGCCAGAGGCGCGGTCTGGCGCATGGAGCCGTCGCCGAAATGCTCGAGATGCCCGTCGATGGCCAGCGGCATGGCCGGAAAGATGAAGGGCAGGGCCGAGGAAGCCAGGAGGTGATCGGCCGTGAGCCGGGTCTGAACGGCCTTGCGCTGGTCACGTATCCAGGGGCTCAGGGCCTCGCGGGTCTGGAAGAACGTGATGTGCTGGCCGCTGCTGTAGCTCGATGCCGTGACGGCCAGGGCGTGCAGATGCCCGTCGGCGATCAGCTGTGGAATGCGCTCGAAAGGCATGAGGCCGCTGTTCATCAGGTTTTTGAGCGGCGTGTTGTCGAGCAGCGAACGCGGTCGCATGCGGCTCCAGCGGGCCAGTGCCCAGCCCAGCGACAGCAGCGTCAGCCAGCGTGCGCCGCTACGCAGCACGCTGAGCGAGTCGGCCCTGTAGATCTGCTCGGTATGCATGTGGCTCCAGACATGGAGCATGCGCCGCACGGCGCTGTCAAAGGCATCGGCATGGCAGGCCAGGGCCGCGACATTGATGGCACCAGCCGACGTGCCCGCGAGCACGGGGAAGGGGTTGGGGCCATGCTGAAGACCCCGGGCGCGGCGCAGCTCGGCAATGGCAGCGAGCACGCCGACCTGGTAGGCGGCCCGGGCGCCGCCACCGCTGAGCAGCAGGCCGGTCTGCCCGAAGCTGGAGCTGGGGGCTGCGGGGGCCTGCCGGTCTGTGTCGGCAAGACTGGGAGGGAAGGTGGGTGAGAACTGCTCTGCCGCCATGGCCGCAGTGTGCCCGGATTGTGCCGAGGGCGGTAGGTGGGCCGCACCATCGAGCGGACCGGTACAGCCCTGGCGACAGGCGGCGACCGTCAGCTCTTTTTCGGGGTCTTGGCAATCAGCGTGGCGACGGACTTGGCATCCAGCACCACGAGCTGATGCCGCGCGGCCCAGCTGGCGGCATTCTCGCCCAGAGGCTGCAGAGCCACGTAAACGCCGAGGTCGGCGTTGAGCCGGGTTTGCGCGGCCTGCAGCTCGCGCAGCGGCTCCACGCCATGGGCTGCGGCTTTCCATCGGCGCGCACCGACCACGCTGGTCTGACCGTTGCGCGTCAGCAGCAGATCGGCACCGGCCTGGTCCAGGCGCTGAATCTCATAGCCTTCGGCCTGCCAGGCCGTCTGAAGCTGGGCGCTGAAGTCTGCCCAGGACTGCTCGGCGATCACCTGCTGGATCTGCTCCAGCCTGGCCGGGCTGGGGGCCCGCAGCTGCTTGTAACAGGCGATGCAGCCCACGATGAAGAACGGAAAAGCCCCCAGGGCCGCAAAGGGCGAGATGTCCTTGGGGAACACCGCCAGCGACACCAGCACCACGGCAGCGCAGATCGCAAAGCTGATCCACCAGCGCGAGCGTATCAGGACTGCGAACAGGGAATTTTCGGCCATCTTCAATTTCACGGGCTGTCTCTCAAATCTTGGGCAAAGGCCTGCATTGTCTCCTGTGCACAGGGGTTGGACAGCTTCGCTAGACTATCCGTCATCGAAGAAACCTCTGGAAAACTAAATCCAATGGCTGTTACAGAACAAGCGCTTCTGAGCGCGCTGGCCACGGTGCTTGATCCGCACACTGGCAAGGACTTTGTGAGCACGCGCGGCCTGCGCAATCTGCAGATTGCCGGTGACGATGTCTCGTTCGACGTGGAGATGGGCTATCCCGCCAGCAGTCTGCATCCTGCACTGCGCAGCCAGTTCATCGCTGCGGCCAGGACGGTGGCCGGCGTGGGCAATGTCTCGGTCAACATCGTCACCAAGGTGGCCTCGCATGCCGTGCAGCGCGGCGTGCAGCTGCTGCCGGGTGTGAAGAACATCATCGCCATCTCCTCCGGCAAGGGCGGCGTGGGCAAGAGCACGACCACGGCCAATCTGGCGCTGGCGCTGGCCGCCGAAGGTGCCCGGGTCGGGATTCTGGATGCCGACATCTACGGCCCCAGTCAGCCCATGATGATGGGTGTTTCAGGCAAGCCTGAAAGCCATGACGGCAAGACCATGGAGCCCCTGGAGAACCATGGCGTCCAGGTCATGTCCATCGGTCTGCTGGTCAACAACGACCAGGCCATGATCTGGCGCGGCCCCATGGCCACCCAGGCGCTGGAGCAGATGCTGCGCCAGACCAACTGGAAGGATCTGGACTATCTGCTGGTCGACATGCCGCCCGGAACCGGTGACATCCAGCTGACGCTGTCCCAGCGCGTGCCCATGACGGGTGCCGTGGTGGTGACCACGCCCCAGGACATTGCCCTGATCGATGCCAAGAAGGGCATTCAGATGTTCGAGAAGGTCGGCGTCCCGATTCTCGGCCTGGTGGAAAACATGGCTGTCCATGTCTGCACCAACTGCGGCCATGTCGAGCATATCTTTGGCGCAGACGGGGGCAAGAAGATGGCTGGCGAGCAGAACATCGACTATCTGGGGGCGTTGCCCCTGTCGCTGCAGATCCGCCTGCAGGCCGACAGCGGCAGGCCCACGGTGGTGGCCGAGCCCGAGAGCGAAGCCGCCCAGGTCTACAAAAAGGTGGCGCGCGATCTGGCGGTGAAGGTGGCTCTCAAGGCCAAGGACTTCTCCAGCAAGTTCCCCACCATCACGGTTAGCAGCAATACCTGATGAACCTTCTGACCTCCATGCGTTATCTGGTGGCGCTCAATGAGCACCGCCATTTCGCAAGGGCGGCGCAGGCCTGCCATATCACGCAGCCTGCGCTGTCCAATGCGATCAAGGCGCTGGAGGATGAGTTCGGTGCCGTCATCGTCAGGCGCGGTCGCCTGTTTGGCGGGCTGACTCCGGAGGGCGAGCAGGTGCTGGCCACGGCGCTGTCCATGCTCAGGGCCGAGGAGGCGCTGAGGCAGGATCTGAGTGCCGCAGCGGGCCGGCTCAAAGGGCTGCTGCGCATGGCTGCCGTGCCTACGGCGATTCCCATGCTCACGCGCTTTGCCGCCATGCTGCGCCAGCGCCACCCCGGCATCACGCCCGTGGTGCTGTCCATGAGTTCGGCCGAGATAGAAACCGGGCTCGAGGATCTGTCACTGGATCTGGCTCTGGGCTACTGTGCCCGGCTGCCGGCGCGCGGTCCGCGCCTGCAGTCCTGGTTGCAGTACCAGGAGCACTACTATCTGCTGTGTCGGGATGCGCAGTGCGACAGCCGTCCTTTTGCCTTTGGGGCCGACATCGGCTGGGGCGAGGTGGCAGCGCTGCCGCTGTGTCTGCTCACGCCCGACATGCACAACCGCACGGTGATCGACGAGGCCTTTGCCGCCGTGCAGCGCGAAGTCCAGCCCGCCATGGAAACGAATTCCGTGCTGAGCCTGGTCATGGCCGTGGCCGAAAGCACCCCCGGGGGGGGAGGCGCCATGGTCACCGTGCTGCCCGGCGCGATGGTGGCCACCGTGCGCCACATGCCGGGCCTCATTGCGCGGCCGCTGCGATCGCCCGAGTTGCTCACGCCCATAGGCTTCATGACCCAGCAGGGGATGGCACCCACGCGGGCTCTGCTGGCCGCGCTGGAGCTGCAGGACGATGCCGAGTGGCGCGTGCAGTGCCTGCGCCATGCCGGTGCGCTGAAGGAATGAGCCTGTTCAGGCGGGTTGGTTCGGCTGACCGACCGGGGACGTGGCATTCAGCACGGCGCGCACCGCATCGGGTGTGAACGGGGCTGCATAGAAGCGCCGGCCCGTGGCATCGAACAAGGCATTGGCCAGGGCCGCAGGTCCTGGCACCGAGGCCGATTCTCCTGCACCCAGGGGCGGCTCCTCCTGGCGCGGCATCAGCACCACTTCGATGACCGGCAGGTCGCGGAACCCGATGATGGGGTAGCCGCCCCATTCGCGGCTGGCCACGCCATGGTCGCTGAAGGCCACCTTTTCCATCAGGCTTCGGCTCAGCGTCTGTATGACGTTGCCGTGGATCTGGTGGCGCACGCCGTCGGGGTTGACCATCATTCCCGTGTCCTGGCCCACGACCACCTGTTGCACGGCAATGCGCCCGCTGGCGGGATCCACGGTGATGTCGATGACCCAGGCGGCCCAGGCCGCGCCGAAGCCGGGAAAGCGGCTGTGGATGTAGCGCGCATAGGCCACGCCGCGGCCGTGCAGCAGCCCGTCGGCATCGGGTTGGCCCCGGCTCCCGCAATGCCCTGGCTGCCAGTGCGCATGGCGGGCCGTGGCGTGGATCAGTTCGACGGCGCGTGGATCGTCCAGGTGGCGAACACGGTAGTCCACGGGATCGGCTTCGGCCGCATGGGCCAGCTCGTCGATCATGCAGTCGTGGGCGAAGGAATTGGGCAGGGCCGAGACGCCGCGCAGCCAGGACGCGCGCACGATGGGTGCCATGTCATGACAGGCGATGCGCTGATGGGCATAGCGGTAGGGCGGCACGGCCGTGCGGTCGCCCATCTCCAGTGTGCGTGGCTGGCCTGGCAAGCGGCCGGTGAGCAGCAGGGCCAGCAGCGGCGCGTCGTTGGAGGGGTAGCGTACGTCAAAGTCATAGGCCAGCAGCGCACCCCGGGCGTCGATGGCCGCGCTCACGTCCATGAGCTGGGCCGTGCCCTTGGGCTCCCACTGGTGTTCCTGCTCGCGCGTGAGCTGCACGCGCACGGGGGCGCCCACGGCCATGGACAGCAGGGCGGCGTCGGCGCAGACATCGTCGGCACAGTTCCGTCCATAGCAGCCTGCGGCTTCCAGGCGCACGATCTCGATGCGCTCTTCGCCCAGTTGCAGCAGCCGGTCCAGGTCGGTGCGCAGCATGTGTGGGTTCTGCGTGCCGGCCCAGAGCTTGAGCCGATCCTCGTTGAAATCGGCCACGGCGCAGGAGGGGCCAATGGAGGCATGCATCTGGTAGGGCCAGACATAGCTGCGGTGCAGCCGGGTGGCCGCGCCGGCAAAGGCGTCATCCACGGGCCCCTGATCCACCAGTGCGCGGTGCCGGGCGGGATGGGTGCGGATGGCAGCGGTCAGGTCGGACAGATCGGGCGCGGCGGGCACGGCCCTCCAGTGCACGCGTAGTGCGCGCATGGCGGCAATGGCCTGCTCTTCGCGATCGGCGACCACGCCGACGAAGTCGCCCTCGATCACCACCTGCACCTTGCCGGGCAGGTGGGCCACGGAGTCCCGGTCCACGGACACCAGGCAGCGACCGATGAAGTCGCCGCTGTCGCGGCCCGGATGCGGCGGGCGGATCACGCGGCCATGGCGCATGCCGGGCACGCGCACATCATGGACAAAGCTGAGTTCGCCCGTGGCCTTGGCGGGAATGTCCATGCGTGCCGCGCCCTGGCCCACCAGCCGGTAGTCGCTCGCAGGCTTGAGCTTGACCTCCTGCTCGGGTGGGGCCAGTTGCAGCTGCAGTTGCTTGCCTCGCAGCAGCTCTCCATAGCCGATTTGGCGGGCATCGCTGCCGTCGGCAAAGCGCACAATGCCGTCGCTTGCCCGGAGTTGGTCCGCCCTCGCGCTCCATCGCTGCGCGGCCATTGCCAGCAACTGCTCGCGCGCCTGGGCGGCGGCGCGTCGCAGCGGAATGGCCGAGATCTGGATGCTGGCGCTGGCAATGGTCGGCCCCTGGTTAGGGGCGGCGGCCGTGTGGCCCAGCACCATGTCCAGGTGCTCCAGCGGCACTTCGAGCTCCTCCGCCACGATCTGCGCCAGCGCCGTGCGGATGCCCGTGCCCAGATCCACATGTCCATTGAAGGCCAGGGCGCGCCAGCCCAGCGGGGCATCTTCGTCGGCCAGCACGGCGACGAAGATTTCGGGGGTGGACTGCACATAGTCGGTGGCCGTGCCGGGCTGGCCGGGAGCGGGGCGCGGCGGTGCCACCGGCTGGCGCACCACGAGCAGGGTGTCGGCGCGCGTGAGCAGCTGTGTGTGCTGGGTTTGGGGCTGGGGCAGGGTCATAAGAGCGAATGTGGGACATGCGGGCGTGCCGAGAGCGACGGTTTAGCGCGGTTTGCAAATCCACGGTGCCAGCGAGGGCGGCTGCGCAAGATCACGCAGGGCCTTGAGCGGGAGGCACCGAGGAAGGGCCTATGCCGGCCGCACCGCCTCGCACCGAGGGCACCGTCCCCCTCTGGAGGATGCGGCAAGGCCACTCAGGGGGAGGTCAGTTTGCCGGGACGTCGGTTTCGGAGAGGGCCTGGCAAAGCGGCATCACGGCGGCATACTTCTGTGCCATGTCGAACAGGTTGGCTTCGTGCGGGCCCAGTGCGCGGTCGCCGCAGCAGTCGGCCACTACCAGCGGGCGAAAGCCCGACTGCATGGCATCGACCACGCTGGCGCGCACGCAGCCGCTGGTGACGCAACCGGCCACCACCAGGGTCTGCACGCCGCGCTGGGCCAGCCAGGGCGCGAGCATGGTGCCGAAGAAGGCCGATGGCGTGCTCTTGCGCACCACATATTCGCCCGGGGCCGGCGCCAGCTGGGGCACGATGGCGCTGGCAGGGCTGTCTTCCTTGAGGGTCAGCATGCCGGGCACCTTCAGGCAGAAGATGTTGTGGTCGGCGTCATCGTCGGAGAAAACGATTCGGCTGTGCGCCACGGGCCAGCCGCGCTCGCGCGCATGGGCCAGCAGGTGCTGCGTCTGCGCGATCGCCTCGGGGATGTTGCCGCCGCCGAAGACGGCCGGGTCGGCGAAGCCGTTGACGAAGTCGATGATGAGCAGGCCGAACGGTGCCTTCAGCGGCAGCGGCGTGCCGAAGCCCTGGCGTGCATAGGCGGAGATGTCTCCCTGCGCACCCCCGGTCGGGATGCTCTGGGCGCCGGTGGCCGGCAAGGTGGTGGTTGTCATGCGATGTCCTTTCCTGGCTTGGACCGTTTGGCGGCGCGCGCCAGTCCTTCTTCGTCCTGCACCACGCCGTGGATGACTGTGGGCTTGTCGTCCAGTGCCACCGTGCAGTGGCGCATGGGAATGTCGATGTGGCAGGCCGTGGTGCGGCTGCCGCCGGCCTCGTTGTTGGGGCCCATGGACCACAGGAAGTTGCCCTCGAAGGCGCGGGCGTCCATGCCGATGTGCGTTTCCTTGTCGTAGTGGGCCAGCATGGACCAGTGGGCGCGCGGCTGCAGCCCCCAGCCGATGTGGGACACGGCATAGGCCTCGGGATCTTCGTAGGAGGCCATGTACTCCTTGAGGATGTCGGCCTGCAGGCCGCCGTGGATGCGCGTGACATAGCCCTTCTCGATGACGAGCTCGATGGGGTCGGTCACGTAGTCCTTCATGGGCAGGAGGATGTCGCCCCGGTCCAGCACCACGCGGCCGTTGCTCTCGCCTTCGTCGGGCCAGGTCAGCACGAAGCCGCTGGGCCAGTGGTCCCAGCGGCCGGGCCGGTCCACGAAGCCGTATTCGCAGATGGCCGGGAAGCTGCCGATCCGGCAGCGCAGGTCGGTTCCCGCGGTCGAGGTGATGTGCATCTGGCTGGCGGCCTCGATCAACCTGGACGCGGCCTGCACGCGTGCGCGGTCGCCCTCGGTGGGCACCAGTCGGCACAGCACCTCGGGCGGCTCCACGGCCAGCAGGATCTTGGTGCCGGTCTGCAGGATCTCGTGCTGCTCCGGCGAGAACAGCAAGGTCATCAGGTCCAGTACCAGGTCGCTGGCCTTGAGCGCGGCGATGGCGGCGGGGTTGCCGGTCAGCGGCGTCGTGCCCAGGTAGGCCAGCGAGTCGCGGCTCAGGGATTTTTCGGCGTTGACGGGCGGCAGGTCCAGGCGATTGACGCGCGCGCCCATCTCACTGGAGGCGGCGATGGCGCAGCGCAGCGTCTGCGGGTGTGTGTCGGCGCCTGTGAGCACGGTGACGGTCTGGCCGGCTTCGAGACGGGACAGCGTAAGCACCTGCTTCCAGGCGTGGATCAGATCGATATCGCTGACGGACATGGTCGGCTCCTTGGTGTCGCGATGAAAGGGGGGAGGCGGCGAGTGGGCATTCAGTCCACCCGTGCACCCAGGAAATCGCCCAGGGCCTCATAGAACCCGGCCTCGTTGTCCCAGGGAATCATGTGGCCGGCACCGGGCACGCGCACGTGCTCGGTCTGGGGTGCCAGGCCCTGCCACTCGGCCACGTCCTCGCCGCGTACCACGTCGCCGCGCTCGGCAGTGACCAGCAGCAGCGGGTGCGGGATGTGGGGCAGGTCGGCATGGATGTCGTCGCGGCCGAAGTCCTCGAAGCTCTGCACGATGGCCGGCTCGTGGCAGGTGTGCAGCCATTGGGCGCGCAACTGGCGCTGCTCTTCGGTCCAGGTGGGGCAGAAGGCACGCATGGCCTCCGCATCCATGCCCAGCGTGGCCTGGCGGATGGAGTCCACATACCAGGGCAGGGCGGCCGGGTAGGCGCGGCGGCCCGGGCCGGACACCGGTGGATCGACGATGACCAGGCGCGTGAGCCCGGCCGGCTGGCTGCGCGCAGCGCGCACGGCAATGCGCCCGCCCATGGAGTGGCCGATCAGCGCCCAGCGCTGAAGGCCTAGCGCCTGGGCGAAGGCGGTCACGTCGGCCGCCTGGGCATCGAGGCTGTAGTCCAGGCCGGGGCCGGAGGATGAGAGGCCGCGCCCGCGCACGTCGAGCACATAGGTGTCGAACTGGAAGCCCAACTGCTCGGCCACGAAGCCCCAGGTCACGGCTGGGCTGGTAATGCCGGGAATCAGGATGACGGCGTCGCGCTGCGCGCGTTCGCCCTCGGTGCCGCCGTAGCGCAGGTAGTGCTGGCGGATGCCGTTGGCGTGGACGTTGCCGCCGTAGCGGAATGTGCTGGGGGGGCTGGAGTGGCGGGTCATGCGTGTGTTCCTCAGGCCTTGGCCGCAATGTTGCGGCTGTCGTAGGGGTAGGCGCCCGACAGCAGCGCGCCCGCGCCCGGCACCACGGGGTCCAGCCCCAGTTCCTTGAGGATGGCATAGGTGGTGGCGATGGAGGCGGTCAGCACGGGCTTGCCGGTCTGGGCCTCGACCTGGGCCACGGCCGGCAGCGAGGGCATCTGCACGCAGGCCGACAGCACGATCACGTCGGCGTCGGCGTAGTTCATGCCGGCCACGATGCCGGGCAGCTTGGCAGGATCGTGGCGGCCCACATCCAGGTTGTCGGGGATTTCCAGCGCGCGCCAGTCCACGATCTCGAAGCCTTCGGCGGCCACGTAGTCCATGACCAGCCGGGTCAGCGGAATCATGTAGGGCGCCACCAGGGCGATCTTCTTGGCACCCATCACCTTGAGCGCCTCCACCAGCGCGCCGGCACTGGTGATCACCGGGGCCGTGGCACCGTTGCTGGCCGTGCGCTCGGTCAGGCGCTGCTGCGAGACGCGGTGATAGCCCTTGCCCATGGCCATGATGGCTACCAGGCAGGCGTAGCCCAGCACGTCCACGCGTGCGTCGCTCAGCTCCAGCGCACAGCGGTCGCTTTCGGCGTCCATCGCGGCCAGCTCTTCCTTTTGCACCTTCTTCATGCGCATGCGGCTGGAGTGGAAGGTGAAGCGGTCTTGCGGACGCAGCGTGGAGTGGGCCTGCAGCATGGCCGGTACTTCGGTCTCCATGGTGGTGTTGGAGCTGGGGACGATCTGGCCGATGCGGAATGTGTGGGTCATGGCTTGCCTTTGCAGGGTTTTGAGGGTTTTTGATCAGAATCAACTGAGTGTGTACGCTTTATTCTTGCAAAAGACGTGCCTTCTTGCAAATGAGAATTTTCTCGGTGTTTGTACTTATTTGGTGCGGAAATTGCACCAAAAATGGTGAATTTCAATTTAATCTGCCGCACTGTGGTGCATATGTGATTATGGGAAATTCAAGTGCATACACCTGAATTGGGCGTTTTGTTGCCTGGCACGGTTCCTGCTGTAGACCCTGTATGGACGCGCCGAAGCAACGGTTGCCTCGTCTGGCTTTCAACATTCCTGCAAGGAGAAAAACTGTGTCTCAATCCCCTCGAATCGCCGTTGTCGGTGCTGGTCTCGGCGGGGCTGCTGCTGCCAAGCTGCTGCTCCAGGAAGGCTTCAATGTCCGCGTCTATGAGCAGGCGCCCAGCTTCTCCCGCCTGGGGGCGGGCATTCACGTCGGTCCCAATGTGATGAAGATCCTGCGCCGCATCGGCATCGAGGACGCGCTTAACGAGCAGGGCTCCCACCCCGACTGCTGGTACAGCCGCCACTGGCAGACGGGCGACGTGCTGGCCCGGATCCCCCTGGGCGACTACGCCGTCAAGGAATACGGGGCCAGCTATCTGACCGTGCACCGCGGCGACTTCCATGCGCTGCTGATCGAGGCCTTGCCAGACAGCGTGATGGCCTACGGCAAATACCTCACCCAGGTCGAGGATCGGGGCAATGTGGTGGTCATGCACTTCGCCGACGGCACGACCGAAGAGGCCGACATCGTCATCGGTGCCGATGGCGTGAACTCCCGCATCCGCGAAGAGCTCCTGGGCCCCGAGCTGCCCAAGTACGCAGGCTACCTGGCCCACCGCGCCGTATTCCCCACGCCGGAGGTCAAGGCCGGCATGTTGCCCTTCGACGCCTGCGTGAAGTGGTGGAGCGACGACCGCCACATGATGACCTATTTCGTCACGGGCAAGGCCGACGAGCTGTACTACGTGACCGGCGTTCCCGTCGAGAAGTGGGATCTGGGCGACCGCTGGCTGCCCAGCAGCAAGGAAGAGATGCGCGAGGCCTTCTCGGGCTGGCACCCGACGGTTCAGGCATTGATCGATGCCACCGTGGAAGTGACCAAGTGGTCGCTGCTGGAGCGCGATCCGCTGCCCCTGTGGAGCCGTGGCCGCCTGGTGCTGCTGGGTGACGCCTGCCACCCCATGAAGCCCCACATGGCCCAGGGCGCGGCCATGGCCATCGAGGACGGTGCCATGCTGGCGCGCTGTCTCAAGGAAGTCGGCGCGCACAACCATGAACTGGCCTTCGCGCTGTATGAGGCCAACCGTGCCGAACGGGCCAGCAAGGTGCAGCGCATCTCGCACGACAACACCTGGCTGCGAACCAATGAAGATCCGTCCTGGTGCTTTGGCTATGACGTGTTCAACGTGCCCCTGGTCGAGCCCAAGGTCAGGGCTGCTGCCTGATACTCGCAGCCCAGCCGGACAGGGGAAACTCCCTCTCCTGTCCGGCTGCAGAACGCCGACATCCTGAACCGCAGTTGCAAGAGCCTCGTCCCATGGAAATCCCCGTCCACTCAAGCAGTCTTACCCACCGTATTCCCCTGCAGGTCAACGCTCGCGCATGCGAGGTGCCGGCTGCTCCAGGGACGGCGCTGCTGCATGTGCTGCGCAATGATCTGGAGCTGAACGGGCCCAAGTACGGCTGCGGCCTGGGCGAGTGCGGTGCCTGCACGGTGCTCATCGATGGCGTGGCCGCGCGTTCCTGCGTGATTCCCGTGAAGGCGGTTGTGGGTCGCGAAGTGACCACGCTGGAAGGTCTGGGCTCGCGCCAGTGCCCGGGTCCCACGCAGCAGGCCTTCATCGACTGCCAGGCAGCCCAGTGCGGCTACTGCCTCAACGGCATGATCATGACGGTGGAGGCCCTGCTGCGGCGCAACCCGAATCCTTCGGAACAGGATCTGCGCAACGAGCTGCACCACAACCTGTGCCGATGCGGCACGCATGTGGAAATCATGCAGGCCGCCCTGCGCGCCGTGCAGCTGCGGGCGCAAGCCGCCGCACTGCAGGCACCCTCCGGTTTTCCATCTTCCAGCGCGGGCGAGGTCCAGCCATGAGCCCGGCCGGCAATACCCCCGCCCTGCCTTCCGACCTGCTGCACGGCCTGGCGCTGCGCCCGCCCGTCGCGGCCTGGGACGGCTTGCGCTACCAGGGCAGCGTGCCCACGCGGGCCCGGCTGGAGCAGGCACAGGCCATGGCCGGAGTGGTGGCCGCCGTGCAGCGCGAACATTTTCTGGGCGTGGTGGCCGTGGCACCCGTGCATGCGCGGCAGGCCGTGGCCGGTCTGGCGCCTGACTGGCAGGGCGGTCACGGAGCCTTGTCGGAACGCTCCGTCTCTCGCCGCCCCGAGTCGTCCGAGACCGGTCGCTATGTCTGGCGCATGGCGGGTGCGGGCGCAGGGTCCGCTGGTGCTGCGCGTGTCGCCGCCTGGTGCCTCGACGGCCATGCCAGCGTCTGGCTTCCGGCCTGTGACGTCGGTGTGCGCCACATGATCGGCCGCGAGCTGGCCGCACTGCTGCAATGCCCCGAGTCCGCGCTGCGGCTGTGGAGTCTCCCTGCCACGGCGGCATGCACGGTGCACGCGCTGGATCTCATGGATGCGGCTGCCGATGCGGCCCTGTTGTCCCTTGCCGTGGGCCGGCCTGTCAGCGTGGCCTGCGAGACCGCGGTGATCGACGCTGCGGACTGTCGCGATCTGGTGCTGCGCATGGATGCACAGCCTTCGCAGGCACAGGAAGCCGGCACGTCGATGCAGGCCCATGCAGGTCAGGCGCTGGCGCAGTCCGACGTGCTGCTGTCCGAATTCCCCTGGGCCGTGCGCCCCAGCATGGCGCGTTTGCTGAGCCAGCCCGGGATGGCGCGCGCCGCCGCCCAGGCCACCGTGCTCGATGCCGGTCAGGTGCGGGAGCGCAAGCCACTGTCAGGCCTGCGCCATGCCGCTGTCGATGATCTGAATGCCGCCCAGGTATTTGCCTGTGAAAGCCATTGGCATGAGCAGGCCCTGGTGCAGGGACGTGACCCGCTGCAGTGGCGTCTGCAAAACCTGCCCGAAGGCCCGGTGCGCGATCTCGCGCGGCAGGTGGCCGAGCAGGCACAGGCATCGCAGCAGGCGCCGTCCCGCCAGAGCGCCGATGGACGTCTGCTGGGCCAGGGCTTTGCCGTTGCCCAGTTGCAGACCCTCGATGCGCAGGGCGACTGCCTCCATGCCTGGAGCGCCTGGGTGGCCGAAGTGGCGGTGCATCCCCTCACCGGCGAGATCGAAGTGACCCGCGTGGTGGCCGGTCATGACAGCCGCAGCCTGCAGCCTGCGCAGGCCGCCAGCGCGCGGCCCGAGATCCTGCAGCAGGACCCGCACCTGCTGGCCGATGCGCGCCGGCTGCTGGGATCGGCTCCCGCCTTCGACGACTGGGGGGGAGCCTCCGGCTCCGTCGGTGCTTGCGGTGTGATCGCCAGGCCAGACTCCGACCTGGCGCAGCAGGTGCAAGGCGATGCCGCACCCATCCGCCAGGGCGACCTGGCGCTGGACGGCGTGGCCACGCTGCCCGCCGCAGCCGCCATTGCCAACGCCATTCACCATGCGACAGGCGTGCGCCTGCGCGAAGTACCCTTTCAGCCCGAGCGATTGCGCCTGGCGTTGTCGGGCGAGGGCGTGGGCAAGTCCCGCGACGCAAAACCCGGTCGCGGATGGGGCTGGCTGGCTGCAGGCGTTGCAGGACTTGCCGGGATGGCTGCCATGGCCTGGCCACTGAAGCCGGCCCTTCCGCTGACAGACGGGCCCGATGTCTCCCTCTACTCGCCCCAGGCCCTGGAGCGCGGCCGCCTGGTGGCCGCCGCAGGGGATTGCGTGGTCTGCCACACGGCACCGGGTGGGGCCTCCAATGCAGGAGGCCTGGGTCTGGAGACTCCGTTCGGCACCATCTATTCCACCAACATCACGCCCGACAACGAAACCGGCATCGGCCGCTGGTCCTACGCGGCCTTCGAGCGGGCCATGCGCCACGGCGTTCACCAGGATGGACGCCAGCTGTATCCGGCATTCCCTTATACGGCGTTCGCCAAGCTCAGCGAGAGCGACCTGCAGGCCCTGTATGGCTACCTGATGTCCCAGCCCGCCGTGACGGCCAGGGCCCCCGAGACGCAACTGGCCTTTCCCTACAACCTGCGCCCGGCCATGGCCGGCTGGAACCTGCTTTTCCACGATGCCACGCCTTTCAAGGCCGACCCCGCGCGCAGTGCCGAATGGAACCGGGGCGCATATCTGGTCGAGGGTGCGGGCCATTGCGCAGCCTGCCACTCGCCGCGCAATGCGCTGGGTGCCGAAAGAAAGGGCATTCACTATCTGGGCGGCGGCGAGGCCGAAGGCTGGACCGCACCCGCGCTCAACCAGCTCGGTGCCGGCAAGCGCCCCTGGAGCCGCGAGGAGCTTTACCAGTACCTGCGCACAGGCTTCTCGGCCCGCCACGGCGTGGCGGCGGGGCCCATGGCACCCGTCATCCATGGCCTGGCCCAGTTGCCCGAATCCGATGTGCGCGCCATGGCCACCTATCTGATGGCGCAGCCGGGCCCGGCTGCACGGGATGCGCATCCCGTGGCAGTCAATGATGGACCGGCCCAGGCAGCCCCCCTCGCTCCATTGACTGCCGTGGCGCCCGCGTCCGCCAGGCGTCTGCAGCGCCATATCGCTGGCGAGCGCATCTACCAGAACGCCTGTGCGGCCTGCCACGAGGCAGGCAGCGGGCCTACGTTGTTCGGCGTCAAGCCGCTGCTGGACCTGAACACCAGCCTGCATGCCGCCAGTCCGGACAACCTGCTCCAGGTCATTCTGAACGGCATCCAGGCTCCAGCCGACGATGCCCTGGGTTACATGCCCGGCTTCAGGGACAGCCTGGACGACAGGCAGATTGCGGACCTGCTCGGATATTTGCGTGAACGATTTGCACCGGAGGAAAAAGCTTGGCCAGACGATACGAAGAGGATTAACCGGCTGCGCGCGCGGATGCAGGCGCATGCGCCCTAGGGGCGACAACGGGCGGCGGCATGGGCGATGCCGCGGACAGGGATCTCTGGCTCTGGAGGGCTTCCAGGGGCGGGGTCCATACATCTGATGCCGGGGACGGGGGATGGACAGCACGCACGAAGCTCTCGAAAGGCCGACTGTGTGGAATGTGCCCTCCGCCCGGATGCAGATACCGACATCCTGAACCTTTCTCATCGGTCCATGGACATGGCGCCGAGGGGCTGTGTCGTTCTGGATGTGCGATGGGTGGAGAGCACTGCGCGAATAGGCCGGGGCCGAATGGCGGTGCTTGCAAGAAAGACAGATTCAACAATTGCGATGACTAAAAAAGGAGTCCCTGCATGTCATCTACATACATTTCAGTGGAAAAAGGCATCCAGACTGCGGGTGTGGGCAAGTTCCAGTACCGGCTGTTCGTGATCTTCGGCCTGGTCTGGCTGGCGGATGCCATGCAGGTGCTGTCGATTGGTTTCAGCGCGCCATCCATTGCCAAGACCTTCGGCAAGACCGTGCCCGAGGCGCTGCAGACCGGCACCTTCTTCTTCATCGGCATGCTGATCGGTGCCTTCGTCTTCGGCAGACTGGCCGATCGCATAGGGCGCCGCCCGGTGCTGATGATGGCCGTGGTGATCGATGCCTTTGCGGGAGTGGCTTCGGCCTTTGCGCCCGAGTTTGCCTGGCTGCTGGTGCTTCGCTTCATCACGGGCATCGGCGTGGGAGGCACGCTGCCCGTGGACTACACCATGATGGCCGAGTTCCTGCCCAGCGACCGGCGAGGCCGCTGGCTGGTGCTGCTGGAGTCGTTCTGGGCCGTGGGTACGATCTTCCTGGCCATTTTGGCGCTGGTGGCCGTCAACTGGGGCGACGATGCCTGGCGCGTGATCTTCTTCGTGACCGGACTGCCGGCGCTGATCGGCGTGGTGCTGCGTTTCTACATCCCCGAATCTCCCATGTACCTGAACCGTAACGGCAAGTCCGAAGAGGCGCGCAAGGTGCTGCAACGGGTGGCCAAGGTCAACGGAGCCTCGTCCGACATCCCGGCCCTGCAGCCCGAGAAGCAGGAGCGCAAGTCCCTGCTCGCACTGTTCTCGCAAGACCTGCGACGTCGCAGTGTCTCGCTGTTCCTGGCCTGGGCGCTGATCTCCATTGCCTACTACGGCGTCTTCGTCTACCTTCCCGTCAAGCTCAGCAGCGAAGGCTTTGCCTTCATGCGCGGCCAGGTCTTCCTGGTGGTGCTGGCGCTGGTGCAATTGCCCGGCTTTGCGCTGTCGGCCTATGGCGTGGAGCGCTGGGGCCGCAAGCCCACGCTGATCGGCTTTCTGTTGCTCAGTGCCGTGGGCTGCATGCTTTACAGCCTGGGATCGTCGCCGTTCGTGGTGATCGGATCGACGCTGCTGATGAGCTTCTCTCTGCTGGGCACCTGGGGTGCGCTGTATGCCTTCACGCCGGAGGTCTACCCGACCGACCTGCGCGCCAGCGGCATGGGCATGGCAGGTGCCGTGGCGCGCTTCGGCGGCCTGTTTGCCCCGGCCATCATCGCGCCCATCATGGCCACACACTTCACCTGGGCCCTGGCGGTGCTGTCTGCCATGCTGGTGGGCGGTGCGCTGTCGATCTGGGCCGTGGATGTGGAATCGCGCAACCGGGCGCTGGATTGATGACGGCCTGAGCTGACTGAAAGGTCGGCTCAGCAAAAAGGCCAGAAGGATTTTTCCTTCTGGCCTTTGTTTTTTTGGGGAGGCTGCAACGGCTCAATCCGCCTCGCCACCTTCCAGCATCTTCTTGAGCAGAAAATCCAGCGCCAGGCGCTCGGCCGGATTGAGCTTGCCGTAGGTGCTTTCGGTGATCTGCTTGGCGAAGGGTTCCATGTCGCGCACCAGGTCCTGGCCGGCCTGCGTGAGGTTGATGACGACCTTGCGCCGGTCGATGCGGTCATGGTCCACCTGCACCAGTTCGCGCTGCTTGAGCCGGTCCACCACGCCGCGAATGGTAGCCTGGTCGATCACCGTGGCCTTCACGATGTCGGCCAGCGAGCTGCCCCGGTTGTCGCGCACCGAGCACAGCACCACGAACTGTGCCGCCGTGAGCTGAGAGTCGGGTATGTACTGCTGAAAAAGCGCCGCATGCCGTTGATAGACGCGCCTTAGCAGGTGGCCGATCTGGTCCGAAAAGTGATAGCCATCCTGTGACGTCATGGCTGATGGCGGATGAATCATGGTGCGCCTGAGCTTACCAAAAATCACGCCAGCCACCGTGATCTGGGACAAGCCAGGCATGCCTGCGAGACGCGGCAGTACTCCATCACGACAGCACCGGCGTCAGGGGCGATGGATCAGGGCGTGCAGGCAGACGGGCGTGGGCTTTGTGCTCATTTGCGGCTTGAATGGCGCAATCAGGAATATGAATTTGACGACATGCCGGACAGGGCTTGAAATGGCAGACGAGACAGAGCGCCTGCGGATCGGACCGCGCCGCTTCCACAACGAAAGCCAGTTGGGACATCCATGCCAGCCATTCAAGGGAAGATCATTCCCATCGCCGTCGCCGGTGCCGCCAGTGTCGGCACCGCACCCGGTGCCCGTGAGCACGAAGCCGTCGAGCGCGCCATTGCCGACCATGCACCGCAACCCGGCTCCCTGATCGAGCTGCTTCACGCTGTGCAAAATGCGCTGGGCTACATACCGCGTGCCGCCATTCCCCAGATTGCCGAGGCCCTGAGTCTGTCGCGTGCCGAGGTCCATGGCGTGGTCAGCTATTACCCGCATTTGCGCGAGCAGCCGCATGGCAGGACGCTGATCCAGGTCTGCCGGGCCGAAGCCTGCAAGTCGCGCGGTGCCGATGCACTGTTCGCCCATGCGCAAACGACACTGGGCTGCCAGGCCCATGACACGAGCGCCGATGGCAGCGTGACGCTGGAGCCTGTCTACTGCCTGGGGCTGTGCGCCCAGTCGCCGGCCGTGATGGTCGACGAGAGCGAAGTCCATGCACGGATGACCGAGGGCCGGCTCGACGCCTTGCTGGCAGAAATACAGCAAGAACAGCTTGAAACCAAGGCGGATAAAACGCGGGTAGCTATCGAAAATGAAGCTATCGCTGCCGCGCGTATCTATGTGCCGCGAGATGCAGCGGCCCTGGCCGTGGGCGCGGAAGCGGTGGCCGAGGCGCTGCAGCGCGAGTGCGCGGCGCGTGGCCTGCCGGTGGAGCTGGTGCGCAACGGATCGCGCGGCTTGCTGTGGCTGGAGACCCTGGTCGAGGTCGAGACGGCGCAGGGCCGCGTGGCCTACGGACCGGTCCAGGCTGCCGACGTACCGGGGCTGCTGGATGCCGGCCTGTTGCAGGGCCAGCCCCATGTGCTATGCCATGGGCTCACCGAACACATGCCCTATCTGGCCCGGCAGGAGCGCCTGACGTTTGCGCGCGTGGGCATCATCGATCCGCTGAGCCTGCGGGACTATGAGGCGCATGGCGGCTGGCAGGGCCTCAGGGCGGCTGCAGCCTTGGCGCCCGAAGCCATCGTCCAGCAGGTGCTGGACTCCGGCCTGCGCGGTCGGGGCGGGGCGGCATTTCCGGCGGGCATCAAATGGAAGACCGTGGCGGCTGCACCAGGGCCGCAGAAATACATCGCCTGCAATGCCGACGAAGGCGATTCGGGGACATTCGCCGATCGCCTTCTCATGGAAGGCGACCCGTTCTGCCTGATCGAGGGCATGGCGATCGCTGCACTGGCCGTCGGGGCGACGCAGGGCTACATCTATGTGCGCAGCGAATATCCGCATGCAATTGCGGTGCTGAACGAGGCCATTGCGCGTGCCGGTGCCGCAGGCTGGCTCGGTGGGAATGTGGCCGGCAGCGGCAAGGCGTTCGATCTGCAGGTGCGCAAGGGGGCGGGCAGCTATGTCTGCGGCGAAGAGACCGCCATGCTGGAGAGCATCGAAGGCCGGCGCGGCATTGTGCGTGCCAAGCCGCCTCTGCCTGCGATCGAGGGCCTGTTCGGCAAGCCCACGGTCATCAACAATGTGATCACGCTGGCGACCGTGCCCATCATCATGGCCAGGGGGGCGGCCTTCTATCAGGATTTTGGCGTGGGCCGCTCTCGCGGAACCCTGCCGTTCCAGTTGGCGGGCAATATTGCGCGAGGCGGCCTGGTGGAAAAGGCCTTCGGACTCACGCTGCAAGAGCTGGTGCAGGACTTCGGCGGCGGCACGGCCAGCGGCCGTCCCGTCAAGGCGATCCAGGTGGGCGGTCCGCTGGGCAGCTATGTGGCGCCCGGGGACTGGCATGAGCCACTGGATTACGAAGCGTATGCCGCAAAGGGCAACGTGATCGGCCATGGTGGACTGGTCGTGCATGACGACAGCGCCGACATGGCACTGCTGGCGCGTTATGCCATGGAGTTCTGCGCCATCGAGTCCTGCGGCAAATGCACGCCCTGCCGCATCGGCTCCACGCGGGGAGTGGAGGTGATTGACCGCATCAGACGTCAGGACGGCGCCGAACGTGCGGCCAATGTGGTGCTGCTCGAGAGCCTGTGCGAGACCATGCAGCATGGCAGCCTGTGCGCCATGGGCGGCATGACGCCCTATCCGGTGCGCTCTGCGTTGCAGCACTATCCGGCCGATTTCGGTATCGAGCCCGTGCAGACCGTGAACCCCGCCTGAGGAGAGAGCCATGCTGGAACATCTGAAGAACACCGATTGCGGAACGCCTGCCAGCCTGTCCGAGGAACGGGTCACGCTGCATATCGACGGCCGCGAGGTCACCGTGCCCAAGGGCACATCGCTGATGCGCGCTGCCGTCGATGGCGGCATCAAGGTGCCCAAGCTCTGTGCGACGGATTCGCTGGAGCCCTTTGGCTCCTGCCGGCTGTGTCTGGTGCAGATCGAGGGACGCAAGGGCTTTCCTGCGTCCTGCACCACGCCTGCCGAAGCGGGCATGAAGGTTCGCACCCAGAGTCCTCAGCTGCAGGAGCTGCGCAAGGGCGTGATGGAGCTCTACATTTCCGACCACCCGCTCGATTGCCTGACATGCTCGTCCAACGGGGATTGCGAGCTGCAGGACATGGCCGGAGTGGTCGGCCTGCGCGAGGTGCGTTACGGCATGGAGGGAGCCAACCACTTCAAGGGGGAAGCCCGGGCCGAGGTCGATGTCTCGAATCCCTATTTCAACTACGACCCCAGCAAGTGCATTGTCTGCAACCGCTGTGTGCGTGCCTGCGAGGAGACGCAAGGCACGTTTGCGCTGACGATCACCGGACGCGGTTTCGAGTCGCGCATCACGGCAGGCCAGGGCGACAGCTTCATGGCCAGCGACTGCGTGAGCTGCGGCGCCTGCGTACAGGCCTGCCCCACGGCCACCTTGCAGGAGAAGACCGTGGTCGAGCTGGGCCAGGGAGAGCACAGCGAGATCACCACCTGCGCCTACTGCGGCGTGGGTTGCGGATTCAAGGCCGAGATGAAGGGCGATCAGGTGGTGCGCATGGTGCCGTGGAAGGACGGCAAGGCCAACGAAGGCCATGCCTGCGTCAAGGGGCGCTTTGCCTGGGGCTATGCCACGCACAAGGATCGCATCACCCAACCCATGATCCGAGCGAAGATCACGGACCCCTGGCGCGAAGTGAGCTGGGAGGAGGCCATAGCCCATGCGGCCGGGGAGTTCCGCCGCATCCAGGCCAGGCATGGCAGGGATTCGGTCGGCGGCATCACCTCGTCGCGCTGCACCAACGAGGAAACCTATCTGGTGCAGAAGCTCATCCGCGCCGCCTTCGGAAACAACAATGTCGATACCTGTGCGCGCGTATGCCACTCGCCCACCGGTTATGGGCTGGGTCAGACCTATGGTACGTCGGCGGGCACGCAGACCTTCAAGTCGGTGGAGCACTCCGATGTGATCATGGTGATCGGCGCCAATCCCACGGCGGCGCACCCGGTGTTCGGCTCGCGCATGAAAAAGCGCCTGCGTGGCGACGCCCGGCGTGGGGACGCCCGGCAAGCACGCGCCGGCTTGATCGTGATCGACCCGCGCGAGATCGAGCTCGTCAAATCGCCCCATGTCAAGGCCGACTACCACCTCCAGCTCAAGCCTGGAACCAATGTGGCCATGATCACGGCGCTGGCCCATGTGATCGTCACCGAGGGCTGGCTGGCCGACTCCTATATTGACGAGCGTTGTGACGCCAAGTCCTTTGCACAATGGAAGGAGTTTGTTGCCAGGCCGGAGAACTCGCCCGAGGCCACGGCCGAAATCACCGGCGTGGCACCGGAGCTGGTGCGCGGTGCTGCGCGGCTGTACGCACGCGGGGCGGCGGATCATCCCGCAGGCCGTCCAGTGAACTCCGCCATCTATTACGGCCTGGGTGTGACCGAGCATGCGCAGGGCTCGACCATGGTCATGGGCATTGCCAATCTGGCCATGGCCACGGGCAATGTGGGCCGCGAAGGCGTGGGCGTGAATCCCTTGCGCGGGCAGAACAATGTCCAGGGCTCCTGCGACATGGGCAGCTTTCCGCATGAGCTGCCGGGCTATCGCCATATCTCCGACAGCATCACTCGCGCTGAGTTTGAGGGTGCCTGGGGGGTGACGCTGAATCCCGAGCCGGGCCTGCGCATTCCCAATATGTTCGAGGCTGCGCTGGAAGGCAGCTTCATGGGACTGTACTGCGAGGGCGAGGACATTGTGCAGTCGGACCCCAACACACAGCATGTGACGGCAGCGCTGTCGGCCATGGAATGCGTCGTGGTGCAGGACATTTTCCTCAACGAAACCGCCAAGTACGCCCACGTATTCCTGCCCGGATCGTCCTTCATGGAAAAGGATGGCACGTTCACCAACGCCGAGCGGCGCATCTCGCGCGTGACCCGGCTCATGCAGCCGCTGGCGGGCTATGCCGACTGGGAGGTGACGCAGCTCCTGTCCAATGCGCTGGGCTACCCCATGAATTATGGTCACCCGCGCGAAATCATGGCCGAGATTGCGGCGCTGACCCCCACCTTTGCGGGTGTGAGCTACGAGAAGATCGAGCGTCTGGGCAGCGTGCAGTGGCCCTGCAACGAAGGCACCGAAGAGGCGGGGACGGCCATCATGCACCAGGACAAGTTTGTGCGTGGCAAGGGACGCTTCGTCATCACCCAGTACGTAGCCACCGACGAAAAGGTCACGCAGCGCTTTCCGCTGCTGCTGACCACGGGGCGCATCCTCTCGCAGTACAACGTGGGCGCGCAGACGCGTCGCACGGCCAACAGCCTGTGGCACGGCGAGGACCGGCTCGAGATCCATCCGCATGACGCACAGGACAGAGGCATCCGCGAGGGAGACTGGGTGGGCATTGAAAGCCGCTCCGGCCAGACGGTGTTGCGTGCCACGGTGACCGAGCGCATACAGCCGGGGGTGGTCTACACCACCTTCCATTTTCCCGAGTCTGGCGCGAATGTGATCACCACCGACAGTTCGGACTGGGCCACCAACTGCCCCGAGTACAAGGTGACGGCCGTGCAGGTGCTGCCTGTGGCGCAGCCTTCAAGCTGGCAGCAGGGCTACCGGCGTTTCAACGACCAGCAGCTCCGTCATCTCGCCGTGGCTCAGCTCGAAGCGGGAGGTCGCTGATGGATGCGAGCAACCTGATCCGCATGGCCAATCGCATCGCCGAGTTCTTCGAGGCCATGCCCGAGCATGAAGAGGCTCTGGACGGTGTGGCCCAGCATATTCTGAAGTTCTGGGAGCCGCGCATGCGGCTTCGCATTCTGGCTGCCTTGAACGAGCCGTGCGAGGCTGCGCAGTTGAGGCCTCTGGTGCGCGAAGCCCTGCACAGGCATGCCGCGCTGCTGGGACATGTGCAGTCTTAGCGCAACGAACAGCACAGAGACGGCATGTGTCCGCCCGCAATGTGTTGCGGGTATATTGGGTCTCCAGATCCCTGATCTGAGCCGCAGCCTGCGATCGAATGGCCGCGGCTTTTTTTGTTGACCATCTTCATGACTTCCGAATCCGTCAAAAGCTCGTTGATGAGCGCCCATCTGCGTCTTCTGGGCATGGCCCTGATGTGGGGCGCTTCCTGGCCGGCAGGCCGCATTCTGGCGCTCAACATGCCGCCTTTGGCGGCATCGGCGCTGCGCTTTTTGCTGGCCGCGACCCTGTTGCTGCCCTGGCTGCACTTCTCGGGCGGGCTGGGGGCTCTCAGGCACTGGTCTGCCAGGACCTGGCTGGGCATGTTCGCAGCAGGCGCGACCGGGGTGTTCGGCTATGCCAGCTTTTTCCTCACGGGGCTGCAGCATCTGCCTGCAGGCAAGGCGGCGTTGCTCATCACGCTCAACCCCGTGGTCACGCTGGCGTTCGCCGTGTGGCTTTTCAAGGAGCGCATCAACGCCACCATTGCCCTGGGGATGCTGCTGGCGGCCTGCGGTGCCGTGGTGGTCATCTCGCATGGCGACCCGCTGCAATTGCTCAATGGAGCGGTGGGGGTGGGCGAAATGCTGATTCTGGGCTGCGTGGCCTGCTGGGTGTGCTATACGCTGATCGGCCGTGCCATGCTGGCCGGCGTGGACGCGCTCGCCGCCACCACCGTGACCTCCATTTTCGGTGCCCTGCTGCTCCTGATCGCCAGCCTCGTGCTGGAAGGCATGCAGGGGCTGGTTTCCGCATTTCAGGCCAGTGGTACGGCCTGGACGGCCATGGTCTTCATGGCCTACGGTTCCACGGCCCTGGCCTATGCCTGGTACTTCGCGGGCGTCAAATCCCTGGGGGCAGGGGCCGCCTCGGGCTATATCACGCTGGTGCCGGTGATCGGCGTGATGCTTTCGGCCTTGCTTCTGGGAGAAAGCGTTGACGGCTCCATGCTGCTGGGCGGCGCGATGGCCGTGCTGGGCACGGGTGTGATGAACTGGGGGCGCCGCACGGGGACCTGAAGCTGCTTGCGACCTGCTTAAAGCGGATCGTATCGCGCATATTTTGGGTTGAACCAGCGCAGATCCTGCTTGCCCAGGGTGCGCAGATGAGCCTTGGCCTGCAGCAGCAGCGGCCGCTGCAAGTCCTTGAGCTGCAAGGCGCGTGATTTATCCGCGGTCTCCAGGCGAAGCACACTCGCCTGCGCGCTGGTGTCGCTGTAACTGCGCACCACCAGGCTCAGATTGCCCAGCGTGAAGCGGTAGATGTCGTATTCGTAGTAGTACTCGTAAACGCCCTCGGCATCGGGCTCACTGGCGTCGATATGGTGGCTGCATTCCACCTGCAGGCCATCGGTGCTCATGCCTTAGCTGCCATCGGTGTGCAGCCGGTGCGTGCCGCACTTCACGCAGCGAAACAGGTAGCCGCCCACCGGATCACCGGTCTTGCTGATGGCCTGCAGATAGCGCTGTGGCATGTTGGCAATATCGGCTTGCAACTCCTGCTCCAGCTGCTTGATTTCGGTATGGTCGGTGTAACCTACAAAGGCGCAGGGCTGATCGCAATGCACCAGCCATTGCTCCTGCTGCCAGCTGTGATAGCTGGGCGTGCGCTCGCAGACTTCCTGCAGCAGCAGGCGATCCATGGCGATGCTGTCAGGTTCGTCGGGATCGGCGCTCACGCCTTCAATGCCCAGGTAGTCGTTGAATTCACCCTCGTAGCGCCGGGCTGCGCTGCCGTCGGCAATGCACCAGGGGCAGAGATAGTCCGGCTCTTCGCGGCTGTAAAACGAGCTGTTGTACTTGAGCTCACGAGCTTGGCCGCAGCAGGAGCAGATACCGCTTTCGGCCACAAACAGGTTCAGCGCATAGGCATTGGGGCTGAGACGAAATTTCGGCAAATCCATGGAGATCTCCATTCAGGTCTGGCGATTCAGGGCGATGGTTTGCAGCAGATTCTGGCAGGCGTCCTCGATCAGATCGAGCACATGCTCGAAGCCGCGCTCGCCACCGTAGTAGGGGTCGGGCACTTCCGGGTCGCCGAAGCGCTGGCAGTAATCGGTCAGTCGATGCAGGCGCTCTTGCTGTGCAGGACTGGCGAGGCGGCGGGCGGCGGTTTCATTGGCGCTGTCCATCACCAGCACCAGATCGAAAGCGTCGAAATCCTGCTTCGTCAGCTGCCGCGCACGCTGCCCGCTGAGGTCATAGCCCCGGCGGCGCGCATGCTGCTGGCTGCGGGCATCGGGGGGCTCGCCCACGTGATAGCCGTGCGTGCCGGCGGAGTCCACTTGCACCCGATGCTGCAGACCCGCATCCGCGACCATTTTTTCCAGCACGCCATGGGCTGTGGGGCTGCGGCAGATGTTTCCGGTGCAAACCATCAGAACGCGAACGGGTTTGGCGGCAGTCATGGCTGATCTTTCGCTGTGGCTTGTACCTCGGCCATCCTGGTTTCCAGTGTGCGGATCTGGGTCTTGAGCTGGCGCAGGCTGCTTTGCATGGTCACTCCCAGCAGCCGGCGCATGCCTTCGAAGAACAGCACCATGAAGAGCACCACGGGCAGCACGCCCCAGCGCAGCCAGGGCGAGGCCTGGTTGATCCAGGCCACGGCGCAGACCCCCACGGCCATGGCCACGGCAAGATAGTTCCATTTCCTCGAGCTTTGCATCTTGCGTTCGTACTTCTGCGCAGTGGCCTCGAGCTGCTGCTCGGTGGCTCTGAGTCTGGCAATGGACGCCTGAATCTCTTCAAGGCTGGCGGGCTTGTCTGACGGCATAGGGCAGATGGTCGTTAAGAGTGATGGCGGGCGTCATGCCTGCATGACTCCGGTTTGATCGCTGAAAGTGCTTGATGGAACAACGATACGGCGATTGGGAATCAGGCGTGGTGTGTGCGGCGCAGTGCATCGAATTCTGCACTCCACTGCTGGCGCAGGCTGCGCTTTTCGCTCTCGTCGATCCAGGCCGCGTCGATGCCGTTGAGCATGAAGTCCTTGAGGTCGGCCATCGAAAAGCCGAAGTCGCTGACCATCTTGGTCCAGGCCCCTGTAGGGTTTACATGGTGCAGCGTGGGGTCGTCGGTGTTGGGGTGCACGCGAAGGCCCAGGCCGGGCATCTGGCGTATCGGGTGATCCAGTGCCCAGCGTTCGGGAGCCAGTGTGCGCAGGTAGTAGGAATTGGTCGGCACCACGGTGAACACAATGCCCAGATCGGCGCAGCGCCGGGCCAGTTCCGGGTTGTCGATGACGGTGTAGCCGTGATCGACACGATCCACCTTGAGCGTCTCAATGGCCGTTTGCAGATTGTTCCAGGGCAGGCCGAACTCGCTGGCATGGGCCGTGGTCTTGAGGCCGTTGCGACGTGCCAGCGCATAGGCGTCGACAAACAGCTCGGGCGGGCGGTCGTTTTCGCGGTAGTCGATGCCGATGCCGGGCACATCGTCGTGGCGGTTGTCCAGCATCCACTGCACCATCTGCACGGCGGCCTCGGCCGGGGCTTCTCGGTCGATGGACGGCACCAGACGGCCACGTATGCCGCAATCCTTTTGCGCGGCTGCGGCGCCGGCCAGAATGGCTTGCTGGGCGACGGCATAGCCCATGCCCGAGCATTGCACCGTGCCGGTGGGGTTCCAGAAGAATTCGGCATAGCGCACATGGTGGGCGGCGGCATCCTGCAGGTATTCATAGGTAATACGCTCCAGATCGGCCGGCGTCTGCAGCAGCCACTCGTCGAGTGCGCGCAGTACGCGCAGCACGCCCACGGGCTTTTCGCCGCGTGTGTAGAAAGCCTCGATCTCTTCGGGAGTCAGCGGCGCCTTGGTGCGTTGAACCAGTTCGATGAAAGTGCTTTTTCTGACCGTCCCCAGCAGGTGGCAGTGCAACTCCATCTTGGGGATGGCATGGGCAAAGGCGGTCAGTTCAGGTGTGGGGGCAGTAGGCGCGGCATTCATGCCGCAAATGGTAGTGGCTTGCGATCAGCCTTGCCGTAGGCAGTTTTACATTAGGGTGCCAGGAACAGCCGCGGCACGGATGCGGCCAGCATGGCGATGCCCGAGCAGGTCAGCAGGCTCAGCACGATCTGGCGAAAGCGCGCATCGCTCACGCCCTTGTAGACGCGGGTGCCGAAGATCACGGGCACCAGCACGGCCGGCAGCACGATGGCGAACGAGGGCCACATGGCGGGCTTGACCAGGCCGGTGGCCAGATAGCTGGCCATGGTCACGGCCAAGACCGAGAGGTTGAAGTTCTGGATCACCGAGCGCTGCGCATGGCGTTCAAAGCCGCGCAGCGTGCACCACAGCGTGGGAACCGTGCCGCTGAAACCGCCCAGTCCGCCCATGACGCCACCGATCAGCCCGGCGGCCGCATCGCTCAGGCGGGCCAGCAGGCCGCCGCCCAGCGTCAGCCGGGGCAGGTGGGCGCTGAGCAGCATGGCGGGGCACCACAGCACCAGCAGACAGCCCAGGCCGAACTTGAACCAGTCCATATGGAGATGCGGCATCACGGCCACGCCCAGGGGAATGCCGGCCAGGCCTCCGGCGATGAACGGCAGCAGCGACTTCCAGTGAAACTCGCGGCGCACGGTGAAGGCCGCAATGACTTGCCCCGTCAGCGAGCCGAACACCGAAAGCACGGCGGCCAGCTGCGGCTCCAGCACCCAGGCCCAGAACGACATCGCCACCATGCCGAAGGCAAAGCCCGACAGCCCCTGCACAAAGCCTGCCACGGCAGCCCCCAGGGCCACCACCAAGATCACTTCCACATTCTGGTCTCCGTCCGATGGCATCGATTATCGTCTTCGGTCGGCAGGGAATTGCCATGCAGTTCTGGCATGGCGGCAGGCCGCTGCGCTATCGTGCAGGCCATGCAAGCATCATCTGTCTGGATTCTGGGGCTGCGCAATCTCTGGCGCGATCTGCGCGCTGGCGAGCTGCGCCTGATCATCGTGGCTGTGCTGCTGGCCGTGGCGGCACTGAGTTCGGTCGGTTTTTTTGCCGACCGCCTGCAGGCCGGCCTGCAGCGCGACGCGCGTCAGCTGCTGGGCGGCGATGTGGTGGTGGTCAGCGACAACCCCGCCCCTGCGGTTTTTGAGCAGCAGGCGCGGCAGCAGGGGCTGCAGAGCGTGGCGACGGCCAGTTTTCCGACCATGGCCCGCTCCAGCCAGGAGCAGGGCGGGGCCAGCCGCCTGGTGGCGCTCAAAAGCGTGGACCCCGGCTACCCGTTGCGCGGCGTGCTGCACCTGAATCAGGGACCGGGCCAGCCAGACCTGGAAGTCCGGGCGATTCCTGAAAGCGGCCATGCCTGGGTCGATGCGCCACTGCTGGAGGCGCTGGGCCTGAGGCTCGGCGACCGGCTGCTGCTGGGCGATGCGAGCTTTCGTATCTCGCACATCATTGCCATCGAGCCCGATCGTGGCGCGGGCTTCATGAGCTTCGCCCCGCGCGTGATGATCAACAGCGCCGACCTGCCCGCCACGCGCCTGGTGCAGCCCGCCAGCCGCATCACCTATCGGCTGGCCGTGGCGGCGCGGGCAGACGCCGGGCGCGGCGCGCAGCGGGCCGCACAGGACTATCTCAGTTGGGCGCAGGAACTGGCCAAGAGCCTGCATGGCGTGCGTGTGGAATCGCTGGAAAGCGGCCGTCCCGAAATGCGCCAGACTCTGGACAGGGCCGAGAAATTCCTGAGCCTGGTGGCCTTGCTCTCGGCGCTGCTGTCGGCCGTGGCCGTGGCACTGGCCGCGCGTGCCTTCGCCAACAGCCATCTCGATGCGTCGGCCATGCTGCGCGTGCTCGGCCAGAGTCAGCGCAGGATTGCCCTGGCCTATGTGGTGGAGTTCGTAAGCATTGCCCTGGCTGCCAGCGCGGCCGGCGTGCTGCTGGGCTGGGCCGTGCACCATGTGTTTGTCTGGCTGCTGGCCGGACTGGTCGAATCCGCCCTGCCGGCTCCGAGTCTGTGGCCCGCATTGTTTGGCCTGGGCATGGGGCTGACCCTGTTGCTGGCCTTTGGTCTGCCGCCCGTGCTGCAGCTGGCCCAGGTGCCGCCGCTGCGCGTGATGCGGCGCGACCTGGGGGCGCTCAAGCCCGCATCATGGCTGGTGCTGGGGGTGGGTGTGACGGGTTTTGCGGCTTTGCTGATGGTGGCCAGCCGTGATATCAAGCTGGGCCTGATTGCGGTGGGCGGCTTTGCCGTGGCCGTTCTGCTCTTCGCGGGCCTGGCCTGGCTGGCCGTCAAGCTGCTGCGCCAGGTGGTCAACGAGGCCACGGCGCCGCGCTGGCTGGTCATGGCCACGCGCCAGGTCTCGGCCAAGCCCGTGTACGCCGTGGTCCAGGTCAGCTCGCTGGCCGTGGGGCTGCTGGCCCTGGTGCTGCTGGTGCTGCTGCGCACCGATCTGATCGCGAGCTGGCGCAAGGCCACGCCGGCCAATGCGCCCGATCGCTTTGTCATCAATGTCCAGCCCGATCAGGCGCAGGACTTTCAGGCCGCGCTGAAGAAGGCCGGCGTGCACCGCTATGACTGGTATCCCATGATTCGCGGGCGGCTGATTGCCGTCAACGGCAAGGCCATCAGCCCCGAGAACTATGAGGACGAGCGCGCCAAGCGTCTGGTGGACCGGGAGTTCAATATCTCCACCGCCGAAACCATGCCCGATCACAACCAGATCGTGGGCGGACGTTGGCAGGCAGGCGAGCAGGGCGCGATCAGCATGGAAGAAGGCATTGCCAAGACCCTGGGCCTGAAGCTGGGCGATACGCTGCGCTTCGATATCGGCGGCCAGGAGAGCGATGCCCGCATCACGAGCCTGCGCAAGGTGGACTGGAGTTCCATGCGCGCCAACTTCTTTGTGATCTATCCCGTGCAGCATCTGGAGAACGTGGCCGTGACCTATCTGGCGGCCTATCGCGCGCCCGACGTCAAGGGCTTTGACAATGCGCTGGTCAATGAATTTCCCAACATCACCAATGTCGACCTGAGCAGTACGCTGGCCCAGGTGCAGCAGGTGATGGACCAGGTCATACGCGCCGTGGAGTTCCTGTTCGGCTTCACGCTGGTGGCGGGTCTGGTCGTGCTGTTTGCCTCCGTCACCGGCACGCGGGAGGAAAGAGCGCGCGAATACGCCATCATGCGCGCCGTGGGGGCGCGCTCGGGCCTGCTGCAGCAGGTACAGAGCGCCGAGCTGGCCGGAGTGGGCCTGATGGCCGGCTTTCTGGCCAGCTGCGTGGCCCTGGCCGTGGGCTGGGCCCTGGCACGCTGGGTGTTTGATTTCCAGTGGAATGTGCTTTGGTGGGTCCCCCTGGTGGGCGCGATGGCGGGGGCGTTGCTGGCCTGGCTGGCGGGCTGGTGGGCGTTGCGCGAGGTGGTGCGCCGTCCGGTGATGGTCACGCTGCGCCAGGCGGCGGAGTAAGAACCTGTTGACGATCTCTGTGCGGACGCGTTGGAGCGCCATCGGGATGCGCTCTAAGCAATCGCTAGCCGCTTGCCAAGGGGCGCAAGCAAGAGGCAGTGCTCAGAAATCGCCCGATTTCGCTTCCAGCCTTCGGGCAGAGACTTTGCGGACGCCCGGTCAGGGGCGGTGTGCGGCGTTGCCTCGCCGGGCGCGAATGTTGCGGCGGTATCGCGCGCGGCGGGGCGGCCCCTGGCATCCCATCCCGCAATGCCTCTGTCGCGGCCGGCGGAGATCGTCCGCGCGTTCCAGGGCTAGCCCTTGAACAGCCGCTCGCTGGCGAAATCCACGAAAGCCCGGACCTTGGGCGAGAGCTGTCGGCTCGAGGGCCACAGCGCGGAGAACTGCCCGCTGTGCGTGAGCTGCTCGGCCAGGACCTGCCGGAGCTCGCCACGCGCCAGTGCGTCGCGGGCCAGGAAGTCGGGCATATAGGCCAGGCCCAGGCCCGAGATGGCGGCGCCTAGCATCGCTTCCATGTTGTTGCAGACCAGGGCGATGGGCATGGCCGGCAGCCCGGCCAGCGTCCATTCCTCGAGCTTTCCGCTGTTCAGGAAGCGATAGCGCAGGCTGGTGTGTCCTGCGAGGTCGGCTGGCGTGAGGGGGATGCCGCGTTCGGCCAGATAGGCCGGGGAGGCTGCGAGAACAAAGCGAAACGGCCCGAGTCGGCGCGCCACCAGCCGCGAGTCCGCCAGATCGCCGCTGCGGATGACCACATCGAGGCCGGCTTCGACGACATCGACCAGATGGTCGTTGAAGTCCAGATCCAGCTCCACCTCGGGATATCGGGCCTGGAATTCGGGCAGTACGGGCAGCAGAAAGCGGTAGCCGATGGCAGGCAGGCTGACGCGCAGGCGGCCGCGCGGCGTCTCGGCAGCGGCCTGCATGGCCGCGCGTGCATCGTGCAGCTCGTCGAGGATGCGCCGGCAGCGCTCGTGGAACAGCGTGCCTTCCTGCGTCAGACGCACCTGGCGTGTGGTGCGATGGAACAGACGCAGGCCCAGTTGCTGCTCCAGCCGCGCCACGTTCTTGCCTACGGCCGAGGCCGAGATGCCAAGCGCGCGGCCAGCTTCGGCAAAACTCAGAAGATCGGCGGCACGAACAAAGGACTCAAGTCCGCTGAAGCTGTCCATGGTGATTGGCAACCTTTGGTTGGGATTCTAGGGAGTGATGAGGCTATTTTCGTTGGATTGGAGCGCTTTTATCGTTCATGCCTGATTGATTCACGAAGCCAGTCCTCCATGTCCTGCTCTACTTCTCCATCCTGCCCACAGGCGGATTTTCCGGTTTGCGCCCGCCGCGCATCGCCTGCCCGGGTGCTGCTATCGGTCTGCCTGGCTGCTCTGGCCATGCCGCTGAGCTTTACCGGGCCGGCCGTGGCACTGCCGGCGCTGCGCGAGTCTCTGGGGGGCGACCCTCTGGCGCTGAACTGGGTCACCAATGCCTTTATGCTGAGTTTCGGTGCCACGCTGATGGCGGCCGGCTCACTCGCCGATGTCTACGGGCGGCGGCGCGTATTTCTGACGGGGCTGGCTGTTGTGGTCGGCAGCGTGCTGCTGCAGGTCTGCCTGCAGGGCAGGGGGGCCATCATCGGCTTCAATCTGTTGCGGGCGCTGCAGGGACTGGGCGCGGCGGCGGCACTGGCGGCAGGCACCGCAGGCCTGGCCCAGGCCTTCGAGGATGCCCGGCGTACCCGGGCCTTCAGTTGCGTGGGCACTTCCTTTGGTGTGGGGCTGGCCTTCGGGCCCTTGCTGTCGGGTGGGTTGCTGCACAGCGGCGGCTGGCGCAGCGTGGTGCTCAGCGCTGCCGCCGCGGCATTCGCCGCGCTGCTGCTGGGCCTGCGCCATATGCCGGAGTCCCGCAATCCACAGGCACAGAGGCTGGACCTGCCGGGTGCGCTGTCGTTCACGCTGGCTCTGGCGCTATTGACCTGGGGCTTGCTGCAAGTGCCGCAAACGGGCTGGTCGCAGGGCCGCACGTGGCTGCCCCTGGCGGCTGCCCTGCTGGCGGCCGCAGCCTTTGTGCAGATCGAGCGCCGCAGCGCCCACCCGATGCTGGACCTGTCGCTGTTCCGCTATCCGCGCTTTGTCGGCGTGCAACTGCTGGCAGCAGCACCGGCCTATGCCTTTGTCGTCCTGCTGGTGCTGCTGCCGCTGCGCTTCATCGGCGTGGAGGGGCTGACGCCGCTCGCGGCCGGGCAGCGGATGTTCGTGCTGTCGCTGCCCATGCTGTGCGTGCCGCTGCTGGCAGGCTGGCTTGCGCGCTGGCTGTCGGCCGCCTGGCTGTGCGGGACGGGGCTGCTGGTCTGTGCCATGGGCTTGCGGTGGCTGGGCCGCTGCGCTCCCGGCTCGGACCTTGTGCAGATGGCCGCGCCGCTGCTGCTGATCGGTCTGGGCATAGGCCTGCCCTGGGGGCTCATGGACGGGCTGGCCGTGACGGTGGTGCCGCGCGAGCGCGCCGGCATGGCCACGGGCATCTTCAGTACCGTGCGTGTGGCGGGCGAAGGCATTGCACTGGCCGTGGTCGGGGCTGCGCTGGCCGCGCTGCTGGCGAGGGAGCTGGCGGCTCTCTCGCCCTCCATGACGCAGGGCTCGGCCGTCGCCCAGATGCTGGCGACCGGGAATATGCAGGGAGCGCTGGCGTTGATGCCGGGTGCGTCCGCCGCCGAGCTGCTCAAGGCCTATGGCCTGGCTTTCTCCACCTTGCTCGATGTGCTGGCCGGCGTGACGGTGCTGACGGCCCTGGGCGTTTTCGCATTCCTGCGCTCGGGTACGGACATGCCGCATGGCCGACAATCGGGACTGACTCGCAAAGCCGCTACACATGCAGATTGAAGAAAAGCCCCCGTTTGACACCCCCTACGAATGGATAGGTGGCGAAGACAAAGTCCGGCAGCTGGTTGCCCGTTTCTATGACCTCATGGACCTGGAGCCCGGCTACAAGGAGCTGCGCGCCGCCCATGGCAGCACGCTCGACGATGCGCGCCAGAAGCTGTTCTGGTTTCTCTGCGGCTGGCTGGGCGGCCCCGACTATTACCAGGATCGTTTCGGCCATCCGCGCCTGCGCATGCGCCACATGCCGTTCTCCATCGGCATCCAGGAGCGCGACCAGTGGGTGGCCTGCATGGATCAGGCTATGGGTGAGACCGAGGTGCCCGAGGCCTTGCGCGCGCGTCTCAGGGCCAGTTTCACGAACACGGCGGACTGGATGCGCAATCGCGGTGCCTGAGTCGCCTGGCCTGGTGGCAAAGCGTCAAATTTCCTTCATGACGCTGTAAAAAGCCCTGCCGACACTGCCTGTTTTTCAACAAGCAGGGTCAACCATGCAGGATTTCGATTTGCCTGGCGCTAAGCTGCGTCCGGGCGGTTTCTTCTCGGCATTGCCGCAGCGCCGCCATCTGCTGACGGCCGCGGGCTGCGCCGCCTTGCTGGTCGCCTGCGGCGGCAGCGACGACAGCAGCACAACGCCTGTCAGTGCGCAGCCTGCCACGGCGACGCTGGCCGTTCTGGAGACCACGGATCTGCACTTCAATGTGCGCAGCTATGACTATTTCAAGCTGGCCGAAGACAAGACCTATGGCTTCGAGCGCACGGCCACGCTGATCCGTGCGGCGCGCAAGGAGTTTGCCAACACGCTGCTGGTGGACAACGGCGACACCATCCAGGGCACGGCCCTGGCTGACTACGAGGCCGAGGTCAAGCCCATCCCTTGTACGCAGCAGCTGTCCATGTACAAGGCCATGGGCGCGCTGCGCTTTGATGCGGGCACGCTGGGCAATCACGAATTCAACTACGGCCTGCCCTTTCTCAACCAGGTGCTGGGTGGAGGCCTGGATGTGGACGGCGTGGATGCCAGCCAGAAATGCGCGGGCAACGGCTATCCGGCCGTGCTGGCCAATGTCTACAGCAGCAAGACCAGGAAGCCGCTGGTTCAGCCCTATGCCGTGCTCGAGCGCACCATGGTGGCCAAGGGCAGCGACGGCAAGGAAGTCAGGCTGCCCATCAAGATCGGCGTGATCGGCTTCACCACGCCGGGCATCATGAACTGGGACAAGCGCTATCTCGAGGGCAAGGTCTACACCGAGGGCGCGGTCGAGGCGGCCCGCAAATACGTGCCGGAGTTGCGTGCCAAGGGCGCCGATGTGGTGGTGGCGCTGCTGCATGGCGGCCTGGACGGCTCGGCCTACTCGGCGACCATGGAGAACCCCGGCCTGTATCTGTCCCAGGTGGCGGGCATCGATGCCATGGTCATGGGCCATCAGCACAGCGTGTTCCCCGATCTGTCGGCCAAGCCCGCCTACAGCCAGAGCGGCGTGGACAACCAGGCCGGCACGATCAACGGCGTGCCTGCGGTCATGGCCAGCTCCTGGGGCAAGGCGCTGGGCGTGATCCAGCTGCCGCTGCAATGGGACGGCAAGAAGTGGAGCGTGGCCAAGACCGGCAGCAAGAGCGAGCTGCGCAACATCCAGAACAAGGATGCAGCAGGTGCCTCGGTGTTTGTGGATGCCGATCCGGCCGTTGCGCCGCTGATCGAGGCACAGCATCAGGCGGCCATCAGCTATGTGAAGACGCCCATCGGCAGCACGGACTTCCGCATGAGCACGCTGTTTGCCGATGTGGGTGATCCCGGTGCCATCCAGATCGTCAACCAGGCCCAGCAGGCCTATGTGGCCAGCTACATCCAGGCCAATCTGCCCCAGTACGCCAGCCTGCCCGTGCTGTCGGTGAGTGCGCCGTTCAAGTCCGGCTTCCAGGGCGGCAAGGACTTCACCGATGTGGCAGCCGGCTCGCTGGCCATCTACAACGCGGCTGACCTGTATCTGTACCCCAACACCGTGTATGCGGTGAAGGTCAATGGAGCCGACATCAAGAGCTGGCTGGAGGCAGCCGCCAGGCGCTTCAACCAGATCGACGTGAGCAAGACGTCCGAGCAGCCCTTGATCAGCAGCTTCCCGGGCTACAACTTCGATATGTTCACCACGGCCGATGTGCAGTACGAGATCGATGTCACCCAGCCGCTGGGCAGCCGTATCAGGAACCTGAGCTATCTGGGCAAGCCCATGGATACGGCGCAGGAGTTCGTGATCGCCACCAACAACTACCGCGCCACCAGCGGTGCCAGCTTCATCCCCAAGCTCGACGGCTCGTCGGCCATCTGGGCATCGCCCGATGCGAACCGCGATGTAGTGATCGGATATGTGCGCCAGAACCCCCAGGTCACCAGAGCCGCCAATGGCGCCGCCAAGAGTTGGCGCTTTACCAAGGTGACGACGGCAGGCCCGGTGGTGTTCAGCTCTGGTGCCGACGCCCTGAGCGTGGCCCAGGCCGCCGGCCTGACGGGCGTGTCCCTGCTGGCCGCAGATGACGGCCAGGGCAAGGGCATGAGCAAATACCAGCTCGATCTGTCCAAGTAGGCAGCGTTGCCGCAACCACTGCCGCCGTGGCTGCAAAAGCCACGGCGGCTTTTTTCTGGGACTGGCTATGATGCGAGAAATTTTTCAGGGATAGGGCAGAGGGTATGACGGCATATATCGCGCTGGCAGTGGTGGTGGTGATCGTGATCTGGGCCATTGCCCTCTACAACCGCCTGCGCACGCACAAGAACCAGGTGGAGAACGCCTTTGCGCAGATCGACGTGCAGCTCAAGCGCCGCCATGACCTGATTCCCAATCTGGTGGAGGTGGCGCGCGGCTACATGCAGCACGAGGCCCAGACGCTGGAGGCCGTGATCCGCGCGCGCGGCGAGGCCGTCAGCGCTGCCGACAAGGCGCGGCAGTCGCCGGGCCAGGCGCAGGCCATGGGGGCGCTCATGGCGGCGGAGCAGGTGCTGGGCGGCCAGATGGGCCGTCTGATGGCGCTGGCCGAGGCCTATCCCACGCTCAAGGCCGATGCCCGCATGCAGCAGCTCAGCGAGGAAATCACCAGCACCGAGAACCGCATCGGCTTTGCGCGTCAGTCCTACAACGACGAGGTGCTGGAATTCAACAACCAGGCCGGTCAGTTCCCGGACCTGATCGTGGCGCGGCTGGTGGGTTTCGTGCATATGGACATGCTGGCCTCGACCCAGAGCAAGCAGGAGCGCGCCGTCCCTCAGGTCAGGTTCTGAGCGCATGCTTTTCTGGGAGCGACAGCGCGAAGCCAGGCGCAGCACGCGCTGGTTGCTGCTGGTGTTCGGCCTGTGCGTGCTGGCCGTGGTGGCATCGGTGCATCTGGGCCTGGTGCTGGCCTGGTGGCTGGGCACTCTGGCATTCGGCGGCTGGGACTATCCTGCGGGCTTTGCGGCAGTGAATATCGGCGTGACCCTGCTGCTGGTGCTGGGCGGCTGCTGGATGGAACTGGACCAGCTGCGCCACGGCGGACGCAGACTGGCACAGCGCGTGGGAGCGCGCGAGGCCAGACCCGGCAGCTCGCTGGCCGAGCAGCAGCTGTGCAATATCGTCCATGAAATGTGCATTGCGGCGCACTGGCCGGTGCCGCAGGTCGCGGTGCTGGCGCGGACCGGGGCCATCAATGCCTTTGCGGCGGGCTGGGATGCGCAGGATGCCGTAATTGCCGTGACCCAGGGGGCGCTGGACCAGCTCAGCCGTGAGGAAATGCAGGGCCTGGTGGCGCATGAGCTGTCCCATCTGCGCGAGGGCGACACGCGGCTGAACATGCAGCTGGCCGGCATGGTCTACGGGCTGGAGCTGATTCACCACTTCGGCCAGAGTCTGCGTGAGCGTGACAGCCTCTTCACGCAATGGTTCGGCCTCTTCATCCAGGCTGCGGGCTTTGTCGGCTGGCTCGGCGGCCAGTTGCTCAAGGCCGCCGTATCGCGCCAGCGCGAGTATCTGGCCGATGCGCGTGCCGTGCAATGGACGCGCAGCAAGGAGGGCCTGGGCGGCGTGCTGCGCAAGGTGCTCACGCCGCGTGAGCTGGCCGAGGAGCAGTACGGAAGCTGGCAGCAGGACACGCGCAGCCACCAGGGGCTGGACAAGCGCATCGTCCAGCACATGCTGCTGGCCGAGACACCCCATGCCAGCCGCCTCGAAGACTGGCTGGAATCCCACCCCACGGTGCCCGAGCGCATACGCCGCATTTACGGCCGCGATATGCGACCGCTGCCCTTGCCGCTCAACACCGTGCCGCAGGGAAGATAGGCCTTCGGGTTCGATCCCAGCGTAGATGAGCGCGAGCAGCTATCAGATCGGAAGGAAGGGGGCTCAGAACAGCTTGCGCTTGCCCGGCTGCAGCAGCACCACCAGCGCGCCCGCTCCTCCTTCGGCCGGGCGGGCCTGGACAAAGGCCAGAACCTCTTTCTTCTGCACCAGCCAGCGCTGCACCTTGCCCTTGAGCACGGGGGTGCGGCCCGGCGATCCCAGGCCCTTGCCGTGCACGATGCGCACGCAGCGCACGCCCGTGCGGTGCGACAGCCGGATGAACTGGCCCAGCGCCTCGCGGGCTTCGTCCGAGCGCAGGCCGTGCAGGTCCAGCTGGCGCTGAATGCTCCAGTGGCCGCCACGCAGCTTGCGCGTCACGTCGAGACCGATACCGGGGCGGCGAAAGCTCAGTTGATCGTCCACGTCCAGCAGGGTGCTGACATCGAACTCGTCGCTCATGGCTTCGCGCAGCACATTCTGTTCGTCCAGCACCATCTGCAGCGGCAGGGGCGAGGGGGCCGGCTCCAGAAAGCTGACTTCATTGCGCGAGCGCAGCGGCGTAACCTTGCCGACGCTGAGCGCAAACAGATTGCGTTCGCGTTCGCGCGCTGCACGCGCTTCGGCCTGGGCGAGGGCCAGGGCTTCGGCTTGTTCGCGCAGCTGCTTGAGATGGCGGGAGATGCCGGCCAGATCCTGCAGCGAGCGGTGTCCATGGCTCATAGCAGACCCTCCTCGGCCATCGAGCAGGCAGCGCCCGGTCCGACGATGATGTGGTCGAGCACGCGCACATCGATCAAGGCCAGGGCGGCCTTGAGTGTGATGGTCAGCGCGCAGTCGGCGCTGCTGGGCTGCACGCTGCCGCTGGGGTGGTTGTGCGCGAGGATCACCGCGCCGGCCTGATGGTGCAGGGCGCGCAGCACGACTTCACGAGGGTAGACGGAGGTTTGCGTCAAGGTACCGCGAAACATTTCTTCAAGAGCCAGCAAGCGGTTCTGACTGTCCAGAAACAGCACGGCAAACACCTCGTGCGGCCTGGCTGCCAGATGCAGCTGCAGATAGTGCTTGACGGCTTCGGGGGAGGAAAAGACTTCCCGCTCGCGCAGCTGCTGCGCCGTGGCACGGCGGGCCAGCTCCAGCACGGCCATCAGCTCGGCGCGCTTGGCCGGGCCCAGGCCTTTGACGGTTGCCAAAGCCTGGTAGTCGGCGGCCAGCAGTCCGGCCAGGCCGCCTGTTGCCTGGCGATCACCGGGCAGCTCCAGCAGCTCCTGCGCCATCTGCAGCACCGTCTTGCCAGCCATGCCGGTGCGCAGAATGACGGCCAGCAGCTCGGCATCTGAGAGCGCAGCCGCACCCCGCTGCGCGAGCTTTTCGCGCGGCTGGGCATCCAGGGGCAGGTCTTTGATGGGCATGGGTGTCAGTGCTTGCTCACACAAGGCGGGGAAGTCCAGGGCGGGCCGGCCATCTCAACGCAGGCTCGCAGAGGTTATAGGCTCGCTCTTACAATGCAGCCCAGTTTATCGGGACTTTCATGACCACAAGCGCAACCCCTTCGGATCTGCCCGTCGTGCAGGCAGGCTCTTTTCTCACGCTGCATTACCGCCTGGCGGGCCCTGCGGGCGATGTGATCAATACCTTCAACGAAAAGCCGGCGACGCTGTCGCTGGGGGCGGGCGAGCTGTCGCCGGCCATGGAAGACAAGCTGATCGGCCTGGCCGAGGGCACGCACGCCACTTTCGAGCTGCCCGCTGGCGAGGCTTTTGGCGAGCGCAACCCCGACATGATGCAGTGGGTGGCCCGCAAGCTCATGAACGAGCTCGGCGACCCGCATGAGCAATACACCGCGGGCGATGTGGTGCAGTTCCCCACGCCCGACGGCAGCGGCAGCTACGCCGGCGCCGTGGTGCAGGTGCGCGAGGACGGTGCCGTGCTGTTCGACTTCAACCACCCGCTGGCGGGCCAGCCCGTGACCTTTGAAGTCAAGTTGATCGGGGTGCTCTGAGGTGGTGGGAGCCAAGGAAGTCCTGCTGGCCGAGCCGCGCGGCTTTTGCGCCGGGGTGGATCGCGCCATCGAGATCGTGGAGCGGGCGCTGGCCAAGTTCGGCGCGCCCATCTATGTGCGTCACGAGATCGTGCACAACACCTTCGTCGTCAACGACCTCAAGGCCAAGGGCGCCATCTTCATCGAGGAGCTGGACGAAGTGCCGCCCGGCGCCACGCTGATCTTTTCGGCGCATGGCGTCTCCAAGGCCGTGCAGGAGGAGGCCGAGCGCCGCGGCTTTGCCATCTTCGATGCGACATGCCCGCTGGTCACCAAGGTGCATGTGGAAGTCGCCAAGCTGGCCAAGGAAGGCTACGAGTTCCTCATGATCGGCCACAAGGGGCACCCGGAGGTCGAAGGCACCATGGGGCAGCTCTCCGAAGGCATTCACCTGGTCGAAGATGAGGGCGATGTGGCCAAGGTGGCGCCGCGCCAGACCGAAAAGCTGGCCGTGGTGACGCAGACCACGCTGTCGGTCGACGACGCCGCAGGCATCAAGGCCGCCATCAAGGCGCGTTTTCCGCAGGTGCGCGAGCCCAAGCAGCAGGACATCTGCTATGCCACGCAGAATCGCCAGGACGCCGTGAAGGTGCTGGCCCCCCAGGTGGATCTGGTCATCGTCGTCGGCAGCCCGACCAGCTCCAACAGCAACCGCCTGCGCGAGCTGGCCGATCGCCTGGGCACGCCTGCCTACATGGTGGACAACGCGCTCGAGCTCAAGCAGGAGTGGTTTGCCGATGCGGCCCGCGTGGGGCTGACGGCCGGTGCCTCGGCGCCCGAAGTGCTGGTCGACGAGGTCATCGCACGCATCCGCCAACTGGGCGCAGTCGCCGTGCGCAAGATGGACGGCATCGAGGAAACCATCAAGTTCCCGCTGCCCAAGGGTCTGAAGATCGATGCGGCCACGGGCCTGGAGATCGCAGTGCGCAAGGCGCCCGAGACCGGACATTGAGTTCTGACAAGTTGATTGCTTGAAACTTCATAGCGCCTTGCGCATGGTATTCGGTAATTTCAGATAGTTTTATGCTGAAATTCTATGAATAGCTTGCGCAAGGCGCTTTGCTTTTGATAGCTGACTGCTGCCATCCCCCGCGTATCGGCCGGGTGCGGCCAGTCGCTCTAAAATCCCCCTCTATGCTCGACATTCAACTTCTCCGCAAAGACCTGGATTCAGTCGTCGCCCGACTGCAAACCCGCAAGAACCCCCAAGCCTTCCTGAACGTGGAAGCCTTCAAGGCGCTGGAATCCGAACGCAAGTCCATCCAGACGCGCACGGAGGAGCTGCAGTCCAAGCGCAACCAGCTGTCCAAGCAGATCGGCATGTTGATGGGCAAGGGCGAAAAGGACGCCGCCGAAGCCGCCAAGGCCGAAGTGGCCGCCATGAAGACCGAGCTGGAACAATCGGCCACGCGCCTGGACCAGATCCAGACCGAGCTGCAGGCCATGCTGGCGGCCGTGCCCAATCTGCCTCATGAGTCCGTGCCCGTGGGCGCCGACGAAGAAGGCAATGTGGAAGTGCGCCGCTTCGGCACGCCGAGGAATTTCGACTTCGAGATCAAGGATCACGTCGATCTGGGCGCGCCCATCGGCCTGGACTTCGAAGCCGGCGTCAAGCTCTCCGGTGCCCGCTTCACCGTGATGCAGGGCCAGATTGCGCGCCTGCACCGTGCGCTGGCCCAGTTCATGCTGGACCTGCAGACCGAGCAGCATGGCTACACTGAATGCTATGTGCCTTACATCGTCAACAGCGATTCGCTCAAGGGCACGGGCCAGCTGCCCAAGTTCGAAGGCGATCTGTTTGCGGCCCAGAAGGGCGGCCAGGATGCCGAGCCCCTGCCCGACACTGCGGCTCTGTACCTGATTCCCACGGCCGAAGTCCCGCTGACGAATCTGGTGCGCGACGAAGTGCTGGCTGAAGACCGTCTGCCCATCAAGCTGACCGCACACAGCCCCTGCTTCCGCTCCGAAGCCGGCTCCGGCGGTCGCGACACGCGCGGTCTGATCCGTCAGCACCAGTTCGACAAGGTCGAGATGGTGCAGATCGTGCATCCCGAAAAAAGCTATGAAGCGCTGGAAGAGATGACCGGCCATGCCGAAGCCGTGCTGCAGAAGCTGGGTCTGCCGTACCGCGTGATGAGCCTGTGCACGGGCGATATGGGCTTTGGCTCCGCCAAGACCTACGACCTGGAAGTCTGGGTGCCCGCACAGAACACCTACCGCGAAATCAGCTCGGTCTCCAACTGCGAAGCCTTCCAGGCGCGCCGCATGCAGGCCCGCTTCAAGAATGCCCAGGGCAAGAACGAACTGGTGCACACGCTCAACGGTTCCGGCCTGGCCGTGGGCCGTACGCTGGTCGCCGTGCTGGAGAACTATCAGAACGCCGACGGCTCGATCACCGTGCCCGAAGCACTGGTTTCGTACATGGGTGGCAAAACTTTGCTGAAGGCCTGAATTTTTAGGCTACAATAGATGCTTCGACACAGGAGAGGTGGCAGAGTGGTCGAATGTACCTGACTCGAAATCAGGCGTACGTGCAAACGTACCGTGGGTTCGAATCCCACCCTCTCCGCCAATGCGGCTGTAGCTCAGCTGGATAGAGTACTTGGCTACGAACCAAGGGGTCGTGGGTTCGATTCCTGCCAGCCGCACCAAACGTTAAGCCTCAGAGTAGAAATACTCTGAGGCTTTTTCGTTTCTGGCGTCTGCGGGAGACAGGCGTTTGACAGAAAGGCCCGGCCACCGCAGTGTCCGGCCGGGCCTTGATCAGGTCTTGCTCTATACCTGCATCCCTGCACTGGCCAGAACGGCCAGGGCGCAGGAGGCGATGCGGCTGGCCACCGAATCGGAGCGGCTGGTCAGCACGATGGGCACGCGCATGCCCAGCACCAGGCCGGCGCATTCGGCGTTGGCCATATAGACCAGCTGCTTGTAGATCATGTTTCCAGCTTCGAGGTTGGGCGCCAGCAGCACATCGGGACGGCCTGCGACATCGGAGACGATGCCCTTGTTGTGCGCCGAATGCAGGGAGATGGCGTTGTCGTAGGCCAGTGGGCCGTCAAAGATGCCGCCCGTGATCTGGCCGCGGTCGGCCATCTTGCACAGGGCTGCCGCATCGATGGTGCCGGGAATGGCCGGGTTGACGGTTTCCACCGCCGACAGCAGGGCCACGCGCGGCTGGACGATGCCGATGGCCTGCGCCAGATCAACCGCGTTCTGGGCGATGTCGCGCTTTTCCATCAGGCTGGGGAAGATGTTGACCACGCAGTCGGTCATCAGCAGAGGGCGGTCGTAGCCGGGGATGTCCATGATGAATACATGGCTGGCCCGGCGGCTGCCGCGCAGGCCGGCTTCGCGCGCCACGGCCGCGCCCAGCAGATCGTCGCTGTGCAGGCTGCCCTTCATCAGAGCCCGGGCCTGGCCATCGCGGCACAGGGCTGCGGCCTGGGCCGCAGCGACGCGGGAGTCGTCCGCCGTGGCGTGGATCTCGGCGGCCGACAGATCCAGACCGGCAGAGCGAGCCGCAGCCTCGATGCGCTGGCGCGGGCCTGCCAGCAGGGGCTTGATCAGGCCGGCTTCCGCCGCCTGCATGGCCGCCTGCAAAGAGCTGGCATCGCAGGGGTAGGCCACGGCCACGGAAATCGGGCCGCGGGCCCGGGCCTGGTCGATCAATTGCTGGAGATGGGGACGCGGCGTGGCGGGCGCGTCGTCGGCGGCCACGGCAAGCGAGAGTGGGGGAGTCATGAAAGCTCCTGCGGGGAAGTACAAGTCCCGGCGCGAGCAACGCAGGGGTCTGGGAGTCGGCTTTCGAGGGCCTTGCGCTTTACCCAAGGCGCATGAAACCGGCGCGGCCCAACCCAGGGACATCGAGGAAGGGCCGCCCCGCACCGTGGGTGTCGTCCCCCTCCCCCACGCAGCGGGTAGAGAGGCGCCGTGCAACGAGGGGGAAGGCGCGCAGCGCCTCAGGGGGTGTCAGACGGTGTCAGACAAAGTCTTTGTACTTGTCCAGCAGGCGCACGGGCTTGGACAGGGCGTCGCGGCGGAAGGGATCGCCGAGCTCGCGGGTGCACATGATCTCGATCACGCAGGTCTTGCCTTCCTTCATCTGCATGTCGATGGCTTTTTGCAGTGCCGGGCCCACGTCCTCGATGTGGTCCACCACGATGCCTTCGGCACCCATGGCCTTGGCGATCTCCGAGAAGCTTTCGCTCTCCAGTTCGCCGGCGACGAAGCGGCGGTTGTAGAAGTCCACCTGGTTCTTCTTTTCCGCGCCCCACTGGCGGTTGTGGAACACCACGGCGGTCACGGGGATGTCGTGGCGCACGGCGGTCATGATTTCCATCATGCTCATGCCCCAGGCACCGTCACCTGCGTAGGCAATGGCCGGACGATCGGGTGCTGCGCACTTGGCACCGATGATGGTGGGCAGGGCATAGCCGCAGTTGCCGAAGCTCATGGGAGCGAAGAAGCTGCGTGGCTCGTCAAAGCGCAGATAGCTGTTGGCCACGGAGTTGATGTTGCCGATGTCGGTGGACACCATGACGCGCGGCGGCATGGCTTTTTCGAGTTCGCGCAGCACCTGGCGGGGATGCAGATAGCTGCCGCCGGTCGGCGTGCGCTCGCCCTTGGCCTCTTCGATCATGTCCAGGCTGTAGGGGTCGCGTTCGTGGGTCCAGCCGTCGAGTTCCTTCTCCCAGGCCGCCTTTTCCGTGGCGATGGTGTCGGCGCGTGCCGCCTTGGTCGCGTCACAGTCCAGCGTCACATCGGCCAGGCGCCGGCTCAGTTCGGCCGCCACGGCCTTGGCATCGCCGTTGATACCCACGGCGATCTTCTTGACCAGGCCCAGATTGGTGTGATCGGCCTCGATCTGGATGATCTTGGCGGTCTTGGGCCAATAGTCCATCCCGTGCTGGGGCAAGGTGCCGAAGGGACCCATGCGCGAGCCCAGCGCGATCACCACATCGGCCTGGGCAATCAGCTTCATGGCGGCCTTGGAGCCCTGGTAGCCCAGGGGGCCGGCCCACAGAGGGTGCTTGGCGGGAAAGGCGTCGTTGCGCAGATAGCCGGTGGCCACAGGCGCGCCCAGGCGTTCGGCCAGCTGCCGGGCTTCTTCCACGGCATCGCCCATGACCACGCCGCCGCCGGCCAGGATCACCGGGAACCTGGCGGTCTTGAGCAGCTCCACGGCGGCCTGCAGGCTGGCCTCGCCGCCATGGCCGCGGTCCACGCGCATGGGCTTGGGAATCTCGCACTCGATCTCGCCGTAGAAGTAGTCACGCGGAATATTGAGCTGGGTCGGGCCCATCTCGGACATGGCGCGGTCGAAGACGCGGCCCGTGAACTCGGCCATGCGCTTGGGGTTGCAGACATGGCCCTGGTACTTGGTGAACTCCTGGAACATGGGCAGCTGATTGGCTTCCTGGAAGCCGCCCAGGCCCATGCCCATGGTGCCGGTCTCGGGGGTCACGATCACCACCGGGCTGTGCGCCCAGTAGGCTGCGGCAATCCCGGTCACGCAGTTGCTGATGCCGGGGCCGTTCTGGCCGATCACCACGCCGTGGCGACCCGAGACGCGGGCATAGCCGTCGGCCATATGGGCCGCACCTTGCTCATGCACCACCGGGATCAGGCGAATGCCTGCGGGGGCGAAGATGTCCATGGCATCCATGAAGGCGGAACCCATGATGCCGAACATCTCGCTGACGCCATTGGCGACGCAGGTTTCCACGAACGCTTCCGAAGGGGTCATCTTGTGAACGCCTTCAACCACTTTACGATTGTCCGTTGCAGCCATCTCTGTCTCCTTGAAAATTTGAAACCTATGGTTCCGAAAAAAGAAATAACGATGTCAGTCTATGGCATTTTTTTGTTTTCGTGCAAGTAAATTTCTTTTTATGGAATAAATTGACTCGAAAAATGGAAATTAATATGATCGGCAACGATATGAAGCACAGCGAAGAAACCCCCTCGGCTCGCCTGGACGGAGACACGCCCAATCTGCGTTTGTTCGCGCTGCTGGAAGCCGTGGCGCAGAAGAGCCAGCCCTTCACCCTGCAAACCATGGTGGAAGAGACAGGGTTGCCCAAGCCGACCATGCACCGCATGCTTGCGCAGCTGGAGGGCGCCGGAATCCTGCAAAGAGACGGCAACGGCCGCCACTACGGCACGGGGCAGCGGCTGATGCGGCTGGCGGAGAACGTGTTGCTCAACAACACCACGCATGGCGCGCGCCATGCGGTGCTGACCCAGCTGGTACGCGAGCTCGGCGAGAGCTGCAACATCACGGCTTTCTCGGGCAGCGAGGTCCTGTATCTGGACCGCGTGGAGACGCCGGCGCCGCTGCGCTTTTATCTGCACCCGGGCTCGCGAGTGCCCGCGCACTGTTCGGCCACGGGCAAGCTGTTCCTGAGCCAGATGTCGCCCGCACAGCGCCGCCGGCTGCTGGCCAATGTGCCGCTGGAAACGTTCACCGGCAATACGTTGACGACCTTCGAGGCGCTGGATCAGGAGCTCGATCAGGTGCGGGCGCAGGGCTATGCCTTCGACAACGAGGAGTTCCTGCCCGGGCTGCTGTGCCTTGGCGTGCTGGTGCCAGCGCCCCAGGGCAACTCCAATATGGGGCTTGCCGTGCAGGCACCCATCATGCGTTTTTCCAAGGAGAAGGCCTTGTCCTTTCTTCCCAAGCTGCAGGCGGCCGTCGCGGCGATCGCCCGCATTAACGATGACGTTCCACCGGAAGCCGATGATGACTGACCTGAGCCTGCTGCAGCCCACCCGCACCGTCAGCGTGCGCGATGTATTTGGCATCGACACGGACATGAGCGTGCCGGCTTTTGCCGAGCCGGGCGAGCATGTTCCCGCCATTGACAAGGCCTACCGCCTGAATCCGCAGGTGACGCAAGCCATCCTGGCGGGCTTCTCGCACAACCGGCGCGTCGTCATTCAGGGACTGCACGGCACGGGCAAATCCACACATATAGAGCAGGTGGCGGCGAGGCTGAACTGGCCCTGCGTGCGCGTGAATCTGGACGGTCATATCAGCCGCCTGGATCTGGTGGGCAAGGACAGCATCGTGCTGCAGGATGGCAAGCAGGTGACCCAGTTCCAGGAAGGCATCCTGCCCTGGGCGCTGCAGCGGCCCGTGGCCATGGTGTTTGACGAGTACGATGCCGGCCGCCCCGACGTGATGTTCGTCATCCAGCGGGTTCTGGAGCGTGAGGGCAGCTTTACCTTGCTCGATCAGAAGCGGGTGATTGAGCCGCATCCCTGCTTTCGGCTGTTTGCCACCATGAACACCCTGGGCCAGGGCAATCTCAACGGGCTCTATCACGGCACCCAGCAGCTCAACCATGCCCAGCTCGATCGCTGGAATCTGGTCACCAGCCTGAACTATCTGCCCCCGGCCGAGGAAGCGGCCATCGTGCTGGCGCGCGTGCCGGATCTGGCCACGGCCGACGGGCGCCGCAAGGTGGACGCCATGGTGGCGCTGGCCGGGCTGACGCGCAAGGGCTTTGCGGTGGGCGATCTGTCCTTGCTGATGTCTCCGCGTACGGTGATTAGCTGGGCCGAGAACATAGCCATCTTCCACGACCTGAAGCTGGCCTTCGAGCTGTCGTTCCTCAACAAATGCGAGCCTGCCGAGCGCGACATCGTGCGCGAGTATTTCCAGCGCTGCTTCGCCCAGGAGCTGGCGCAACCTGAAGAACCAGTACTGGCGTTGCTGGCATGAGCACCGAGACCTCCGGCCCTGCCTCGCTGTCTCGCATGGAGGTCTGGGGCGGCGCCATGCTGCGCGCGGTCACCGGCGACGCCAGCCTGCAATGGAGCGGCCAGACGTTGTACCGCGGCACCACGCCCATACCCCAGGCGGCGGCCCACCATAGTCAGGTCCCGGTGCAGCAGACGGATCAGCGCGGCCTGCTCGACAGCATGGGGCTGCGTCTGCAGTGGAGCGACCAGGCCCTGTTTCAGGCCCATCTGCCGCAAGACCCGGTGGAGCGCATGGTGTTCGAGCTGCTCGAGCAGTTGCGTGTGGAGAGTCTGGTGCCCGAGGCCTGGCCCGGAGCGCGCGAGAACATGCGCCAGCGCTTTGTGAACTGGTGCCAGGCATTCGTGGATTCCGGCCTCACGGAAAGCAGTCTGGGCATCTTGCTGTTCGCAGTGGCCGTCACGGGCTGGAGCCGGTTGACAGGACACGAGATACCGGAGCGCATGGCCGATCTGGTGGAGTCCACGCGGATGTCCATGGCTTCCCCGCTGGGCCGGCACTGGGATCGGCTGCGGCGCTTCAGAGACCGGCAGCAGCAGTTTGTCGAGCCTGCCCTGGCCGTCAGCCGCTGGGTTGGCATGGCGGTGCGTGCGGCGCAGGAGGATGCGCCGCGAGGTGCCGGCGGCCCCAGGCGGCGCAGCAGTTTTGCCCTGCCTCTGCACTTTGAATCCCAGAGTCAGGACGGCATGCCCGTGGCGCAAAGCGGCGATAGCCGGGCCTGGGCCGGAACCGCGCAAAGCTACCGGGTCTTCACGCGCGAGTTCGATGAAGAGGTCGAAGCGACCGATCTTTGCGACGAGGCGGAACTCGATCGTCTGCGCGGTTTCCTCGACAAGCAGCTTGCCAATCTGCAGGGCGTGGTGGGGCGTCTCGCCAACCGCCTGCAGCGCCGCCTGATGGCGCAGCAGAACCGCTCGTGGGATTTCGATCTGGAAGAGGGCTATCTCGATTCGGCGCGTCTGGTGCGCATCGTCATCGATCCGACGCAGCCGCTTTCCTACAAGCAGGAGCGCGATACGGATTTCCGCGATACGGTTGTCACGCTGGTGCTGGACAATTCCGGCTCCATGCGCGGTCGCCCGATCACGGTTGCCGCGACCTGCGCGGATATTCTCGCCCGCACGCTGGAACGTTGCGGCGTGAAGGTGGAAATTCTGGGCTTCACCACCAAGGCGTGGAAGGGCGGCCAGTCGCGCGAAGCGTGGCTTGGACGCGGCAAGCCCGCCAATCCGGGTCGCCTCAACGATCTGCGCCACATCGTCTATAAGAGCGCTGACGCGCCATGGCGGCGCGCACGGCGCAATCTGGGCCTGATGATGCGCGAAGGGCTGCTGAAGGAAAATATCGACGGCGAGGCGCTGATCTGGGCGCATCAGCGCCTGCTTGGGCGGCCTGAACAACGCAAGATCCTGATGATGATTTCGGATGGCGCGCCGGTCGACGACTCGACGCTTTCCGTCAATCCCGGCAACTATCTGGAGCGGCACCTGCGCGCCGTGATCGAGGAAATCGAAACGCGTTCGCCGGTGGAACTGATCGCCATCGGCATCGGCCATGACGTCACGCGCTATTATCAGCGCGCCGTCACCATCGTCGATGCTGACGAACTGGCTGGCGCGATGACCGAACAGCTTGCCTCGCTTTTCGAGGAGCAGGGGGCTGCGGCTCCGGCCAAGGGCAGGCGCCGGGCTGGCAGAAGGTAAAGCAAAGGACGCTTGAAGTTTATTTGACGCATTTCCGAACGCAAAGGCGCTTCACGCTTTTGCTGGAAATGCTTCAAGCGCCCTTTTTCATGCCTCTTCCGCCGTTGTCCGGCTTGGCGCATAAAGCGACGGGGCGAAGACGGCGAGGATTGCCCCATAGGGGATCAGCATAAGCGTCCCCATGATGACCTTCACAAAGAAGTCGCCAAAAGCCAGCGACGCCCAGAGTGGCACGCCGAGGCCGAGGAAGGACGCCGGTTCGGCAAGCGACGAATCGGGCATTCCCGTGAGCGTGTCGATCCACGCAAATCCGGCTGCGAAGGCAATCGAGAAGAACAGGACCGTATCGAGCACAGAGCCGAACATGGCGGCGGCAAAGGGCGCTTTCCACCAGGTCTTGCGGCGCAGGCGGTCGAAGACGGTGATGTCCATCAGCTGTGCGAAAAGAAAGGCCGAGCCCGAGGCAATCGCGATGCGCGGGGTTGCCAGCCAGATCGACATGACGACGCCCAGCACGAAACCGGCATAGACCACCTTGCGCGCGGCGGCAGGGCCGAAGCGGCGATTCGTCAGGTCATTGACCAGAAAGGCGACAGGATAGGTGAAGGCACCATAGGTCAGAACTTCACCGAGGCCGAAATGCTGGAACGGATACTGGACGAGAATATTCGACGCGGCAACCGCCACGCACATGGCCAGTATCGCTGGCATAAGCCGGGAAAAAGAGGGTGTCTCGATTGACATTTTTTTATCCTGGGTGATGGAACCAGCAAAAAAGGCCGACGAGAGCCGGCCTTTTTTGTCAAATCATTTGGCCGAAAGCTTAGGCAGCGACTGCTTCAGCCTGCTTCTTTGCGATCTGACGCTTCAGCAGGCGAGCGCGCTGCGACAGTTCCTTGTCGTCGGACTTGACGAGGAACGCATCCAGACCGCCGCGATGTTCGACCGAACGCAGGGCGTTGGCAGAAACGCGCAGACGATAGCTCTGGCCGAGTGCTTCAGAGATCAGCGTAACATTGCAGAGGTTCGGCAGAAAGCGGCGACGCGTCTTGTTGTTCGCGTGGCTGACATTGTTGCCGTACTGGACCGACTTGCCGGTCAATTCACAAGCGCGGGACATTTTGGTCTCACCTTCAATTACGTTCTTCAGGCCCCGACCCGAATGTCCGAATTCAAGCAATCAACGCAGTTTGATGCTGCTGGCGCGCGATCTCGGACAGGCGGCCTATTGGGAAAGTCGCGTTTCTATAGTGACAGCAGCCGTTGCAGTCAAGTGAGATTCCGTATCCATCGCGCAAAGACGCGGTTTTCCGGCTTCCGAATGGTCTTCACGAAAGCTTGCAATCATAACTTCGCCGGTTTTGCCTGTTGCACAGATACTGTATCGAAGAATCCCACGCAACTTTCTGGCGGTCCAATGTGGTTGAAAACCTTCATTGGAGAAGCAGGCGAAAGGAATGCCGAGTATGATCGAACCGTCGCATGTGTTGAAGCCCGTCCGGCACCGGCTGGCGCAGTGTGGTGTGGCGGCTGCGGCAGGTCTGGCCTTCGCGGGCCTGAGCTTGGGGGCACTGACGATGGCCAGCGGCCCGGCCCGGGCCGATGATCTTTACCGGACGGAATACGATATTTCCATTTTCGGGCTTTCCATTGCGCGGTCCGCCATAGAAACCACGGTCAATGGCGCGAATTACAACCTCAATGGCCGTTTCCTGACCTCCGGTCTGGCGCGGGTGTTCGACGATACGGACGGCACCGTGCACGTTACCGGCAGCGCCGTCGGCGGCAAGGTCGTGCCGAAGAGCTTCGATCTCGCCTACAAGCATGGCCGCAAGAACAAGAGCACCACGATCCGCTTCGCCAATGGCAATGTCGTCGCGGCGGAAAACCAGCCTCCGGTGAAGAAGCGCGACCCCTGGGTGGAAACATCGCCGCAGGACCTGCTCAATGTCAGCGATCCGCTGAGCGCCCTCATGATTCCGGCGAAGAATGGCCGGGCAGTCTGCGATCGTTCGCTGAGCGTCTTCGACGGCCAGACGCGGGCCGAGATCAGGCTTTCCTT